>NZ_FTPS01000001.1:1200000-1800000 GCF_900156525.1 Pontibaca methylaminivorans
CTACGACGCCGCAAGCAACGGCTAGCGCCCGCCCGGCGCCCTGCCGGACGGACCGCCCCCCCCGCGCCAGTTGTCGGTGCCGCGGGTGGTGGGCGGGCGGCCCGGTGCATGGAGCACAGAGCCGCCGATTTTCGCGCCGCCTCTGGACGATTTCCGCACAAGGCCCTAGCCCTTGGGACGGACGCAGGAGTTTTCAGACCGATGGATCCGATCGACAAGCCGCCGCTCACCCTTTTCCTTGCCGCGCCGCGCGGATTCTGCGCCGGGGTGGACCGGGCCATCAAGATCGTCGAGATGGCGCTCGAGAAATGGGGCGCCCCGGTCTATGTGCGTCACGAGATCGTGCACAACAAATTCGTCGTGGACGGCCTGCGCGCCAAGGGGGCGGTGTTCGTCGAGACGCTGAGCGAATGCCCCGAAGACCGCCCGGTGATCTTTTCCGCCCACGGGGTGGCGAAATCGGTCCCGGCCGAGGCCGAGCGACGCAACATGATCTATGTGGATGCCACCTGCCCGCTGGTCAGCAAGGTCCATATCGAGGCCCGGCGCCATGCCGAAAACGGCCTTCAGATGATCATGATCGGCCATGCCGGCCACCCCGAGACCATCGGCACCATGGGCCAGCTTCCCGACGGGGAGGTGCTTCTGGTGGAGACCGTCGAGGACGTGGCGGATGTCGAGGTGCGCGACCCCGCGCGGCTGGCCTTCGTCACCCAGACCACGCTCAGCATCGACGACACCGCCGATATCGTCGCGGCGCTCAAGGCGCGGTTTCCGGCCATCGTCGGCCCGCACAAGGAAGACATCTGCTATGCCACCACCAACCGGCAGGAAGCGGTGAAGGCGATTGCGCCGCGCTGCGAGGCCATGCTGGTGGTGGGCGCGCCCAATTCGTCGAACTCGCGCCGGTTGGTCGAGGTAGGCGCCAAGGCCGGCTGCCCCTATGTGCAGCTCGTGCAGCGGGCCGCCGACATCGACTGGCGCGCGCTCGAGGGAATTGCGAGCCTTGGCATCACCGCCGGGGCGAGCGCCCCGGAAGAGCTGATCGACGAGGTGGTGGACGCCTGCCGGGCGCGGTTCGCGCTCACTGTCGAGATGGTCGAGACCACGGTCGAGCGTGTCGAGTTCAAGACGCCGCGCATCCTGCGCACGCCGGCCTGATGCGCATTCCTGCCGCTCCGCTCCTGTTCGGCCTGCTGCTTGCCGCCCCGTTCCTCTGGGGCGCCGCAACGCTTCTGAGCGGCGATCTGGCGCGCTGGGGCGCGGCGCGGATCGGCGCGCCCTATATCGGGCCGAACCTGCAGCTGTTCCTGGCCCCGGTGGTGCTACCGTTCATGGCCGGGGCGCTCTGGGGGCTGGCGGCCCGCACGAGCGGGGCCCGGGCCCTGGTCGCCATGCTTCTGGCGGCGGCGCCGGCGCTCTGGATGTTCCTGATGGGCGGGGGCGGCGCGGCGAGCCTCGGGGTCAACCTGATCTTCGGCTTTGCCGGGGTCCTGTTGCTCGATTTCGCCTTTTCGCGCTGGGGGCTCGCGCCGCCCTGGTGGCTGGCGCTGCGGCTCTGGATCAATCTTTCGGCCATCGCCGCGCTGGCGCTGACAGTCGTGTGACAGGCATGGCGGAGGCAACCCGGATCCTCGCCTATACCGACGGCGCCTGTTCCGGCAATCCCGGCCCCGGCGGCTGGGGGGTGCTGCTTTGCGCCATGCGCGGGGAGGAGACGCTGCGCCGGCGCGAACTGAAGGGGGGCGAGGCCGAGACCACCAACAACCGGATGGAGCTCATGGCCGCGATCATGGCGCTCGAGACGCTGACGCGCCCGAGCGCGATCATCATCATCACCGACAGCCAGTATGTGAAGAACGGGGTCACGGGCTGGATTCACGGCTGGAAGCGCAACGGCTGGAAGACCGCGGCGCGCAAGCCGGTGAAGAATGCCGAACTCTGGCAGCGGCTCGACCTTGCGCAAGGCCGCCACGAGGTGCGCTGGGAATGGGTGAAGGGCCATGCGGGCCATCCCGAGAACGAACGCGCGGACGAGTTGGCCCGCGAGGGGATGCAGCCGTTCCGCCAGCCCCGCCGCCGTGAGGGGTGAGCGAGGGACGGGTCCTGGCGCGGAGCCGGGGCTTTGCCCCGGACCCCAGGATATTTCTGCCAGAAGAAGGCCCGCGGAAAGAGACTCTGGCGCGAACCGGGGCAGCCTTCAGGACAGCAGGCCCGCGTGGCGCAGGGCGCGGTCGATCGCGGTTTTCGTTTCCTGCGCCACCGGAGTGAGTGGCAGGCGCAGCTCATTGCTGCAGAGGCCGGTGCGCGACATGGCATATTTCACCCCGGCCACGCCCGGTTCGATGAAGATCGCCTCGAACAGGGGCATCAGGCGGTCCTGATAGTCGAGCGCCAGCGCGAAATCGCCATCCTGCATCGCTTTCTGGAATTCGGCGCAGAGACGGGGCGCGACATTCGCCGCGACCGAGATGCAGCCGACGCCGCCATGGGCGTTGAAGGCAAGCGCGGTCGCATCCTCGCCGGAGAGCTGGATGAAATCCCGGCCGCAGGCGGCGCGCTGCTGGCTGACGCGCTCGATCTTTCCGGTCGCGTCCTTGACGCCGATGATCCGCGGCAGCCGCGCCAGTTCGCCCATGGTGGCGGGGGTCATGTCCACGACCGAGCGCGGCGGGATGTTATAGATGATGATCGGCAGATCGCAGCAGTCATGCAGCGCGGTGAAATGGGCGATCATGCCCCCTTGCGTCGGCTTGTTGTAATAGGGGGTGACCACCAGCGCCGCATCGGCGCCGACCTCGGCCGCATGGCGGATCAGGCGCATGCCCTCCTGCGTGCTGTTCGAACCGGCGCCCGCGATCACCGGGATCCGGCCCGCCGCCGCCTTGACCACCTCTTCGATCACCGTCTCGTGTTCGCTGTGGCTGAGGGTCGGGCTTTCGCCGGTGGTGCCGACCGGGACGATGCCGCTCGAGCCTTCGGCCACGTGCCATTCCACCAGCCGCTTGAGCGTGTCGAGATCCAGTTCGCCGTTGCGGAAGGGGGTGACGATGGCGGGCATCGAACCTCTGAACATGGAAACCTGTCCTCTGGTGCGGGCGGTGTCCTGCCGCGGTGAGTGGCGGTGCCGGCACCTCCCGGTGGGAAATGAGTTGATCCCGCATCTGCAGGCGGTATCGTTGCAGGCTCTAGCCTCGCTTGATCGGGATTGGCAAGGGATGACGCGTGTTCTGGCACTGTTGATCCTGCTCTGTTCTTCCGCCGCGCTCTCCGTGGCGGCGGCAGAGCCCGATGGCGCGCATCTGTCGCGCGCCATGGCGCTGATGCGCAAGGGCGACTGGGGCGAGGCGATTCGCGCCGCCGGCCCCGACCGGTCGATCGCCAACGACATCATCGAGTGGCACCGGCTGCGGGCGGGGCGGGGCAGCGCCGCGCAGGTGCGCGACTTTCTGTCGCGCCGCAGCGACTGGCCCGGGCTCGAGTGGCTGCGCCGGCGCAGCGAACCGGCCTTTGCCGGGCAGCCGGCCGAGGAGATACTGGAATTCTTCGGCGACGACCTTCCGCAGACCGCCGAGGGGGCGCTCACGCTGTCGTCGGCGCTTGCGCGCGCCGGGCGCAGCGGCGAGGCCGAGGCCGGGATCGTGCTGGCCTGGCGCACCCTTCCGATGGGCAGCACGATACAGGCGCTTTACCTTGCCGCCCATGCCGATCTGCTGGCGCCGCACCATGTGGCGCGGCTTGACCGGATGCTCTGGGACGGGGAGCTTGAAGACGCGCGCCGCATGCTGCCGCTGGTGAGCGAGGGGCAGCGGGCGCTGGCCCGGGCGCGCATGGCGCTGCGCGAGGAAGCGCCGGGGGTCGATGCGCTGATCGAGGCGGTGCCCGTGGCGCTGCGCGATTCCGCCGGTCTGGCCCATGACCGGTTCGAGTGGCGCTGGCGCAAGGGGCGCCATGACGACGCCGCGGCGCTGCTTCTGGAGCGCTCGAAATCCGCCGAGGCGCTGGGCGAACCCGAGCGTTGGGCGGGGCTGCGCGAGCGGCTGGCGCGGCGCGAGATGCGCGAGGGGGACGCCGCCCGCGCCCATGCGCTCGCCGCGCGGCATTTCCTGGGCGAAGGGTCCAGCTTTGCCGAACTCGAATGGCTGGCCGGTTACATTGCCCTGCACCGCCTGAACGATCCCGCGGCCGCGCTTGCCCATTTCACCCGTTTCGAGAACGCCGTGGAATCGCCGATCTCCCGCGGGCGGGCCGGATACTGGCTTGGCCGGGCGCATGAGGCGCTCGGGAACGGCCCGCAGGCGCAGGCGGCCTATGCGATGGGCGCCCGCCACCAGAGTTCGTTCTACGGGCTGCTCGCGGCCGAGCGGGCCGGGCTGCCTTTTGACCGGGATTTCGTGCACCCGCCCGCCATGGAGCCCTGGCAGAACGCTCCTTTCGCGTCGTCGAGCGTCCTTGCCGCCGGGCGGATGCTGCTTTCTGCCGGCGAGGACGAACTCGGCACCCGGTTCCTGACCCATCTGGTCGAAAGCCAGGATGCCGCGGCCGCGGCGCAGCTTGGCGAGATGGCGATCGGGATGGAGCGCCCGCATCTCGCGCTGATGATCGCCAAGCGCGCGGCGCAACGGTCGATCGTGCTGCATTCGGCCTATTACCCGCTGCATCCGGTGGCGCAGGAAGCCCTGCCCATGGCGCCCGAGATGACGCTGGCGATCGCCCGGCGCGAAAGCGAATTCGACCCGGCTGTGGTCAGCCATGCCGGGGCGCGCGGGCTGATGCAGGTGATGCCCGCGACCGCGCAGGCCATGGCCAGCCAGCTTGGTCTGCTTGCGCGTCACGATACCGCGCGCCTCACGCGCGAATGGGATTACAATGCCCGGCTCGGGGCAAATTATCTGGCCACGCTCGCCGGGCGTTTCGGCGGCAATGTGGTGATGATGGCCGCTGGCTATAACGCCGGCCCCGGCCGGCCGGCCAGGTGGATGGAGGAACGCGGCGATCCGCGGCGGGGCGACGTGGATATGGTGGACTGGATCGAGCAGATCCCCTTTGACGAGACCCGCAACTATGTCATGCGCGTGACCGAGAGCCTGCCGGTCTATCGGGCGCGGCTCGGGCTCGAACCGCTGCCGGTGCCGTTTTCGCGGGAGCTTGCCGGCTCAACCCTTGACTCGTTCGCGCCATAGGGTGAACAGCCCCGCCGCCACGATCAGCGCCGCGCCGACCACGACCCCCATGCGCAGGACATCGCCGAAGATCCAGATCCCCATGAGCGACGAGAACATGAGCTGGAAATAGGCAAAGGGCTGGACGGCGCTGGCCTCGGCCACCTCGTAGCAGCGGATCAGAAGCCAGTGGCCGGTCACGCCGGTGATGCAGAGCAGCAGCATCCAGCCCCAGTCGGCGGCGGTCATCGGCTCCCAGAACCAGAGGCCGATCAGGGTGATCACCACCGCGCCCGAGACACCGGTATAGAAAAAGCTGGTGGCAGCGCGATCCTTCCGCGCGACATAGCGCGTCAGCAGGCCGTAGACCGCAAACATGAAGGCCGCGAGCAGCGGCACCAGCGCCGCCGGATCGAACACGCCCCGGCCCGGCTGGAGGATGATCATCACCCCGGCGAACCCGACCCCGATCGCCACCCAGCGCCGCCAGCCGACATGTTCGCCCAGAAGCGGCCCGGACAGCGCGGCGATGAGCAGCGGATAACTGATGAAGACGGCGGTGGATTCCACGAGCCCGAGCAGGACAAAGGCAAGGATGGCCACGCAGATCTCGCCAACCAGAAGCACGCCGCGCAGGATCTGCAGCCAGGGCTGGGCGGTGCGGACGGCGCCGCGCAGCCCTCCGCGGCTGCGGGCCGCCAGCGCGATGACGAAGGCGGCGAAGAACCAGTAGCGGATCATCACCACCATCAGCACGTTGTATTCCTCGGCCAGGTGGCGCGACAGGGCGTCCTGCCCCCCGAACACCATGGTCGTCAGGATCATCAGCGTGATGCCGAGCGGCACGTTGTTGCCCTGCCCGTTCACGGCAGCACTGCCCGTGTCATGTGGCGCTTGCCGCCGTGGCCCTTTTCGCGGCTGACGCGGAATCCCGCGCTTTCGAGCCCCCGCCGCACGAAGCCGGCGGCGGTATAGGTTGCGGCGGTCCCGCCCGGGGCGGTGTGGCGCGCCACCTCGCGCATGAGGCCGGGCTGCCAGAGTTCGGGGTTGCGCGCCGGCGCGAAGCCGTCGAGATACCAGGCATCGGCCCGGCACCGCCATTCCGGCAGGGTCTGCCGCGCATCGCCCCTGATCACCGTCAGCACCGCCGGCCCGATATCGAGCCGCCCGCCCGCGCCGTTCCAGCGGGCAAGCAGCGCCTCCGCCTGCGGGGCAAGGCAGGGAAAGGCGCCGAGCGCCCGCGCCATGTCGTCGCGCGCCATCGGCCAGGCCTCGAAGCTCGTGAAACGGAACCGCCCGCGCCGGCCGCTGTCCTCCCATGCCCTGAGCGTGGCCAGGAAATTCAGCCCCGTGCCGAAGCCGAGTTCGGCGATGTGGAATCCGTCGCGGAACCTTGCGGGAAGGTCGTTGCCGGCGAGAAAGACATGGCGCGTTTCGGCCAGCCCGCCGGCGAGGCTGAAGAACGGATCATCGAACCGGGTCGAAACCGGCACGCAGCCATCGCGCCATTGCAGTTCCGCAGCGGTCATGAAACCATCTCCGAAAGACATACCGCATCGAGAGTGGAGAAAGGCCGCAGCCTTGGCAATGCCGGACATCACCATCCGCGGCGCCGGCATCTTCGGGCTTTCGATCGCCTGGGCCGCCGTGCAGCGGGGCGCGCGGGTGCGCGTCATCGACCCGGCGGGGCCGGCGAGCGGCGCGAGCGGCGGCGTCCTCGGCGCGCTCGCCCCGCATGTGCCCGAAAACTGGAACGACAAGAAGGCGTTCCAGTTTGACAGCCTTCTGATGGCCGAATCCTTCTGGGCCGGGGTCGAGGCCGCAGGCGGGGGGTCATCGTGCTATGCGCGCAGCGGGCGGCTGCAACCGGTTGCCGACGCTGACGCCCGCGACCTTGCCGCCATGCGCGCCGCAAATGCCGCACGCCTCTGGCAGGGCCGGGCCGAATGGCGGCTGCGCAGCGCCGCTGATTTCGGCCCCTGGTGCCCGGAAACTCCCACGGGGCTGGTGGTCGAGGACACGCTGAGCGCGCAGATTCACCCGCAGCGGGCCTGCGCGGCGCTGGTCGCGGCGCTCGGCGCGCGGGGTGTTGCGGTGCTGGCCGAGGGGGCGGATTCGGGACAGGTCGTCCATGCCGCGGGGTGGCGCGATCTCGACCGGATCAGCCGGCAGCTCGGGATCGCCTGCGGAAACGGGGTCAAGGGTCAGGCGGCCCTGCTGCGCCACGATGCGGGCCGGGGCCGGGCGCAGATCTTTGCCGGGGGGCTGCATATCGTTGCCCATGGCGACGGCACGGTGGCTGTTGGTTCGACCAGCGAACGCGACTGGTCGGATCCGTCCATGACCGACGGGCAGCTTGACGCGCTGATCACCCGCGCCCGCGAAGCCCTGCCCGTGCTGGGCGATGCCCCGGTGGTCGGCCGCTGGGCCGGCATCCGCCCCCGCGCCCGGAGCCGCGCGCCGGTGCTCGGCCCCCATCCGCTGCACAAGGGCCAGTTCATCGCCAACGGCGGGTTCAAGATCGGCTTTGGCATGGCGCCGAAGGTCGCGCAGGTCATGGCCGATCTTGTGCTCGAAGGGATCGACGCCATACCCGAGGGATTGCGCGCCTCCGCGCTGCTCCGGCCGCGGAGCGGATGAGGCGGGACAGCGGGCGGCGATCCTGAGGTCCGGTGACAGGGGCCGGATCGCGGGGGCTCTGCCCCCGTCGCCTGACGGCGACTCCCCCGGGATATTTCTGCCAGAAGAAGGCGCGGCGGCGGTTTTCAGGGGCCAGGGCAAGGTCGCGGGCGAATGGCGCCCCCGAGGCGCGCGATCATCGCCAGGAGCGGCCCGGCGCGCACCCGAGTGCGGGGCCGCGCATGTCGCCCCTGTGCGAGAATGGCGTTCCGTCCCGCCAGGTGTCAGCGCTCGGGCGCAGGACAGGCGGCCCCGTCCTGCGCAAGGGTCGTCGGGCCGGATCAGACGTGAGGGATGATGACGATCTCGACCCGGCGGTTGCGGGCCTTGCCCTCGGCGGTCTGGTTCGAGGCGACCGGCTGGTTTTCGCCCATGCCGACCGTCACGAGGCGTCCCTGCGGCACGCCGCCCTGCGCCAGCACGCTCGACACGGCGCGCGCGCGGCGCTCCGAGAGATCCTGGTTGTAGGATGCCGCGCCGGTGCTGTCGGTGTGGCCGATGATCTGCACATCCGAATTCGGATAGCGCTGCAGATGCGCGGCGACCCGCATCAGATCCGCGCGCAGCCCGTCACGCACGGTAAAGCTGTCGGTGGCGAAGGTGATGCTCTGCGGCAGGGTCACGATCAGTTGACTGCCGGTGTTGGTGATGGTGATGCCGTCATTCGCAAGCTGCTGGCGCAGTTCGGCGGCCTGCCGGTCGAGCTGGCTCCCCAGGGCACCGCCGGCCGCGGCGCCGATCGCCGTGCCGAGCAGCACCTTGCTGCTCTTGCCGCCGGCCGCGGCGGCGAGCCCCCCACCGGCGAGCGCACCGATCAGCGCACCCTGCTTGGTGCTGCCATAGGGGTCTCCGCTCGCCACGTTGTCGATGGACGTCGGGTCGGTGCAGGCTCCAAGAACGAATGCGCTGCCCACCAGGGCACAAAGGGTGATCTTCAGGGTCATCGTGTTTCCAGCCTCATGTTCGTGAGCCCCGGCAAGAGGCATCATCCCTTTTCTATAGCATGACTGCGGGGGGCGGGCTCAAGCGGGGAAATCCCTGGCTTCGGCGAATCGCTGCCGGGGGGCGCTTGCGGGAAAGCGGCATCCTGCCGTGCACCCTCGAACGCGAGCATCGCCCGCTTGAGCGGCAGTCCCCATTCATATCCGCCCAGCGCGCCGGATTTGCGCAGCACGCGGTGGCACGGGATGAGCCAGCTGAGCGGATTGCGCCCGATCGCGCTGCCGACCGCGCGCACCGCCCGCGGGTTGCCGATCGCGCGCGCGACCTCGGAATAGGTCGTGACCTCGCCGGGCGGCAGGGTCAGCAGCGCCTCCCAGACCTTGATCTGGAACGGCGCCCCGATCAGTTGCAGGCGGATCTCGCCCCGGCCGCCGAACACGGCCTGCGCAAGCGGGGCGATCGCGTCCGGATCGGCATGGAACCGGGCCTCGGGCCAGCGCGCGGCCAGGTTCGCGGCGATTGCCTCGCGCCCGGAATCGCCGGCAAAGCCGATGGCGCAGAGGCCGCGGTCGCTCGCCATCAGCAGCGCATCGCCGAAGGGGCTTTCCACCCAGCCGTGGCGGATCACGAGCCCGGCCCCCTTCCGGGCATAATCGCCGGGGGTCATGGCCTCCCAGCGCAGGAACAGATCGTGGAGCCGCCCGCTGCCGGAAAGCCCGACCGCCTGCGCGACCTCGAGCGTGGCCTGGTTGCCGCGCAGAAGCTCCTTCGCATAGCCGAGCCGCAGATATTGCTGATAGCGCTTTGGCGACACGCCGGCCCAGGCCGAAAAGACGCGCTGGAAATGCGCGGCGCTCATCCCCATCCGGGTGGCGAGTTCGTCCAGCGACAGATCCTCGCCCCCTGCGTCGATCTCTTCGATCGCGCGGCGGATGACACCGTAATGATAATTTCCGCTTTCGGCGGGGCCGCCGGTGACGGGTTTCGGGGTCTGGTTGATCTGGTTCATGGCGCGAATATAACCCGCCCGCATCCGCATGCGACCCGAATCCTGCGCATAGCGCGACTCCGGGACCGAAAGCCGAGTGCTGCATGTCCGGCGCCGTCTTGCCCTGCGCGGAAGAGACGGGCATAGCTGCGTCATGGCCCGGGAACTCGACTACCACGCGATCCGAGAGATTTTTGACCGCTTCCGCGCGAGCAATCCCGCGCCGAAGAGCGAACTTTGCTATACCAATCCCTATACGCTGCTGGTCGCCGTGGTGCTGAGCGCGCAAGCCACCGATGCCGGGGTGAACCGGGCCACCGAAGCCCTGTTCCGCGTGGCCGATTCGGCGCAGAAGATGGTGGATCTCGGGCTGGAGGCACTGACCGGACATGTCAGGACCATCGGCCTGTTCCGCCAGAAGGCGAAGAACGTGATCCGCCTGAGCGAAATCCTGGTCGCCGAACACGGCGGCGAGGTGCCGAAATCGCGCGCCGCGCTGCAGGCGCTGCCGGGCGTCGGGCGCAAGACGGCGAATGTGGTGCTGAACGTCTGCTGGCACTATCCGGCGCAGGCGGTCGATACCCATATCTTCCGTGTCGCGAACCGCACCGGGATCGCGCCGGGCCGCGACGTCCTGATGGTCGAGCGGGCCATCGAGGACCGGGTGCCGGTCGATTTCCAGGACTATGCCCATCACTGGCTGATCCTGCACGGCCGCTATACCTGCAAGGCCCGCAAGCCCGCCTGCCCGGCCTGCCTTATCCGTGATCTCTGTCTCTACGAGGACAAGACCCTATGAAGACCTATCATCTTGTCGGGATCGGCAACGCCGTCGTCGATATAATCGCCCAGGCCGATGACGCCTTCCTGGCGGAAATGGGCATCGAAAAGGGCATCATGCAACTGGTCGAGCGCGAACGTGCCGAAGACCTGTATTCCCGCATGGAGGCAGGTGTGCAGATGCCCGGCGGATCGGTCGCGAACACCATCGCCGGGGCCGGGGCGCTCGGGCTCGACACCGCCTTCATCGGGCGGGTGCGCGACGATGCGCCGGGGCGGTTCTATGCCGATGCGATGAACGATGCGGGCATTGATTTCGTCAATGCGCCGGCACTTGATGGGGCGCTGCCGACGTCGCGGTCGATGATCTTTGTCTCTGCGGACGGCGAGCGGTCGATGAACACCTATCTCGGGATCTCTGCCGAGCTCGGCCCCGGGGACGTGCCGACAGCCGTGACGGAACGCGCCCAGATCATGTTTCTTGAGGGCTATCTTTTCGACAAGCCGGCGGGAAAGGCCGCGTTCCTGGAGGCCGCCCGCCAGTGCCGTGCCGGCGGCGGCATGCCGGGAATCGCGATTTCCGATCCCTTCTGCGTGGACCGCCACCGCGAGGATTTCCTGTCGCTGATCGAAAACGAGATGGATTTCGTGATCGGCAACGAGGCCGAGATCCGCGCGCTTTATCGCAACGGCGACCTTGAATCCGATCTGGCGCAGGTCGGGGCGATCTGCCCCCTGGTGATCTGCACCCGCTCGGGCGACGAGGTGTCCATCGTCTCCGAAGGCAGCCGCATCGACATCCCGGTGGAAAAGGTCAAGCCGGTCGATGCCACCGGTGCCGGCGACCAGTTCGCCGCCGGCTTCCTTTACGGCATGGCGACGGGGCGCGATCTCGAGACCTGCGCGCAGATCGGCATCATCTGCGCCCGCGAGGTGATCTCGCACGTCGGGCCGCGGCCCGAAGCGGATCTGCGCGTGCTCCTGCGCGAACGCGGTTTGATCGCCTGAACCCGCGGCCAATGCGGCCCGGGATCCCGTAATCAGGTTTCGGGGGCGATCAGGGCCGAGAACCGGGCGAGGACGGCACGATAGACCTCGCGCTTGAACGGCACGATCATCTCTTCGAGCCGCTCTGCCGGATACCACCGCCAGGCGGTGAATTCGGGGTGTTCGGTGGCGATGTCGATCTCGTCGTCCCGGCCGAGAAACCGCATCAGGAACCAGGTCTGCTCCTGCCCGCGGTAATGTCCGCCCCAGGTCCGCGCCACCAGATGCTGCGGCAGGTCATAGTGCAGCGCCTGCGGCAGTTCGGCCAGAATGCGGACCTGGCGCGCCGGGATGCCGGTTTCCTCCTCCAGTTCGCGCAGCGCCGCCGCGCGCGGCTGTTCGCCGGAATCGATTCCGCCCTGCGGCATCTGCCAGGCTTCGACCGAGCGGTCCCGGCGCTGCCCCAGAAAGACGTGGCCGTCGCGGTTCATCAGCATGATGCCGACGCAGGGACGATAGGGAAGCCGCGCGATATCGTCAGGAGTGAGGGGGCTGGTCATGGACATCTTCCGCTGCCGGCCCGTAGCAGGCCATTGCACCGCAATTACAGCCTCGGGCATCGAAAGAAAACCACCCGCCGCGGTTTGCCTTGACGCAATGATTCCACGCCGTTCCCGGTATTGTCGCAGCCTTGCCGTCTTTTTGCCCTGATGGAGAACAATACGGAACCCCGAACCGGATTTGCGATCAGGGCGGAACGATGGACAGGCTGGCGGCAATGGAAGCTTTCATCAACGTGGTGGATCAGGGCGGGTTTACCCATGCCGCCCGCAAGATGGGCGTGTCCAAATCCGCCGTGTCGAAACATATCGCGGCGCTCGAGGGGCGGCTTGGCACGCGCCTGCTGGACCGGACCACCCGCCGCGTCGATCTGACCGACATCGGGCGCGCCTATTACGAACGCGCCCGGCGCGCGCTCAGTGCCGCCGATGCGGCCGATTCGATCATCACAGCGCTGCAGGCGCCGCCCTCGGGCCTGCTGCGCGTGAGCGCGGGGCGCGATTTCGCGACCCACACCATTGCGCCGCTGCTGCCGGGCTTCATGCAGGCGCATCCCGGTGTTTCATTCGAATTCCTGCTTGCGGAGGCTGCGGCAGAGGGTTGCGTCGATGGGGCCGACCTTGCGCTCTGCATCGGCGACGTGCCCGGGCATGGCGCACATGCGCGGCGGCTGGGGTCGAGCCGGTGCCGGCTGGTCGCGGCGCCCGCCTATCTGGACCGGCACGGGCCGCCCGGACGGATCGAAGACCTTGACCACCACGCCCTGCTGCGCCGGCAGGCGGACCCGCCCGATCCGTGGCTGCTTGTGACGCCGGCGGGGGAGGTGCGGGTGCAGCGCGGCACCGGCCGGCTCGGCATGGATGACGGGCGCGCGCTGCGCGATGCGGCCATTGCCGGGCTCGGGATCGCCTTCCTGCCGGATTACATCTGCGATGCGGCGCTGCGGGAGGGGCGGCTGGCCGAGGCCCTGCCCGGGATCGGGGGGCCGGAGCTCGGCATCCACGCGCTCGGCCCGCCGGCACCGTTGCTCACGCCGGCCGCGCGGGCCTTTGTCGACCACCTGGCCGGGCCGCTTGGCGGGAACGGGTCCGAGCCGCCCTGAACAAGGGGATAACGGCGCCGGAAGGGAATGGATATTTATGGCCAGAAGAAGACCCTGGTTCGGGGACAGGCAGCAGAGGTCAGCCCGGCGCCAGCAGCACCGCCTCGACCCGGCGGTTGAGCGCCCGCCCCTCGGGGGTGAGGTTGGAGGCCCGGGGCGCAAGCGGCCCGACCCCTTCGGCCAGAACGCGGTCGTCCGCCACCCCGGAGAGATCGAGCAACCGGAGGCGCACCGCCTCGGCCCGGCGGCGCGACAGGGCCAGATTGGCGGCCTGCGCCCCGGTGTTGTCGGTATGCCCGACCAGCGCGATCCGCAGGCCGGCATCCTCGCGCAGGGCGCGGGCCAGATCGTTGAGCGCCGCATGGGGTCCGGTGCCGAGCCGGTCGGCGCCGCTCGCGAAATCGAGCCCGTCGAGCACGACGTGACCCGTTTCCGCGAGCCCCGTGGCGAGGTCGCCCCCGGTCGGGAACCGCGATGCGTCGGCCACCGGGGCGGCGGGTGCATCGGCCGGGGAAACCGCGATCATCTGAACGAACGCGGCGCCCTCGCCACGGCTCACCAGAAGCGAGATGGCATCGGCATCGCGGCGGGCGGAGAGAAAGCGGAAATCGTGCAGGTCCACATACATGCCGGGCGCCGGGATGACCTCGATCGCGAAGCGGAAGTCGAACCCGCCGCAGTTCCGGTCGCGGCACTGGAAGAGGATGTCATAGCCGCCGCTCTCCAGCCGGGCGCGCAGCGGCGCCAGGATCTCGAGCGTCGTCCCGCCGCCCGGGAGGCGCCAGCTGCGGCGCGTGATCCGCCCTTCGAGTTCCTCGGCCGGCACCGTTCCGCGCGAATAGGCGCCGACCGGCAGGGCGTGGCTGCCAAGCGGGCTGGACCGGGCGGTGAGCGGCTCGGCGGCGGCGGGAAGGCGAAGATCGAAGGCGGCCAGCGGCGCTGCCGCCAGCGCGGCGAAAACCGCGAGCGCCCCGCGCAGCAGGCTGTTGCGCGCGCGGCTCATGCCCGCCCCGGTCCCGTCGTGCCGGAGCCGAGGCGGTAGTGAAACCCGCCGAGCGGGCGCAGGCCGAGCGCCTCGAAAAAGGCATCCGCCCCGTGGCTGTTTCCGCGATCTTCATCCATACCCCCGGCGGTGAGCGCAAGCAGCAGCCGCGCCCCCTGCCCGCGCGCCCAGCGCGCCGCGGCGCGCAGCATCCACCCCCCGATACCCCGCCCCCGCAGCGCCGGCAGGACCGTCAGCGCATGGATCATGCCCATGCCCCCGTGGACGGCCACGAATGCCGCCGCCGCCGGGCGGTTTCCGTGCCGCCCGAGCAGCCCGGTCCGGGGGCCCGCGACCCGCGCCATGATCGCCTGTTGCGCTGGACCGATCCCGGCGCGGGTCCAGATGTCGCGCATGATCGCGAGGGGCTCCTGTACCGCGAACACCGTGAGGCGCGGCAGCGCCGCGGCGAGCCGCCCGGTCCGGCAGGCGCGGATCAAGACCTGTCCGCCGTGTCCGTAGCCCCGCGCCGCGAGCAGCCCGTCGAGCCCGTCATCCCCGGGGCGGAGCGCAAAGACCGGGCGCTGCCCCATGCCGCGCATGGCGCGTTCGGCAGCCACGACCATTGCGGCATCCGGCACGTCGCCCGGGCGCGCGAGCGTCGCTGCGCAGACGCGCGGCCCCCCGCCCTGCCCGTCGCGCAGTATGAAGGGACCGCAGCGCAAACGCCGGGCCGCCGGCCAGGTCGCGTCGATCACGTCGCACAGCGGCGCCGGCGCGCTCACAGGCCAAGCTCGCGCCCGAGCCGGGCGATGGCGGCCTGCAGCCGCGCGCCGTCCGCCCCGCGCACCACCACGTTGGAGCAATAGGCCCCGTCCTGCTGGTAGGGATAGCACCCGATCGAGAGATCCTCGAAGTCGCGGGCAATATCGGCCAGCATTCCGGCGATGTCGCCCTCGCCGCGCTGCACCCGCAGGTTCTGCGACAGCAGCGGCGTGCCCCCGGTCAGCCGCGGCAGGACGCTGGCCACCATCGCCTCGAAGATCGCCGGCACCCCGGCCAGCACATGCACGTTCCGGATGCTGAAACCGGGTGCGGCGGAGACCGGATTTTCGATCAGCTCCGCCCCTTCGGGAATGCGCGCCATGCGCAGCCGGGCGGGGTTCAGGTCAAACCCGGTCGCCTCGTAATGGGCCTTGAGCAGATCGCGCGCATCCTCGCGCACGTCGATTCCGACCCCGAAGGCGGCCGCGATCGCATCGGCGGTGATGTCGTCATGGGTCGGCCCGATACCGCCGCTGGTAAAGACATGGTCGTACCCCTGCGCCAGCGCGCGCACCGCATCCTGGATCATTGCGGTGTCGTCGCCGACCATGCGCGCCTCGGCAAGGTCGATCCCGGCCTTGGTCAGTTCCTGCGCAAGGTGATACATGTTGGTGTCGCGGGTGCGCCCCGACAGGATCTCGTCCCCGATCACCAGAATTGCGGCGGTTGGATTGGCCATGACAGGGAACCCCCGGTTGCAGATCCGCGCTGCGTCTTGCCTCACGATATGTGCAGGTATATGGCCCGGAGGATGCGCTTTCAAACCCCTCTCGTCCCGGCGCGGCTGATCCGGCGCTATAAACGATTCCTCGCCGACTGCCGCCTTGAGGACGGGCGCGAGGTGACCGCGCATTGCCCCAATCCCGGTGCCATGCCGGGGCTGGCCGAACCGGGGCTGCGGCTCTGGCTCGAGCCGAACGCGGACCCGCGGCGCAAGCTGGATTTCGGCTGGCGGCTGGTCGATCACGAGAACGGCCATTTCACCTGCGTCGATACGGGCCTCGCCAACCGCGTGGTGGGCGAGGCGCTGCGGCGCAAGGCCATCGCGCCCCTTGCCGGCCATGGAACGATACGGGCCGAGGTCGCCTTCGGCGACCGCAGCCGCGCGGATTTCCGGCTGCAGGAGCCGGGGCTTGCCGCCACCTGGGTCGAGGTCAAGAGCGTGACGCTCTCGCGCGAACCGGGGCTTGCCGAATTCCCCGACTGCGTGACCGCGCGCGGCGCGAAACACCTGGGGGAACTTGCCCGCGCAGCGGCGGGCGGAGAGCGCGCGGTGCTGCTTTATCTGGTGATGCGCAGCGATGCCGCGCGCTTCGCCATCGCCAACGACATCGACCCGGCCTATGGCGCCGCCGCGCGGGCGGCCGCTGTCGCCGGGGTTGAAACGCTGGTGTTCGGCACCAGCATAAGCCCGGCGGGGATCGACCTGACCGCGCCTCTGGTTTCGCCGGTCGAAACGGGTTAGAGCCTTGCCAGAACCAAGCTGATGGAGCCAATGGTGAACGACGCCCACACCGGCCGCCTGACGAAAGACGGAATCCGCATCTACGACCCCGCAAGCGACTTTCCCGGCATGCACACCGCCGGGCGGCTGGCGGCGCGCATCCTCGACGACATCATCCCGCATGTGGAGGTCGGGCAGACCACCGCCGAGATCGACCGCATCATCACCCGCATGGTCGAGGATGCCGGGGCGACATCGGCGACGATCGGATACCGCGGTTTTCAGCATGCGAGCTGCATTTCGGTCAACCATGTCGTCTGCCACGGCATTCCGGGCGAAAAAGTTCTGCAGAACGGCGACATCCTCAATATCGACGTCACGGTGATCGTCGATGGCTGGTTCGGAGACAGCAGCCGCATGTATGTGGCGGGCAAGCTGTCGCGCAAGGCCGAACGGCTGATCGAGATCACCCACGAGGCGCTGATGCGCGGGATCGAGGTGGTGAAGCCCGGCAACACCTTCGGCGATATCGGCCATGCGATCCAGAGTTTTGTCGAATCGCACCGCATGAGCGTGGTGCGCGATTTCTGCGGCCACGGGCTTGGCCGGGTGTTCCATGCGCCGCCCAATGTGCTGCATTACGGCCGTCCGGGCACGGGGGCCGTGCTCGAGGAAGGGATGCTGTTCACGATCGAGCCGATGGTGAACCTCGGCCGCGCCGAGACCAAGACACTGGCCGACGAATGGACCGCCGTGACCCGCGACAAGTCGCTTTCGGCGCAGTTCGAACATTCGATCGGGGTGACGGCGGAGGGTTGCGAGATCTTCACGCTCTCGCCTGCGGGAAAATTCTACCCGACCTGGTGAGCCGCGCGCAGCAGCGTCACATGCGTGTCGCCATATCGGCGCTGATCCTCGGGAACAAAGCCCTCCGGCGGCGGCATCGGCGCGCCTTCTTCCCAGAGCACGAGCGCCCCGTCCCCGATCCAGCCGCCGGCCCGCGCGCTTTCAAGCGCCCGCGCCCCGAGCCCCTTTCCGTAGGGCGGATCCAGAAACACGAGGTCAAACCCCGCGCCCCGGTTCGGCGGCAGCCGCGTCGCATCCGCGCGCAGCAGGCCGCTCTCGGCCTCGACGGCGAGCGCGGCCATGTTGCGCGCGATCAGCCGCTGACCGGCGCGGCCGCTTTCGACGAACAGGGCATGGGCCGCGCCGCGCGACAGCGCCTCGAAGCCAAGCGCGCCGGTGCCGGCGAACAGATCGAGCACACGTGCACCAGCGATGGCAGCGCGGTGTTCCAGCATGGAAAACAGGCTTTCGCGCACGCGGTCCGGGGTCGGGCGCAGATGCGCGGCGCTGTCACCGCGCCCGAGCGCCGCCAACGGGTGGCCGCGGAAACGTCCGGCGATGATTCTCATGCGCGCAGCAGGGTCTTGAGGTCGGTCGCCGGATCGGCCACCAGCGCGGGATCGGCGCTTTTTCCGGCGTCGATCAGGCGCTTGCCGACCATATAGGCGCGCGGCGCATTCATCGCATCGACCGCAATCAGGCGCTCGCCCCGGTAATACCAGAACGAGGCCGAGCGCCCCTCCTCCGGGCGCGGCACAACCCGGTCGTAACCCGCGTTCAGCCCCGCAATCTGAAGCTTCACGTCATACTGGTCCGACCAGAACCACGGTTTCGCCACATAGTCGCAGCCGGCGCCCAGCATGTTCGCGGCGACACATTCGGCCTGGTCGATGGCATGAGGCACGCATTCGAGCCGCAGCCGCCCGCCGTTCCAGGGAAAGCTCGTGCAGTCGCCCGCGGCCCAGATCAGGGGATCCGAGCTGCGCCCCTGCGCATCGACCCGGATGCCGTTTTCGATCACAAGCCCCGCCGCCTCGGCCAGTGTGGTTTCGGGCGTGATGCCGATGCCGGCAATGACGAAATCCACCGAAAGCGTGGTGCCATCGGCAAGCACGGCGCGCGCGACGCGGCCGCCTTCGCCCTCGAGGCGGTCAAGCCCCGCGCCTTCGCGAATATCGACCCCGTGTTCGCGATGCAGGGCGCGGAAATAATCCGCCGTTCCGGGCGCGGCCACACGTTTCAGGATGCGGTCGGCCTGCTCGATCAGCGTGACCTCGACGCCAAGGCTCGCCGCCACCGCCGCGGCCTCGAGCCCGATGTAGCCCCCGCCCACGATGAGCGCCCGCGCGCCCTTGCGGAAGGCGGGTTCCATCACGTCGATATCGGCGAGCGTGCGCACCGCATGCACCCCCCCGAGATCGCCGCCGATCATTGCCGGCAGATGACGCGGACGCGCACCCGTGGTCAGGGCAAGCTGATCATAAATGATGCTCTCACCGCCAAGCAGAACCCGCTGCGCTGCGCGGTCGATGGCGAGCACCGGCTGGCCAAGCTTCAGCGTGATCGCGTGTTCGGCATAGAAGCTCTCGGGGCGCAGGAACAGCCGCTCGCGCGCCATCTCGCCCAGAAGATAACCCTTCGACAGCGGCGGGCGCTGATAGGGCGGGAACGGTTCCGCACCGATCAGCGTGAGCGGCCCGTCATAGCCCTCGCCGCGCAGCTTCGCCACCAGCGAGGCCCCCGCCTGCCCGCCTCCGATCACCACTATCCCGACCATTCTGATCCGCTTTTGCTGGCTTCGTTCCGGGCAAAGCCTATATCCTTGAAGCAGTCACATGCAATTCCAAGCGGAGCGACAACCATGACCATCTCGAAGGGCGACACATTGCCGGACGCAACCCTGCTGCGGTTCGGAGAAGACGGGCCCGAACCGGTGCAGCTCGGCGAGCGGCTCAGGGGGCGCAAGGTGGTGATCTTTGCCGTTCCGGGCGCCTTTACCCCGACCTGCCACCTGTCCCACCTGCCGAGTTTCGTGAAGAACCGCGACCAGTTCGACGCCAGAGGTGTTGACGAAGTGATCTGCATCGCCGTCAACGACCCGTTCGTGATGAATGCATGGGACGAGGCGAGCGGCGCGGGCAAGGCGCGGATCACCATGCTGGCCGACCCGGAAAGCGAATTTACCACCGCCATCGGGATGAATTTCGATGCCGCCGCGCTCGGCCTGCTCGCGCGTTCGCAGCGTTACGCCATGGTGGTCGAGGACGGAACGGTGACGCTCCTGCAGAAAGAGGACGACCCATCCGTCTGCGACGTGTCCGGCGGCAAGGCGCTGCTCGACGCGATGTAACCGGCCCGGGCGGCATGAAAGGGCGCGTCGCGGCGCGCCCTTTGGGGTCACTCCGCCAGCCCGTCCATCTTGCGCGCGAGTTTCGCGTCCAGCGCGCTCAGCCCGCCGGCGTCATGGGTGGTCAGCACCACATCGACACGGTTGTAGACATTGCTCCATTCCGGGTGGTGATTCCATTTCTCGGCCCAGATGGCGGCACGGGTCATCCAGCCGAAGGCATCGACGAAATTCCCGAACTTGAAGGTCTTGCGCAGCGCGTCGCGCTCGCTATCCAGTTCCCAGCCGTTTTCCAGCAGCGGGGCAAGAAGCGTTTCGCGCGTTTCCTCGGACAGCCGTTCGCTCATTGTCGTTCCTCTCCCATGGTTTTCCTGAAGGGGCCGAAATCGGTCAGGATCTCGATCTCCTCGTCGATGGCTTCCTTCTCTGCTTCCAGATAGCGCGCGACCGCTGCGGAAAAAGCCGGATCGCGAATCCAGTGCAGGCTGTGGGTGTGCACCGGGAGGTAGCCGCGCGCGATCTTGTGTTCGCCCTGCGCGCCGGCCTCGACCCGTGTCAGACCCGTCAGAATCGCGTATTCGATGGCCTGGTAATAGCAGAGCTCGAAATGCAGCGCGGGGTGGTATTCCGTGCAGCCCCAGTAGCGCCCGTAAAGCGTGTCGCGGCCGATGAAATTCAACGCTCCGGCGATCCATTCGCCATCCCGGCGCGCCATGACCAGCAGGATGTCGTCACGCAGCGCGGCCTGCGCCTCGTCAAAGAAGGCCCGGGTCAGATAGGGTCGGCCCCATTTGCGTGCTCCGGTGTCCTGATAGAAGCGCCAGAAGGCATCCCAGTGCTCGGCCCGCAGGTCATCGCCGGTAAAATGGTGAATCGTGCCGCCAAATCCCTGCGCCTGCGCCCGCTCGCGGCGGATCGCCTTGCGCTTGCGCGACGAAAGCGCGGAAAGGAACCCATCGAAATCGCCGTAACCCGCGTTGAGCCAGTGATACTGCTGCGACTGGCGCGCAAGCAGGCCCTGCGCCGCGCCGGCGGTGACCTCTTCGGCGGTGCAATAGGTTACATGCAGGGACGAAAACGCATTGTCATCGACCAGTTGGACCGCCGCCGCGATCAGCGCCGCGCGGCCTGCCTCCGCATGGTCGGGACGCACGAGAAAGCGCCGCCCGGTTGCCGGGGTGAAGGGCACGGCGATCTGAAGCTTGGGATAGTAACTCCCGCCCGCACGCTGATAGGCGTCGGCCCAGCCGAAATCGAATATATATTCGCCCTGACTGTGGGTCTTTGCGTAAAGCGGCGCGCAGGCGATCAGGTCGCCGCCAAGCCAGAGCGTCAGATGGCGCGGATGCCAGCCGGTTCCCGGCCCGACCGATCCCGACCGCTCCAGCGCCAGCAGGAAACGATGGGTGGTGAACGGATCAAGCGGACGGCCGTCGCGCGCCTCGGGGCAGGCGCAGGCATCCCAGGCCCCGGCCGGAACCTCGGCAAGCGATTCGATGATCCGAATCTCGATGTCCGGCTGATTGGCGTTCGTCATTCCGTGTCTTCATCTGGGCCCGGTTGCCCCTGGTTCAAGCCCGGCAGGCGGGGGCGGTAACCCTCGAAGGTGATGTTGTCCGCCAGGCGCCGGGCGCGGATTTCAGCAGCTTCGGACCGGATCGTCCAGCAGAGCACCGGCACACCGCGGCGGCGCAGATCCTGCACCCGCCCGCGCCGCAGGTCACGCGCGTCATGGCTGAGGAACCCCGCGCCCACCGGTCCGAAATCGCGGATCGCACGCAGCCAGGCGCGCCGTGCCGCCGGCAGCGGCCAGTTGCGCGCCCGGAACGCACAGGTCACCAGCCCGCGCGGCAGATCCGGGGCAAGGTCGCGGATCCGGGCGATGGAATGGGGGTTGAAGGACATGACCGCGCAGGGCCCGGAATACCCCTTAAGCGCCACAACCACCGCGCGCTCCATCCGCCCGTCGCCATCGCCGGGCGCGAGCGCGCCGCTCTGATCCTTCAGTTCGATCAGCAGCGGCACCCGCCCGCGGACGAGGCCGAGGATTCCCGCAAGCGTCGGAATCGTCCCGGCGCCCCCACCGGCAAGAGGAATGGCGCCGGCCTCGGCCGCCTCCAGATCGCGGACCAGCCCCCGCCGGCCGGTCAGGCGGAACAGGTCCGCGTCGTGAAACACGAGCGGCACGCCATCGCGCGAAAGCTGCAGGTCGATCTCGATGCCGTAACCGGCGGCCACGGCGGCGCTCACCGCGGCGCGGCTGTTTTCCGGCCGGCCGCTGCCGTGCAGACCGCGATGGGCGATCGGCCGGCCGAGAAAGACAGCCGGCAGCGCCGGGCTCATCTGATGCGGAAGATCCCGTCGATCTCGACCGCGACGCCAAGCGGCAGGCTGGGCGAGGAGACCGCCGAGCGGGCGTGCCGGCCCGCATCGCCCAGCACCTCGACCATGAGGTCGGATGCGCCGTTGATGACCTTTGGCTGATCGGTGAAATCATCGGTCGAGTTGACAAAACCCGTCAGCTTGACCACCTGCACCAGCCGGTCGAGATCGCCGCCGCAGGCCGCCTTGACCTGCGCCAGCAGGCTGATCGCACAGCGCCGCGCGGCGGCGGCGCCCGCCTCGACATCCATGCCGGCGCCGAGCTTGCCCTTGATCAACCCGTTTTCATCGGCGGAAATCTGACCGGCGACATAGAGCGTGTCGCCATCGCGTACGAAAGGCACGTAATTCGCTGCCGGCGCGGCGGCCTCGGGAAGGTTGATGCCAAGCTCGGCCAGTCTTTTTTCGATCGTCATCTCGAATGTCCATCTGTCAGTGTCCGGGCAGACGCTACCGCCCGCCGACCGGCTCGGAAAGGTTCTTTTTCAGCTTTCGCGCAGGGCCTGGACGAAATAATCGGTCAGCGGCTTGACCAGATAGGTGATCGGCGCATGATCACCGGTGCGGAAATGCACCTCGACCGGCATGCCGGGCAGCAGCGGATGCGCCTGCAGCAGCGCCGCGCTCCGCTCATTGTCCTCGAGATGCAGCTCGACGCGGTAAAAGCTCGCCCCGCCCTGTGCGTCCTCGAATATGTCGGCGGAAATGCGCATCACGCGCCCCGAAAGATCGGGCGTGTGATGCGCATCCAACGCCGGAAAGCGCAGCATGGCCGGCTGGCCCGGAAAGATCCGGTCGATCCGCGTCGGTGCGATGCGCGCCATGATCACCAGCGGACGGTCCTGCGGAACGATATGGAGGATCGGCTCGGCCGGACGGATCACGGTCTGCACCGCCGCAAGCTGCATCCCGTGCACCCGGCCCGCGACCGGCGCGCGGATCTCCATCCGCGCGATCCGCTCGCGCAGGGCACGGGCCTGCTCGGCGGCCTCGCGTTCGGTGAACGTGAGGTCGCGCAGCTGCGCGATCGCCTCCTCGCGCCGTGCCGTCACGAGCTTCAGGCGTTCGATGCCGATTTCGGTGATGCGGCCTTCGGCCTGCGCCAGCGCCGCCGCCAGTTCGCCGAGCCGGCCATCCATCTCGGCCTCCGTGCGCTCGAGACGAAGCACCGCGACCGCCTGCGCCAGCCCCTTGTCCAGCAGCAGCCGCTGGTTTTCGAGCTCCTGCCGGACCAGCGCGATCTGGCGGTGCAGCGAATCGCGCTGGGCCCGGATGCCGCGGATCTGGTCGCGGATCTGGCCCTGGCGTTTCGCCATCTGCTCGGTCTCTCGGCGCAGGCCCGCCCGGCGCGCCGCAAACAGGGCGCGCTGGCCCTCGATCAGATCGGCCACAGAGGGGTGATCGGCGCCGGCTGCGATCAGGGCCGCGTCGAAGTCCGGCGTCCCGAGCCCGTCACGTTCGGCCAACAGCCGCGCGCGCCGCGCGGCAAGCTCCCGCGCCTGGTCCTCGACCAGCGAAAGTTGCGAGCGCTGTTCCGCGGCATCAAGCCGCAGCAGCGGTGTGCCGGCCGCGACAAGGTCGCCCTCCCGCACCAGAACCTCCGCCACCGCGCCGCCCTCGGGGTGCTGCACGGCATGGCGGTTCTGCTCGACCTCGATGCGCCCCTCGGCCACCACCGCGCCGGCGATCCGCCCCGCAACGGCCCAGCCGCCGGCCCCGAACACCAGCAGCGCCAGCGCCACGAGGCCAAGGACGAGCGGCCGGCGAACGGCGAGGGCGGCGTCCGGCATGTCAGGCACCCGCTGCGGCAGGCCGGCGCGCAGCCGGGCGCGGAATCAGCGATTCGCGCGGGCCGAAAGCCTTTTGCCGGCCGGCCTCCAGCATCAGGACCAGGTCGCATTCGCCGATCAGCGCCCGGTTGTGGGTCATGAGCAGCACGGCACCGCCCCGGGCGCAGGCAAGGCGGATCGCGCGCACCACCCCGGCGAGCCCCTCGCCGTCCAGATGCGCATCGGGCGCATCCAGAACGACGAGCGCCGGATCGCCACAGATCGCCCGCGCGAGCGCGATCCGCTGCATCTGCCCAAGGGACAACCCCCTGCCGCCCGCGCCAAGGCGCGTGTCGTAGCCGGCGGGAAGGCCCAGGATCATTTCGTGCACGCCGGCCTGATCCGCCGCAGCGACGACGGCACCGTCCTTGATGCCCGGATCGAACCCGGCGATGTTTTCCGCGATCGTGCCCTCGAACAACCGCACGCGCTGCGGCAGGCAGCCGACCAGCCGCCCGACCCCGTTCGCATGGGCCGGATCGAGTGCCGCGCCGCCAAGCCGGATCGCGCCCTCGCGCGGGCGCCACGCACCGCTGATCGCCTGCGCAAGAGCCGTCTTTCCAGCGCCGGCGGCGCCGATCGCTCCGATCACCTGCCCCGGCTCCGCGCGGAAAGAGAGCGGGCCGGCCAGCGGCGCGACCGTGCCGGGCAGCGCCACCACAAGCCCGCTGACCTCGAGCCGCGCCTCGGGCCGCGGCAACGCAAGGCCGGGCCGCTCGGCCGGCTCCTCCCGCAGCAGCGCCGCCAGCGCGTGCCACGCCCGCACCGCGCCGTGCAGAAGCGGGTATTGCCCGGCGATCATCTCGACCGGGGCGAGCGCCCGCCCGAGCAGGATCGAGGCGGCGACCATCACCCCCCCGGTCACCTCGCCCCGCAGCACGAGCCAGGCCCCGAGCCCCAGCATCGCCGATTGCAGGAACAGGCGCAGGGCACGGGTCGCGGCGGCGAACCCGCCGCCCAGGTCGCTGGCTCCGAGCATTGCCGCCTGCGCCTGCCCGCGCAGGCCGGTCCAGCGCCCGAGCAGGGCCGGGCCCATGCCGAGCGCGCGGATCGTTTCCGCCTCGGCGGCGATTTCCCCCGCATCCCGTTCCGCGCGTTGCGCGGCGATGGATACATGCGCTGCCGGTTCCCGCAGGGCGCGATGGCCGAGCAGGGCGAGCGCGATCAGGATCCCCCCGCTCAGCAGGCCGAGCGCCCCGAGCCAGGGATGAAACAGCGCGATCGCGATCAGAAAAAGCGGCGTCCAGGGCAGATCGAAGGCGACCGTCATCAGCGGCGATTCGATGGCGCGCTGCAGCAGCTGCAGCTCGCCCGGGCCGGGGCCGGTCCCGTCACCGCGGCGCAGCGCCGCCGCAAAGACCCGCCGGTCCAGCGCAACCTGGAACCGCGCGGCGATACGGGCCATGATCCGTCGCCTTGCATGGTCGAGCAGCGCCATGATGGCGCAGAGAAACGCGAGCAGCAGGGTGAGCGCGACCAGCGTCGCCTCCGACCGGCTGCTCAGCACCCGGTCATAGACCTGCAGCATGTAAAGCGGCCCCGCCAGCATGAGCAGATTGGCGAAGAAGCTGAACAGGCCGACCGCGCGCAACAGGCCCCGGCTCCGGCCGAGGGCCTGGCGCAGTTCGTCCCGTCCCCCGCATGAGGTCATCGCAACCGGCCCTTTCATCCTGCAGCGCAAATGGCGCATCACCGCGCCGAAACCGGCGCTCCGGGCGATACTCTGTTTCAAAACTGCGACGAATTCGTTAAGGCGTTTCGCAGTAATGTCGGCCCTGCGCCGCCCGCTGCCCTGTCCATGTGTCGTGGCCACGTGCCGCCGCGCCAATGCTGCCACGCTCCAGTTTCCGG
This sequence comes from Pontibaca methylaminivorans, assembly GCF_900156525.1. Lineage (NCBI taxonomy): Bacteria > Pseudomonadati > Pseudomonadota > Alphaproteobacteria > Rhodobacterales > Roseobacteraceae > Pontibaca > Pontibaca methylaminivorans. The sequence goes on from NZ_FTPS01000001.1 coordinate 1,225,708, forward strand.
AACCGATGACCATGACCTTGAAATCGCGTGTCTCGATGATCCTTGCCGCCATCAGCGCCGTTCTGCTCGTCGCTGGCTGTTCGGTGCCCGCCGATTCCGATCGGGGGGGAATCCACGATCCGCATGAAACCACCAACCGCGGCGTCCACCGGTTCAACGTGGGGCTCGACCGGGCCCTGTTCCGCCCCGCGGGCCGTGCCTATACCAAGGTCGTTCCCGACCCGATCGAAGACAGCTTCAACCACTTCGCCCACAACATCTCGAAACCCGGGGACGTGGTGAACTTCCTGCTTCAGGGCCGGGTCAAGGAGGCGGGGATCTCGCTCGCGCGGTTCGTGGTCAACACCACCGTCGGCTTTGCCGGGCTCGCCGATCCCGCCACCGAATTCGGCATACCCGCGCAGAGCACCGATTTCGGCGAGACGCTCCATGTCTGGGGCGCCAAGGAGGGCGCCTATATCGAACTTCCCGTGCTCGGGCCCTCGACCGAGCGCGATGCGGTCGGGCGGGTCGTCGACATATTCACCAACCCGCTCGGCTATACCGATCCGATCGGCGACGAACATATCCGCGTCTATACCTATGCGCTCGACAGCCTGAGCAAGCGGGGGCGCTACTCCAGCACGGTCGATTCGGTGCTTTACGAAAGCGCCGACAGCTATGCCGCCGCGCGGTCGGTCTATCTGCAGAATCGCCGCTACAAGCTGGAAGGCACGGGGGAGGACTCCTATATCGACCCCTACGACGACCCTTACGAGAACTTCGACGCCGATACCGGCAGCACCATCGACCCATATGAGGATCCTTATGCCGATTGACCTGCTTCCCCGTCGCCAGTTTCTGATTTCCGGCGCGGCCGCCTTTGCGGTTGCCGCTCTCGGCCCGCTTCCCGCATTGGCCCTGACCGAGGCCCAGGCACGGCAACTGGTCGATTCGGCGGTGGCCGACATCAACCGCGTGATTGCCTCGGGGCAATCCGAATCCGCGATGATGCCGGAATTCGAACGTATCTTCGCCACCTATGCCGATGTGCCGGTGATGGCGCGCTATGCGCTCGGCGCCGATGCCCGCGCGGCCAGCCCCGGCCAACTGCAGGCCTTCACCCAGGCGTTCCAGCGATATATCGCGCGCAAATACGGGAAACGCTTCCGCGATTTCATCGGCGCACAGATCGTCGTGAACTCGGCCCGCCAGATCAAGAACGGCTACGAGGTGCGCGGCACCGCGAAGCTGCGCGGAGAATCGCCGGTCGAGGTCGTTTTCCTCGTGTCCGACCGCTCCGGGCGCAACCTGTTCTTCAACCTGTTCGTCGAGGGCGTGAACCTGCTTCTGACCGAGCGCACCGAGATCGGCGCCATGCTGGACCAGCAGGGCGGCAATATCGACAATCTGATCGCGGCGCTCCAGCGCGCGGGCTGACTGGATAGATGCGCAGACCTTCCGCGGCCGCGACCCGGAACACGGACAAGGGGCCCCGCAGGGCCCCTTTTTTCACGGCTTGCGCCCCGCTTCCGGGGCCGCCCGCACAGTCAGCCTAGCCGCCGAAGATGTCGCGCAGCACCTGGTCCACCACCTGCCCGAGCCCGCCACCGCCACGGCGTTCGGGCGCTGCCGCCTGCGGCTGGCCGGGCTGGGGATATTGCTGCTGGTACTGTGGTTCGGGCTGGGGCGGAGCGCGCATGGGCAGTGGCCGGGGCTCCAGCCCGTCATGCACCCGCACCATGGTTTCGCGCCAGATCTCGGCCGGCAGCCCGCCCCCGGTCACGCCGGTGAGCGGCTTGTTGTCGTCATTGCCCATCCAGACCCCGGCGACGTAATCGGCGGTAAAGCCGATGAACCAGGCGTCGCGGGCGGACTGGGTGGTGCCGGTCTTGCCCGCCGCCTGCCAGCCCGGAATCGCGGCGCGCCGCCCGGATCCGTCGCTGATGACCTTTTCCATCATCCAGATCAGCTGTTCGGCGGCATCCTCGCTGATGACGCGCTTGCCGATACCGCCTTCCTTGCCCATGAGCGGCGTGTCATCCCCCAGCAGGCGCAGTTCCTCAACCCCGTAGGGCATGACCGCCGAGCCGCCGTTCAGGATGCCGGCAAAGGCGCCGGTCATTTCGACCAGCGTGCTTTCCGAGGTGCCGAGCGCCAGCGCCGGCCCGTCGGCAAGGCTGCTGCGGATGCCGAACCCGGTCGCAACCTTGCGCACGAGGTCGCGCCCCACGTCCTCGGAGACCTTGACCGCCGGCACGTTGAGCGAATCCTTCAGCGCATGGGTCAGCGTCACCCGGCCATAGTGATTGCGCGTGTAGTTGTCGGGACACCAACGCCCCGAACCGGGAATGTTCAGGCAATAGGGTTCATCCACCACGGTCGCGAGCGGCGAGTGTCCCAGATCCAGCGCCGCCGCATAGACGAAGGGCTTGAAGGCCGAACCGGTCTGGCGCAGCGCCTGCGTGGCGCGGTTGAAGGCGCCCGCGACGCGGGTCTCGCGCCCGCCCACCATGGCCCGCACGGCACCGTCCGCCGACATGACCACGATCGCCGCCTCGGCCTTGGAACCTTCGCGCACCTTGGTTTCGAACACATGCTGCATCGCAGCCTCGGCGGCTTTCTGCACGCGCCGGTCGAGCGTGGTGCGGATGATCACGTCCTCGGTGGTGTTGCGGGTGAAATACTCCGGCCCGCTGGCCATCACCCAATCCGCGAAATAGCCCCCGGCGCGATCCGAGGCGGCCTGCGATAGCTGTGCCGGATGTTCGCGCGCCTCGCTGGCCTCGGCCGCGGTCAGATAGCCCTGCTGCTCCATGAGCCCGACGATCACATTCGCCCGGCGCTGCGCCCGTGCGAGGTCGTTCGTCGGCGCGAAATGGGACGGCGCCACCAGGAGCCCCGCCAGCATGGCCGCCTCGGCCGGGGACACGTCCGAGGCGGATTTGCCGAAATACCGCTGCGCCGCCGCCTCGAACCCGCGCGCACCCGCGCCAAGGAAAGCGCGATTCATATAGATCGTCAGGATCTGGTCCTTGGAATAACGCGCTTCCATCGCCATCGCATAGATCGCCTCGTCGATCTTGCGCCAGATCGTGCTGCGGCGGCATTCGGATTCGTATTCGCGCTCGGTCATCCCGCCGGTGGCATCGAAGGCCTTGCCGAAACACAGAAGCTTTGCCGTCTGCTGCGTCAGGGTCGAACCGCCATGCCCCGACAGCGCCCCGCGGCCCTCGGAGAGGTTGATGCGGATCGCGCTGGCGATGCCGCGCGGGCTTACGCCGAAATGCCGGTAGAAACGCCGGTCCTCGGTGGCGACGATGGCGTTCTTGAGATAGGGCGACACGGTTTCGGTGGTCACGACGCCGCCGAACTGATCGCCCCGCCAGGCAAAGACATCGCCCCTGTCGTCAAGCAGCGTCACCGACCCCCGCGCGCGCCCGTCGAGCAACCGGTTCACCTCGGGGAGGGTGGAATAATAATAGCCGACCGCGATCGCGATCGCGACCACGAGCAGGACTCCGACCCGCCAGGTCAGGCGCCAGATCACCTGTGCAATGAACGACAGCAGCCCGCCGATGAACGAGCGCGGGCCACCACCGCCCCTGCCGCCGCCGGCGCTGCGTTTCTTCGGCTTCGGCGCGCCTGGTTTCAGAAAGCCGAACCACCCCTGCCGGCGCGACGACGTCTTGCGCCGGGGCTGCCTGCGGGTGGTGCCCGCCGCCGGTTTGCGCCCCGTCGCGCGCCGGTCAGCCACGAGAGGCGGTTTCTTTCCCGATCTGTTGCTCATGCCCAGCCCTGCCCGGCCTCGTTTCCCGCACCATAGCGGCCCAGTTGCGATTTGTTGAGAGGCGATCCCCGCCCCCTCATCCGTCAGCCCCGGTCCGCCCGTCCCCGGTCGGTCGCCCCATTGCCCGGGACCGGTTTCAATCCGCGTCTCCGGTGGCTGCGGCAAGCGTTGCGAAGGCCCCCCACTCGGCCCATGACCCGTCATAAAGCGCATGATCCCGCTTGCCGATCCGTTCAAGCGCAAGCGAAAGCACCGCCGCGGTCACGCCGGAACCGCAGGTGGTGATTGCAGGGCGCGAAAGATCGACGCCGGCCGCCTCGAACGCCGCCCGCAGCGCCGCCGCGTCCTTCATGGTGCCGTCCGGGTTCAGCAATTCGTGATGCGGCAGGTTGCGCGCGCCCGGGATATGGCCACGCCGCAATCCGGGGCGCGGCTCGGGCGCCTCGCCGCGGAACCGCTCGGCCGGACGCGCATCAATAATCTCGTGATCGCGCAGCTTGACCGCATGGGCCACCTGCGTCACGTCGCAGACCAGGGCGGGCTGCAGCTTTGTCGTCATGTGGCGATCACGCAGCACCGGCAGCGTGTCCTCGACCGCATGGCCCTCGGCCCGCCATTTCGGAAGACCCCCGTCCAGCACCGCGACCGCGGTCTTGCCCATCAGGCGGAACAGCCACCAGACCCGCGCCGCCGACATCAGCCCGGCCCCGTCATAGACCACCACCTGATGCCCGTCGCCGACCCCCATGGAACGCAGCCGCGAGACGAATTTCTCGGGCGGCGGGGCCATGTGCGGCAGGGCCGAGCGATGGTCGGAAATATCATCGATGTCGAAAAAACGCGCGCCCGGAACATGCGCGGCCTCGTATTCCGCCCGCGCGTTGCGCCCCGTTTCGGGCAGATACCACGAGCCATCGAGCACGCGCAGATCGGGATCGCCGATGCGTGCCGCCAGCCAGCCGGTCGAGACCAGCGTTTTCGGATCGTCCTGCATCATCCGCAATCGGCCCTTTCATGCCCCGCACGATGCGCGGGATTACGAAATGCCACATGGCGTTGCAACCCCGGCACCGGAATCAGCGGTTGTCCTTCATCAGGCGCTGCTTCTGCCGGGACCAGTCGCGGCGCGCCTCGGTCTCGCGCTTGTCATGCAGCTTCTTGCCCCGCGCGATGCCGATCTTCACCTTGGCGATGCCGCGGTGATTGAAATAGAGCACGAGCGGCACCAGCGTCATGCCCTTGCGCTGGGTGGCGTTCCACAGATGGGCAAGCTCGCGCCGCGACACCAGCAGCTTGCGCGGGCGGCGCTCGTCATGGCGGAAGGTGCGCGCCTGCTCGTAAGGCGCGATATGCGAGTTCACGAGCCACAGCTCGCCGTTTTCCACGGCCGCATAGCTTTCGGCGATATTGGCGCCGCGCGCGCGCAGGGATTTGACCTCGGACCCCTCGAGAATGATCCCGCATTCGAGATCCTCCTCGATCTGGTAATCGAAGCGCGCGCGCCGGTTCTCGGCAACGACCTTGTAATTCGGGTTCTGGTTCGCCTGGGCCATGCAGCGATCATCTAGGCGGTCGGTGGTTCCTGCACAAGGCGCGAGCTGTCGGCGCTCCCGAGCGTCACCGCATGTACCCACCAATCGGGGTTTTGCACCGCAAGCGTGCCAGCGGCCTGTTTCGCGGCCTCGTTTGTGGCAAAAAGCCCGAAACAGCTTGCCCCCGAGCCGCTCATCCGCGCCAGCAGGGCTCCATTCGCATCCAGCGCTGCAAGGCAATCACCGATCATCGGAACACGCGCACGCGCCGCCGGCTCGAGGTCGTTGCGCTGGTGACGCAGCCAGCGCGCGCAATCCTCGACCCCCGAAAAACCCGGCACCGGCCCGATCGGGGCAGCGAACGCCCCGGCGATCGCGCCGAACACGGTCGCCGTGGCAAGGCTGATCCCCGGGTTCACCAGCACCGCCGGCAGGGGCGGAATCCCGCCAAGCGGGACGATCCGTTCGCCGATCCCCGACATGCGCGCCGCCCGCGCCGCCATGCAGACCGGCAGATCCGCGCCGAGCGCCAGCGGATCGGGGTGCTGCATCCCCCAGTGCCCGAGCACGCGCAGCACCGCCGCCGCGTCCGTCGATCCGCCGCCAAGGCCGGCCCCGGCGGGAATGTGCTTTTCCAGCATGATCGCCACATCCCGCGCCCCGCTTTCCAACGCCGCGCGCAGGGCGAGATTATCCGGCCCGTCGGGAACCCCGCGCGCCTGCGGGCCGCTGACCTGGATACCGGCCCCGGCGCCGCGGCGCAGCACCAGCCGGTCGCCCATATCGGCAAAGACCACGAGCGAATCGAGCAGGTGATAGCCATCCGCCTGCCGCCCCGTCACATGTAGCGCAAGATTGACCTTGGCCGGGGCAAAGGCGCGGAGTTCACTCCCCGCCATTGCCCGTGTCATCGCCTATGTCATCATCCGTGTCATCGCCCGAATTGCCGCCCGACGGGGACTCGTCCGGCTGGATATCGCCGGGGCGATCGCCGGAATGCAGCGGCGGCGCGCCCTCCTCGGCCAGCACCGCATCCAGCCCGGCCTCGAGCTTGCGGCGAATGCGGTCCGGGTCGATGTCGGAATCGCTCGTTTCCTCCTCGGAAGCGGTGGCGTAGTAGGAGAGCGCCCGCTTCCACTGAAAGCGGGCCTCGCGCGTGCGCCCGACCGCCCAGTAGACATCGCCCAGATGGTCGTTCACCACCGGATCGACCGGCATGAGCCGCACCGCTTTTTCCATGTGGCCGACCGATTCGTCATAGCGGCCAAGGCGGAACAGCGCCCAGCCGAGCGAATCGACGATATAGCCGCTGTCCGGCTCGGCCTCGACCGCGCGTTCGATCATCTCGAGCGCCTCGTCGAGGTGCTCTTTCTGCTCCACCAGCGAATAGCCGAGATAGTTCAGCACCTGCGGCTGGTCCGGCTGCAGTTCCAGCGCATGGCGGAAATCCGCCTCGGCCTCGTCCCAGTGCTTCAGCCGCTCATGGGCGATGCCACGGGCATAATAAAGGAACCAGAGGTCGCGCGAATCCTCGTTGGTGTGGGTGATCGCCCGGTCATAGGCGGCCACGGCCTCTTCCCAGTTTTCCTGCCGCCGTTCGAGATCGCCAAGCGCCGACTGCACCGAACCGAGAGCAGGATACCGCTCGGCCAGCGCCTTGAGCACATCGAGCGCCTCGTCCAGCCGGTCGGCCCGGCGCAGCGAATCGGCGCGCCCGAGTTCGGCGGCGAAATGGCTCGGGTCCTCGGTCGGCACGCGGGAAAAGCTTTCCTCGGCCAGGTCGTATTGCCCGAGCCGGTCCAGCAGATCCGCGGTCATGAGCAGCGCATCCACGTTGCCCGGGCGCAGGAACGCAGCCATCCGCGCATAGATCAGCGTATAGGCATCGGCCGTATCTCCGGCGAGCGCCTGCGCAAAGGTCAGGAACACCTCGGCCATGCCGTCCTCGACCGAGCGCACATGGCTGAACGGAACCTGTTCGCCGGATTCGAGCCGCGACGCCAGATTCGCCAGCGCGGGGTCGAGTTCGCTGCCGAAGGCGTCGTGGATCAGCGCAAGCGCCTCTTCGTTGCGTTCAAGCTGGGAAAGGATCTCGGCCCTTGCCATGGTGGCGCGGCGCGACACCTGCCCGAGCGCCCCTTCATCGGCCGAGAACAGCGCCTCCGCCCCCTCGAAATCCCCGACCGAGGCCAGCGCCATCGCCTTGTGATAAAGCGCGATCCCGCGCAGGCCCTTCTGCTTCGCGACCCGGTCGAACTGTTCCAGCGCCTGCGCGACCGAGCCGGCACCCATATGCGCCCAGGCGTTGATCAGCCCGTCGATCAGCGGCCCGATGCCGTATTCGCGCCCCGAACGTTCAAGCAATGCATCGTAATTTCCGCTCGCGATCAGGTGCCCGGCCACCACCATATGCGCGCCCTGGCTCGGGATGCCGAGTTTTTCCATCCGCTGCGCAAGCGGCAGCGCCTCTTCGACCGCGCCCAGCGAAAGCTGCGAAAGGACCAGGTTTTCCATCAGTTCGGGATTGTCGCTGTCGCCGGCCAGCGCGCGCTTGTAATAACGCGCCGCCGCCGCGAAATCGCTGCCGATGACCGCCTGGCGCGCCGCCAGATAGGCGCCCGCATCCTCGTCGATGCCGGGCGCGGGTCCCGGGGCACCGTCCTGCGCGCCGGCGGGAAGCGCGAGCGCGACCGCCGCTGCGACAAGAACCGCCCGTGAAAAACTGATGCGCGCCAATATCCCGCCTCGTCCCGTGATTTGCGCCACAAGCTATGGTGTCCGCCGGGGGGGCGCAATGGCGCAACCGCGAATGCCGGCGCGCTGCGCGACGGGTTGCGATCACATGTTCGGGTAGTTCGGCCCGTCGCCCCCCTGCGGCGTGGTCCAGTTGATGTTCTGCGGCGGATCCTTGATATCGCAGGTCTTGCAGTGCACGCAGTTCTGGAAATTGATCACGAAGCGCGGCTCCTGCCCCTCTTCCTGCACGAATTCATAGACGCCCGCCGGGCAGTAACGCTGCGACGGCCCGGCATATTTCGCCAGCCCCACCGTCACCGGCACAGCGGGATCCTTCAGCTTCAGATGCGAGGGCTGGTTCTCGTCATGGTTGGTAAACGAAAACGCGACGTTGGTCAGGCGGTCGAACGACAGCTTGCCGTCGGGTCTGGGATAGGCGATCGGCTTGTGCCGGTCGGCCGGTTCGGTGGCTTCGGCGTCGGTCTTGCCATGGCTCATGGTGCCGAAGAACGTCATGTTCGCGGTGTTCATCCACATGTCGAGCCCGCCGAGCGCGAGGCTCGGGAGCAGGCCCCATTTCGACCACATCGGCTTGACGTTGCGCACCTTGCGCAGATCCCGGCCGATCGGGCCGCTGCGCACGTCGGTCTCGTAATCCGCAAGCTCGTCGCCGGCGCGCCCGGCCCGGATCGCGGCATGGGCCGCTTCGGCGGCGGCCTTGCCGGAAAGCATGGCGTTGTGATTGCCCTTGATGCGGGGAACGTTCACCATACCGACCGAACAGCCGAGCAGCGCAACACCCGGCGCCACCATTTTCGGCATCGACTGGAACCCGCCTTCCGAGATCGCGCGCGCCCCGTATGCCACGCGCTTTCCGCCCTTCAGCAGGTCAGCCACCATCGGATGATGCTTGAAGCGCTGGAATTCCATATAGGGATACAGATAGGGGTTGGCATAGTTCAGGTGCACGACGAAGCCGATGAACAGCTGATTGTCCGAGGCATGATAGATGAAGGAACCGCCGCCGGCGTTGCGGCCAAGCGGCCAGCCCATGGTGTGGGTGATCGTGCCCTCGCGGTGCTTTTCGGGGTCGATCTCCCAGATTTCCTTCATGCCGATGCCGTATTTCTGCGGCTCCTTGCCGGCGGAAAGATCGTAACGCGCGATCACCTGTTTCGACAGCGACCCGCGCACCCCTTCGGCCAGAAAGACATATTTGCCGAGCAGTTCCATCCCCGGCTCGTAATTCGGCCCCGGGGTGCCGTCCTGCGCGCGGCCGAATTCGCCCGCGACCACGCCGCGCACCTCGCCGTTTTCGCCATGCACCAGTTCCGAACAGGCCATGCCGGGGAAGATTTCAACGCCGAGTTCCTCGGCCTGCTGCGCCATCCAGCGGCAGACATTGCCCATGGAGACGACATAGTTGCCGTGGTTGTTCATGAGCGGGGGCATCGGCCAGTTCGGCACCCGCATCTGCCCCGCCTCGCCCAGGATATAGAAGTTGTCCTTGCGCACCGGCACATCGAGCGGCGCCCCGCGCTCTTTCCAGTCGGGGATCAGCGCGTCGAGCCCGCAGGGATCGAGCACCGCGCCGGACAGGATATGCGCGCCGACCTCGCTGCCCTTTTCCAGCACCACGACCTCGAGATCCGCATCGAGTTGCTTGAGCCGGATCGCCGCGGCAAGCCCGGCCGGGCCGGCACCGACGATGACCACGTCATATTCCATGGATTCGCGTTCGATCTCGGCCATGGCAGCCTCCCCCAAGAAAACTCTTCGCGCTTGGCTAAACCACGCGCCCCTGCAATGCAATCTTCAGGACCGGAAAGCGCGTGCTCCGACTCTCCGCATGCCCGCGCCGCGCCCGGCGGACTGCGCTTTCCTGCCGCAAGCCGCCGGAAGCCTTGCAATCGGCCGGAGCTTTGAGTCAGGTATTACCCAAACCAGCGACTGCAACGCCGGAATCATGCCGCCGGGCGGCATGGCCGGCTTCCGTCATTCATGGACCAGGATAAATGGAAAAGATTCCGATGACACCCCGGGGGCACTCCGCCCTCGAAAAAGAATTGAAACAGCTCAAATCGGTCGAGCGGCCGGCGATCATCTCCGCCATCGCCGAGGCGCGCGAACATGGCGACCTGTCGGAAAACGCCGAATATCACTCGGCGCGGGAAAAGCAGTCCTTCATCGAGGGGCGCATCAAGGAACTCGAGGGCGTGCTCGCTCTGGCCGAGGTGATCGACCCCGCGAAGCTTTCCGGCGCGATCAAGTTCGGGGCCCGCGTCACCGTGGCGGACGAGGACACCGACGAGGAAAAGACCTGGCAGATCGTCGGCGAACACGAGGCCGATATTGAAAACGGCATGCTGAACATCATGTCTCCGATCGCCCGGGCCCTGATCGGCAAGGAAGAAGGCGACAGCGTCGAGGTGCGCACCCCCGGGGGCGAGCGCTCCTATGAAATTCTGAGGATCGACTATTCGTGATCGAACACAAGCCCGACCCGACCGCACCCGGAGCGCCCTTCCGCCAGCCGGCAGCGCCGCCGCCCCTGCTCGGGGTCGGGCGCGGGGCGCTCGGGCTCGGGCTGCTCTGGCTGTTGGTGGCCGGGCTGTTCCTGCTGTTCGCCCCTTCCGGTGAGGGCGCGGAGCGCGGATTCGACGGGCTGCGCTTTCTTTCCGGGGTGGTCGGGCTGTTCGTGCCGGTGGCGGTGATCCTGCTCGGCGCGGCGTTGCGCCACGACATCCGCGGGTTGCGCGACGACAACGCCCGGCTTGCCGAGATGATCGAGCGGCAGCGCGCGGCCAGCCCGGCGCAGCAGAGGTCCGCGCCGCGCTCCACCGCCGCTGCTCCTGCCCATCCGGCCCCGGCCGCCCGGCCGGCCAGCTTTTCCAGCAGCAGACGCGCCCCGTCCGCAGCGCAGTCAGCGCCGCCGCGCAACACCGATCAGGAGGCGCTTCCGCTCAGCGCCGGTCAGGGCACATCCGGCCCGCCGCTGGCCCGGGCCGAATTCATCCGGGCGCTCAATTTCCCCGATACGGCCGATGATGCCGAAGGGTTCGCCGTGCTGCGCCGGGCGATGCGCGACCGCGCCTCGGCGCAGATGATCCAGGCCAGCCAGGATGTCCTGACCCTGCTGAGCCAGAGCGGGATCTACATGGACGACCTGGCCCCCGACCGCGCGCGCCCCGAGGTCTGGCGCCAGTTCGCGCAAGGGATACGCGGGCGTGCCATTGCGCCGATGGGCGGCATCCGCGACCGCGAGAGCCTGGCCGAAATCGCCGAGCGCATGAAACAGGACGCGATCTTCCGCGACGCGGTGCATCATTTCCTGCGTCTTTTCGACCGCAGCTTTGCCGCCTTCGAACAGGAAGCGGATGATGCGGACATTTCGGCGCTGAGCGATACGCGGACCGCACGGGCCTTCATGCTGCTCGGGCGGGTGGTCGGCACCTTCGACTGATTCGGCACGCGCGGGCGGCCCGGCCTCCGGGCACGGTGCCGCATGCGGACAGGGCCCGCCACCGATCAGCCGCAGGGAACCGGGCGCGCGGAAACCGCCGCCGATTCAGTGAATTGCCGATTCAGTGGGTCCAGGTGCTGCCGCGCCGGTTGCTTGCGAAATTCTCGCCATAGCCGGCCGGGCGGACGACGAAGCCGCGCTTTTTCGGCTCCAGAACCTGCGCGTCGATCCCCTTGGCGGCGGCGTATTCCTCGGCCGCCTCGCGGGTCGGAAAGCGCAGCCGCACCTGGCTCTGGGTATCGTCCGACGAGGTCCAGCCCATCAGCGGGTCGATGCGGCGCGCATCATTGGGCGCGAATTCCAGCACCCAGTCACGGGTCTTGGCCATGCCAGACGACATGGCGGTCTTGGCGGGTCTGTAGATCCGGGCACGCATGTTCAACGCTCCATATCCTAGGCAAGTCTCGTGACCTGTCCGATATATCGGAAATTTCGCCGCAGGGAACAAGGCGCGAAATGGGCCGGGACGTTTTTGCAGCAGCCCCTGACCTTGCGTTTCCGCGCGCCGGGGCCTTGACTGGCGGCGACAAGTGATCACCTGCGATCCAGCAGCAGTGGAGCCCGTCGATGCCCTATGTCCATTCCGATACCGCCACCATGAGCGAGGAAATCCCCGACACGCCCCGGGTCAAGCCCAAGCTCGAAGGCGGCAGGCGGCTGGTCATGCGCAGCGAATTCAGCGCCGCCGGCGACCAGCCGGCCGCCATTGCCGAACTGACACAGGGCATCGACACGGGCGAGCGCAACCAGGTGCTGCTTGGTGCGACCGGCACCGGCAAGACCTTTACCATGGCGCGAATCATCGAGGAAACCCAGCGCCCGGCGATCATCCTTGCCCCGAACAAGACGCTCGCAGCGCAGCTTTACGGTGAATTCCGCAACTTCTTTCCCGACAACGCGGTCGAATATTTCGTGAGCTTCTACGATTATTACCAGCCCGAAGCCTATGTGCCGCGCTCGGACACCTATATCGAGAAGGAATCCGAGATCAACGACCAGATCGACCGCATGCGCCACTCGGCCACGCGGGCGCTGCTGGAGCGCGACGACGTGATCATCGTCGCCTCGGTCTCCTGCATCTACGGCATCGGCAGCGTGGAAACCTACGGCGCCATGACGCAGGATCTGGTGGTGGGCGAATCCTATGACCAGCGGCAGGTGATCGCGAATCTGGTCGCGCAGCAATACAAGCGCAACGATCAGGCATTCCAGCGCGGCACCTTCCGTGTGCGCGGCGACAGCCTGGAAATCTTTCCCGCCCACCTCGAGGACCGCGCCTGGCGGCTTTCGTTCTTCGGCGAGGAACTGGAAAGCATCACCGAATTCGACCCCCTGACCGGCGAGCGCACCGACCGGTTCGAGCAGATCCGCGTCTATGCCAATTCGCACTATGTCACGCCCAAGCCCACCATGCGGCAGGCGATCAAAAGCATCCGCGAGGAACTGAAACAGCGCCTGCGGCAGTTCAGCGACGAGGGCAAGCTGCTCGAGGCGCAGCGGCTGGAACAGCGCACGAATTTCGATCTCGAGATGCTCGAGGCAACCGGCGTCTGCAACGGGATCGAGAACTATTCCCGCTATCTGACCGGGCGCGCACCGGGCGAACCGCCGCCCACCCTGTTCGAGTTCATCCCCGACAACGCCATCGTCTTTGCCGACGAAAGCCACGTCAGCGTGCCCCAGATCGGCGGCATGTATCGCGGCGACTACAAGCGCAAGTTCACCCTGTCGGAACACGGCTTCCGCCTGCCCTCCTGTATGGACAACCGCCCGCTCAAGTTCGAGGAATGGGACGCCATGCGGCCGCAATCGGTGTTCGTCTCGGCCACCCCCGGCAAGTGGGAGCTCGACCAGACCGGCGGCGTCTTTACCGAACAGGTGATCCGCCCGACCGGGCTTCTGGATCCGCAGGTCGAGGTGCGCCCGGTGACGACGCAGGTCGATGACCTGCTGGATGAAATCCGCCGGGTCAGCGCCGGGGGCTATCGCACGCTCGTGACCACCCTGACCAAGCGCATGGCCGAGGATCTGACCGAATACCTGCACGAACAGGGCATCCGCGTGCGCTACATGCACAGCGACATCGACACGCTGGAACGCATCGAGATCCTGCGCGATCTGCGGCTCGGGGCCTTCGACGTGCTGATCGGCATCAACCTGCTGCGCGAGGGGCTCGACATCCCGGAATGCGGGCTCGTGGCGATCCTGGACGCCGACAAGGAAGGCTTCCTGCGCTCGGAAACCTCGCTGATCCAGACCATCGGCCGCGCGGCAAGGAACGCCGAGGGGCGCGTCATCATGTATGGCGACCGCACCACCGGCAGCATGGAACGCGCGCTGGCCGAGACCGAGCGGCGCCGCCAGAAGCAGATCGCCTATAACGACGAGCACGGCATCACGCCCGAAACCATCCGCAAGAATGTCGATGACATCATGCAGGGGCTCTATCGGGGCGACGTGGACATGAACCGCGTTACCGCGAAGATCGACAAACCCATGGCCGGGGCGAATCTGGCCGCGGTGCTGGACGGGATGCGGACCGAGATGCTGAAGGCGGCCGAGAACCTCGAATTCGAAGAGGCCGCGCGGCTGCGTGACGAGATCAGGCGGCTCGAGGCGGTGGATCTCGCGGTGGCGGACGACCCGCTTGCGCGCCAGCAGGCGGTCGCCCAGGCCGGCGAGGAAGCCACGCGCGGGCGCGGGCGCTCGACCGCCGGGCGGCCGGGGCAGCACGGGGGCAATGTGGCGCGGCGCAAACGGTCCTGATCGCCCCTTCCGCTTTTAGGCCCTCAGCGCAGGATCGGCGGGCGCGCGGGATCGCGCCCCGGTGCGGCCGGGGATTTGTCGTGACCGTCCTGCGGCGGCTCGGGCAGGTCGATCCGCAAGCCCTGCGCGGCCAGCCGCTCGACCAGCGGATCGCCACCCGCAAGGAATGCGACGTCGAGCGCCCCCGCCTTCAGCCCGGAAAAGACCAGCGCCTCGTTCAGCGCCTGCGCAAGCGCGGTCTCGGCCCCCTTCTGCGCATCAATGATGGCCAGCATATGGCCGCGCCGCCCGGCCTCGTCGGTGGTGCCGACCAGATAGGCCCGCCGCGCCCGCCCCGCCATGAGCGCAAGCTTGGCATCGAGCGCATGCAGCAGCGCCTCGGGCAGGCCCGCGGGCGGCGACACGGCCGCGATCTGCGCCTCGACCCGGGCCGGCCCCTGCGCAAGGATGGTTTCCAGCCAGGTCACCGCCTCGGGACCGAGCAGGATCGACGAGGGCGCGACCTCCAGGTTGACCGCCATCCCGAGATCCCGCCCCGAGAGCATCCCGACCAGCACGCGCCCCGACATTGCCGCATAGGGCACGGCGCGGCCGGCAAACCGCGACAATCTTTCCTCGCGGTCGAAAACCAGCACGAAACGCCCGGCCGCGAGATCGAAGATCTCGGGTGACACCGAATCCCCGGCCGGTTCGGCGGCCAGCATCAGGAACAGTTCGTTGTCGCAGAGCCGCGCGAAAAAGCGCAGCCGCGCCGCATCGTCGTCGGGGCTTGCCTCCATCGCCGCATGGGCGCGGTCAAGCGCGGTGGTCTCGTTCATCCAGAACCTCGCGGACACGGGAGCGCAGCACCGGCAGAAGGTCGGTCTCGAACCAGGGGTTCTTCTTCAGCCAGGCGGTATTGCGCCATGAAGGGTGCGGCAGCGGAAAGATGCGCGGCGCGTGGTCGCGCCAGTTCGACACGGTTTCGGTCAACGACCCCCTGGCGTCAAGATGCCAGCGCTGGGCATAGCTGCCGATCGCCACGATCAGCCGCAGATCGGTGAGTTCGGCCATCACGTCGCGGTGCCATGTCCCGGCACAGACCGGCGGCGGCGGCAGGTCCGAGCTCTTGTCGTTGTAGCCCGGAAAGCAGAAGGCCATGGGCACGATGGCCACCCGGTCGATGTCATAGAACTCGGCATCGGTCATGCCCAGCCATTCGCGCAGCCGCACGCCCGAGCGGTCGTTGAACGGCTTGCCCGTGTCGTGCACGCGGATGCCGGGCGCCTGCCCGGCGATCAGGACGCGCGCGCCGGGGCGAAACCAGACCACCGGGCGGGGCGCGTGATGCGTGGCGGTGGCGGCAAAGCGTTCGGCACAGATGCGACAGGCGCGGATGCGTTCGACAAGCGGCGGTTTCGGGGGCTGGAACATGCGCCCTATCTAGGTCGCCACCGCGTCCCGCGCCAGTGTCGCACCAGTGCCGCGCCCGCATGTCGCGGGTGGAAGGCGGGCACTTTCGCCACCCGGCGGCAACGCATCCGCGCGGCTTTCCATCTGCAGCGAAACTCGGCTATGAAAACTGCGCCCCCTGCTGTTAAAGGGGCGGGCCACCAGTGCTGGCATGGTTTTACGAGTTTCCGCCCGTCGCGCGATGATAGAGTTTGAAAACGTCAGCAAATCGTTCTGGACCGGAACGCGCCACAAGGTGATCCTTGACCGCGTGTCGTTCCGCGTCGAACTCGGCAATTCGCTGGGCATCCTCGCGCCGAACGGGACCGGCAAGACCACCCTCATCAACATGATGGCCGGACTCGAAAAGCCTGACGAGGGCGAAATCCGGCGTAGCTGCAACGTGTCGTTTCCGCTCGGCTTCCGCGGCGGGGTGGTGACCCGCATCTCGGCGGTGGAAAACAGCCGCTATATCGCGCGGCTTTACGGGCTCGACCCCGATTATGTCGAAGCCTACTGCCGCTGGCTCTGCAACCTCGACGAATATTTCGATCAGCCGGTGGGCACTTATTCCTCGGGGATGCGGGCGCGGTTTTCCTTTGCGCTGATGCTTGCGCTCGATTTCGACATCTACTTGATCGACGAGGGCATGCCGGGCACCACCGACGCCGAATTCAACCGCAAGGCATCCGCCATCCTCGCGGAACGGCTGCGCACCACCACCATCGTGATCGTCTCGCACCAGGCCGAGATACTGAAGAAATACGCCCGCTCCGCCGCCGTGCTGATGGATGGGCAGTTGCACATGTTCGACACTCTGGAAGAGGCGAAACGGCTTTATGACTATGAAACCCAGGGTTAGAAAATTCCGCATCCGGCGCAGCGGCACCGGCGCGGACACGGCCACCCCGTCGGAAGCCGCCGAAAGCGCCGCCGCCGTCCTGGCCGAGATCGAGGCGCTGCGCAACGAGGGGCTGACCACCCGGCAATTGCGCATGGCGCGGCGGGTGGCCGAGCGGCACGGGATCACGGCGGCCTCGGACCTGGATGCGGTGCGGCTTCTGCGCCGTCAGGGCATCGACCCCTTCGCCCAGTCGAACATGCTGGAACTGATCGCGCCGGGGCGCGGCGGCGATGGTCACGACGACAGGCCGTCGGGGGCCGGCCTTCCGGTCCGCAGCGGGGGCCATGATGCCGGGGCGCTCGCCCGGCGGGAGCGCGGCCCCGAACCGTCCGCCGGGGATGGCTCGCCTGCGGCCCGGATCCGCGAAATCTCGGAAATCCAGCGCGACATCGCCCGCCGGCGCCAGCGGCGCCTGCGCGCGCTCGCCGCCCGGCTCGGGGTCTTCGTCGCCCTGCCGACCTTTCTTGTCGGGCTTTATTTCCATGTTTTCGCGACCCCGATGTATGCGACGAAATCCGAATTCCTGATCCTTCAGGCGGACAATGCCGGCGGCGAAGGCATCGGCGGGCTGCTGCGCGGCACGCAATTCGCGACCAGCGCCGATTCGATCGCGGTGCAATCCTACCTGCAATCCAAGGATGCGATGCTGCGGCTCGACCGCGATGCGGGGTTCAAGGCGCATTTTGCGCAGGAACAGGTCGATCCGGTGCAGCGGCTTGGTGCGGGCGCCTCGAACGAAGAGGCCTACCGGCTGTATTCCCGCTACGTGAAGATCGGCTTCGACCCCACCGAGGGCGTGATCCGCATGGAGGTCACCGCCGCCGACCCTGCCGCCAGCACGGATTTCTCGGAGCGGCTGATTTCCTATGCCGAGGAACGCGTGAACGCCATGAGCCAGCAGAAGCGGGGCGACCAGATGCAGGATGCGCTGGACAGCTTCGAACAGGCACAGGCCGAGCGGCGCACCGCGCAGGAAGAACTGGTCCGGTTGCAGATGGAGGGCTCGATCCTCGACCCCGAGGGGGTGATCACCGGGCTGCGCGCCCAGATCAACGAGGTCGAGACCATGCTGCGCGAACGCGAACTTCAGGTGGCCTCGCTGCTTGACAATCCACGTCCGAACGAGGCCCGGCTCGCCGGCGCGCAGGGCGACGTGCGCCGCCTGCGCGAGACGCTCGAACAGTTGAACGCGCGGATGGTGGACGCGAGCAAGGGCGAAAACTCCCTCGCGCAGCTCACGGTGCGGCTGCAGATGGCGCAGGCCGATCTTGCCGCCCGCGACATGGTGCTGCAATCGGCGCTGCAGCAGGTCGAACAGACCCGGATGGAAGCCAACCGGCAGGTGCGCTATCTGACCACCTCGGTGCGTCCGGTGCCAAGCGAAGATCCGACCTATCCGCGCAAGTTCGAAGGTACTATACTGGCATTTCTCATTTTTGCCGGGATTTATCTGATGATCTCGCTGACCGCTTCCATCCTGCGCGAACAGGTGACCTCTTGATTCAAGTCGAACTCGACGGGCTGCGCATCGGCAACGACCAGCCCCTGACCATCATCGCCGGCCCCTGCCAGCTGGAAAGCGCCGCCCATGCCCGGATGATCGCCGAACGGCTCCGGGATGCCTGCGCGGCGGCCGGGGCGCAGTTCATCTTCAAGGCCAGTTTCGACAAGGCGAACCGCACCTCGCTCAGCGGCCGGCGCGGTCCGGGGATGGAGGCGGGGCTCGAGATGCTGGCCGAGGTGAAGCGCGCCGTCGGCGTGCCGGTGCTGACCGATGTGCATGACATCGCCCAATGCGCGCCCGTGGCGGCGGTCTGCGACGTGCTGCAGATCCCGGCGCTGCTCTGCCGTCAGACCGACCTGATCCTTGCCGCCGCCGAAACCGGCGCCGCGATCAACGTCAAGAAGGGCCAGTTCCTCGCGCCCTGGGACATGGCGAATGTGGTCGCCAAGATCGAAAGCGCCGGCAACCGCCGCATCCTGCTGACCGAACGCGGCACGACGTTCGGCTATAACGCCCTTGTCGCCGACATGCGCGCCCTGCCGCAGATGGCGCAGACCGGCTATCCGGTGGTGATGGACGCCACCCATTCGGTGCAGCAGCCGGCGGCGCTTGGCGGATCGACCGGCGGGCAGCGGGAATTCGCCCCGGTCATGGCCCGCGCCGCCGTGGCGGTGGGCGTGGCGGCGGTGTTCATGGAAACGCATGAGGATCCCGACAATGCGCCCTCGGACGGGCCGAACATGATTCATCTCGACCGGATGCCGGGGCTGATCCGCACCCTGATGAAATTCGACCAGCTCGCCAAGGCCGAGCCGATCCCGTTCTGAATCCCGTCAGGTCACTCCATGCAGAAACCCGCCGCCACCGTCATGCCCAACACCTGGAGCTTTCTGCGCGATCCGATGATCGCGCCGACCGGGTTCCGCGAATATGATGCGCGCTGGAAATACCCCGATGAAATCAACCTGCCCGGCGTGACGGCGCTCGGGCTCGGGCTCGGTACGCAGATGCACCGCCGGGGCATCCGCCCGGAAATCGCCGTCGGAAACGATTATCGCGACTATTCGCTGGCGATCAAGCAGGCGCTGGTTCTCGGGCTGGTGCAGGCCGGGGTGCAGGTGCGCGACATCGGCCCGGCGCTGAGCCCCATGGCCTATTTCGCGCAGTTCCACCTTGATGTGCCGGCGGTCGCCATGGTCACGGCAAGCCACAACCCGAACGGCTGGACCGGGGTCAAGATGGGGTTCGACCGTCCCCTGACCCACGGCCCCGAGGACATGGCGGAATTGCGCGGCATCGTGCTGGGCGGCGAGGGACAGCCGCGCGATGGCGGCGGCTGGAACTTCACCGACGGCCTGCGCGAGGCCTATCTTGACGATCTGGCCGGCGACTTCCGCATGAGCCGGCGGCTGCGCGTGGTCTGCGCCACCGGCAACGGCACGGCGGGCGCCTTTGCCCCAGAGCTGCTGGAGCGGATCGGCGTCGAGGTCGTGCCAAGCCATAACCGCCCCGATTACACGTTCCCCCATTACAACCCGAACCCCGAGGCGCTCGAAATGCTGCGCGACATGGCGCAATCGGTGCACGATTCAGGCGCGGATTTCGCGCTCGGCTTCGACGGTGACGGCGACCGCTGCGGCGTGGTCGATGACGAGGGCGAGGAAATCTTTGCCGACAAGATGGGCGTGATCCTTGCCCGCGACCTGATCCGGCTGCACCCGAATGCGACCTTCGTCGCCGATGTGAAATCGACCGGGCTTTTCGCCAGCGACCCCGAACTTCAGGCCCATGGCGCCCAAACTGATTACTGGAAAACCGGCCATTCCCACATGAAACGGCGGGTCAGGGAGATCGGCGCGCTGGCGGGGTTCGAGAAATCGGGGCATTACTTCTTTGCCGAGCCGCTGGGGCGCGGCTATGACTGCGGGCTGCGCGTCGCGGTCGAGATCTGCAAGCTGATGGACCGCAACCCCGGCAAATCCATGTCCGATCTGCGCCGTGCGCTGCCGCGCACCTGGTCCACCCCCACCATGTCGCCATATTGCCCGGACACCGAGAAATACGCGGTGCTCGGGCGGCTGGTGGACCGGCTGACCGCGCTGGCCGACAGCGGCGGCACGCTGGCCGGGCGCCGGATCGACCAGGTCATCACCGTGAACGGGGCGCGGGTCATGCTCGAGAACGGCGGCTGGGGGCTGGTGCGCGCATCATCCAACACGCCCAATCTGGTGGTGGTCTGCGAAAGCCCCGAAAGCGAGCACGAGATGCGCGCGATCTTTGCCGATCTCGACGCGATCATCCGCACCGAACCATTGGTCGGGGATTACGACCAGACCATCTGAGCACGGCCGGGCCGCCCAATTCTACCGGTCGCCGAACAGCTTGAGCAGCCCCTTCCTCGCCTCGTCCTCGAGCCGGTCTTTCAAGGCATCGACCGGGTCGCGGTTGTCATCCGGCTGCATCCGCAACTCCTTTTCCAGCTTTTCGCGCAGCTTGTCCTTTGCCCTGGTTTCAAGCTCCTCGCGGCTCATCCCGGTGCCCTGCTCGATCACCGCCTTCACATCGGGGCGGATCTTCGGATCGTCCCAGGACCCCTTGAACCGGATCGGGATGCGCAGCCCCTCGCCCGCGTTGGCCCGCAGCGCGATCGGGGTGATGACATAATCAAGGTCGCGCGCGCCGATCCCGATGCGCCCTTCGCCCTCGGTGCGGTAATTCGGCAGGTTCAGTTCCAGATCGTCGTTGAACAGATCCCCGTCGCGGATGGTGAAGCTTGCGTTCAGCGAATCGAACACGGTGGTTCCGCTGCCCGGATCGCCGCCGCGGGTCAGCCGGTCGAGGTCGAACCCCGAAATCACCCCCTCGGCCATGGCGATGCTGCCTGATCCCGAAAGCGAATTCATGAGCGCGGCCTCGCTGCTGCCGCTCGCCAGAACCTCGATCCGCGCCTCGCCGCGCCCGGAAAGCCGCTTGACCCCGGCCAGATCCCGAAGCGCCTTCTGCATGTCGATCCGCGAGGCGGCGACATCGGCGCGCAGGGAAAATCCGCTGCGATTGTTGGCAACAAGCTGCCCCGTCACGATCCCGTCGAACACCTGCGCCTCGGCGATATCCAGCACCGCGCGCGCGTTCTCGAGCGCAAGCCGCCCCCGCAGCCGCCCGATATCGGTCGTGTCGGTGCGAACCCCCTCGGTACTGAAGTCGAGATCGGCATCCACAAGCGAAAGCGCCCCCGCGTCGATCCTGTCCTGCGACCAGCCCCCGGACTTGTCCTTCTGCCCGGTATCGGCGCCCTCATCGCCGCCAGTGCCCAGCCCGCGCAGGTCAAGCACTCCGGTCGCAATCTGACCCTTGATGCGCGGTCGCGCGCCCAGCACCACGTCAAGCGACCCGGAAAGTGAGGTGCCGCCCAGATCGGCCACGATCTGTTTCAGCCCGATCCGCCCCTCGGGGTGATAGCTGACATCGGCAGCGATCCGGGCGCTGTCCCCGAGCATCCGGGGCAGTTCGCCCCCCTCTCCGGCAAGCGCGGCGAGCAGGCGCGCGGTATCCCTGGCGTCGATGCTCAGATGCCCCGCCGCCGCACCCGACATCCGGGCCCGCCCGTCGAAACCGATCGTGCCGTCGGCAGTCTCGGCCTGCAGCGCGAGCGGCGTTTCCTCGCCGGTCAGAAAACGGTCGAGCCGCTCGATCTGTGCCTTCAGCGAAACCATGGTGCCATGCGGATAGAGCACCGCCCGAATCTGCGCCGGGCCGCTCTGGTCCGGCCAGTCGAGCGCCAGATCCGTGCCGTCGAGAACGACCCGCTCCCCGTCCGCCGGCGCCCAGGTGATGCGCGCATCGGCAAGGTTCAGCTTTTCCAGCACCGGAAACGCGACCGCCCCGCCGCCCCCGGATGCGGAAGGCGTCGTTTCAGCCGCGCCCGCGGATCGCTCCGCGCCGAATTCCCAGTTGCCGCGCCCGTCCTCGCGCGTCGCGAGGTTGAGCACCGGCCGCGCGGCCGTGATCTCGGTGATGCGAACCACACCGCGCAGCAGGTCGGGAGCCGACAGGCCAAGCGTCAGCGCATCGGCGCTCAGCATCGGCTCGGCCCCGGCCCAGTCGGCATTGGCAAAACGCACCGGCCCCGTGGTGACGCCGAGAACCGGCCAGTAGGTGAAGGAGACATCGCCCGCGATCGACAGTTCGCGCCCGGTGCGCGCGCGGATCTGATCGACCGCGATCCGCGCCACCTTCTCGCCCGGCAGAACGAACGGCAAGGCAACAAGCCCCGCCCCGAGCAGAAGCACCGCCACCAGCAGCGCCCCGATCAGCCGAACCAGTAACCGCATTCATGCTCTCCCGGCGAAACCGGCGCCAAGGTACCCCCGCCGGCGCGATGTGCAATGCTCTATCACAGGGAGTCTTGCTCTTGGTATCAGGAACGGCCTCTCAGGCGCGGCGATCAGTCGCCGATGGCGGGTCCATTCCGAGTTCGTGCAATGCCAGGCGCGTTTCCGGCCCGGCGCCTGCTAGTTCCGCGCGAACCATGGCGGCAGTTCGAAAGACGAATCCCGATACAAGTCCGGAGCGACCAGCGCCGCAGGGTCTTCAGGGCCTCGCAACTGATAGAACAGATGCGGCAGGCCGAGCGACGCATCTAGCGTCGCGTCCGGATAGGGTACTGCTGCCTGCCATTGCGGATGATAGCGAATTGTCCCCGAGACGCTGCGATAAGGTATGTCACACAGAAGGTGTGCGATCTTGCGATTCTGTTCCGTACCGCCCGGCCCGGCCGTACCTCCGGCGACTGCTGCGGCGATAGCATAATGTTGTACGGCGTTATAGGTCTGACAACCGACCTCGGGGGTCGACGCTGCTCCGAACCGTGCTTTGTACCG
Organism: Pontibaca methylaminivorans; assembly: GCF_900156525.1. Taxonomy (NCBI): domain Bacteria; kingdom Pseudomonadati; phylum Pseudomonadota; class Alphaproteobacteria; order Rhodobacterales; family Roseobacteraceae; genus Pontibaca; species Pontibaca methylaminivorans. Next base: position 1,248,753 of record NZ_FTPS01000001.1, read on the forward strand.
ACGGAAAAATGCCCAGCCGATGTCGTCCCGCGGCAAACCGATGACGGTTCCGACGATCACACCGCGGCCCTTTTCGCCGACCATCTCGGAAAAGCTGCGGTGCAATGCACCATACTGCAGATAAAGCAGAACGGGCAGCGGATCCTCAGAGAATTGCAGGTGGAATCGCGCAAGATCGCCCGCATGGAAATGCGTCAGGGCGAGCACCGAAGGGTCGGTCGAGCGGATTTCCTCCAGCAATGGTCTCCAGTCGGTTGGCAGGCGGCGAAGGATCCGAGGCGGGAAAACGGGACGCCAGCCGAATTGATGTGCTGCCTGATGCATCGCATTGGCGATGACGATGCTGTAAGGCTTGGGCCCTGAAACGATCGCGATGCGGTCGCTTGGCGGCTGCCACTGACCGCTGTCGCGTAGCCAGGACAGGAACTTGATGAAGCCCTGTCCGTACCAGTATTCCGCGGGATCGGCCATGAAGCAGCCAAAGTAACGTGCGGGATCGCTCATTACCGTGTCATGGTGCTGGAGCAGCGTGTTGCAGTGAATATAGATGATACCGGCATCGGCGATCGGTTCGTATTCCGAATTCTGCGGGCCGATGTTGTAGCCGGCAAAGATCGCATGCACGCCTTGCGAGATCAGGTAGCGGGTGGCACGGATCGTCTCGTGCGCGGTCTGGAGTCCCGTGTCCAGGAATATCGGTTCGAGCCGCTGCCCGAGGATACCGCCGCGTTCGTTGATCTCCTCGCAGGCGAGCAGGACACCATTGCGGAACTCGCGCCCGTCCGAGGCCGCAGAGCCGGTTAGCGGCACGATCGCGCCGATAGGTATCGGCCGTTCGTCCATCATGACAATTCCGGCACCAGTTCCGGCTCAAACAGGATGTTGTGCATGATCACGCGCAGGCTTGGTGGACTGACGGGCTTGATTAGCACCGGAAACCCCTGTGCGCGGATCGAGGCGATCAGCTCCGGTCCGGTATCGGCGGTGATCACGATCGCGGGACAGGGCAGTTCCAGCGTGTCGTTGATCTGGTGCACGATGTCGGTGCCGCGTACCCCGCTGCGCAGGCGGAAATCGGTGATGATGATGTCCGGCGGCTGGGGAAGGGCAGCGAGCGCAGCCGGAACATCGTCGAACCGTTCGAGGATCTGCACCTCGATCCCCCAACGTTGCAGCAGCGCGATCACCGCGTCGCGCAACATGCGATCATCCTCCAGCACGAGACAGCGCAACCCTGCGAATTCACCTCCGAGGCGCTCGTTGATCTCGACCTCGCCCATTGACGAATGCCAGACATCGCCGAGCGGGACTTCTATCGCGAAGGTCGATCCCCTGCCTGGCGCCGACCGCAACGAGACCCGGTGGCCCAGCACTTCGGCCAGCCGGCGCGAGATGTTCAACCCGAGGCCAAGACTGTGGCGCGCCGGTTGTTGTTCTGCAACACGGAAGAATTCCTCAAACACCTTTTCCTGATGCTCCGGTTCGATGCCGATGCCGGTGTCATGCACCTCGATCCGCAGGCTCCGGCCATGTCGGCGGCAGCCGATCAGAACACGGCCAAACTCGGTGTAACGGATGGCATTACCGACAAAGTTCGAAAGGATCCGTTCCAGCAGGGCGCGGTCGGTCCGGATGGCGGCCCGTGACTGCGCGATACGCAGGTCGAGCCCCTTGTCTCGCGCCGCCTGTCCAAACTGGATGCGCAATCGTTCGAACACGGTCGAAAGCTGGAAGGTCTGGACGCGGGGCTCGACCTTGCCGGCGTCGAGTTGACCGATGTTCAGGAGGGCGCCGAGCAAATCCTCTATGATCGAGACGGAAACATCCATCGCGTGCAGCGTCTCCTGACGCTCTTGCTCGGTTTCGGCCTCCATACAGGAATAGATCAGGATCTTCAGCGAGGCGAGCGGCTGGCGCAGATCGTGATTGGCCGCCCGCAGGAATCGCGATTTGCTCTGGTCGGCATGGGTGGCCTTGTCGCGGGCGCGCTCCAGGCCGCGCTGCGCGCGCCAGGCCTCGGTGATGTCCGAAAACAGGCTGACCCGTCCCCCGCCCGGCATGGGCCAGCTCTCGGCCTGAAGCACCTGCCCATCAGTGAAGACGAGCGCGCATCCTTCCAGATCAAGCAGGCCGCTTTGCGGCAGTTGCACCAGCAGACCGGACGTTGCGAGTGCGGAAATGAAATCCACCTGCGTGAGCGGCTGCGCAACGTGTTCCGTCACTCTGCCAAATCGGCACTGAAATGCCGGATTGCCATGAAGAAGACGGGCCTGCGCATCCCAGACCGCCACCGCACAGCCGATCGCGTCCAGAGTCGCACGATCATCCGCTCCGCCGCCCTTATGTTGCGGCGTGCACGACGTCATTTGACTGCGAGCGCCTGTTGCAGCTGTGTGGAATTTTCGACCGCCAGCCGGATCACTGCCTCGCGCGTAGGCGTGGCCAGTTTCTTCATCGCGTTGCCCAGATGCACACGGACCGTCTGCCGGCTGATATCGAGCATATCGGCGATGTCTTGCAACGCCTCGCCCCGGCCGAGCGCCGCCAGAACTTCTGTTTCTCGGCGGGTCAGGAGCCTCAGATCCGCCTGGGGTTCGACCCGAGCCGGCTGCCGGGTATCGGGGCGCTCCGCCTCGGGAGTTACATGCGCACGGGCGAGAATGTCGCGTGGAAAGCTGACCTCCCCCGCGATCACCCGGCTGAGTGCCTGCTTGATCTGGGCTGCGCCCGCCGATTTGGGGATATAACCCACCACCCCGTGCCGGATCGCCTCCAGCACGTGCTCCGGATCCTCGTAGACCGAAATCACCACCACCGGGATCGCCGGAAAACGGCTGCGGAGTTCTTGCAATCCGGGAAAGGCCGCTGCCCCCGGCATCATCAGGTCGATCACCACAAGCCCGATCGTCGGATTGCGCTCCAGCACTGCCAGCGCCTCATCGAAACTCGATGCTTCCTCGATCTCGTTCCAGTTACGCAGGGTTCGCGCAACATGTTTGAGCGACTCTCGCACGACCCAGTGATCATCGGCGATTAAGATCGAAACCGGCGTTCCGATTCCGGAGGTTTCCACCTCCATGGACAGGGCAGAGCTCATGATCCCTCGAACAGTTCATTCGCTCCCGGCCAAGTCGCCGGAGCATCCTCTGCCAACTTATCTAGTCTGACCGGCCAGAGATGACAACGTCTACATCCATGCCAGCCTCTGCCTGCATGGATGTCGTAGCCGTCTCTACGGCTTAAGATATTATCTCTTCCCCGCTTCTTCTCCAAATCTCTCGCCCCTCACTACATCTAGACGCTCCTAAAGCATGCTAGACGATAACTTATAATTACTTTTATTTTATCGTTGACAGATATTACTTAGGTCGATCATAAATATCTATACAAAAGAATAATATATTGGCCGATTCGCTATCGTTACATCTAGACTTTGCCTGCGAATGCGGCTCCAACATGGGAAACGATCATGATCAAGGACAAGGCTCCTGGCCTGCGCCGGCCGCGACGCTATACCCGGCGCACCACCCTCCAGATCGGTGTCGCCGGAGCAGCGATGACGCTTGCCGCACCGGCGATTTCGCAAGGGCGCGCCGACAAGATCCTCATCGGTGTGCCGTCCTCGCTCTCGACGCCCTACGGCGTGGCGGATGACAGCGATCACCTTAACGGCACCACCTTTGCAGTCGAGCAGATCAACGCTGCAGGCGGAATTCTGGGCCGCGAGATTGAACTGTTCGTGCCGGATGTCGACAAGCTGTCACCCGAAAGCGCACGCCAGGCAATCGCCGCCTGTATCGACAAGAAGGTGATGGCGATTTCCAATTCGTTCCTGTTTGCACCGATCCCGGCGCTGGACGAATCCGCAAAGTACAAATGCCCTTATGTGAACGGCAATGCGCAGCGGCTGCCGACAGAAGCCTATCGCGCCGATCCGGTGAAATACAGCCATGTGCTGCAAACCTGCCCGGCCGAAGTCAACTATGGCTGGACCTATCCTCTGTGGCTGAAAAGGATGGAAGAATCTGGCGCCTGGAAGCCCAAGAACCGCAAGGTCCACGTTGTGGCGGAGCAGGTTGGCTACTGCCAGACCATCTTGCGCGCGCTGCGCGAGGCGATGCCAAGATACGATTTCGAACTCACCGAGGTGACCGATATCCAGTATCCGGTGAATGATTGGACACCGGTGATCCAGCGGCTGAAAGATGTCGATGCCGGCGCAATCATGATCGACCACTGGGTGGCAGCCGAATATGCGGCTTTCTGCAAGCAGTTCCGCGCCAACCCGGTGCCCGATTCACTGGTCTATCTGCAATACGGACCATCGCAACCGGAATTCCTGGAACTGGGCGGCCGCGCGACGGAAGGGTTCTGCTGGTCGACGACGGTCGGCCTTTATGGTGATGCACGCGGACAGGAATACCGGAAAGCCTATCTGGATCGCTTCCCCGAATTCGAGGGCAATATGGGGCTCGTCTATACCGGTAACGGTTACGACATCGTCCAGTATCTGAAGCTCGCCTGGGAGGCGACAGGCGCACCGGAGGATTTCGCCGCCAATGTGGACTGGATTCGCAACAATCCCTATCGCGGCGTTTGCGGCATGATGAACATGCGGAACGATCTGCAGGAGGCATTGCATTATCCTGACAACGGCTTCGGCAATCAGGCGACCGAACTCGAGCAGGGCATGGCACAGCTCTTCGTGCAGGTGCAGGATGGCGGCCACAAGATCATCTGGCCAAACGAGATCGCCGAATCCACCCTGAAACCCGCACCGTGGTGGAGCCGAGCATGACCGGAGCGAAAGCTGCTCCGATCTTCTGCGCCGAGAATCTCTCGCTCGACCTGGGGGGACGGGAGGTTCTGCGCAGGATCGGGTTCAAACTCGGAGCGGGCGAGGTACTTGGTATTATCGGGCCCAATGGGGCAGGCAAGACCAGCCTGCTCGAAATCCTCTCGGGCCGCTATCAGCCAAAGACTGGCAAAGTGGTCTACAAGGGTCGCGACATTACCAGGTTGCCGCTGTTCGAGCGTGCGCGGATGGGCCTCGGGCGGACATATCAAACCCCGATCGTCTGTGAAGACCTGACCGTGGGCGAGACATTCAAGGCCGCACGCCAGGCCTATAAACCCTATCTGACGCGGTTCGATGCGGAGTATGGCGCGAATCTCGTGCAATTCCGCACGCCGCAGGACCGGCCGAACAGTCAGCTCAAGACCTTTGAGCGGCGCAAGCTGTTGCTGGCCAACCTGCTGATGCGACGGCCCGAGGTGCTGCTGATGGACGAGCCCGCAGCTGGATTGATCAATGCCGAGATCGACGAGATCGACCAGATTCTGCGGATGTTATCGAAGGAAATGAACATGGCGGTGCTGATCGTCGAGCACCGGATGGAGTTGCTCGACTCCATCGCGGACAGGGTGATCGTGATGGATGCGGGTGAGATCATCGCAGAGGGCAAACTCGCCGATATCATCGACAGCCCGGCGGTTCGCGCCGCCTATTTCGAGGCGCATTAGGCGCCTGAGGAACATGGAAATGACAGATGTTTTGCGAATAGACGGCCTGTCGGCCGGCTACGGGCCGCTGCGCGTGATTCATGACCTCGACCTGGTGATCAAGCCTGGTGAGAGACTCGGCATTGTCGGACTGAACGGTCATGGCAAGACCACGCTGATCTATGCGATCGCGGGACTGACGGGCTGGCAGCGCGGCTCGATCCTGCTCAACGGCACCCAGATCGGCCGCATACGCAGCCAGGGGCCCGGGCGTTACACCCACCAGATCGTGCGCAGGGGCCTGGCGCTGATGCCGCAGGGGGATGAGATATTCACCGGCCTGACGGTCGAAGAGCATCTCGATTCCGGTGCGTTTACTCATGACGCCTGGCGCGACCGCAGGGTCCGCAAGGAACGTGTGCTCGACCTGTTCGAGCCACTGCGCAAGCTGATGAAAACCCCTGTCGGCCGGTTGTCGGGCGGCGAGCGGCGGATGGTTTCGCTCGGGCGCGGGCTGATGACGGATGCGAAGCTTTACCTTGTCGATGAGCCTTCGCTCGGCCTCGCACCGAAGATCGGACAGAGCGTGATGGAAGCGCTCTTCGCGCTCGATCTCAAGGACAGCGCCATGTTCATCGCAGAGCAGAACGTTGCCCTGCTGGAAGGACGGGTTGACCGCGTCATCGGCATGCATGCGGGAAAACTCAAGGGCGAGGCTTCGGCCGGACTTAGCTTTAACTGAAGGGACGGACATGGAACTGAGCTTCATCCTGACCAACGCAATCGTAGTGGCCTCGATCTACGGTTTGATAGCCGTCGCGGTCTCGATCACCTGGTCGAGCCTGGGGTTGATCAATCTCGGCTATGGCTTCGTCTTTTCCTTCGCCGGCTATTGTGCATGGCTGACGGCGCAGAACGTCTCGGATTGGTCGCCCGTCGTTGCGGCAGCGGGAATCCTCGGCGGCGCTCTTGGGGGGATCCTGATCTGCCTCCTGGTCTTCATCCCGCTGCACGACAAGCCGAATTTCACCACGCGCGGGATGATCGGCACCTTGGCGATCTCGCTTATCGGTTCGCAGGCACTGCTAATGCAGTTCGGCCCGCGGGCGAAATCCCTGCCCGAGATCTTCGGTTTCTGGCAGGTCGATATCGGTGGCGTCATTCTGACGTCGGACAAGATCGGCATCGTGATCTGCTCGATCCTGATGCTGGGCTTCGTCGTGATGTGGATGCGCGGATCACGGCGCGGACTGGAGATCCGGGCGATGATGATGAACCCGCACGCGGCCTCGATCGTCGGCATCGGCATCCGCTCGACCGGGATCTATGTCATGGCGATGACGGGAGCGATGGCGGGGCTTGCCGCGGTGCTCCTGTCGCAGACCTATTACATTGCCCCCTTCAGTGGACTGACGCCACTGATCAAGGGCGTTTCGATCGCGCTGTGCGGCGGCCTTGGCTCGGTGCAGGGCGCGGTGATCGCCGCCGTCCTCCTGGGCCTGACCGAGGCCACGACCTCGCGCTATCTCGGCGGACAATATGTCCTCATTACCCAGTTCCTCGTCATCATCCTGATCCTGATCATCCGGCCGCGCGGCATCTCGGGACTGCTGGACAAGGCTCGTGAACAATGACCAGACCATCCCTTACCCAGATCAACTGGCACAACCCGCTTACCCCTTGGGGCGCGAAGACCACCGATATCCCCACCATTGCAGCTCCCGACTGCAGCGAGGTTTGGGATGCCAATACCGAATACAAGGCAAAGACCTACAAGGTCGGCCGGCTCAAGCACTACATCATCTGGCCAAACCACGGCCAGAAAATCTGGGACCGGCTGCGCTGGTGGCCGACGCGGCGCAACCTGCTGCACGTCAGGGGCATCTATAACCGCAAGACACTTGCAGCCGAAAAGAAGATCCTCGACCGGCGACCAGTCTACTGGGCACTGTGCCTGCTGCTGATTGCCCTGGGGCCGTTCCTGTTCCCCGGCGCCATGTACAACACGCTGCTGTCGGCGGGCACGATCTTCTGCATTTTCGCTGCCGTCAACGTCTGCTGGACGCTGATCCTCGGCACTGCCAGCATCTTCAGCCTCGCGACCTATGCCGTGGTGGGCGTCTCGGCTTTCGTCACCACCTACGCTTCGATCCAGATCGGCCTCCCCTGGTTCACCCTGCCGATTCTCGGCGGGTTCCTGGGTCTCGCCATGGGTGGGCTGATCGCAATTCCAGCACTTCGGCTTGACGGATTCTACTATGCGCTGCTGACGCTTGGCCTGAATGAACTGTGCCGGGTGTTCTTCACCACGTCGAAACAATTCGGCTCGGCGTCGGGGGGACTTTACGGAGCGGACTCGTTCCTGCCCGCCTCGTGGTCGCCAGCGGCACAATCACTGCTATCCTATTACAGCGCCTTCGGCTTGCTGATCGCGGCCCTGTTCCTGTTCCGCTTCATCAATGGCAAGCGGCTCGGGCGGATCCTGCGGATGGCGCCTGAAAAGCGCGAGGCATTCGCCGCTACCTGCGGAGTCGACTACCGCACGGCACGGATCACGATCTTCGTCGTCACCTCGGCAGCGCTCGGCTTCATCGGCGGCTTCTATGCCACGCTCTATGGCGGCACGGCCTTCTCGATCTTCAGCTTCGAGACCGTGCTCCTCGGTCTTGCGATGGTAACGATCGGCGGTATCGGCAAGGCGGAGGGCGCAATCCTCGGCACACTGGTCGTGACCTTCCTGGATCGGGTGCTGATCAGCTGGGGACCGACGCGGATGTTCCTGATCGGCATCATCATGCTGGCTGTCGTATTGTTCCTCAACACCGGCTACTTCGGAATCAAGAAGCAGTTCAATGCCTGGCGTGACAAGAAACGCGGCGAATGGCGCTCCATGCGCACGGAAAAGGGCGGTGAGGCCCTGCCCGAAGAAGCGACCGAGCAGGACGACAAGGACGTGCTCTACTTCCTGCGCTTCGACAAGATGCAGCGCGATTACCTGAAGACGCTGATTTGCCCCGAAATCATCGAGGAACACCGCCGTCAGCCCCTGGGGCAGCACAGCGCGGCGCTGGAACGACTGCTGATGTATTTCCGCCGTGCACCGATGGACGACAAATACGCGCTTCACCGCAATAGCGCGACGGGCAAGTTCAAGATCATCGCCTTCTCCGGCGAACGTGGGGTTTCGCCCCGGGTCGTCGAGGATCGCGAATACGACAGCATCGGCGACGGCTACCACGCCATCTTCATGCGCCGCGTGCATGACCTGCTGGAGAGCTGATATGGACGACATGCCAATCATCCCCCGCGATGCCGGGGCCGACGTACGGGCCTATTTCGACGCCAGGACGCGGCAATACCTGAAGCATGTGATCAACGATGAGGTCATCGCGGAACACCGTCGCAATCCGCATGCGCAACACCGCAGCGAACCGCTTGGTCGACTGCTGTTCTATTTCAAGAACCTTCCGATCGAGAAACAGTACGCACTGCGCCGCACGACCAGCAGCACCTTTCGCATCACCACGATTCCGCGGCCGGGCCATGCCCCCGTCGAGGTCGACCCCACCGACTTCCCCGACCAGCTTGCCGGCTTCCATGGAATATTTTTACGTAAAATCAAAGACTTGATGGAAAATAACGATGGCTGAACAGAAGATCTTCGGATATGCTGACCGGTTCTCGGTCAAGGAAGGCGAGCAGATCAGGTTCTATGTGAACTGCGATGGCTCGGACATCGCCGAGGCTCAGCTGGTGCGCCTCATCCACGGAGACGACAACCGCGACGATGGTCCCGGCTATATCGAGGAAGAAATTGCCCATCCGGCGAACGGTTCCTGGCAGGTGAAGAAACAGTTCACGCAGCTTGGCAATTTCCTCAAGGTGGACGATCCCGAGAACCGGCTCAAGGTCGACGGTTCGCTGTCGATGATGGCCTTCATCTGGCCGTCGATGCCGCAAAATGGCGTGCGCCAGACGATCATGGGCCGCTGGGACACCTGCACCAATGAAGGTTTCGCCTTGGGCATCAACCCGGAAGGTTATTTGCAGTTCTGGGTCGGTGACGGCAAGGAGGTCGATTATGTCACCGCGGAAATGCCACTGTTGAAACATGTCTGGTATGCGGTGGGCGTGAGCTTCGACGCAGGAACTGGCACCACAACACTTTACCAGGAAAGTGTACTGAACCGCTATAATTCGCTAATCGGTCCGGCGGTGCCCTATGATTATGCCAGCCATGTTCGAACGAGGCTGCGTTTTCGCCAGTATAACCGACCCGACATCCCCTTCCTGATCGGCGGCGCACGTGACAATCATGTCCTGCGCGGCGATTTCGTCTCGGATCTTTACGCGGGCAAGATCGACCGGCCGTTCATCACCGATGCGGTCCTGCCGCGCGAGGCGATGGACCGGGTGCGCAAGGGCGAAGCGCCCGAACCAGGCGGACTGCTGGCCTATTGGGACACGGCGGCCGGCTATACCGAGAACGGCATCGGCCATGACGTGGCTGAAACCGGACCATGGAAGCTGCATACCCGCGGCGTGAACCATCCGATCCGCGGCATGACGGGCTGGAACTGGAACGGCAAGAACGACTGTTTCCGTCTTGCACCTGACGAATTCGGCGGGATCGAGTTCCACCCCGACGCAATCACCGATTGCGCTTGGGATGAGACCCGGACGATCGAGATCCCGCATGGATTGAAGAGCGGCGCCTATGCGATCCGGCTGCGTGTCGGTCCGGGCCGGGGCATTGCCGAGGAATACATCGTCTTTATCGTGCGCCCCGCGCAACCAAAGGCCAGGCTTGCCTTTCTCGTGCCGCTGGCAAGCTATCTCGCCTATGGTAACGAGACGCTCAGCTTCGACGCCCAGATCGTGCAACCGATGACGGGCCAGCCACCGATCATCTCGGATGTCGAGATCGAGACCTATGAGCATCGCGAATACGGATTGTCGACCTACAACCATTTCGAGGACGGTGCCGGGGTCTGCTTCAGTTCGTTAAAGCGGCCGCTCATCAACATGCGGCCGAAGTTCCGCAATTCGTGGATGGGCGTGCCCTGGCAGTTTCCGGCGGATCTGTCGATCGTCGCCTGGCTTGAGCATTTCAATTACGACTGCGACTTCATTTCGGACCTCGACGTCCATCGCGAGGGAGTCGAAGCACTGGCACCTTACAAATGCGTGCTGACCGGCACTCATCCGGAATACGTCTCGGAAAGGATGCTCGATGCCCAGGAGGATTTCGTCGCGCAGGGCGGGCGGCTGATCTATACCGGCGGCAACGGCTATTACTGGTGCGTGAATTTCGACCCCGAGGAAGATGCCGTGATGGAGGTGCGCAAGCTCGATAGCGGAATGCGGGCCTGGGCGGCAAAACCGGGCGAGCATTATCTGCAAACCACCGGCGAAAAGAGCGGCCTTTGGCGCAACCGGGGTCGCGCGCCGCAAAAGCTGCTGGGCGTCGGAATGATCGCCGAAGGGTTCGAGACCTGCGAAGCCTATCGCCGAATGCCTGACTCCTGGCATCGCACCGTGTCCTGGATCACCGAGGGCATTGACGGCGAACTGATCGGCGACGAGGGGCTGGCCTATGGCGCCGCCGCGGGGGTGGAGGTCGATCGCTATGACCTGTCCCTAGGCACGCCCCCACATACCAAGATCATCGCGTCATCGGGCGGGCATACCGACAACTATGTGCTTGCGACCGAAGAGATCCTCTATGCTTATGCCGGGATGGTCGGGACGCTGGATTATCGTATCCGGGCGGATATGATCTTCTACACCAGTTGGAATCACGGCGCAGTGTTCAGTACAGGCTCGATCGCCTTCGGACAGGCGCTTCCCGCGAAGGGGTTCGAGGGAACAGCCTCGAAACTGTTGCGCAATGTGGTGGATGCCTTCATCAAGGATGGCCCCCTACCCGGTCAGAAATGGTCGCTTGAAGAAAAGCAGTGGCGCTGAATCCGGGTGACAAAGCCAGCCTCGTGACCGGTGGAATATGGACCGAGAGGGGCCACCCTCAGCCCCTCTCATGTGGGTGGAAGGCGCGGCCCTGCGCACGTGGCCCCGGACCACCGATCCGCGGCGTCGGTCGCGATATGCTGGCATCCATCCAGATGTAGCCGCGCAGGGCGAAAACGCACCCATCATGTTCCGACGGAGTGCGGAGCAAGACTTCATAACGTTCTACAAATGCGCAAAACGCTTGCGGGTGCCATGGCGGGGTTTATATGCAGCGCCATGAGCATGAACCCCGCCGCCGAGCGCCCGGACCTTGCGCCGAGGCCGAAATCCCTCCGCACCGGGCGCCCGGGCCAGCCGAGGATCGGCATGGTCTCGCTCGGCTGCCCCAAGGCGCTGGTGGACAGCGAACGCATCCTGACCCGGCTGCGGGCCGAGGGCTACGGCATCTCGTCAGACTACGGCGGCGCCGACGCGGTGATCGTGAACACCTGCGGTTTTCTCGACAGCGCCAAGGCCGAATCGCTCGACGCGATCGGCGAGGCGCTGGCCGAGAACGGGCGCGTGATCGTGACCGGCTGCCTGGGCGCGGAGCCGGATTACATCCGCGCGCATCACCCGCGCATCCTCGCCGTGACGGGGCCGCATCAATACGAACAGGTGCTGGACGCGGTTCACGCCGTGGTGCCGCCGGACCCCGACCCCTTCATCGACCTTCTGCCGGCGGCCGGAGTCAGGCTCACGCCGCGCCATTACAGCTATCTGAAGATTTCCGAAGGCTGCAATCACAAGTGCCGCTTCTGCATCATTCCCGCAATGCGCGGCCCGCTTGCGAGCCGCCCGGAACGCGCCGTGCTGCGCGAGGCCGAAAAGCTGGTCGAAAGCGGCGTGCGCGAATTGCTGGTGATCTCGCAGGATACCTCGGCCTATGGCACCGACCGCAAGGATCGCGACGAGAAATTCCCCATTCTTGCGCTGGCCCGCGATCTTAGCACAATGGGGGCATGGGTGCGGCTTCATTATGTCTATCCCTACCCGTTCGTGCGCGATCTCGTGCCGCTGATGGCAGATCCAGACAACGGGCTGCTTCCTTATCTCGACATTCCGTTCCAGCACGCGCATCCCGACACGTTGCGGCGCATGGCGCGGCCGGCGGCGGCGGCACGCACGCTCGATGAAATCGCCGCTTGGCGCGCGATCTGCCCCGAGATCACCCTGCGCAGCACCTTCATCGTCGGCTATCCGGGCGAAACCGAAGAAGAGTTCCAGACCCTGCTCGACTGGCTTTCCGAGGCGCAGCTCGACCGCGTGGGTTGTTTCCGCTATGAAAACGTCGCCGGCGCGCGCTCGAACGCGCTGCCCGGGCAGGTGCCGGAAGAGGTCAAGCAGGAGCGCTGGGAACGGTTCATGACCCGCGCCCGGGCGATCTCCGAAGCGCGGCTTGCCGCGCGGGTCGGGCGCAGCCTCGAGGTGATCGTCGATGCGGTGGACAGCGAGGGAGCGACCTGCCGCACCATGGCCGATGCCCCGGAGATCGACGGCAATCTGTTCATCGACGAGGGCTTCGAGCACCTTGTCCCCGGCGACATCGTCCGGGTGACGGTGGACGAAGCCGGCGATTACGATCTCTGGGGCCGGTTGACCGCCTGACAGATCGCCCCGAGGGCCGTGTGGAATGCGCCTGAAAAACAGGCAGTTCCGACCGGGCTCTGGCGGAAAATGCCCCATGCATATGCAGGACAGCCCGGCAAAGGCGGATACCCGCCTATGCCCTCCGGTTGTGCTTACGTGACCGGAGCACCGTCTCACGTTGTGACTGGACTCGGCGATGTTGCACTGGGTAACATGAAGCAATGGCGGAGGGTGGTAAGAAGTTCCCCTTTGTTTGTTTCCTCCGTCAGATCACGTCGATTTACTTCCCTCCACAGGTAGATCACCGGCCGCATGAGCTTTTTGCTTATGCGGCTGGCCTGTGGCATCCCACCATGGCAACGGCTGGGCTGCCCGGGGCGGGCTCAGCGTCTGAGGTCGGCCACGGTGCGGCGCACGATGTCCACCCTCGCGCTGTTGGGCGGATGGGTGCCGAGGAACCGGTCGCCCGGATCGCTGATGCGGCTGAAATATTCGGCGCCGACCAGCGGATCATAACCGGCGCGCCAGGTGATGATGGTGCCGAGCCGGTCGGCCTCCAGCTCGAAATCCTTGGAATAGCTCCGCGCGCCGATACCGGCGCCCAGCCGTGCCGCCGTCTCGACCGCCTGCGAACCGCCTCCGGTCAGGCTCGCGAGCCCGCCGAAAATCTCGGCCCCGAGCGAGGCATTCACCTGCTGGCGGTCAAGGTGGTGCGAAATATGATGCGCCGCCTCGTGCCCCATGACGAAGGCAAGCTCGTCCTCGTTCGCCACATCCCCGACCATGGCGACGGTAAAGGTCAGCACCGGGCGGCCATCGGTGGCGCGGCTCTGATAGGCGTTCGGGGGCTGGCGCGGATCGGGATCGACCCGGATGACGAAGTTGCAGTTCAGATCGGGCGACCGGCGCCGGCATTCCTGTTCGGCCACGGGGCGCACGCGCTCGACCACGGTCGAAAAGTTCCGTGCCGCCTGTTCGGGCGTCGGAAGCCGGGGCTGCGCGGCACTTCCCGGCGCCGGCACGGGCGGCGCGGTCGCCATGTCGATATCGCAGCCCGCGAGAGCGAGAACCGCGACCATGGCCGCGAGCACTCCTGTCAAGCGCATGATGAATCCCTATCGTGGACCCGGACGCCAGCGCGTCCGTCGCGGGACATTAGCACAGCCGCCGCGCCGCGCCAGCCGGCAATGCGCGGGGTCCGCCGGCGCGCAGGATCACGCTTGCAACATGCCCCGGGCGGGCGCAGCATGACTCCCATGTTCAGCATCGAGCACGAATTCGAGGCGACGGTGATCACGCTGGTGGACGAAGGCCCGCCGCCGCTGCAGGAGGACGTGGTGATCGACGCATTCGCCGACCGCGTCACGCTGCGCCAGTTCGACCCCGAGCGCCGGGCCATGGTAACGGTCACGATCTCGCCGGCGCAGTTGCGGGATCTGGCCGCGGCGATCGACCTGCCCGAGGGCGTCTATCATCTGGAGGCGCCCGCCGCGAAGGGGCCGTCGGGAAAACCGCCTGGCTAGGCATTCATCCCGAGTATGAAATCACCTTGTCGCGTCCCCGGTGCCCGCGCCGGATTTCAAGGCAGGAGGGGGCAACCCCCATGGCCTGCGCCAGCAGGCGCAGCACCGCCGCATTCGCCGCCCCGTCCGCCGGCGGAACCGTCACCGCTATGCGCACAAGGCCGCCCTCGCGCGTGACCGCGGCCTGCCGCGCGCCCGGTGTCACGCGAACGGCGATCTCGGCGCCCGGCCGCGCCAGATCGGAAAGGTCGGGAACATCCCGCAGTTTTGCCCGTGCCATGGCCCGACCCTGCCAGAGCGTGCCGCGCGCCGCCAGCCCTGTCGCAGCGCCCGCATTTCCGGCGGCAACGACGTCGCACAAGGCCCGCGCCTTGATTCCCGGCGCTCTGGGGCCGAAATAGCGCCGGACAGCAACGAGAGGTTCGCACGATGACATCCAGTGATCCCGGCAACGGCCCGGCCCGCACCACCGCCCTCAATCCGGAGGCGTTGGAGTTCCTCCTGACCCGGCGGTCGCGTCCGGTGCGAAGCCTGTCGCTGCCGGTGCCGGACCGCGCCGCGCTCGAAATGATCCTGACCGCCGCCGTGCGCAGCCCCGATCACGGCATGCTGGTTCCCTGGCGTTTCATCGTGCTGCAGGGCGGCGCCCTTCCCCGGCTTGCCCGTGCGGTGCAGGACCGCGGCGAATCGCTCGGGCTCGACCCGGGCCGGATCGACAAGGGCCGGCGCCAGTTCGACGAGGGCAATCTTGCGGTGGCGGTGATCGAGGTCCAGCGCGACTCGGAAAAGATTCCCCCGGTCGAACAGACCCGCTCCGCCTCGGCGGTGTGTCTGTCACTGCTGAACGCGGCGCTTGCGGCGGGCTGGGGCGCGAACTGGCTGACCGGCTGGGCGGCCCATGACGCCGATTTCGGGCGCGACGCGCTCGGCCTTGCGCCGAACGAAAGCATCGCCGGCTTCATCCATATCGGCACCGCGGGAAGCGTGCCGCCCGAGCGTTCCCGACCCGATATTTCCGAAATCACCCGCTGGGTCGATGAATGATCGCCCGCGCCTTTCTGCGGGCGCTCGCGCAGCTTGGCGACCGCCGGTTCCGCCGGGTGTTCTGGCTTGGCATCGGGATCACGCTCGCCGCCCTGTTCGCGGCGCAGGTCGCGGTGCTCTGGCTCGTGCGCTGGCTGGTCGGGAGTGATGCCAGCCTGCCGCTGATCGGACCTCTGCCATGGCTTGGCGATGCGCTCGGCTGGTCATCGCTTGCGCTCATGATCGTGCTTTCGGTGTTTCTCATGGTGCCGGTCGCCTCGGCGGTGATTTCGTTCCTGCTGGACGACATCGCGCAGGCGGTTGAGGACCGCCATTACCCGGCGCTGCCCCCGGCCCCCGGCGTGCCGATCACCGAGGAAATCCGCGACGCGCTCGGCTTTTTCGGAGTGCTCGTGGCGGCGAACCTGCTTGCGCTCGTCGTGGCCGGTGCGCTGTTCCTGGTGTTTCCGCCGGCCTGGGCG
Source organism: Pontibaca methylaminivorans (assembly GCF_900156525.1). NCBI lineage: Bacteria > Pseudomonadati > Pseudomonadota > Alphaproteobacteria > Rhodobacterales > Roseobacteraceae > Pontibaca > Pontibaca methylaminivorans. The sequence continues at coordinate 1,264,882 of NZ_FTPS01000001.1, forward strand.
GCGGTGTTCTGGGGCGTGAACGGCTATCTGCTGGGGCGTGAATATTTCACGCTCGTCGCCATGCGCCGCATCGGGCGCGCCGAGGCCCGGCGCCTGCGGGCCGAACATGCCGCCCTGATCTGGCTCGCCGGGCTGCTCATGGCGATACCGCTGACGATACCGGTGATAAACCTCGTGGTGCCGATTCTCGGCGCGGCGGTGTTCACCCATATCTTCCACGGCCTGCAGGGCACGCGCCCGGGCCCGGGCCCGGATCAGTGAAAACCGCCGGTCGGCCCCATGCGGTGGAAGATGTCGAAATCGCTGATCGCAAAGACGTCGAGCAGGATCACCGCGACGACGATTCCCCATATCACCAGCGCGACGGCGGTGGTGATCAGCGCCTTTTTCTTCAGATGGTGCACCTCGGGGGCGCTGGAATGGGTGCCTTCCTCGACCTTTCCGCTTTCGCCCTGCGTCTGCAGCCGAAGCGGGAGGAGGATGAAAAAGACCAGGGACCAGATCATGACCAGCATGACCACGGCGGCTGCAAGGCTCATGACATTGCCTCAGGCTTGTTCCAGTTCGATCAGGCAGCCGTTGAAATCCTTCGGATGAAGGAACAGCACCGGCTTTCCATGGGCGCCGATCTTCGGCTCGCCGCTGCCGAGCACACGCGCCCCGGCGGCCTTGAGCTGGTCGCGCGCGGCGAGGATGTCCTCGACCTCGTAACAGACATGGTGCATCCCGCCCGACGGGTTCTTTTCCAGGAATCCGGCAATCGGGCTGTTTTCACCCAGAGGATGCAGAAGCTCGATCTTGGTATTCGGCAGTTCGATGAAAACCGCCGTCACGCCATGATCGGGCTCTTCCTGCGGCGCACCGACATTTGCGCCCAGCGCATCCCGATAGCGGGCGCAGGCGGCGTCGAGGTCGGGCACGGCGATGGCGACGTGGTTCAGGCGACCGATCATCTGTTTCTCCTTTCGGACATGCAAGGGCCGGTTATGCGAGCCGGGCCCGCAAAGGGCAAGGGGCCGCGGCGGCGTTTACCCGGTATTAGCACGCTCTTTCTACGCTTTCTTCATCTGCTCACGAAGGAAACGTCATGGATGATTCGAATGCCTGTGCCGTCAACCTGACCGCCGCCCCCGGCCAGCTGCCGCTGCTGGGGCTGACCGTTCTCGTGGTCGAGGACAGCCGTTTTGCCAGCGACGCCATGCGGATGCTCTGCCTGCGCAGCGGCGCCAGAATCCGCCGTGCGGACCGCCTTGCGGCGGCGCGGCGCCACCTCAAGACCTATCGCCCCTCGGTTCTGGTGGTCGATCTCGGCCTGCCGGACGGCTCGGGGCTCGACCTGATCGCCGAGGCGGCGGCGGCCGTGCCGCGCATCCGGGTGATTCTCGGCACATCCGGCGATCCCGCCGCCGAGGCCGCCGTCATGGCCGCCGGCGCGGACGGGTTCCTGCCGAAACCCGTCACCTCCCTGCACCGCTTCCAGGAGGCGATCCTTGCCCATGCCGCGCCCGGGCGGGTGGCGGCCGCCGCACCGGACCGGACGCATATCGACAATCCGGTGGAGCCCGATCCGCTCGCCTATCTCGACGACATGCTGCAGGCGGCCGAGATCCTGTGCGAGAGCACCGACGAGGTGATGCTTGACTACGTGGCGCAGTTCCTTGCCGGCGTGGCGCGCATTGCCGATGACGCGGCGCTGGCCGAGGCGGCGAGTGAACTCGCCCGCATCCGCGCAAGCGGCGGGCCGGCGGCCTCGGGAACGGCGCGGGTCGCCGGGCTGGTGCAGGAGCGCCTGCGCGACCGCGGATCGATGCTGTGATCATGGCCGAGATGTTCCTTCTGGCCGGGCTCAGCCTTGCGATCGTGCTGCGCCTGCAGGCCGGCCGGGCCCGGCGCGACGCCGGCCTGCCGCCGGCAATCAGGCAGGCGCAGGCGCCGGGGCAGGCGAGTGCGGGCAAACGGCCCGCTGTCGGGGCCGGGCGCGGATCGGAAGATAGCTGACCGCACGCCAGTCAGGACAGGGCGGGATCGCGCGCCGCAAGCAGGGGCGCCGTCAGCCCGGAAAGGGCCTCGCGCTGGCGTCCGCGATCGAAATTCGCGGGGTCGAGCCAGTGCCGGTGCGCGGCGGCAAGCGCCGGCCATTCGCTGTCGATCACCGAGAACCACGCGGTGTCGCGATTGCGGCCCTTGACCACCATGGCCTGCCGGAACACGCCCTCATGACTGAACCCGAGCCGCTGCGCCGCCCGGCGCGAGGCGATGTTCAGCGCATCGCATTTCCATTCGCAGCGCCGGTAGCCCGCGGCGAACGCCTCTCGCATCATCATGGAAAGCGCCTCGGTCGCGGCGGGCGTGCGCTGCAGCGGCGGCGCAAAGCAGAGATGCCCGATCTCGATCGAGCCGGCCTCGGGCTTGATCCGCAGATAGCTCGCGATTCCCGCGATCGCGCCCCCGCCGCCACCGTCTTCGTCGCCCCCAACGATGCGCAGGGCAAAGAACAGCGGATCATCGCGACTGCTCATGGCTTCGGTCCAGCCGCGATAATCCTCTTCGGTCGCGAACGGGCCATAGCCCATGTAGGTCCAGAGGTTGTCATGCCCGCGCCAGGCGCGGAACAGCGCCCCGGCATGCGCCCCGGCCGAGAGGGGCTCGAGCCGCACATGGGCGCCCTCCAGCACCCCGTGCGCCGGGCGCGGCGGCGGGCGCCAGTCGGGCAGCCTTGCGGCCGGATCATATGCGCGAGCCCCGATCATGGAACAGTCTAGGCACGCGATCTCCCCGCTGCCAACCGGAAATCCGCCCCCTTGTGCGGGAATCGCAACCATTCCGCCACGGATGCCAAACGAAAAAGGGGCCGCCGATGCGGCCCCTTTCCGGGCAACAGGACAGCGACCTGCCGGCCGACCGCCTCTTATTCCTGGTATTCGGGCAGTTCCTCGAGCTGATCCCTGGTCATGTCCACATAAAGGCGCGGCGTGTTGTCGTTCTGGTCCTCGACGCTCGTCATCAGGCGGATCTGGTCAATGTCGAGCGCCACCGGCTTGGCACCGATGCCGAGGAATCCGCCGACATCCACGACCACCGTCTTGATGCCGCCCTCCTCGTCCAGAACGAGATCCTTCACATCGCCTATCTTGTCCTCGTCGGGGCCATAGACCGGCGCGCCCTCGATGTCGCTGGCCTCGTAATCAGCGATGTCAGCCTCCTGGAGCCCCTCTTCGGTCCGGCCGTTCTCGCTGAAGACCTGATCCCAGTCGACCTTCCTGCTTTCGGACAGCGGTGCCGGATCGGCGCGATAGACGACGAAGAAATCGTCCTCGCTGTCGCTGTCGCGCACAAGGCTCAGATCCTCCATGGCCACGCGAACGTCATGATCGCCAAGGTCGAAAAACCCGCCGACGTCGATCACGACTCCGTCGACGTGCCCTTCCGCGGTGATCAGAAGGTCGTCGATATCGCCCAGTTCCTGCCAGTCGTCCGGCGCCTCGGTCAGATCGTCCCGGGCGCTGAGCGTGGCGGCGTCCTCGTCGGAAAACCCGCCTTCACGGGCATAGACCTTGTGACCGATCAGCTTGCTGCCGCGAACGCCCGCGAGGCCCAGCGCCTGATCCGGGTCGTTCATGCCGGCCTCGGCCTCGCTCGCGGATTCGGCGGTCGCCGGGCTGGTGGTGTCGACCTCGCTCTGGGCCAGGACGGGGCCCGTCAGCAAGGCAATCATCGCGGTCGTGGTCAGAAATGTCTTCACGGCTTTCTCCTCATGTTCCTCCGCATGCCCGGTGCGGGCTGCTGCAGTCTGGACAACTCGCATGGCGGGAACAGGTTTCACCGGTTCTGCAAAAACGTGGCGTCACGCGAGGCCCGGATGCGCGGCCCCTGGGGCCGCCGCTTGCTGCGCCCGACATGCGGAGACGGCTGGCGGAACCCTCGGGCCGGCGGGTGGTTGAGACAGAAGGTGAAGAGGAGAAATGCAATGGTGAACACAGGCGGATACGCAGGAATAACCGGGCTCGTCATTCTGGCGCTCGACATCTGGGCAATCGTTTCGATCATCGGCTCGAGCGCATCGACGGGGGCCAAGGTGCTCTGGACGTTGCTGGTGATCGTCCTGCCGCTGGTCGGCTTCATAATATGGCTGCTGGCCGGGCCGCGTTCCTCGGGGCGCGCGGGCTAGGCACAGAGGATTGATCTGACTGCGAAAATCCGGTTGTCAACCGACAACCGGATTATCTTTTTTCGCAGCGATGTCCGAACCGCATCAGCGCCGGCGCTCACGCCGCTTGGCCGCGGAGCCGGCCTCCATCCCGTAAAGAAACGCCTGCGCGAGCGGCGGCATACCGGACGGGGGCGCATAGGACGGCGGCCTGTCGTGTTCCGGCACATGGGGCGTGTGATGACGCGATCCCATCGCGCTTGCCGCCGCGATCAGAATCGCCCCGAGCGCGAGATAGGCAAAGCCGATCAGCAGGGCCGCCGCCAGCGTGCTTGCCGCCTCGGCCATGGCGATCCATGCGGCCGCGGTCAGAAAGGCAAGACCGACCAGAAAGGCAATCGCCGCCACGGCCCCGAGGGCCGAGCGGCGTGCCGCCTGCGCCACCTTTCGTTCGACGGAGCGGAACAACATCAGCGACGCGACGTCATCAGGCCGACCAGGAACCCGAGCCCCGCAGCGATGCCCAGCGCCATTGCCGGCTGCTGGGCAACGAAGTCGCTGGCCTGATGCTCGAGCTGATGGGCGCGGGCGCGGGCCGCCTCCATCCCGCTATGGGCAAGCTGCTCGGCACGGTCGAGGTTCTCGCGCGCCGCGTCGCTCAGCCGGGCACCGCTGGCACGGCCAAGCTCTCCCATGGTCTTGGTGAGCTTGTTCATGTCGGAGCGCAGCTCTTCCAACTGCTTGGCGAGTTCTTCCGAACTCGGGCTGTCGGAGGTCGAGGTTTCGCTACGGGCCATCTCTCTGCATCCTTTGCTGCTGTGAACGGAAATCAGGTCATGTCATGTGCAACACGCAAGCCGCCCTTCGGGTTCCCTCTGCCTTGCCCGCCGGGCGGTTTTGCCGTGCCCTGCCCCGGCTCAGGTCTTGAGCGTCTCGGTCGAGGAAAAGAACATCGCCTGGCTTACCGCCGAGCGCACCTGGTCCTCGCTGTAGGGTTTGGAGATCAGGAAGGCCGGTTCCGGCCGCTCCCCCGTCAGGAGCCGCTCGGGAAAGGCGGTGATGAAGATGACGGGCACGTCGCCCAGGGTCTTCAGCAGTTCCTGCACCGCCTCGATGCCCGAGGAATTGTCCGCAAGCTGAATATCCGCAAGGATCAGGTCGGGCCGCTCGGCGCTGCCCAGCTTGACCGCGCTGGTGTGGGTGCGGGCGATCCCGACCACCTCGTGCCCCATGTCGGCAACGAGCGCTTCGAGGTCCATGGCGATGATCGCCTCGTCCTCGATGATCATGATGCGGCCGGACACCGCATCGCTCATTTCCTTGCGGGCGCGATCGACCAGGTATTCGGCCTCTTCGGGGCTGATCTGCATGATCCGCGCGGTATCGTCGTGGCTGAAATCCTCGATCGTGTGAAGCAGCAGCGCCTCGCGGGTGTTCCTTGTCAGCCGCGCCAGATGCGCCTGCGCCCGCAGTTCGATCGGGTTTTCGCCCGTCTCGCCGCTCGGGGCGCCGGTGGTTACCCAGATTCCGTGGAAAATCCTGAACAGCGAGACCTTCACGGCGGCTTCGCTTCCGAACACGGTCGGATCCTCGAGAATCGCCTCGAGCGTCGCGGCGGCATAGGCATCGCCCGATTCCTGACTTCCGGTCAGGGCCCGGCCATACCGGCGCAGATAGGGCAGATGTCGCCCCAATTCTGTCGCAAGATCGCCACCCCGTGCATCATTCTTCATTCCATTGCCTCATTTTCAACACCAGGGGAACTCAACGTGCCCTGTATCGTTGAGTTCCCGTGGATTTCGTGGCCTTCACGTGAATATACAGCCACTGGCAAGGTGGCGGCAACCGTGGCGGCAATCAAGGCGGAAGAGATGGCAACCAGAAAAAAGAGCAGCAACAAGATGCAGATCGATGAAAATCTGAGACGAGCCTATCAGGATGTGCTCGACGACGAGATTCCCGAACGCTTCAGGGAGCTCCTGGCACAGTTGCGGGCACAGGACCATGACCGCCGGGCAGATCGGGACGGGGATGGCGACCGCAAATGAGCAGTCCCAGTCCGAAGGATGAACTCGTCGAGCATATTCCCGCCCTGCGAGCCTTTGCCATCAGCCTCAGCCACAACCGTGCCACCGCCGACGACATGGTGCAGGACACCCTGGTGAAGGCGTGGACCAACATCGACGACAAGTTCCGCCCCGGCACCAACCTGCGGGCGTGGCTTTTCACCATCCTGCGCAACACCTACTATTCGAACCGCCGCAAGATGAAGCGCGAGGTGGCGGATGTGGACGGCGTGTTCACCGAACGTCTTGCCGTGAAGCCGTCGCATGATGGAAACCTGCAGATGTCGGATTTCCGCGCGGCCTTTGCCCAGCTTCCCGACGAGCAGCGCGAAGCGCTGGTTCTGGTCGGGGCGCTCGGATTTTCCTATGAGGAAGCCGCCGGCATGTGTGAGGTCGCGGTCGGAACCGTCAAGAGCCGGGCCAACCGGGGCCGGGCGCGTCTGGTGCAGCTTCTTGACCTGAACGAAGACGAATCCATGGAGCTGACCGATGAGGCGACCATGGCGGTGATCACGTCAAATGGCCCGTCGTCTCTATGATCCGGGCCCGGTGAAGCGGGCGTTGCGCTCGCTCGGGGCGCGGGTGGTTCTTCTGCTGACCGTCGCGCTCCTGCCGATCGGCGCGATTGCGCTTTACCAGACCCACGAGGTGCGCCAGCAGGCCGAGTTGCGCGTGGCGCTGGCGCTGCAGGCACTGACCGAAAGCGCCGTGCGCAACGAACGCACCATGCTGCAGAACGCCGACGGGGTGATGGCCCATGCCGGCGCGGCCATGGCGCTGATGGCCGATGACCCGGTCACCTGCACCCAGTTGATGCAGCGTTTTCTGTCCGGCAATCCGGAATTCGTCTTTTTCGCCTTCAGCCGGACCGGGGAGCGGTCCGACTGCATGTCGTCGGCCGATCCCGACATGCGCGGAATCGCCCAGATCGAATCCTCCTTCTGGGACAAGCCCGAACGCAATGTGACCGCGGATTTCCGTGGCCGCGGCGGAGAACCGCTCATCATCATGACCTATCCGGTCACGCGCAGCGACCGCATGATCGGTGCGCTGCGCCTCGCGATCACGCTGAGCGCCCTGCAGGCGCCCAGCAATTCGCTCGAAGAGGACGGCGAAGGGCCGGTGGAACTGATCACCTTCAACCGCGAGGGCACGGTGCTCACCTCGACCACCGGGCTTGCCGATGTTGCGGAAAAGCTCCCCCGGGACGACCGGCTTGCGGATTTCGTCGGGCAGAACGCATTTTCCTTTACCGGCGACAACAACAAGGGCGAACGCCGCGCCTTTGCGCTGGTGCCGATCCTGCCCGGCACGCTTTATGCGCTCGGCGCCTATGGGGGGTCGACGGCATCGCTCGGGCCGGTGGGAATGCCGGTGCCGGCCTGGGTGTTCCCGATCCTGATGTGGGTCGTGTCGCTGATCGTGGCCTATACGGCGATCGAACATCTGGTGATCCGCCACATCCGGCGGCTGCAGCGCGAGATGCTCGAATTCACCAAGAACCGGCGCCCGCCGGAACCGTCGCACGCCCCCGACAAGCCACAGGAACTGCGCGACATCGACGCGGCCTTCCTGACCATGACCGAAACCCTGCTGCATGACGAGGCAGAGATGGAAAACGCCATGCACGAGAAAATCGTGCTGCTGCGCGAGGTCCATCACCGCGTCAAAAACAACCTGCAGCTGATTTCCTCGATCATGAACATGAAGATGCGCAAGACCTCCGACCCGGAGACGATCCGCATCCTGAAGCGGCTGCAGAAGCGGGTGCTCGGGCTGGCGCGGGTTCATCAGGGGCTGTACGAGGCGCAGAATTTCAACTCTCTCGACATCACCGACCTCGCGAACGCGATCCTCGAAGAGATGGAGCAGATGACCGCCGACAGCCGCAAGCCGGTGCAGATCATCCGCGAGATCAACCCGGTCGCGCTGTTCCCCGATCAGGCGGTGCCGCTGTCGCTGCTGCTGTCCGAGGCGACCACCAACGCGATCAAGTTCGCCGATGCCCCCGAGGGCGATACCCCCTGGATCAAGGTCGAAATCTATGCCGACGAACCCGATCACGCCTGCCTTGTGATCAGCAACTCGATCGACATGACCACTCCCGAGACCGCCGGCAACCGCGGGCTCGGGCGGCAACTGATCACCGCCTTCAATTCCCAGCTCGAGGGCGAACTGAACATCACCCGCGAAAACGGCGTCTACAAGGTGGCGGTCCGCTTCAAGGTCGCGAGTGTCGTGCCGGCACCGCGGGATTACTGAGCGCCGGTCCACGCGCCCCTGTCCTGCATCCTGTCCTGCACCCGGAACCTGTCGGGCCTTCGGGCGTTCATCTCTCACCACATGTCGTGAGTGACACGCAAAAAAGGAGCACCGCCATGAACTGGGACGAAGTCAAGGGAAAGTGGAAGCAGATGAAGGGCGACGTAAAGGTCAAGTGGGGCGAACTCACCGATGACGACCTGGATCAGATCGACGGTCACCGCGAAAAGCTGATCGGCAAGATCCAGGAGCGTTACGGCAAGGCCCGCGACGCCGCCGAGCGCGAAGTGGACGAATGGTCCACCCACTGACAGGCACCCGAAGGGGCTGAGCGCCCCGGGTCGAGGCGATCCGTAAGGAATGAATGCCGAAACTGTCCAGAGAGGGCCCCCGTCGCACCAGCGCGGCGGGGGCCTTGTCCGTTTCCAGTTCGCGAAGCGGACAGGGACAAGGGCCACCCGCGAAGGCCGGGCCCTGCGTATCCCGACAGCGGCGCCATGTGCCGGGGCAAAAGCCGCGCGCCTCGTTGCGGCGGAACCGGGGCGCCTGCCCCGGGCTCAGCGCCGTTTCAGCGTGTCGCCATAGGTGACCACCGGTTCGAGCGTCACGTGATTCTCGACCTCCTGCGGCGGGTCGGCCAGCCTTGCGGCAATGATGCGCGCCGCCGTCTGGCCGATTTCGCGGCGGCAGGAATCCATGGTCGCAAGCCGGCGCGGCAGCCCCTCCAGCAGATCGAGCCCGTTGAAACCCGCAAGCCCGATCTGCCCCGGCACATCAATGCCCTGTTCAAGCAGGTAAAGCAGCCCGCCCGCACCGATCATGTCGTTTGAATAATAGAGGAAATCCAGTTCGGGCGAGCGTTCGAGCATGAGCTGCGTCATCTCGCGCCCCTTGGCCAGCGCCGAGCCGCCGGAATAGAATTCGCGGTCCTCGATCTCGACCCCTTCGCGGGCCAGCGCCTGGGTGAACCCCTCGAACCGCTTGCGCGCGCGGTGATCGAGCGCCAGTTGCGTGCCCATGAATCCGACATGGCGATAGCCGAAACGCAGGATCGCTTCGGCCATCTTGCGCCCGGCGCGGCGCTGCGAAATGCCCACCATGGCGTCGATCGGCTTGCCGTCGGAATCCATAATCTCGACCACCGGGATCCCGGCCGCGGTCAGCATGTTGCGGCTTGCGTCGGAATGTTCGACCCCGGCGATGATGACGCCCGACGGCCGCCACGAGAGCATCTCGTAAAGAACCCGCTCTTCCCGTTCGGGCTGGTAGCCGGTGACGCCGACCACCGGCTGCAGGTCGGTTTCGTCAAGCACGTCGTTGATGCCGCTCAGCACCTCCGGGAACACCAGATTCGACAGCGACGGGATGATGACCGCGATCAGGTTCACCCGGCTCGACGCCAGCGCCCCGGCGATGCGGTTCGGCACATAGCCAAGCTCGCTCGCCGCCTCGAGCACCTTGGCCCGGGTGGCTTCCGAAACATCACCGCGCTGGCGCAGCACCCGGCTCACCGTCATCTCGGACACCCCCGAAGCTTCGGAGACATCCCGCAACGTGAGCGGACGTTTATCCTTTTTCGACACTGGCAGCACTCCCCCCAAGACCGAGCCGGCACGACGTTACCGCGAACCGGGCGGGCTGATCAACTCTGTGCGGAAAACGGTGACAAGCCGGCCAATCCCTTCTATGAGACGGTCGGCGCGGCCCCGTGGCTCAACAGGATAGAGCAGCCCCCTCCTAAGGGGCAGGTTGCAGGTTCGAGTCCTGCCGGGGTCGCCAGTCATCCCAGCAATCAGTGGATGGTGGATCGCGGAGCGGAGGCGCAGCGCCGCATGTCGATGTCCCGTTCTCTTCCCGACCAGAGGAGACGCGGGCCGGTTCCCTCAATTCCGGGACGTGCAGCGTCGGTCGGCAGGGACATGTTGCGCAAGGCGAACCGCCCTTCCGGGTGCGGCGGTGATCGCCGGGAACAGCGCCGGTATCCGGCGTTCAAAGTGCGCGCCACCACCTGTCCGCAGGACACGCAAAACGATTCGCAAATCGGGAAGTGTTGCGGATTTGCCCGGTTCCTCGGCGGAAAAAGGACAATGATCACAAAAATTTGCAATCTTAACGGGCAGGCGCCTAGAAATTTGTTACAAGTTACGCATGTGCGGCGCCAAAATTCGGCTCGCGCAGATTCTGGAGGGAAAAATGAAGAAACTTGTTCTTGCTGCTGCTCTTGCCGGTGCCGCGTCCACTGCCGTCGCCGGAAATATCGAAGAACCCGTGGTTGAAGCGCCGGTGATCGTCGAGGACACCCAGAGCTCTTCGAGCGGCATCATCCTGCCCCTGGTTCTTCTGGTTCTGGTTGCAGCGGCCGTCGCGGCCAACTGAGCCACAACGCCGGTTTCGCCGCCGGAGGGGGCTGGCATCTTCTGCTGCCTTTTGCCCGCCCCGCCCCGCGGCCGGACACGGCGCCGAGAAACGGTATCGGGCGCATGATCGCCGTCCGATACCGTGCCTTTGGTCGCAGCCGCGACCGTGGCCCTATTCGACCCAGCCGCCGAGGTTTTCCCGGATCACCGAGGCGATCGCCGTGATATGCGCGTCGTCGTCGTTGAGGCAGGGAATGAAGGTGAACTGCTCGCCACCCGCGTTTTCAAAGCTTTCGCGGATCTCGTCGTTGATCTCTTCGAGCGTCTCGACGCAATCGGCGGCAAAGGCCGGCGCGCAGATTGCAAGCCGCTTTTTCCCGGCCTGCGCGAGCCGCGCGACCTCTTCGACCGTGTAGGGTTTCACCCACTCCTCCTTGCCGAACTGCGACTGGAAGGTGGTCACCAGTTCGCTCTCCGGCCAGCCGAGCCGTTCGCGCAGCAGGCGGGTGGTTTTCACGCAGTGGCAGTAATAGGGGTCACCCTCGTGCAGGTAACGTTCGGGCAGGCCATGGTATGAACAGACCAGCACGTCCGGGCGCTCCGCAACCTGCGCATAGGCGCGCTCGATCGACTGGGCAAGCGCCTCGATATAGTCGGGATGAACGAAATAATGGCTGATGGTACGCGCGGCGGGCTGCCAGCGCTCCTGCATCAGCGCGCGGAAGAAATGGTCGTTCGCCGTGCCGGTGGTCGCGCCCGCATATTGCGGATAAAGCGGCACGAAGAGGATCCGCCGGCAGCCGGCCTCGACCATCGCCCGCACCTTCGAGCGGGTCGAGGGGTTGCCGTAGCGCATGCAGAAATCGACCATGACCTGATCGCCGTATTCCTCGGCCATGGCCTTTGACAGCTTGGCGACCTGCTGTTTGGTGATGGTCAGCAGGGGGCTTTCGTTCTCGGCCTCGTTCCAGATCGACTTGTAGGCCTTGCCGCTGGAAAACGGGCGCTTGGTCAGGATCACGAGTTGCAGCAGCGGCTGCCATTTCCATGCCGGATAGTCGATCACCCGCTTGTCGGAAAGGAATTCGCTCAGATACCGGCGCAGCGGCCAGTAATCATAGGAATCGGGCGTGCCGAGATTGCCGATCAGGATTCCGGTCTTTTCGACCGCAATCCGGGGGTGATCCGCCGGAGCGTGCTCCGGGCGACTGGTGGCCATGTCTTTCATAACCGGATCCTCAACATCTGTTGGCGCCCTCGGAGCAAGGCAGATAAAGGGTTTTGCTGCCGGGTCAATCCGGCAGCGGGGTCTCCTGCGTCTGCAGCGCATCGGCCAGCCGCACCCGGGCGGAACCGGGGCGCAACGGCTTGGGCTGGTTTTCGGCCGGCGCCCAGCCGGTCAGGCAGATGAATTCGAACCGCGCCGGAATGCGCCCGTCGGCCCGGCCGTGTTCCGCATGGTAAAGCTCGGCCGCGCGGGCAAAGATCGCGCGCCGGGTCGGATGACGCAGCCGCTGCGCGAGCGCATTCGTCTCGCCCATGGCGCGCAGGTCGTGCATGAGGTGGGCGAGGTCGCGATAATCGGCCGTGACATCGAAGCTGTCCGCGACCGGCAGCGCCAGGCCCGCCCGCTGGAGCAGGCCGCCCAGATCGCGGATTTCGGCCATCGGCGAAACGCGGGGCGACAGCCCCCCGGTCACCTCCGACTCGGCCCGGGCAAGCACCGCGCGCAATTCGGAAAGCGTCCCGCCCCCGAGCGCGACAGCAAGCAACAGCCCGTCCTCGCGCAGGGCGCGGCGGCACTGGATCAGCTGCCCGACCGGATCGTTCGCCCAGTGCAGCCCCATGGCATGAACCACAAGGTCATGGGAGTCCGGCGCAAGGTCGAGCACATCGGAATCGGGGATGCAGGTCGCATTGGCAAGATCCGCCGCAAGTTCCCGGCGCCAGACATCGGGAAACGGCGTCACAAGGGCCGGTTTCGTAAACTCCCTGTTAACGGCTGCGAGGCGATCCTGAACGTCCTGCATGGCCAGACGGTGCAGGAACAGTTCGTTCGGATCGGCCCGCCGGCGGCGCGCGGCAAGCGCGGCCCTGTCGAACATGGGGAGAGGAGTGTTCATGCGTGCAAACTAGGCGCTTCCGGGACAGAGTTCAAACCGCCGTCGGGCTTTTGTATCCGCCGCGCTGTCTTGGCTGCGGCACGCTGGTGGCAAGCGATTTCGGGCTTTGCGGCCCCTGCTGGCGCGACACGCCGTTCATCGCCGGCACGGTCTGCGATTCCTGCGGCGTGCCGCTTCCGGGGGCGGCGGACGGGGACCGGCTCGAATGCGACGACTGCATGGCGCAGCCGCGCCCCTGGTCGAAGGGCCGGTCCGCCCTGCTTTACGAGGGGCGCGCGCGGCGCATGGTGCTTGCACTCAAGCATGGCGACCGCGGCGAACTCGCCCGGCCGGCTGCGCTCTGGATGGCGAATGCCGCGCGCCCGCTGCTGCGCGAGGGGATGCTGATCGCGCCGGTTCCGTTGCACTGGCTGCGCCTTGCGGCGCGGCGCTACAATCAGGCGGCGCTGCTTGCGCAGCATCTGGCGGGGCGCACGGGGCTTGCGCAGTGCCCCGACCTGCTGCGCCGGATACGGCGCACGCAGCCGCTCGGACACAGGACGGCACAGGAACGGTTCGCCGATCTGGCCGGGTCCATCGCGGTCCACCCCGGTCGGGCGCACCATCTGGCCGGGCGCGATGTGCTGCTGGTCGATGACGTGATGACATCGGGGGCAACGCTCGCCGCCTGCGCCGCTGCCTGCCGCGAAGCGGGTGCCGGCGAAATCTTCGTGATTACGCTGGCACGCGTGGCAAAGGCGGCCTAGATCTGCACCGGCGCGGGCACCCATGCCATGAAACGTGCAGGAAACAGGCGCAAGACAGGGATCATTGCATGAAACAGGTCGAAATCTATACCTCGCCGCTCTGCGGTTACTGCCATGCGGCCAAGGGGCTGCTGAAACGCAAGGGCGTCAGGTTTACCGAGATCGACGTGCTGAGCGATCCCGATCGCAAGCCCGAGATGATAAAGCGCGCCGGCGGGCGGCGGACCGTGCCGCAGATCTTCATCGGGGAGACCCATGTCGGCGGGTGCGATGAGTTGCACGCGCTCGAACGCGCCGGAAAGCTCGACCCGCTGCTGGCCGAATGAACCTGCGTGCCGCTCTCGTTCAGCTGAATTCGGGCGACGACCCGGACCGGAACCTCGCCGTTACGGCGGAACTGGTCGAACGCGCCGCCAACAGCGGCGCCGGGCTGGTGCTGACGCCCGAGATCACCAATTGCGTGTCGAGCGACCGCACGCATCAGCGCGCCGTGCTGCACCCTGAGGACGACGACCCGACGCTTGCGGCGCTGCGCGAGCAGGCGGCGCGGCTGCGGATCTGGCTGCTGATCGGGTCGCTTGCACTCAAGTCCGGCGACGCGGACGGGCGGCTTGCGAATCGGTCCTTCCTGATCGACCCCGACGGCGCGGTGGTGGCGCGGTATGACAAGATCCACATGTTCGACGTCACCGTGAGCAGCAACGAATCTTATCACGAATCCGACGCGTTCCGCCCCGGAAATCGCGCCGTGGTGGCGCAGACGGCCTTCGGGAAGGTCGGGCTCAGCATCTGCTATGACCTGCGCTTTCCCGGTCTTTACCAGGCGTTGGCGCGTGGTGGTGCGCAGATCCTGACGGTGCCGGCCGCCTTCACCGCCGTCACCGGGGCCGCGCATTGGGTGCCGCTGCTGCGGGCGCGCGCGATCGAGACCGGCTGTTACGTGCTGGCCCCGGCCCAGACCGGACGCCATGGCCTGCACGACGGGCGCGAGCGGCGCACCTTTGGCCACAGCCTTGCCGTGTCGCCCTGGGGCGAGGTGCTGGCGGACGGGGGCGAGGCCGTCGGCACGTTTCCGTTCGAGATCGACCTTGACGAGGTCGCGGCGGCGCGCCGGCGCATCCCCGCGCTGATCCATGCCCGCGATTTCGAGGGCCCGTGATTCAGAAGTTCGCGGACTTTCGCGGCCGGCCCATGGCGAACGGTGGCAACCCGGCCCGGATCACTCCGGGCGGGTGCTGGCGGTGACGTAGTTCACGCCAAGATCGCGCGCCGAGATGCGCCAGTCGCGCAGCAGCGGGTTGAACACGAAACCCTTGCGATCGACCGGCACCAGCCCGGCACCGCGCAACAGGTCGAAAAGCTCGTCCGGGGTGATGAATTTCGCCCAGTCATGGGTGCCGACCGGCAGCCACCGCATGATGCGCTCGGCCCCGATGATGGCAAGCGCATAGCTGCGCGCGGTGCGGTTGATGGTCGAGCAGAGATGCAGCCCGCCCGGTTTCAGAAGATCATGACAGGCGCGCAGGAAACCGGCCGGATCCGAAACATGTTCGATCACCTCCATGTTCACCACCACGTCGAAACGCTCGCCCAGATCCGCCAGCGCCTCGGCCGTGCTGTGGCGGTAGTCGATCATCAGGCCGGACTGTTCGGCATGGACGGCGGCGACGGGGATGTTTTCCGCGGCGGCATCCGCCCCCACGACCCCGGCCCCGAGCCGCGCCATGGGTTCGGACAAAAGCCCGCCGCCGCAGCCGATATCGAGGATCCGCAGGCCCTCAAGGGGATCGGGCGCGGCAAGGTCGCGGTCGAACTGGGCGGCGATCTGGGCGGTCACGTAATCAAGGCGGCAGGGATTCATCATGTGCAGCGGCTTGAACTTGCCATGCGGATCCCACCATTCCGCCGCCATGGCAGCGAACTTGGCGACCTCCTGAGGGTCGATGGTTCCGGGTTGCGCTTGCATTCCGCTCTCCCTGTGATTTTCTGGTCGCTGGTTTATATTGGACTCCATCATGGACAGATATATTGATCACACGCAAAGGCGCGAGGCCGATCCGCTGCATCCGCCGGTAGAACCCTTCGACCAGCGGATGCTGGATGTCGGCGATGGTCATCTGATCTATGTCGAGCAGTCCGGCAACCCCGACGGGCGGCCGGTGGTGGTGCTGCACGGCGGGCCCGGCGGCGGGTGCAGCCCCGGAATGCGGCGTTATTTCGATGCCGAGGCCTATCGCATCATCCTGTTCGACCAGCGCGGCTGCGGGCGGTCGCGGCCTCATGCCTCGGTCGATTACAACACCACCTGGCACCTCGTGGCCGATATCGAGCGGATCCGCGAGGCGCTCGATATCCCGGCCTGGTGCGTCTTTGGCGGAAGCTGGGGTGCGACACTTGCGCTCATCTATGCCCAGGCCCACCCCGAACGGGTCGCGCACCTGATCCTGCGGGGCGTGTTCCTCATGACCCGGGCCGAGCTCGACTGGTTCTATGGCGGCGGCGCGGGGCGATTCTGGCCCGATACCTGGCAGCGTTTCATCGACCCGATCCCGGAAGAAGAACGCTCCGACCTGATCCGGGCCTATAACAAGCGCCTGTTCTCGGGCGACCACGACGAGGAAATCCGCCATGCGCGCGCCTGGTCGGCATGGGAAAACGCGCTGGCCTCGATCACCTCGAACGGCAATTCCGGGCCCTGCCCCGGCAGTTACGCCCGTGCCTTTGCCCGGCTGGAAAATCACTATTTCATCAATCAGGGCTTTCTGGATTTCGACGGGCAGATCCTTGCGCGGATGGATCGCATCGCCCATGTTCCCGGCGTGATCGTTCAGGGCCGCTATGACATGATCTGCCCCCCCGAATCGGCGTGGAAACTGGCGCAGCGCTGGCCCGCCGCCGAACTGAGACTGGTGCGCGACGCGGGCCATGCCCTGTCGGAGCCCGCCATCACCGCCGAACTGGCACGGGCGATGGACCGGATCGCCCGCGAAACCCCGCCATGACCCGGCTCGACCGCCGCCTTCTGTTCACCTCGGGCGCCGCCGCCGCCCTGCTGGCCGCGGCCGGGCTTGCCCCCGAGCGCGCCCCGCGCAGCGGCGGGCGGCTGCGGATCGCGGTGCCGCGCGACGATTCGCTTGCCGCGGTGGAAAGCGGCGCGATCTTCGAGCGGCTGACCGAGGTCGCCCCCGACGGCAGCCTGCGCCCCGAGCTTGCGACCGCCTGGAAAGGAAGCGAGGACGCGCGGCGCTGGCAATTCACCCTGCGCGACGGCGTGCATTTCCACGACGGCCGCCCGCTGACCGCTGCGGATGCGGTCGAATCGCTCAGGTCGCGGCCGCTGCCGGAACAGGTGCTGAGGCTCGAGGCCACCGGCAGCAACCGGATTCTGGTGGAACTTGCCGCGGGCAACCCCGACCTTCCCTACTGGCTGGCCGACCCCGGCCTTGTCGTCACGCCGGAGGGCGGGGATGGCAGCGCCGGAATCGGCACCGGCCCCTATCGCCTGCGGGGCCGGCGCGCCGGGCGGCAGTTTCTGGGCGCGCGGGTGCCGCATCATTACAAGGACGGGGAAGCCGCCTGGGCGGAATCGGTCGAGGTGATCGCGATCCCCGATGCCGGCGTGCGGGCCGAGGCATTGCGCGACGGCTATGTCGATATCGCCGCCCTGCCCCGGCCCGAGGGGCTGCGCGGACGCGGCGGCTTTGTCTATCATCCGGGCGAGGACCGCATCGCGCTGGCCGCGCGTGCGGGAGTCGGCATGCCTCGCGTGGTCGGGTCGCGCAGCGCGCTGGACGATGGCCGCATCGCCCTGCGCTGGTGGCTTGCATGAGCGGCGAAACAGGCTTGCGCAATGGCGGGCGCTTGCCTATATGGGGCGTTGACAGCGGCGCGTCGGGCTCCTGCCGGACGCTCCACCGGAGAATGACAACGGGCCGCGGGCCCGTTTTTTTGTGCCCATTCTTGATGCGCCGGACAGATGCAAGCAGCAGGTGGGAAGATGACGAACGACCTGATTGCCAAAGCCGCGATCGACCGCAAACTGGCCGAGATCATCACCTCGGTGATCGAGGGCATGGGATTCGAGCTCGTGCGGGTGCGGCTCATGGCCGGCAAGGCCACGACCCTGCAGATCATGGCCGACCGCCCCGAGGGCGGCATCGACGTCGATGAATGCGGCGAGATCTCGAACGCGGTGAGCGCGGTGCTGGATGTCGAGGATCCGATACTCGATGCCTATACGCTCGAGGTGTCGAGCCCCGGCATCGACCGGCCGCTGACCCGGCTCAAGGATTTCGAGGAATTCGAGGGCTACGAGGCAAAGCTCGAGACCGAGGAACCGATCGACGGGCGCCGCCGCTTCAAGGGCGTGCTGGCCGGGGTCGAGGGCGACGAGGTGCTGATCAACGTTACCGAGGGCACCATCGGGCTCCGCTTCGACTGGCTGTCCGAGGCGAAGCTGGTGCTGACCGAGGACCTGATCCGGGAAATGCTGCGCCAGCGCAAGGCGGCGGAGACGCTGGACGAAGAAAGATACGACACGATCGAGGTTGACCGATCCCACGAGGAGAACCACTGATGGCCATCACATCCGCAAACCAGCTCGAGCTGCTGCAGACAGCCGAAGCCGTGGCCCGCGAAAAGATGATCGAACCGGGCCTCGTCATCGAGGCGATGGAGGAAAGCCTCGCCCGTGCGGCCAAGTCGCGTTACGGGGCCGACATGGACATCCGCGTCGCGATCGACCGCCGGACCGGTCGCGCCAGCTTTACCCGTGTGCGCACCGTGGTCGAGGATGGCGAGGTCGAGAACTACCAGGCCGAGATGACCGTGGAACAGGCGGGACAGTATCTTGACGCGCCCAAGGTGGGCGACACCTTCGTCGAGGAAATCCCGCCGGTCGAACTCGGCCGCATCGCCGCGCAGTCGGCCAAGCAGGTGATCCTCCAGAAGGTCCGCGAGGCCGAACGCGACCGCCAGTACGAGGAATTCAAGGACCGCGCCGGCACCATCATCAACGGCCTCGTGAAACGCGAGGAATACGGCAACATCATCGTCGATGTGGGCGCGGGCGAGGCGGTGCTGCGCCGCAACGACAAGATCGGCCGCGAAAGCTATCGCCCGAACGACCGCATCCGCGCCTATGTCAAGGATGTGCGCCGCGAGGCGCGCGGCCCGCAGATCTTCCTGTCGCGCACCGCCCCCGAATTCATGGCCGAACTGTTCAAGATGGAGGTGCCGGAGATTTACGACGGCATCATCGAAATCAAGGCCGTGGCCCGCGACCCCGGCTCGCGCGCGAAGATCGCCGTCATTTCCTATGATCACAGCATCGACCCGGTGGGCGCCTGCGTCGGCATGCGCGGCTCGCGCGTGCAGGCGGTGGTGAACGAGCTTCAGGGCGAAAAGATCGACATCATTCCCTGGAACGAGGACATGCCGACCTTCCTCGTCAACGCGCTGCAGCCGGCCGAGGTGTCGAAGGTGGTGCTGGACGAAGAGGCCGAGCGCATCGAGATCGTCGTGCCCGAAGACCAGCTTTCGCTGGCGATCGGCCGTCGGGGGCAGAACGTGCGCCTTGCCAGCCAGCTGACCGGCATGGATATCGACATCATGACCGAAGCCGAGGAATCCGAGCGCCGCCAGCAGGAGTTCGAAACCCGCACGCAACTGTTCATGGATTCGCTCGACCTGGACGAATTCCTGGCCCAGCTTCTGGTGTCCGAAGGCTTCACCAGCCTTGAGGAGGTCGCCTATGTGGAGCGCGACGAACTGCTGGTCATCGAAGGCGTGGACGAGGAAACCGCCGACGAATTGCAGGCCCGCGCCCGCGATGTGCTCGAGGCGCAGAACCGGGCGGCGCTGGAAAATGCCCGTGCGCTCGGCGTCGAGGACAGCCTGGTCGCCTTCGACGCGCTCACCCCGCAGATGATCGAGGCGTTGGCCAAGGACGGAATCAAGACGCTCGACGACTTCGCCACCTGCGCCGACTGGGAGCTTGCCGGCGGCTACACCACCGTTGACGGACAGCGGGTCAAGGATGACGGGCTGCTCGAACCCTTCGATGTCTCGCTCGAAGAGGCGCAGAACATGGTCATGACCGCCCGCGTCCTGCTGGGCTGGGTCGACCCGGAAGATCTGGCCGGGGCGCAAGACGAGGATGACGAGGGCGACGGCGAAAGCGACGAGGCGGACGAAAGCGGCGAAGTCGCGGCGGCCGGAACGGGTGAAAGCTGATCGAGGACACCGAAGGAACAGTGATGACCCGTGGGCGCGCCCAGAGAATCAGGCCGGAGAGCCCCGAGCGCAAATGCATTGCATCCGGCGAAGTGCACCCTAAATATGGGTTGATCCGCTTCGTTGCCGGACCGGAGGGGCAGGTCGTTCCCGATATTCTGGATCGTCTGCCCGGTCGCGGGGTCTATGTCGCGGCCGACCGGCAGGCACTTGAACGGGCGATTGATCGCAAGCTTTTTGCGCGCGGCCTGAAGCAGCCGGTCACGATTGCGCCGGACCTTGCCGCCGAGGTCGAACGCCAGCTGGCGCGGCGGGTTGTCGATCTGATCAGCCTTGCCCGCAAGTCCGGCCATGCGGTCGCCGGCTATGAAAAGGTCAAGGACTGGCTTTCAAAGGAAGAGGCGCGGGTTCTCATACAGGCAAGCGATGGCTCGCCCCGGGGGAAGTCCCGCCTCAGCACGCCGCATTTCGGCGATTACATCGGCTGGTTGAGTGCCGATGAGCTCGGGATGGCTTTCGGGCGGCAAACCGTGATACATGCTGCGCTCGCCTCTGGCGGACTCGGGCGCCGTGTTGTAGAGGAAGCGCAACGGCTGCGAGGCCTGCGCGCTAGGACCAGAGGCGGCGATGACCGCCTGGAAGGATAAAGAGCTTAATGAGCGATTCTGACGGCAAGAAGACACTGGGCGTTCGTGGTGGCTCCCGTTCCGGGAACGTGAAGCAAAGCTTCAGTCATGGGCGCACCAAGAATGTCGTTGTGGAGACCAAGCGCCGGCGGGTGGTCGTTCCCAAGAGCGGCGCGGGCAAGGGGGCGGATCTTCCATCCGCCGCCAAGAACGTGTCGCGTCGCCTTGCCGGAGTCTCCGATTCCGAGATGGAGCGCCGGCTGAAGGCATTGCAGGCCGCCAAGGCCCGCGAGGCCGACGAAGCTGCGGCCCGCGAAGCCGAAGAGGCAGCCCGCGCCGAGGAACGCGAACGCCGCCGCGCCGAAGCGGAGGAGCGCGAACGCGAAGAGCGCGAGCGCGACGCGGCGCTGAAGGCCCGCGCCGAGGAAGAGGCCCGCCAGAAGCGCGAGGCCGAAGCAGCCGTCGCGCAGCGCGAAACCGCAGAGCCGGCCGAACCGCGCCGCGCGACCCCGCACCGCGGTTCTTCCCAGCCGCCGCGCCGCGAGGAAACCGAGGCGGATTCCCGTCCGCGCAGCCGCGGCCGCGAGGACAGCCGCCGTTCGGGCAAGCTGACCGTGAATCAGGCGCTGCGCGGGGCCGAAGGCGGCCGTCAGCGATCCATGGCCGCGATGAAACGCCGGCAGGAGCGCGACCGCCAGCGCGCCTCGGGCCATCCGCAGGAACGCGAAAAGATCTCGCGCGAGGTGCAGCTCCCCGAAACCATCGTTGTCAGCGAACTTGCCAACCGGATGGCCGAACGGGTCGCCGCCGTGGTCAAGGCGCTGATGAACAACGGGATGATGGTCACCCAGAACCAGGTGATCGACGCCGACACGGCCGAGCTCATCATCGAGGAGTTCGGCCACAAGGCGGTGCGCGTCTCGGATGCCGACGTCGAGGATGTGATTCTCCAGATCGAGGATGACGAGAAGGATCTGAAGCCGCGCCCGCCGGTCATCACCGTCATGGGCCACGTGGACCACGGCAAGACCTCGCTTCTGGATGCGATCCGCAACGCCAAGGTGGTCTCGGGCGAGGCCGGGGGCATCACCCAGCATATCGGCGCCTATCAGGTGCAGGCCGATGGCGGGCAGGTGCTGACCTTCCTCGACACGCCGGGCCACGCCGCCTTTACCTCGATGCGGTCGCGCGGGGCGCAGGTCACGGATATCGTGGTGCTGGTCGTCGCCGCGGACGATGCGGTGATGCCGCAGACGGTCGAGGCGATCAACCACGCCAAGGCCGCCGAAGTGCCGATCATCGTCGCGATCAACAAGATCGACAAGCCGAGCGCGAACCCCGACAAGGTGCGCACCGACCTGCTCCAGCACGGGATCGTGGTCGAGGGCATGTCGGGCGACGTGCAGGACGTGGAGGTATCCGCGCTCAAGGGCACGGGGCTTGACGAACTGCTCGAGGCGATCCTGCTGCAGGCCGAGATCCTTGAACTCAAGGCCAATCCCGACCGTCCCGCGCAGGGCGCTGTCATCGAGGCACAGCTCGACGTGGGCCGTGGCCCGGTGGCGACCGTCCTCGTGCAGAACGGCACGCTGCGGCAGGGCGACATCTTTGTCGCCGGGGAACAGTGGGGCCGCGTGCGCGCCATGGAAAACGACAAGGGCAAGCGTCTCAAGGACGCCGGGCCCTCGGTTCCGGTCGAGATCCTCGGCCTTCATGGCACGCCCGAGGCGGGCGATGTGCTGAACGTGGTCG
The DNA here is from genome assembly GCF_900156525.1 of Pontibaca methylaminivorans. NCBI lineage: Bacteria > Pseudomonadati > Pseudomonadota > Alphaproteobacteria > Rhodobacterales > Roseobacteraceae > Pontibaca > Pontibaca methylaminivorans. The sequence continues at coordinate 1,287,195 of NZ_FTPS01000001.1, forward strand.
AAACCGAGGCGCAGGCCCGCGAGATCGCCGAATACCGCCAGCAGCTTGCCAAGGACAAGCGCGCCGCCGCCGGCGCCGCCACCACGCTGGAACAGCTCATGGCCAATGCCAAGGCGGACCAGAGCGTCAAGGAACTGCCGATTCTGATCAAGGCCGATGTGCAGGGCAGCGCCGAGGCGATCGTGCAGGCCATGGAGAAGATCGGCAACGAAGACGTCCGCGTGCGCGTCCTGCATTACGGCGTGGGCGCGATCACCGACACCGACGTCGGCCTGGCCGAGGCCAGTGGTGCCGCCATCGTCGGGTTCAACGTGCGGGCCAATGCGAGCGCCCGTGCCAGCGCCAACCAGAAGGGCGTCGAGATCCGCTATTATTCGATCATCTACGATCTGGTCGATGATGTGAAAGCGGCGGCGAGCGGCCTTCTGGGCAGCGAGATCCGCGAACATTTCATCGGCTATGCCCAGATCAAGGAAGTGTTCAAGGTCTCGGGGGTCGGCAAGGTCGCGGGTTGTCTGGTGACCGAAGGCGTCGCCCGCCGCAGCGCCGGCGTTCGCCTGCTGCGCGACGACGTGGTGATCCACGAAGGCACGCTGAAGACGCTGAAGCGCTACAAGGACGAGGTGCCCGAGGTGCAGTCCGGCCAGGAATGCGGCATGGCCTTCGAAAACTACGACGACATCCGCGAAGGCGATGTGATCGAAATCTTCGAGCGTCAGGAGGTCGAGCGCACGCTTGAATAACCCTGCCGGCCCGGCGCACGACGGGCGTCGTTTCCTATATGATCGGCGCGGCCATCAGGGATGGCTGCGCCGTTTTCATGTCGGAGAAACCGTTCAGGGCAGCCAGTCGCGCAGGATCGGGATCAGCGGCAGATCGGCCGGCGGCATCGGATAGTCGCGCAGCTGATTCGCCCGCACCCATTTCAGCGCCTGCCCTTCGCGCGGCCGCGGAATGCCGTTCCATTTCCGGCAGGCGAACAGCGGCATCAGCAGGTGGAAATCCTCGTAGGCGTGGCTGGCGAATGTCAGCGGCGCAAGGCAGGAGGCCCAGGTGTCGATGCCGAGTTCCTCCTGAAGTTCGCGGATCAGGGCCGCTTCGGGGGTTTCGCCCGCGTGGATCTTGCCGCCGGGAAACTCCCAGAGCCCGGCCATCGGCTTCCCCTCGGGCCGCCGGGCGAGCAGGATCCGCCCTTCCACGTCGATCAGCGCCACCGCCGCGACCAGCACCATCCGCGTGGCGTCAGGAGCGGTAATCGGCATTGATGTCGATGTATCCATGGGTCAGGTCGCAGGTCCAGATTACCGCCTGCCCGTCGCCGATGCCGAGATCGACACTTATGACAAGCTCTTGATTCTTCATGTATTCGGCGGCCGTTTCTTCGCGATAACCGGGACTGACCCAGCCGTTTTCCGCCACCGGGATGTCGCCGAAACGGATGCCGAGGCGGTCGCGGTCGGCCGCGGCGCCGGATTTGCCGACGGCCATGACGATGCGGCCCCAGTTCGGATCCTCGCCGGCGATGGCGGTCTTTACCAGCGGCGAATTGGCGATCGAGCGTCCGTGCACCCTCGCCTCGGCATCGCTCTGCGCCCCGCTCACGCGGATTTCGACGAATTTGCTGGCGCCCTCGCCGTCGCGCACCACCTGATGCGCGAGGTCGAGCATGACCGCATGCAGCGCCTCGGCGAAGGATTCGCTTTCGCCCGCGTCCACCCCCGCAGCGCCGGTCGCGCAGAGCATCAGACTGTCCGAGGTCGAGGTGTCGCTATCGACGGTGATGCAGTTGAAGGTGCGCTCGTTCAATTCCGACAGCAGCGCCTGGAGCCGCTTTTGTTCGACGCGCGCGTCGGTGAAGATATAGACCAGCATGGTCGCCATATCGGGCGCGATCATGCCCGACCCCTTCGCGATCCCGGCAATCGACACTGTCCGCCCGTCGATTTCGACGGTGCACGACGCGCCCTTGGCGAAGGTGTCGGTGGTCATGATCGCCCGCGCCGCCGGCTCGATCGCCCCTTCGTCCAGCGATGCGGCCAGATCGTCGATCACGGCAATGATGCGGTCGTGCGGCAGCCGCTCGCCGATCACGCCGGTCGAGGCGGTAAAGATCCGCTCGACCGGCAGTCCGGTCGCGAGCGCAGTCGCGGCGCAGATCGCCTGCACCGATTGCTCCCCGCGCGCCCCGGTAAAGGCGTTGGAATTGCCCGAATTGACCAGAATCGCGGCCCCCGCCGCGTCCGCCCCGCCCGTATGGCGGAGCTTTTCCTGACAGTCGAGCACCGGCGCCGAACGGGTCGCCGAGCGGGTAAAGACGCCGGCGACCGTGCTCCCCGGGGCGAGCAGGGCCAGCATCACGTCGTCGCGCCCCGCATAGCGCACCCCCGCCGCCGTGCTGGCAAAGCGCACGCCGGAGATGACGGGAAGCTCGGGGAAACGCGCCGGCGCGAGCGGCGAACGCGGCAGGGTGCCAGCCATGATCAGTCTCCGAGCAACTCGGACTTGTTCAGCACGTCCGGGTCGAACCCTTCGATCTCCGGCCGCTCCACCTCGGCTCCGGCGGTCAGTTCCTCGATCCTGGCCTCGACCGCGGCCCGGCGCAACTGGTCCGCGATCTCGTCGCGCACGGCATCGAGCGGCGGCGCATCGGCCTCGCGCTTGTCGTTCAGCTTGATGATGTGCCAGCCGAACTGGCTCTGCACCGGATCCGAGACGTCGCCGGGTTCGAGCGATTCGACCCCGTTCTGGAACTCGGGCACCATTTCGCCGTCGCGGAACCAGCCGAGATCGCCACCGTTGGCGCTCGATACGTCGCTCGATTCCGCCTCGGCCAGCTTGGCGAAATCGGCGCCTTCATCAAGTTGTTCCTTGAGCGCCTGCGCCTCGTCTTCGGTATCGACAAGGATATGCGCGGCATTGTATTCCTGCCCGCCCTTCCCGTCGGCAAACCGCTTGTCATAGACGGCCTGAATTTCTTCGTCCGTCGCGGCGTCCTTCATCACCGATTCCAGCATGTCCGCCGCCAGCAGTTCGCGCCGCTCGTTCTCGAGCGTGAGTTCCACCGCGCGCGGCACATCGCCGGTGCGGGCCTGAACCAGCGCGCTTTGCTGGATCAACTGCTCGCGCAGTGCATCGAACAACTGATCGGCCGGGATCTGGCGATATTGCGGCGGCAGCGATCCATAAGCGACGATCATGTGGCCAAGCGTGATCTCTTCGCCGTTCACCCGGGCCACGACCGTATCGGCATCCGGCTCGCTCGCCGCGACCGGAGCAACGGCAAATGCCACCATGGCCGTCAGGGCCGTCAGGAAACCGGGAGTTCTGGGCATTCATCCATCCTGTTGAAAAGATTTACTCTGCTGAAAGATCGCGACCGTGCGCAACGTTGACACTTATTCCACCGGCCCTTACATCGCCTTGTGGCCCGCAACACGGCATTATCGCGCCCCTCGTTTCTACGGGTTGTTACCGGGGCGGGCAAGCCCGCGATGTTCAATGCGGGTGCGGGAAACGCGCCGGAACAGAACAATCCGTTGGAGTAAGCATGCTGGGTATCGGAACTCTTGCCAAAAAGGTGTTCGGCACACCGAACGACCGCAAGATCAAGGCGGTCCGCCCGCTGGTCGCGCAGATCAATGCGCTCGAGCCCGAGTTCGAGAAGCTCGACGACGACGGACTGAAGGCCAAGACCGAGGATCTGCGCCGGCGCGCGCTCGACGGCGAGGATCTGGACAAGCTGCTTCCCGAAGCCTTCGCCAACGTGCGCGAGGCCGCGCGCCGCGCGCTGGGGCTGCGGGCCTTTGACGTGCAGCTGATGGGCGGGGCCTATCTGCATCAGGGAAACATCGCCGAGATGCGCACCGGCGAGGGCAAGACGCTGGTGGCGACCTTCCCGGCCTATCTCAACGCGCTGACCGGCAAGGGCGTGCATGTGGTGACGGTGAACGAATACCTCGCCCGCCGCGACGCCGAATGGATGGGCAAGGTCTTTGCCATGCTCGGCATGACCACCGGGGTCAACGCCTCGGACCTGACCAGCGCGCAGAAGCAGGAAGCCTATGGCGCCGACATCACCTATGGCACGAACAACGAATTCGGGTTCGATTACCTGCGCGACAACCTGAAATCGGACCTCGCGGATATTTTCCAGAAGCATCATAACTTTGTCATCGTCGACGAGGTGGACAGCATCCTGATCGACGAGGCGCGCACGCCGCTGATCATCTCGGGCCCGTCGGAGGACCGCTCGGACCTTTATCTCGCGATCAATGCCGCCATCCCGCTGCTGACCGACGAGCATTACGAAAAGGACGAAAAGACCCGGGTCGTTTCCCTGACCGAAGAGGGCAACGAATTCCTCGAGACGGAACTGCACCGGCAGGGCCTCCTTCCCGAGGATCAGTCGATGTACGACCCCGAAAGCACCACGATCGTGCACCACGTGAACCAGGCGCTGCGGGCGCACAAGATGTTCCAGCGCGACAAGGATTACATCGTGCGCGGCGACGATGTGGTGCTGATCGACGAATTCACCGGCCGCATGATGTCGGGGCGGCGGCTTTCGGACGGGCTGCATCAGGCGATCGAAGCCAAGGAAGGCGTGCCGATCCAGCCCGAGAACGTGACGCTCGCCAGCATCACCTTCCAGAACTACTTCCGCCTTTACGACAAACTGGCCGGCATGACCGGGACCGCCGCGACCGAGGCCGAGGAATTCCAGGAAATCTATGGCCTTGGCGTGATCACGGTGCCGACCAACAAGCCGGTTGCGCGGATCGACGACGACGACAAGGTCTATCGCACCACGACCGAGAAATATGAGGCGATCATCCGCGAGATCGAGGAGGCCCATGCCCGCCAGCAGCCGGTTCTGGTCGGCACCACCTCGATCGAGAAATCCGAGGAACTGAGCAAGCTGCTGAAAAAGGCCGGGATCGCCCATAGCGTGCTGAACGCGCGCCAGCACGACAAGGAGGCCGAGATCGTCGCCGATGCGGGCCGTCTTGGCGCTGTCACCATCGCCACCAACATGGCCGGACGCGGCACCGACATCCAGCTTGGCGGCAATGTGGACATGCGCGTGATGCAGGCGCTCGCCGACGATCCCGAAGCCGACCCGGCTGCGGTGCGCAAGGCGCTCGAGGCCGAACACGGCGCCGAAAAGGAAAAGGTGCTGGCGGCCGGCGGGCTTTACGTGATCGCCTCGGAACGTCACGAAAGCCGGCGCATCGACAACCAGCTTCGCGGGCGGTCCGGCCGGCAGGGCGACCCCGGGCGCACCGCTTTCTATCTGAGCCTCGAGGATGATCTCATGCGCATCTTCGGCTCCGAGCGGCTCGACAAGGTGCTGCAGAAACTCGGCATGAAGGAAGGCGAGGCGATCATTCACCCCTGGGTGAACAAGTCGCTGGAACGCGCGCAGGCCAAGGTCGAGGGGCGCAATTTCGACATGCGCAAGCAGGTGCTGAAATACGACGACGTGATGAACGATCAGCGCAAGGTGATCTTTGAACAGCGCCGCGAGATCATGGCCGCGCAGGATCTGTCAGAGATCGCCCGCGACATGCGCCATCAGGTCATCGACGATCTGGTGACCGCCCACATGCCGCCCAAGACCTATGCCGACCAGTGGGACACCGAAGGGCTGCAGGCGCAGGCGACCGAATTGCTTGGCGTCGACGTGCCGATTGTCGAATGGGCCGCCGAAGAGGGGGTCGACGACGAGGACATCCGCGAACGGCTGTCCCGGGCCGTCGACGAGAAAATGGCCCAGAAGGCCGCCGCCTTCGGCCCCGAGAACATGCGCAACATCGAAAAGCAGGTTCTGCTTCAGACCATCGACAGCAAATGGCGCGAACATCTGCTGACCATGGAACATCTGCGCTCGGTCATCGGATTCCGCGGCTATGCCCAGCGCGATCCGCTGAATGAATACAAGTCCGAGGCGTTCCAGCTGTTCGGCTCGCTTCTGGACGACCTGCGCGAAGAGGTCACGCGGCAACTGGCCCGGATCCGCCCGCTGTCCGACGAGGAACAGCGCGAGATGCTGACCCGGCTGGCCGCCCAGCAGGCCGATCTGAACCGGCAGGCCGCCGCCGCGCGCGCCCAGCAGGAGAACGTGGGCGAGGCACAGCCGGGCGCCGCGGATGACGCCGCCATGAACGGCTTTGACGCGGACGACCCGGCCACATGGGGCAACCCGGGGCGCAATGACCGCTGCCCCTGCGGCAGCGGCCGGAAATTCAAGCACTGCCACGGGCGCCTGAACTGATCCGCAAGGGGTGAGGCACCGGCGGAAGCTGCGTGCATTCCGGCCTTCCGCTGAACGACGCGGATGGATGGCCCGACCGTCGCCAGGCCGCATAAGGCGAAATGCACGAGGTCGGGCGCATGTTCCTGATCGCGACCGGCCCTGCCCCCTTCCCCGCGATGCGCCCGGGCGGTTTACAGATAGCCCTCCGCGCGGAAGCTCAACTCGCGGGATTTCCCGATGATGAGGTGGTCGTGCAGGGTGATGCCCAGCACCTCGCAGGCGGCGCGGATCCGCTCGGTCATGTCGATGTCAGCCGTCGAGGGGCTTGGATCGCCGGAGGGATGGTTGTGAACGAGGATGAGCGCCGAGGCGTTGAGTTCCAGCGCGCGCTTGGCGATTTCGCGCGGATAGACGGGAACATGGTCGACCGTGCCGCTTGCCTGTTCCTCATCGGCAATAAGCCGGTTCCTGCGGTCGAGAAACAGCACCCGCACCTGTTCGGTTTCGCGATGCGCCATGGCGGTGTGGCAGTAATCGAGGATCGCATCCCAGCTTGAAATAACGGGGCGCTGCATGATCCGCGCCCGCGCCATGCGCTGCGCCGCCGCCTCCAGAATCTTGAAGTCGGTCACCACCGCATCGCCGATGCCGCCGACCTCCCGCAGACGTTCCGGCGGGGCGGTGATGACGCGGTTGAAATCACCGAACACATCCAGCAGGGCCCGCGCGAGCGGCTTGACGTCGCGCCGCGGAATCGAACGGAACAGCACAAGTTCAAGAAGTTCGTAATCCGGCATGGCCGCTGCCCCGCCGTCGCGGAACCGCTCGCGCAGGCGCTGGCGGTGGTCGGCGATATAGGAGGGCAGGCGCCCGCCGGCCGGCGCCGCAACGGGTGCCGCATCATGGGCAAAGAGCGAGGGCGCGGCATCGGAAAAGGCGGATCGGCGGCTCATCATGCGCGCAGCGTCGCACACCACACCTGAACGAAGGGTTAACCTCCGCCGCCACGCCATCGCGCTGCCGCACCCGGGTCAGCCCTTCATGCTGTCCCAGAAGGATTTGACCGACGAAAAGAAGCTTTTGGATTCGGGGTTGTTGTTTTCGCCCATGGCATCGAATTCGCGCAGCAGTTCCTTCTGCCGTGCGGTCAGGTTCACCGGGGTCTCGACCGCGAGTTCGATGAACATGTCGCCGACACCGTTCCCCCGCAGGGGCGGCATTCCCTTGCCGCGCAGCCGCATCTGCCGGCCCGACTGGCTGCCGGCCGGGATTTGCATCCGTCCGCGCCCGCCGTCGATGGTCGGCACCTCGATCGTGCCCCCGAGGGCGGCGGTGGTCATGCTGACCGGCACGCGGCAGTAAAGGTTGATCCCGTCGCGCTCGAACAGTTCGTGGCGCGCGATCTCGACAAAAATGTAAAGGTCACCGGGCGGCCCGCCGCGCATCCCGGCCTCCCCCTCGCCCGAAAGACGAATCCGGGTGCCGGTCTCGACACCGGGCGGAATGTTGACGTTGAGCGCGCGGTCGCGTTCGACCCTGCCCTGCCCGCCACAGGTGTTGCAGGGGTTCTTGATGATCTGCCCCATGCCCGAACAGGTCGGACAGGTGCGCTCGATGGTAAAAAAGCCCTGCTGCGCCCGGACCTTGCCCATGCCGGAACAGGTCGGGCAGGTGGCGGGTTCGCCGCCGCCCTCGGCGCCGGTGCCGTTGCAGGCCGAACAGGCCACCGCCGTCGGCACATTGATGGTCTTCTGGATGCCCGAGAACGCCTCTTCCATGGTGACGCGCAGGTTGAAGCGCAGGTCGGCGCCGCGGGTTGCCCGCCGCCGCCCGCCCCTCTGGCCCATGAAATCGCCGAACAGATCGTCGAACACATCGGAAAAGGCCGACGAGAAATCGCCGCCGCCGAAACCGGGCCCGCCGCCCCGGCCGCCCATGCCCCCTTCAAAGGCAGCATGGCCGAAACGGTCGTAGGCGGCCTTCTTTTCGGCGTCCTTCAGAACTTCGTAAGCTTCGTTGACTTCCTTGAACTGCGCCTCGGCATCGGGATTGTCACTGTTGTGATCCGGGTGCAGAGCTTTTGCCTTGCTGCGATAGGCACGCTTGATCTCGGCCGCCTCGGCCCCGCGCGATACGCCCAGAACCTCGTAAAAATCGCGTTTTGACATGGTTTGTCCCTCTCGCCGGAACGAAGAAGGCCGGCCCCGTCGCGGGGCCGACCGTTGTCAGATCAGGTGGCGCGCTCAGTTGCGCTTGTCATCGTCCAGATCCTCGAACTCCGCATCGACGATGTCGTCGTCGCCGGGGCCCTGGGCATCCGGCTCGTCTGCCTGCGCCTCTTCCTGGCTGGCCTTGTAGATCGCCTCGCCCAGCTTCATCGCGGCTTCGGTCACGTTCTGGATCCCGGCCCGGATCTTGTCGGCCTTGTCGGTCTCCATTTCCTCCTTGAGCGCGGCCACGGCGAGTTCGATCGCCTCGACGGTGCTCGGATCGACCTTGTCGGAATGCTCCTCCAGCGATTTCTCGGTCGAGTGGATCAGGCTCTCGGCCTGGTTGCGCACATCGACCAGCTCGCGGCGGGCCTTGTCGGCTTCGGCGTTGTCCTCGGCCTCCTTGACCATGCGCTCGATGTCCTCGTCGGAAAGCCCGCCCGACGCCTGGATGGTGATCTTCTGCTCCTTGCCGGTGCCCTTGTCGGTCGCGGCGACCGAGACGATGCCGTTGGCGTCGATATCGAATGTCACCTCGATCTGCGGCATGCCGCGCGGCGCGGGCGGGATGTTTTCAAGGTTGAACTGGCCAAGCAGCTTGTTGTCGGCGGCCATCTCGCGCTCGCCCTGGAACACCCGGATCGTCACCGCGTTCTGGTTGTCCTCGGCGGTCGAGAAGATCTGCGACTTCTTGGTCGGGATGGTGGTATTGCGGTCGATCAGGCGAGTGAACACACCGCCCAGCGTCTCGATCCCCAGGGACAGCGGCGTCACGTCAAGCAGCACCACGTCCTTCACGTCACCCTGCAGCACGCCGGCCTGGATCGCGGCGCCCATGGCCACGACCTCGTCGGGGTTCACGCCCTTGTGCGGCTCCTTGCCGAAGAATTTCTTCACCTCGTCCACGACCTTGGGCATCCGCGTCATGCCGCCGACGAGAACCACCTCGTCCACGTCGCTGGCCGAAAGCCCGGCATCCTTGAGCGCAGCCTTGCAGGGGGCGAGCGAATTCGCGATCAGGTCGCTCACGAGGCTTTCAAGCTTGGCCCGCGTCAGCTTCATGACCATGTGCAGGGGCGAGCCGTCCTTGCCCATGGAGATGAACGGCTGGTTGATCTCGGTCTGGTTCGTGCTCGACAGCTCGATCTTGGCCTTCTCGGCGGCTTCCTTGAGCCGCTGCAGCGCCATCTTGTCCTTGGTCAGATCGACGCCGTTCTCTTTCCTGAACTCGTCCGCCAGGTAATTGACGATCCGCATGTCGAAGTCTTCGCCGCCAAGGAACGTGTCCCCGTTGGTCGATTTCACCTCGAACAGCCCGTCGTCGATTTCCAGGATGGTGATGTCGAAGGTGCCGCCGCCCAGGTCATAGACCGCGATGGTGTGGCTTTCGGTCTTGTCCAGCCCATAGGCCAGCGCCGCGGCGGTGGGTTCGTTGATGATGCGCAGAACCTCGAGCCCGGCGATCTTGCCGGCGTCCTTGGTGGCCTGCCGCTGCGCGTCGTTGAAATAGGCGGGAACGGTGATGACGGCCTGCGTCACCTCTTCGCCAAGATAGCTCTCGGCGGTCTCCTTCATCTTGCCGACGATGAAGGCGGAAATCTGGGAGGGCGAATATTTTTCCCCGCGCGCGGAAATCCAGGCATCGCCATTGCCGCCGTCCACGATGTCGAAGGGTACGAGCTTCTTGTCCTTTTCGACCGCCGGGTCGCCGATGCGCCGTCCGATCAGGCGCTTGACGCCGAAGATGGTGTTTTCCGGGTTGGTGACTGCCTGCCGTTTCGCAGACTGGCCGACCAGGCGCTCATCCTCGGCGAAGGCGACGATCGAGGGGGTGGTGCGCGCGCCCTCGGAGTTCTCGATCACCCGCGGCTGGCTGCCATCCATGATGGCCACACAGGAGTTGGTGGTGCCGAGGTCGATACCGATAACTTTAGCCATTCCTTTTGATCCCTTCACTTTTCAAGGCGATAACCCGAAGCCCGAGCCCGTTTTGGCGCCGGGGCCCCGCTGACATTGCCGATCCGGTGCCATGACCCTCCGGCATCCCGGCGTATATAAGAAGCACATTCTCCTGCTGCAACCGTTCTTGCCGGCACTCTCTGCGCAAGTGCCGCCCGCCCGCCGAAAGCGCCGCGCGCGGTTCTGCCGGGCCGGGCGCAGGCCCGCGCGCACCCGGCGCCCGACGGCTTCCCAAGGGAATCGCTCTCGGTTATGGCTCACCCCATGAGCACGCTCGCCGCCCTCTATGAAACCGCCCTGACCGAAGGGCGCCTGACGCGCGACCCGGCGCAGCTGGCCGTCCTGCCCGAATTCGAGCGCCTGCGCGCCGCACTCGCGCAGCCCCGCAAACGCGGCCTGTTCCGCAGGCGCGCCGCGCCGCCCAGGGGGCTCTATCTCTGGGGCGGGGTCGGACGCGGTAAATCCATGCTCATGGATCTCTTCGTCGGATCGCTCGACACCATCCCGGCGCGGCGGATCCATTTCCATGCCTTCATGCAGGATATCCACGCGGCCCTCGAATCCGCCCGGCAAAGCGGGACACCGGATGCGCTCGTCCCGGTCGCGAACCGGATCGCCGCTGAAACCCGTCTGCTCGCGCTCGACGAAATCCAGATCACCGACATCACCGATGCCATGATCGTCGGCCGCCTGTTCCAGGCCCTGTTCGACGCCGGCACCGTGATCGTCACCACCTCGAACCGCCCGCCCGACGACCTTTACAAGGACGGGCTCAACCGGCACCTGTTCCTGCCCTTCATCGACCTGCTGAAGGAGCGGATGGAAATCCGCGAACTGGCCAGCCCGACCGATCACCGCCTCGGCCGCACCGCCGGGGCGCAAAGCTACTTCACCCCCGCCGATGCAAGGGCGCGCGCCGCGATCGACACGCTCTGGCAGGATCTCACGGGCGGCGGCAGCGCCCCCCGGCGGATCGCGGTGCAGGGGCGCGACATCGTGCTGCCCGAATTCCGCGACGGCATCGCCCGCGCGAGCTTCTACGATCTCTGCGCCAAACCGCTCGGTCCCGCCGACTACCTCGCCATCGCCGAATCGGTCGACCTGCTCATCCTCGAGGACATCCCCTGCCTGTCGCGCTCGAACTTCAACGAGGCCCGGCGTTTCGTCACCCTGATCGACGCGCTTTACGAGGGGCGCCGGCGCCTCGTCGCCTCGGCCGAGGATGAACCCGAATCGCTCTACCGCGAAGGCGAAGGCGCCTTCGAATTCCAGCGCACCGTCTCGCGGCTGCGCGAAATGCAGGCCGACGACTGGCCCGGTTGACTTCCTGCCCCGGGCCATCTTCTGGCCGGAAATATCCCGGGGTCCGGGGCAGCGCCCCGGCCCGACCCGGGCAACCATGACTGCCGCTCAGATATTCTCGCGCAGCACCGAACCGGCCAGGTAAAGCGAGCCGCAGATCAGGATCCGCGCCGCGGGGTCGCGCCCGTGCAGCAGCCTGAGCGCCGCGCGCACATCCGGCGCGACCTCGGCGTCAAGCCCTTCCGCACGGGCGATCCCCGCCACCTGCCCGGCCGGCAGGCTGTTCGGCTCGCCCGGGATCGGCACCGCCACGAGCCCCGCCGCATGAGACACGAAGGGGCGCAGGAAACCGCCGCTGTCCTTGGTGTTCAGCATGCCGCAGACCAGCCAGGTCGGGCGCGGCGGCAGTTCCGTGAGCAGGGCGCCGATCGCCTCGCCCGCGGCCGGGTTGTGCCCCCCGTCCAGCCAGAGCTCGTTTCCCGGCACCATGTCGACCAGCGCGCCGCCGGTCAGATGCTGCATCCGCGCCGGCCATTCGGCCCGCGTCACTGCCGCCTGGACCGCATCCTCCCCGAGGCCGAGCACCTCGAGCGCCGCGACTGCCATGCCCGCGTTGCCGATCTGATGCGGCCCGCGCAGATTGGGGATCGGCAGCATACGGCTGCCCCGGGGGCCGCGATAGACCACATGGTCGCCCTCGCGCGCCACGTGCCAGTCGCGCCCCTGGACCAGAAGCGGCGCGCCGATCTCGGCCGCGCGCGCCTCCATCACGGCAAGCGCCTCGGGCACCTGGGCGCCGATGACGCAGGGAACGCCCGGCTTCATGATGCCGGCCTTTTCTCCCGCGATCGCGGGCAGCGTGTCGCCAAGGAACTGTTCGTGATCCATGGACACGGGCGCGATGATGGTCAGGCGCGGCGCGGGGATCACGTTGGTCGCGTCGAGCCGCCCGCCCAGCCCGACCTCGAGCAGCGTGTAATCGGCCGGCACCCGCGAAAATGCGAGCATCGCGGCGCAGGTCGTGATCTCGAAAAAGGTGATCGGCACGTCGCCGTTCGCGACATAGCATTCCTCCAGCACCGCCATGAGATCGGGCTCGGAAATCAGCTTGCCGGCCAGACGCACGCGTTCATGGAACCGCGCCAGGTGGGGCGAGGTATAGACATGCGGAAGAAGCCCCGCCCCCTCGAGTCCGGCGCGGATCATCGCGAGGGTCGAGCCCTTGCCGTTGGTGCCGGCGACATGGATCACCGGCGGCAGCCGGTCCTGCGGATTGCCGAGCTCCCCGAGCAGCCGCCACATGCGATCCAGCGTCAGGTCGATGATCTTGGGATGCAGCGTCATCATCCGCTCAAGAATGAGATCGGAGCTTGCATCAACGGGTGCGTTCATGTCGCCTTGCCTTTCCGGGCCGCGGCCGGAGCCGGGGCAGAAACGGTGGAGTCCGGCCCGGCATCCGCAGCGGCGGTCTCTGCCTCGCCGTCGCCGGGCGCGGGCAGATCGCCGCGCACCGGGGGCGGCAGCCTCATGAGGATGCGGGTGATCGTGATCAGTTCCTCGCGCAGGTCGTTGCGATTCGTCACCCGGTCGAGCATCCCGTGATCCAGAAGATATTCCGCCCGCTGGAATCCGTCGGGCAGGGTCTCGCGGATGGTCTGCTCGATCACGCGCGGGCCGGCAAAGCAGATCAACGCGTTCGGCTCGGCGATCTGCACATCCCCGAGCATGGCGTAGGATGCGGTCACGCCGCCGGTGGTCGGGTGGGTCAGCACGACGATATAGGGCAGGCCCGCTTCCTTCAGCATCTGCACCGCGACGGTGGTGCGGGGCATCTGCATGAGCGACAGGATCCCCTCCTGCATGCGCGCCCCGCCGGCGGCCGAAAACAGCACCAGCGGCGATTTCTGCTTCACCGCCGCCTCGGCCGCGGCAATGATCGCATTGCCCACATACATGCCCATGGATCCGCCCATGAAGCTGAAATCCTGTGCGGCGGCGATGATCGGCGTGCGCCCGATCTCGCCACTGGCGACCAGCATCGCCTCTTTCTCGCCGGTGGTCTTCTGGGCGTTGCGCAGCCGCTCGGGATATTTCTTCTGGTCGCGGAACTGGAGCGGATCGGCCACCGGCAGCGGCACCCTGATCTCGGTGAACACACCCCCGTCGAACAGCGCCTCGAACCGCTTGCGCGGGCTTATCTGCATGTGGTGCCCGCAGTTGGTGCAGACGTTCAGATTGTCGCTCAACTCGCGGTGAAACAGCATCGTGCCGCAGGAATCGCATTTCTGCCACAGGTTCTCGGGCGTATCGCGGCGACGGGAAAAGATCGAGTTGATGCGCGGGCGGACGTAATTGGAGATCCAGTTCATCTTCGGGCCCCTGTGCGGCAAAAGACGGCTCCAGTTACTCCCGCAGCGGCGGGAATGCAATCAGCGACGGATCGCAACCCGCGCCGCCAGCCAGGTCAGGACCACCACCGCGAAGTCGCCCACCAGCCCCTGGCGCAGAAATTCCGCGTCGGCCATGCCGTAGGGCACCACGTAAAGCGCAAGCCCGTTCATGCTGTCGGGCAGCGACACCAGCAGCAGCGCGGTGGCATTGTTGACGAAATGAACCGCGATCGCCGGGCCGAGCGTGCCCGCCCGCGCCGTGAGATCCGCCATCAGGAGTCCGAAGATCCCGGCCCAGAGCACGATCGGCCAGGCATTTCCCCCGGCCACCGCGGGCTGGTAATGGCCCAGCGCAAACAGCACCGTGGGCACCGCCATCCAGATCAGCGGGCTGGCGAAACGTGCCGCCAGCATCTGCTGCATGTAGCCGCGGAACAGGATTTCCTCGGCACTGGCCTGCACCAGCACCACCAGAAGCGAAAACGGCAGCAGCGCGAGCCAGCGCCCAGGCGGCAGGTTCTGCGCCAGTTCCTGCGTCTGATAGGGCGGCAGCACCGCGATTGCCGCGCCAAGCAGAAGCATCGCCATGATGACCGCCCGGAACTGCCGCAGCGCCGGCGGCAGCGGGCCCAGGATACCCGGCAGCCGATACCCGTGAACAAGGCGCAGCGCGATCCAGACCCCAATGGTCACGAAGCCGAAGCTTCCCAGCATCACCAGAAGCGGGAGCGGCGCGTTTCCCGGCCCTCCGATCAGGGCCGCGCTCCAGAAGGGCTCGTCCAGGGCCAGCAGCAGCGTCAGAAGGCCCCGGTTCAGCGCGAAGGTGACCGCCCCGATCAGCCCGAGCCCGAGCAGGAACCGCCATATCTGCGCGCGGGGCCGCAGCGGGGCGGTCAGCCGGTCATGCGCGCCATAGGGCCTGCTGCGGGCCATCGGTCATTCCTTTCCCGTGCTCCTCGCGCCGGTCCTGTGACAATAGGGCACCGGGCGCGTTTCATCGACCTGCGTTAACTGGGGGGCGGATGCCCGGCCGTCAATCCTGAGGGCCGATGCCTGCTCATTCGCGCCTTGTGCGGCGCGGGGGGGAGGGCTATTGCAGGGCCAGTTGACGACAAGGGGGAGCGATGATGCTCAAGCGGGATTTCGACAAAAGCAAACTGCCCAGCCGCCACGTGACCGAGGGGCCGGAACATGCTCCGCACCGCTCCTATTACTACGCCATGGGCCTCAGCGAGGAAGAGATCCATCAGCCCTTTGTCGGCGTCGCCACCTGCTGGAACGAGGCCGCCCCCTGCAACATCGCCCTGAGCCGCCAGGCCCAGGCCGTCAAGATGGGGGTGAAACAGGGGTTCGGCACGCCGCGCGAATTCACCACCATCACCGTCACCGACGGGATCGCCATGGGGCACGAGGGAATGCGTTCGAGCCTCGCAAGCCGCGATGCCATCGCCGATACGGTCGAACTGACCATGCGCGGGCACTGCTATGACGCGCTGGTCGGGATGGCCGGCTGCGACAAGTCCCTGCCGGGGATGATGATGGCCATGGTGCGGCTCAATGTGCCCTCGGTGTTCATCTATGGCGGCTCGATCCTGCCTGGCCGGGCGCCCGACATGCCGGGTGTGATCCCGGACGAATACATCGGCCGCGACCTGACCGTGCAGGACCTGTTCGAGGCCGTGGGCCACCAGCAGAACGGTACCCTCTCGGAAGCGGCGCTCGCCATTCTCGAGCGGGTCGCCTGCCCGAGCTCCGGGGCCTGCGGCGGCCAGTTCACCGCCAACACCATGGCCTGCGTGTCGGAGGCGATGGGGCTTGCGCTCATGAACAGCTCGGGCGCCCCCGCCCCGTATGAGAGCCGCGACCAGTATGGCGAGGCGTCGGGGCGCGCGGTGATGACCCTGCTGGAAAAGAACATCCGTGCCCGCGACATCGTGACCCGCAAGGCGCTGGAAAACGCTGCCCGGGTCGTGGCCTGCACCGGCGGTTCGACCAATGCCGGGCTGCACCTTCCCGCCATCGCCCATGAGGCGGGAATCGACTTTTTCCTCGGCGATGTCTGCGACATCTTCCATGACACGCCCTATTTCGTCGATCTGAAACCGGGCGGACAATATGTCGCCAAGGATCTGTTCGAGGCCGGCGGCGTTCCCGTCGTCATGAAGGAACTGCGCCGCGCCGGTCTGCTGCATGAGGATTGCCTGACCGCCTCGGGGCGCAGCATCGGCGAAGAGCTCGACATGATCGAACGCGAGGCCGACGGGCGGGTGATCCATCCCGTCGACAAGCCGCTCAGCAAGACCGGCGGTGTCGTCGGGCTGAAGGGCAACCTTGCGCCCGAAGGGGCCATCGTCAAGGTGGCCGGAATGAACCCGGCCGAAACCGTGTTTACCGGCCCGGCGCGCGTGTTCGAATGCGAAGAAGACGCCTTCGAGGCGGTGAAGCAGCGCGCCTATGAACCGGGCGAGGTCATCGTGATCCGCAACGAGGGCCCGGCCGGCGGCCCCGGCATGCGCGAGATGCTGGCGACCACCGCGGCGCTGTCCGGCCAGGGCATGGGCAAAAAGGTCGCCCTGATCACCGACGGGCGCTTTTCGGGGGCCACGCGCGGGCTCTGCGTCGGCCATGTGGGGCCCGAGGCCGCGCAGGGCGGGCCGATCGCCCTGCTTCGCAACGGCGACGAGATCACCATCGACGCGGTCAAGGGCGAGATCAGCGTCGCCCTGTCGGAAACCGAACTGGCGGCGCGCAAGGCCGACTGGAAGGGCCCGCGCGAGACCCTCTATGCCAGCGGCGCGCTGTGGAAATATGCCCGGCTTGTCGGCCCGACCTATCAGGGCGCCGTGACCCATCCCGGCGCGGCCGAGGAAAAACACATCTACATGGATCTCTGACCCCGACGGTCCCCGCACGGTTCCGAGGGCCGGGTCCGGCCCCGGAACACCCAGTTATCTGTTCCTGTCCAGAGTGATCAGCCGCGATGAACCGGGCACTGGATAAGTTGTTTTACAAGCGGGAATTGCGGCGCTGGCGTCGGGCCGCAAAACATGTGCCCCGTGTTCCGCTTTCCGAACTGAACCGGCGGCAGGCCGCCGCGCGCCGTCTGCGCGCCCAGCTTGACCGCCTGCTGTGCCGCTCCGAAGAGGGCCTCGCCGCGCTTGGCTTTGACGCGCTGCAGCCGCCGCTGCCGCACGGGACCGACTGGTTCTGGCGCCCGGACCCGTGGCGCGCCCCGCTCGAAATCGCCGGACTGGTCGCGAGCCCGACCGGAACCGGCTTCGGAAACGGGATCACCCTGTTTCACGACTGTCCGGAGCCCGAATTTTCCCTGCGCCAATTGCGCCACCCTGACGGCGAGGGCCGCGCTCCGTTCGGGCTGCAACTGGATATATTCGGTTTCGGCGGGACATTTCTGTCGCTGGTGGTCAACCTGCCCGAAAGCGCGGCCCGCAATCTTGGCCGCAACCATCTTGTCCGCATTGAGACAGCAATCGAGTCCGAGCAGCCGCTGCGCATCTTTGCCCGGCTCAATATCCGGCACGGGCCCAATATCGAGCAGATCCTCCAGGAACTGCCCGCGGAAGGGGCGGAAAAATGCGCCGAATTTGACCTCGCCTATTCCCGGATAAACGAAAAACGGGTCGAGGAGCTCTGGCTCGACCTGATATTCGAATCACCGGCGATGAACGGGATCGCCATTCCGGACCTGTCCATGTCCCGGCATCGCAGGGCGGCCCTATGACCGGAGAAACCCGATGTCGACGCTGAGCCTGACAAAGATTTGCCTGCGCAACGGTGTCTGGGAGGGGCTGATCGAGCGGGCGCCCGAGGATCGCCCCCCCCGACATCCGCGTGGTGCACCACGGTCGGCCCGTCGATGGCGTGTCGCTTTCTGCCGGCAAGGCCGCCGGAGAATGGCATCTGGCGATCCGCATTCCGCCCGCGGCCCTTACCTCCGGCATCCAGACTTTTTTGATTCTCGACGCCAAGGATAATACCCCGCTCGGCGATTTCGTCATCATCGCGGACCCGCCCGAAGCGGAGAGCCTGAAAGCCGAGGTCGACCTGCTCCGGGCCGAACTGGACCTGCTCAAGCGCAGCTTCCGCCGGCACTGCACCGGGTCGCGCGGTTGACGGCATCACAAGTCCTCGATCCGGCTCCCGGCGGCACGGAACACGACGCAGCCCTTGCCACACATTTCGCGCCATCCGCCAAAGGCAGGCGTTCAGTTTCGGAAATATCTGCTCGATGGGATTCGGGTCGGGCGAGCAACGCTGCAGATGGGAGATCCCGCCGGCACTGTTGTCATCCTCGACAATTTTGCCACTCACCATAACAGGAAAGCCGCGCACGTCTTGCACGCCCAGGGCGGCTGGTCTTCGGGCCCAGAATGTTGCGAATGCAGGCATCAAAAGGCCGGTCCATTGCGCCCTTGATGACCCACGGATCAATGCGCGTTGCATCGGGTCGCCAAGTCTGTGCCCCCAACCGCGAAAAGGCGCGCCCAGGGCAGGCAGGGACCTTGCCGGACGTCCAGCGCAGGCGGATCGGCTTTGCTGGGCGAGCGGTTGCATCGACCTGTCCCGAGGTGCCGGAACAAAAGAATACCGGTCAACCTCTGTCAGCACGGCGAACCGCCTTGGCCAGCCAATGGGCCACCGGCCACCCCGTTTCGCAGTCGGTGAACGACGGCATTGCTTACCGGGGCGCACTTCCTGGCCATGCGATACTGGTTCGCCCCTTTGGGCGCGCGGCCGGTCACTTGCTCGACCCGCCGACAACCGGTCCGATTGCTCCATCAGCCGACCGATCCAACATTCCCGGCCGTGTAACGATGCGATCATGTTTTCTGTCGGCGGGCCGACCGACAGAGGCTTTTGGCCGACCGGAAGATGAAGCGTATAGCCGTTCCGGCTCAAGGCGCTCGGCCGATCCGTCCGGACCGAAACCAACCGGGCAGCCTGTCCCCGAGGGCCTGTTCGTTTCGGCTGCTGGCCTGCCGGACCAGCTTCTTGGCACATGCCGGGTCGATCCAGCCATCCTGCTGCGGCAATCACGGCGCGGGGGCCCGCGCGCGGTGCCTTGTTGCGGCAGGAGGAGAGCGGCGCCGGGATCATTCAGTAGCCGCGCAGAAGGATCAGGCTGTTTGCGGCGGGGGAGGCCGCCATGGAGGCGGATTTGACTTGCGAAAGAGCCAGGAACCGCGTGGTCAGGCGCTCCCGCGCCTCCGGCTCGGCGAATTGTGAAATGCTCGAATCACCCATGAACCTCGCCATCTTGTCCTTGAAGGTGTCCAGTTGCCTGTCGATATCAAGCTTGCCAAAGGCCGCCGGAAGGCCAAGAGCGGTCTCGAACATCTTTCGCAGCGGCGGCGACCCCATGACCGTAAACCATTTTGCGTTTTCACTGATCGGCGCAGCGGAAATATCGGCAAGTTCACGCTCGGCGAAAAGCGCGATCCTCATGACATCATCCACATTGCCAACGGCAGATTCGAACCGCTCCATGCGATAAAGACTGATGATCTCTGCCATCGCCTCGGGATCGGAGGTCCGGACCGATTCTCCTGGACCAAAGCCGAAGGCCGCGCTCAATTTGTTGTAACGCCCGTCCATCAGTCGATTCGCCAGGGAATCTTCGGCCTTCGTTCCGTCCTCAAGCACCTTCTGGATGAAATACCGGTTATTCAGGTCGTTTTCCAAACCGAAGGCGCTCAGGGCCACTGACAGAAGCCGCCGGTTGCCCACCAGATCGGCGGCAGTCGTGATATTTCCGATCTCTTCCTTGAAATAGTCGAGGTCGCGAACCACCGCCGACGACTTTTTGAAGGCAGAGAACTGTGCATCATATGTGCGCTGGAGAAACTTCCAGCCTGCAATGCCGGTGCCGGCTATGACGGGCTGATAAGTCATGGCCGCACGCCCGTCGCCATCAGGCGCTGCTCGCGGGGAAGAAGCCTGCGCAACGCCTTGAGACAGCCATAATAATTGTCCTCGGTCAGGGCATCCGTGGCGCCCGAAAGGGCGGTGCGGCTGTCCGGATCCGTGAAGACCTGGCTCAATTCCTCGATCTGCCGCAGCACCGGCAACCGGCCCGCCTGCGGATCCGTGTCGCCGGACAGGACAAGTTGCACCGCATAGCAGGCGCGCCGGACGGGGGTGTTTGCATCGTCCGGGTGGATCGCGTCGCGCATCCGCAGGATATTCACGCGGGGCGAAAGGACCGAAATGCGGCTGCGCCTGTCGCCGTTCTCGATCACGGCGCCGTTGACCAGCACACGCTCTTTCGGAGCCAGAGTAAGAACAAGGCCGCTCATGCTGCTTCCCCCTGGCCGCGCAATCCGGCCATGATCGCCGCGTTGACGTCGAGCAGCGGGTCCACCTCGGCTTCGCCGGCAAGGATCCGGCTTGTATGGGTGCGGGTGAACTCGGCGAGATAGAAAATCCGTCCCTTCAATTCCGCCGGAAGGGCATTATCGGCATCCGACACGGCGGCGGCAAAAATCGTCCAGAGCGCGTTGTTGTCGTAAAGCGCCTGAACCAGACCGGCGAAATCGTTCTGCATGGTGCCGGCCGCCTGCCGAAGGCGGTTCGTGACACGTGCCACGACCTCGTATTCGACGGCCCGCGGTGTCTTGGTCGGCGCCGCAGTCGATGAATAGGCGGTCCGTGCCTGGGAAATTGCGTTCACGTTTCGTCCTCACTTCTTCTGAACAAGGAAAGAGCGGGGCGCCCGCGAGCGCCCCGCCTCAGGTTCAACGGAACAGCGACAGGATCGTCATCGGCGCCTGGTTGGCGATCGACAGCGCCTGAACGCCCAGCTGTTGCTGGGTCTGGAGCGCCTGGAGACGCGCCGAGGCGGCCTCCATGTCGGCATCGACCAGCGCGCCGATACCGGACTTCATGGCATCCATGACCTTGCCGACAAAGACGTTCTGGTTGTTGATGCGCTTTGCCGCGGCACCAAGGGCAGCGGCCCCGTCGATTGCCGTCTGGATATGCGCTTCCAGCGCGACGATCGACTGACGCGCCGCATCAGCATCGGAAACGTCGACATCGCTCAGGTCGAGCGAGGCCTCGAAATCGACACTTTCGACCGTGATCGTTGCCGCGGTGACGGTTCCCGATCCGTCACGGTCGATGGACGACAGAACCTCCAGATCGCCGCCGGCCGTGTTCAACAGATTCTTGCCATTGAACTGCGATCCGCTGA
Organism: Pontibaca methylaminivorans; assembly: GCF_900156525.1. Classification (NCBI taxonomy): domain Bacteria; kingdom Pseudomonadati; phylum Pseudomonadota; class Alphaproteobacteria; order Rhodobacterales; family Roseobacteraceae; genus Pontibaca; species Pontibaca methylaminivorans. The sequence continues at coordinate 1,308,525 of NZ_FTPS01000001.1, forward strand.
TGATCGATTCGATCTCGCTTTTCAGCTTCTCGACGTCGGTGTTCAGCTTCCCGTGATCGACGTTGTCGCCGGTGGCGGCAACGACCTTCTCCTTCATCTCGCTGAGGAGTTCTTCGATACGTTCCGCTCCGGCAGAGGCGACGGCAACGGTGGATTCGCCAAGCGAAAGCGCCGAGGACACGGCCTTGAAGCCCGAAATATCGGAGCCCATGACCTTGGAAATGGCCCAGATGGCAGAGTTGTCCTTTGCCTGGGCGATATCCTTGCCGGTGGAGATCGCGTTCTGCGTCTTCGTCAGATCGTTGTTGATTGCCTTCAGGGTCTGAAGAGCAACCATTGCGCCGTTGTTTGTCAGAATACTCGACATGATTCAGTCCTTTCAATAGGTGATTTTCACCGGTTTCGCCCTGACCGGGGCGGTCTCATGTCATTCTGACAATTGCGATGACCTGTCGGAATCGCGCCACTCGATCATGAGTGCTCTCGACAGTCCGACATTAGAGCGATCCGCCCTCTGCGCAAAATTGAAACTACCTTGCTTTTTCATAAAATCGGTTATGAACGCTTTTCCACGGACCTTGCGGTCACGGAAATATTCTGCATTTTCTTCCCCGTGTGGTCATAGGTTTTCAGGCCGCTGCGCACATCGGCCATCGCACCCATGCGCCTGGCAACATCGCGGATACCGTCAGCGACCTGCTGAAGCAGAACATCGTTGCGCGCGGCCTTGCGCCGCAGCTCGGCAAGGCGCGGAGAGTCACTCAGCGTGGCTGTTGAATTTTCAATCAGATCAAGCTTTTCCATCGCAATTCCCTCCAGTCTTTCGAGTTCTCCCGCCAGGATCACCGCCTTCTCCTGGTCAAGCAGAGCATCCAGCCGAAAAATCACTTGATCAGGTCCAATTTTCGTCATGATTGCGCCCCATCATTTGTTGGAAAATGGATTCGGCCAGGCCGATTCCGCCGTTTTGCGCAATATGTTCGGCCTGCGCGCGCACAAGGACGGAACGGAACTGCTCTTCTCCGGCGCCGCCGCCCAATGCGTCCCGGGCCTCGCCAAAGCCTGCCGATTCGAGCATTTCGGCAAGAAACAGGGCCTCGAGTGCCGCGGCCGCCTCCCGAAGCGCTGGAGCCTTGGGAGCGGGCGGTGGAGAGAGCGCGGTCAAGGATACGGAAACAGTCATGCTTTGCTCCAAATTTTTCATATATTCGGAAACTTCTCTGTCAGCGGTTAAAATATCGGTAACTCCTGACCGCCATCATGCCGATAATCATTCAAAGGGCGCGATATGCTGGCACTCGCAATAAATTTGATTGGCGATAATTCAGCAGCGGGGAGCGGCCAGCCTGCCGATATGTCCGATTCTCCGCCTGAAATGCCGTTCGAGCTGATCCATGCGGAAGCCGAACCGGTCGAGACCGAGGACATGGCCGCCGCCGATCAGGACATGCCGGAGGTCGAGGGCGAATTGGCAGCCGAGGCGCCCGGCGAGCCGCCCCCGCCGATAGGGGCGGGACGCGACGTTATGGCGAACACGATGGCGAACACGGCAAGCGGGCAGACCCCGGCGGAGACCGGACCGAATGCCGCCGGATTGCGAAGCGTCCCGGAAGATCCCTCCGGGGAGCCGGATATCAGGGCGCCGGCGGTACACTCCACGCGGCCGGAACCCGAAGCCCCCACACCGCCGGCCCGCAACACCACCGGCGCCACGCCCACTGTGGTCACGGTTACGGGTGCGGAGGCCGAGCCCGCGGTGGGTGCAAGGCCGGCGGACGCATCCCCTGCTCCAGGCGCTGCGCCTGCCGCGGCCGATCCGCCCGACATGGCGGCCCGTCCAGCCGCGCTCCGGCAGACCGTGCAGGCCATCGAGATACTCATACGCCAGCCGTCCCGCAGCATGGAGATCACCCTCAATCCGCAGGAACTCGGCCATGTGCGGATGACGATCACCCATAACGGGAGCGGAGTGAATGTTTCGGTCCTGGCGGATCGCCCGGAAACGCTCGACCTGCTTCGCCGCCATGTCGATCAACTGGCGGCGGAATTCCTGGAGCTTGGCTATGCGGAGGTCGGTTTCAGCTTTGGAGCGGATCCGCGAGAGGGCCGCCGCGGAGAGGATGCGTTCCCCGACCGCCCGCCACCGGCACCGGACGAGGCGCCAAAGGTTTTCACATTCATCCGCCCGTCGGCTGACGGGCTCGACCTGAGGCTTTGATTCCATGATTTCACCCGACGCGATCGCCAATGTATCGAATTCCGCCTATCCGCGCGGAACCGGCACCGGCAGCGACGAAAGATCGGATACGCTCAGCGCGGATTTCGAGACCTTCCTGAAGATGCTGACCACCCAGGCGCGCTATCAGGATCCGCTGAAACCCATCGATTCGACGGAATATGCCGCCCAGCTCGCGCAGTTTTCCATGGTTGAACAACAGCTGCGCACGAATGATACGCTGGACGCCCTTGTCAGCCAGATGGCGGTTGCGAATCTCGCCGCGCTTGGCGGCTGGGTCGGGATGGAGGCACGCAGCGCAAGCCCGGTCCGGTTCGACGGCAGCCCGATCACGCTCTTTCCCGATCCGCCGCAACTGGCCGAAGAGGCGTTCCTTGTCGTCCGTGACGCGCAGGACCGCGAGGTCCAGCGGGTTGCGATTCCCACCACGGGCGAGCCGGTACAATGGGCCGGCGTCGATGAAAACGGCGAGCCGCTCCCCCGCGGCACTTACCGGTTCACGGTCGAAAGCCATCGCGGCGGCGAGGTGATCGCATCCGACCCGGCCGAGACCTTCGGCCGCGTCGTCGAGGCGCAGATTGACGGGGGTGACGTGTATCTGCTCCTGGACAATGGGCAGACGGTGTCGTCGCATTCGATCACCGCCCTGCGCGCCCCGGGCTGACCGGCACCGGCCCGCAGGCCCGGCGGCAATGATCGCGGATGTCGTAGGCACGGGCCCGGGCACCCTTTCCCGTGGCCGCGCGCCGGGGCGCAAGGACGGTCATCCGCCTGTGCAGCCCTCATTACCGGCCGGATTACGGCGCATTCTCCGCTCCGTTTGACTGTTTTCCCCTGCGCGACAGCAGCGCGTTCGTTCTGCGGCGGCCGGATCGACCCCTTGCGGGAACAGCCGGCGCGGGCTCCCGGCGGTTCGCTCGCCGCGCGCGAAATCGAAACGTTGCGAAAACCGGGCGCGAAATGACCCCATATGCCGACGCCCCGCCCGGGAGCGGTCAGCCGCATCGCACATCCCGGGGCCCGCGCACCGCATTCCAGCCGGAACCGGAAACGAATCGGGCGGTGTCCGAGGGCCGCCCGGAACCCGCATCGGTGTCTATGGAGCATCGGAGCTGACACCTTTCAGCGCGGGGATGTGCCCACTTGGCGGCATGCCTGCCGGAACAGCATCGGGCCGACAGTCGTGCAGCGAAGGCGGGAAGCGCGGAGACCTCATCTATCGCAGCGCTTCCCGCCTTCGCGGTTGCTCCACATCGGCATATCGAGCGGAAAGCCGACAGCCACGGCAGGGCGCGCCGGCACTGTTCGTTTCCGCACACAGGACAGCATCCGCGCCCCCGGCCCCTTTCCTGCGGGCGGCGCGAATTGCGGTTCAACCTCCGCGCATCCGGGGTTAGAACCAGCCTGATCTTTTCGCAACCGGAGCCGATGAATGAGCGCGCCGAAACCTGTTGTCCTGTGCATCCTCGACGGCTGGGGCATCGCGGCACCCGGCCCCGCGAACGCGCCCTTCATGGCGCGGACACCGAATTTCGATGCGATCATCGGCAAGGGGCCGAGTGCGCAACTGGTGACGCACGGGCCGGACGTGGGCCTGCCCGAGGGGCAGATGGGAAATTCCGAGGTCGGCCACATGAACATCGGCGCCGGCCGGATCGTGCTGATGGATCTGGGCCGCATCGACCAGGCGATCGCCAGCGGCAGCTTCTTCGAGAATGCCGCCCTTGCCGATTTCATCGACCGGCTCAGGGTCAGTGGCGGGCGCGCGCATCTTCTGGGCCTGATGTCCGACGGCGGCGTGCACGGGCACATGGGCCACATGATCGCCGCCGCCCAGGCGATGGAGCGCGCCGGGCTTCCGACCATCGTGCATGCGGTCACCGACGGCCGCGACGTGGCGCCGAAATCGGCCCTCGCCTATCTCGACCGGCTGCAGCAGGGGCTGCCGCAAGGGGCGAGGATCGGCACGGTGCTCGGCCGCTACTACGCGATGGACCGGGACCGGCGCTGGGAGCGCGTCATGCGCGCCTTCGACGCTATCACCCGGGCGATCGGGCCCTGCGCACCCAACGCGCGCGCGGCGATCGAGGCCGCCTATGAGCGGGGCGAGACCGACGAGTTCATCGCGCCGACGGTGATCAAGGGCTATGACGGGCTTGCCGCGGGCGAGGGGCTGTTCTGTCTCAACTTCCGCGCCGACCGGGCCCGCCAGATGCTCGCGGCGCTCGGCCAGCCGAGGTTCGACGCCTTCGAAACCGGCGAGCGCCCGCGCCTTGCCGCGCTCATGGGCATGATGGACTATTCCGAGGATCACATGCGCTACATGACCTCGGTGTTCCGCAAGGCCGAGGTGCCGAACACGCTCGGAGCCTGGGTCGCCTCGCACGGGTTGCGCCAGTTCCGCCTCGCCGAGACCGAGAAATATCCCCACGTCACGTTTTTCCTCAATTGCGGACGCGAAGAGCCCGCCGCCGGAGAGGACCGCTGCATGCCGCATTCTTCCAAGGTCGCGACCTATGACCTGAAACCGGACATGGCCTCTGCCGAAGTCACCGAGCATCTCGTCGCCGCGATCAATGACGGCTATGACCTGATCGTGACCAATTACGCCAATCCCGACATGGTGGGGCACAGCGGCCGGACCGAGGCGGCGATCGCCGCCTGCGAAGCGGTGGACCGCTGCCTTGGAAAGGTTCTGGCCGCGCTGGAAAAGGCCGGAGGCGCGATGATCGTCACCGCCGATCACGGCAACTGCGAAATGATGGTCGATCCCGTGACCGGCGGGCCGCACACCGCGCATACGCTCAACCCGGTGCCGGTGGTGCTCGTCGGCGGTCCGCCGGGGGCACGGCTGCGCAACGGGCGGCTTGCCGACCTGGCGCCGACGCTCCTGCATCTCATGGGTCTGCCGAAACCCGCCGAAATGACCGGGCAGAGCCTGATCGAATGCGACTGATCGCGGCCGCCCTGCTCGTGCTGGCCACGACCGGGGCGCTGCAGGCGCAGGGCGACGGGGATCCCGGGCGCGATGCCCGTCTGGCCATGGAACAACTGGAATCGGCCATCGGCCGGCTGGAAAAGGCATCGAGCGCGAGCGACCGCGTGCGCGCCCTGACCGGAACCGTGCGCGCCTTTGAATCCGGCCTTGGCGCCCTGCGGGACGGATTGCGCCGCACCACGGCGCGCGAACGCGCGCTGACGCAGGAGCTTGCCGCGCGCGACGCCGAAATCGGCCGGCTGCTCGGCGTGCTGCTCGCCATCGAAACCGCGCCGCCCCCCGCCCTGCTGCTGCACCCGGCCGGGCCGCTCGGCAGCGCCCGCAGCGCCATGATGCTGACCGAGGCGACGCCCGCGCTTCACGACCGCGCCGCCGGGCTGCGCCGCGACCTGGACGAGGTGCAGACCCTTCAGCTTTTGCAGCGCAAGGCCGTCCGCACCCTTGAAGAGGGGCTAGCCGGCATCCAGCAGGCCCGGGCCGAACTCAGCCAGGCGATCACCGGCCGCACCGCCCTGCCGCGCCGCTTTACCGAGGATCCGGTGCGCACCGCGATCCTGATCTCATCGACCGAAACGCTCGGTGCCTTTGCCGACGGCCTGTCGGAGATCGCCAGGAACGGCGATATCGCCGCAAGCCGCGCGGACATCTCGGCACAAAAGGGCACGCTTCCCCTGCCGGTGGAGGGCAACCTGCTGCACGCGGCCCGCAGCGCGGATGCGGCCGGCATCACCCGCGACGGCATCGTGATCGCCACGCAGCCGCGGGCGCTCGTCGTTTCGCCGGTCGCGGCCACGATCCGCTATCGCGGCCCGCTTCTTGACCTCGGCAACGTGATCATCCTTGAACCGCAGGCCGGTTTGCTTTTTGTTTTGTCGGGTCTCGCCGAAGTCTACGGCGATACCGGCGAAATCGTCCCGGCCGGAACTCCGGTCGGGCTCATGGGCGGGGAGGCTCCACAACCCGGCTCGTTTCTGTCACTAAGCGGTGAGTCCACTGGAACCGGATCTTCGGAATCGCTCTATATGGAAGTTCGAGAGAACGGCGAGCCGGTGGATCCCGAGAGCTGGTTCCGAACCGACAAGGATGGATAGACGGACATGAAAAAACTGGTAATGGCCGCTCTGGGTGGCACGCTGGCCGGGATCGTTGCCACGACGCAACTGGTCGGGCCGCTGGTCGCCCAGGAGGAGGCCGAAACGTCGAGCGTTTACGAGCAGCTGGATCTGTTCGGCGACATTTTCGAGCGGATCCGTGCGCAATATGTCGAGGAAGTCTCTCCATCCGATCTGATCCGCGCCGCGATCAACGGCATGTTGTCGTCGCTCGACCCGCATTCCGGCTATCTGTCACCCGAGGATGCCGACGCGATGCAGGTGCAGACCAAGGGCGAATTCGGCGGGCTCGGCATCGAGGTCACGCAGGAAGAGGGCTTCGTCAAGGTGGTCTCGCCCATGGACGGCACCCCGGCGGCCGAAGCCGGAATCGAGGCCGGCGACTATATCACCCATGTGGATGGCGAAAGCGTGCTCGGGCTCACGCTCGACAAGGCGGTCGATCTGATGCGCGGCCCGGTCGGTTCGGAAATCGAGATCACCGTGGTGCGCGAGGGCGAGACCGAACCCTTCGACGTCAAGCTGACCCGCGACACGATCAAGCTGAATGCCGTGCGCGCCCATCGCGACGAAGATATCGTGGTGCTGCGCATCACCACCTTCAACGATCAGACCATGACCGATCTGGAGGCCAACCTGAAGGAACAGGTCGAGGAAGCCGGCGGCATGGACAATGTGAAGGGCTTTGTCATCGACCTGCGCAACAACCCGGGCGGGCTGCTGACGCAGGCGATTTCGGTGTCGGATGCCTTCCTTGACGAGGGCGAGATCGTCTCGACCCGGGGGCGCGAGGCCGATGACGGGGAGCGTTTCAATGCCACCCCGGGGGGGCGACCTGACCGAGGGCAAGCCGATCGTGGTGCTGATCAATGGCGGATCGGCCAGCGCCTCGGAGATCGTCGCCGGCGCCCTGCAGGATCACGACCGGGCGGTCGTCGTCGGCACCAAGAGCTTCGGCAAGGGGTCGGTCCAGACCGTGATTCCGCTGCGCGGCGCGGGGGCGATGCGCCTGACCACCGCGCGCTATTACACCCCCTCGGGGCGCTCGATCCAGGCACTGGGCGTCGCGCCCGACATCATCGTCGAGCAGCCGCGCCCCAAGCCCAGATCGGAAGAAGAAGAAGCGGAAGAGGATATCTCGGCCCGCATCCGGTCCGAGGCCGACCTTCGCGGGCGGCTGATGAACGACAGCCTCTCCGAGGACGAGCTGCGCCAGATCGAGGAAGAGCGCGAACAGGCCGAGGCCGCGGCGCACCGCCGCATCCAGGATTATCAGCTGGCCTATGCCATCGACATCCTGAAGGGGCTCTCGGCCTTCGAGCCCCGCCAGTAAAAGCGGATATCGCGCGGGCGGGCCGGTGCCGGCCCGCGCGGATGTCGGGACCGGTCACGGATGGGCCGTCTTGCCCGCCCGACGCAGGATCAGTTCGAGCCGGGCAAAGCTGCTCTCGATCCCCTCCGGGTCGGGGCGGGCGAAGAACGCGTCGAGTTCGGGCCAGACCAGCACCGCCCGGTCAAGCAGCGCATCGGCCCCTTCGCTGTAAAGCCCGGCCTTGATCATGACCTCTGACCGCTCGTAAGCGCCAAGCAGCCGCCTGACCTCGGCGATCATCGTGTTTTCCCCGGCACTCGCCGCGTCCGGCAGGCAGCGCGAGACCGAGCGGTTGACGTCGATCGCGGGAAAACGGCCGCGTTCGGCGATGCCGCGATCCAGCACCACATGCCCGTCAAGAACCCCGCGCAAGATGTCGGCAACCGGTTCGTCCATGTCCGACCCGGCCACCAGCACGCTGAACACGGCCGTGATACTGCCCTGGTCCTCCGCCCCGGGGCCGGCGCGCTCGCAAAGCCCGGTGATCAGCGGCGTGAGCGAGGGCGGAAAGCCGCGCATGGCCGAACTCTCGCCGGCGGCGACGGCGATCTCGCGATGCGCCTCGGCAAACCGCGTGACCGAATCCGCCAGGAAAAGGACGTTGCGGCCGCGGTCGCGGAAATATTCGGCCACCGCCATCGCCGCCCAGGCGCAGCGCCGCCGGACCAGCGCCGACTGATCCGACGTCGCCGCGACCACCACCGAGCGCTTCATCCCCTCCGGCCCGAGGGTGCGCTGGACGAAATCGTTCACCTCGCGCCCGCGTTCTCCGATCAGGGCCATCACCACCACATCCGCCGCCATATGCCCGGCGAGTTGCGCGAGCAGCCGCGACTTGCCGACGCCCGAGCCCGCGAAGAGCCCGATTCGCTGCCCTTCGACGATCGGCAGAATCGTGTTCAGAACGGACAGCCCGGTGGGGATTCGCGCGCCGAACGCGCCCCGCGACACGGCGGCGGGCGGCATGGCGGTCACATCGACTCCCTGCGCACCGGACGCGAGCGGGCGGCCGTCGATCGGGCGCCCATAGGGGTCGATCACGCGCCCGATCCAGTGCCGCGACGGCGCAAATTCAGGCACCGGCCGCAGGATCGCCCGGTCGTTCAGCGCCACCCCGTCCGGCGCGCTTTCGGGCAGCATCGCAACATGATCCTGTCCGATCCGCAGCACCTCGCCCTCGAGCGGCACCCCCGACATGCGCGTCAGAATCACCTGGTCGCCGACCCGGGCGCAGGCCGTCAGCCCCGAGATCTGCACCACGCCCCCGCTCACCCCCATGACGCGGCCCAGCGGGCGCATCAGCTGCGCCGTTTCGATCTGCCGGCGCAGCAGGTCCAGATCCGTCACCATGATGCGAACGCTCCATAAATCTCCTGACAAGAGTTTCTAAACGAATCGGAGTTAAGCCTTGATTGAACCGAAACAGGGAAAAGCCCGATGTTCAGCGAACTCGACATCTTCAGGACCGCCCATGCCATGGCCAGCCACGCCGGCCGGCAGCAGGAGGCCATCGCCCGCAACATCGCCAACTCCGACACGCCCGGCTATCGCACGCGGGAGGTTCCCTCGTTTTCCGAAATCCTCGACGGCGATAGCGGGTTCGCCATGCGGCGCACGCGGCCGGGCCATATCGCCCCCGACCCTGCGGAGCCAGTGACCGGCATCGGCCGGGCAACAGGAAATCCGGTCTCCATCGAAGAGGAAATGCTCAAGGCCACGGGCGTCGCGCGCGATCACGAGCGGGCGCTGGCGATCTACCGTTCGTCCCTCTCGGTCCTGCGCAGCAGTCTCGGCCGGTTCTGAACAGGAGTGTCCACGACATGAACGACTTTACCCAGGCGCTCACGGTTTCGGCGAGCGGGATGCGCGCGCAGTCGGCCCGGCTGCGGCACCTGTCGGAAAACATCTCGAATGCCGACACGCCGGGCTATCGACGCAAGCTCATCGCGTTTGAAACCGTCCGCGACCGCGAAACCGGCGCCAGCAAGGTCGTCCCCGGCCCGGTCCGGCTCGACCAGACCGAACGGCAGCGAATCTTCGATCCCTCGCATCCGCTCGCGGACGGCACCGGGCACTATACCGGGTCGAACGTGAACCTGCTGATCGAGATCGCCGACGCCAGGGAGGCGCAGCGAAGTTACGAGGCCAATCTCAAGATGTTCGACCAGGCCCGGCAGATGTCGGCGGGCCTCATGGATCTGCTGCGCAAGTAAATCGACACTCAGGAGAACACCGAATGGATATACACGGTCTTTCCGCCCTGCAGGGCTATGGTGCCGCGCGCCCCGCCACGAGGCCCGATCCGGCCGGACAGGCGGCCGACGGGGCGCGGGCGCTGTTCCGCGATTTCGCCGAAACGCTGCAGAACAGCGAACAGACGGCCATGGCAGCCATGACCGGCGACGCCGATCCCCATGCGCTGGTGCAGGCGCTCGCCCAGACCGAACTCGCGGTCGAGACGGCGGTCACCATTCGCAACAAGGTGGTCGAAGCCTATCAGGAAATCCTGAGGATGCCGGTCTGACATGCTGCTTGAGGGGCTCCTTTTCGACACGCTGCGGCAGGGTCTCTGGGTCGCCGTCCTGATCTCGCTGCCGATCCTCGCGGTCGCGCTTTTGACCGGAGTGACGATCGGCCTGTTCCAGGCGCTGACCTCGATCCAGGAGATGACGCTCACCTTCGTGCCCAAGCTCGGCGCCATCGTCATCGTTTTCTGGCTCTCCATGGGGTTCATGTCGCAGATGCTCGTCTCGTTCTTTCACGACCAGATCCTTCCCCTGATTGCCGGAGGTTCCTGATGGATGCTGCCGCCTATGTCACGCTGTCCCGCCAATCCGGGCTGATGCAGGAAATGCGGGTGATCGCGAACAACATCGCCAACTCCGCCACCACCGGATTCCGCCAGGAGGGGGTGATCTTTTCCGAATATGTCCGCGCGATACCCGATCAGCCTTCGCTCTCCATGACCCGCAGCCAGGTGCGCAACACCTCGCAGGAACAGGGGATGCTGACGCAGACCAACGGCCGCTTCGACCTTGCGATCCAGGGCGACGGCTATTTCCTGATCGAGACACCGGCGGGCGAGCGCCTGACCCGCGCGGGGAGCTTTACCCCGAATGCGCAAGGCGATCTCGTGACGGCGGACGGCCACTTTCTGCTTGATGCCGGCGGCGCGCCGGTCTTCGTGCCGCCCGATGCGGGCGACATCGGCATTTCGAGCGACGGAACCATCAGCAGCGACGGCCGCGCCCTGGGGCAGATCGGCCTGTTCCAACCGGTCGATCCGCTCACGATGCAGCGCGAGGACGGGGTGATGTTCCGCGCCGGCAGCGGGGTCGAGCCCGCCGGCGGCGCAGCAATCCTTCAGGGATATCTGGAATCGTCGAACGTCAGCGCGATTCTCCAGGTCTCGCGCATGATCGAGGTCCAGCGCGCCTATGAGGCGGGGCAGAACCTGCTCAATGCCGAGGACGAGCGGCTGCGGAATGTCATCAAAACTCTGGTCAGGTGAACGCCAGGAGAAAGGAACGGAAATGCGGGCTCTTCAGATTGCCGCCACCGGCATGAGCGCACAGCAGATGCGCGTCGAAACGATTTCGAACAACCTCGCGAACATGAACACGACCGGCTACAACGCGCGGCGGGCGGAATTCGCCGATCTGCATTATCAGCAGGTCGTCCGCCCCGGCACGGTGAACGCCACCGACGGCACGATCCTGCCGACCGGCGTTCAGCTCGGGCTCGAGGTGCGCCCCGCTTCGGTCACGGTGATGCTCGCACAGGGCACATCGCTGCCGACCGGGAACGACCTCGACCTTGCGATCGAGGGCAGCGGCTATCTCGAAGTGCTCCTGCCCTCGGGGCAGTCCGCCTATACCCGCGACGGCAGCCTGAAACGGTCGCCCGACGGGGTGATCGTGACCTCCGACGGCTTCCCCGTGGTGCCGGAGATCACCATTCCCGAGGACGCGCGCAGCATCTCGATCAACGCCGCCGGAGAGGTCTATGCCTATTTCGACGACACTGCCGAGGCGCAGCTCCTGGATCAGTTCACGCTGGCCGGCTTCACCAACGAAAAGGGGCTCGAGGCACTGGGGAGCAACCTCTTTGCCGAAACCGAAGCCTCCGGCCCGGCGATGGTGTCGGAACCCGGCGAGAACGGGCTCGGCACATTGCGCCAGAGCTATCTCGAAAGCAGCACGGTCGATGCCGTCCGCGAGGTGACGCAGCTGATCGAGGCCCAGCGCGGCTATGAAATGAACGCCAAGGTCATCACCGCCGCCGACCAGATGATGGCCGTGACGACGCAGGTCCGCTGATGAAACCGGCGCTCGCCGCCCTGCTGATCGGCGCCGCATCGCAGGCGGGCGCGGATGTGGTCGTCCCGGCGCGCACGATCCGCGCAAAGGAGATCATCGCGGCCGACGACCTGCTGGTGGATCCGGCCACCATCCCCGGCGCGATCGACGATCCGCGCCTCGTGATCGGACAGGAGGCGCGGGTCGCGCTTTATCCGGGGCGCGCGATCCAGCCGGGCGACATCGGTCCCCCCACGCTCGTCGAGCGCAACGACCTGGTCACGCTCACCTTCCGCCGCGGCGGCCTGCACATCATCGCCGAGGGGCGCGCGCTCGGCCGCGGCGCGGCCGGAGAGTCCGTGCGCGCCATGAACCTGTCATCGCGCAACACCATCACCGGACAGGTCCGCGAGGACGGTTCGATCGAGGTCCGATAATGAAACGTCACATCATCCTGCGCGGCGCGGCTCTCGCATCGCTCGTCATTGCGGCCGGATGCAGCAGCCGGGATCACCTCGGCAGGCCGCCGAGCTTCAGCCCCGCGACCGAGAACGTCGAACATGCGGCGATGCTCTGGCCCGGGCTGCCGCTGCACAGCCAGCCGCAGCGCAATGTCGATCAGGCCTCGCTCTGGAGCGGCGGGCGGCGCTCGCTGCTTGGTGACCGGCGCGCCATGACCAAGGGCGACATCCTGACCATCGTCATCGAAATTGATGAAAAGGCCGAGATCTCGAACGACAGTTCGCGCTCGCGCTCGGGCTCGGAAAGCCTCGGCATTCCGCAACTGATCGGCCTGCCGCAGCGGATCGACCGCCGGCTTCCCGATGGCGCCACCATGGCGGATTCGGTCAGCATCGGATCGAACAGCGCCTCGGGCGGCAAGGGGTCGGTCAAGCGCAAGGAAAAGCTGACCCTGCGCGTCGCCGCCACGGTGGTCGATGTGCTGCCGAACGGCGTGCTCGCGGTATCCGGCAGCCAGGAAGTGCGGGTGAATTTCGAACTGCGCGAGCTTCTCGTTTCGGGCTTCGTGCGCCCCGAGGACATCTCGCGCCAGAACGAGATCACCTATGACAAGATCGCCTCGGCGCGCGTGTCCTACGGCGGGCGCGGCCAGATCACCGATGTCCAGCAGCCCCGCTACGGGCAGCAGATCCTCGACGCCGTGCTGCCGTTCTAGGGAAGATCATGCCGAAACGTTTCCTCCCGTTCCTCCTGATCCCGCTCGGCATCCTGTCGGGGGCCGGTGCCGCGGTCTTTCTGGCGCCGCCGGAGGACGACGCGCAAGCCGCAGTGCCCGACACGGACGAAGCGGCCGAGGACGGGGATGTTCCGGCTGCCGGGCTGGAATATGTCAAGCTCAACAACCAGTTCGTCATCCCGGTGGTGTCGCGCGACCGGATCAGTTCGCTCGTCGTGCTCTCGCTCAGCATCGAGATCACCGCCGGCCAGCGCGCGCGCGTCTTCGAACAGGAACCGAAGCTGCGCGATGCCTTCCTGCGCGTCCTGTTCGACCACGCCAATATCGGCGGCTTCAACGGCCCCTTCACGCAGGAGGACCGGCTCGGCCCGCTGCGGACAGCGCTGCGCGACGCGGCACGGAAGGAATTGGGAAAAGACGTCAGAAACGTGCTGATCGTGGATATCCTGCGCCAGGATCCCTGACCTCCCTGCCCCGCAAGCGGCGGGGCATATCACCGCCGGCTGCGCAGCCGTTTCTGTTCGGCCATGGCACGCTCGATCAGCTGGCGCACCGCCTCGTTGCGGCCGAAGGCGCCCCGGAGCCGGTCGAGCGCGGCAAGCTTCTGCGCCCGCACCTGTGCCAGTTCCATTCCAAGGTCGCGCAGCGAACGGTCGCGCCAGGCCTCCCAGGCCAGATCCGCGCCGATCGCCTGCATCTGCCGGTCCCCGTAATGGCTGCTCTGCGCGCGCAGCCGCGAGATGCTGGCCTGCAGCGCCGCCTCGCGCGTGAGGATCTCCTGGATGCGGCGGTGTTCATCCATGTAAAGCGCCTCGGTCACGGCGCCGAGCTGCCGGATCCGGTCCGCGGTCATGTTGCACCGGCCCGCGCCCGGGCGCGCATCGCCTCGGCGAACCGGATCGCGGCGGCCACCGGGCGATAATATTCCTCGGGAATCTCGCGGCCCAGCGCCACGGTGGCATGGATCGCCCGTGCGGTCGGCGGATCGCTGTGGATCGGGACGCCCGCCTCCATCGCGTGGCGCCGGATGGCCGCGGCGACCTCGTCCACGCCCTTGGCAACGCAGACCGGCGCGGCGCCGGCCTTGCGGCTCCATTTCAGCGCCACGGCATAATGGGTCGGGTTGACGATGACCACATCGGCGGTCGGGACATCGGCCATCATCCGGTTCATGGCGATCTCCTGCCCGCGCTGGCGGCGCTGCTGCTTGATATGCGGGTCGCCCTCGGAGTCCTTGTGTTCGTCCATCACCTCCTTGCGCGACATGCGGTTCTTGCGCAGGTGGTCGTGGTGCTGCCAGATCATGTCGAGCACGGCGATCACCGCCGCGACGAGCAGGGCAAGCGACATGAACTCGATGCAGAGCCGCGCCATGAGGGCGATCCCCGCCCGCACGTCCGAGGCCATCACCCCGACCATCTCGGACAGACGCGCCCGCAGGAACAGCCCGAGGCAGGCGGAATAGACCAGGAGCTTGGTAAAGCTCTTCGCGAATTCGAACAGGCCCGAGCGGCCGAACTTGTTCTTCGCATTGCCCAGGATCGAGATGCGCGACACCTTGGGCGCGATCTTCGAGGGCGCAAAGACAAAGGCACGCTGGGCCAGCAGCGAGAGGACCACCGCGCCGGCCGGCAGCACGTACCACGGCAACAGCGCACCGCCGATTGTCTGCATCATGCCGCCGGCCGGGATCCGGGCGGGCTCGTCGAAGAACAGCGGCGCAAGGCGGTCGGGGCGCTCGAGCAGCGTCACCAGCGCCGATCCGAACCCGTTGATCGCGCCCGTCCCGAACACCGTGGCGGCAAGCAGGATCCCGCCGTAGGCCGCCGCCACCGACACATCTGTCGATTTCGCGATCTGCCCCTTTTCGCGCGCACGCTGGAGCTTCTGCGGCGAGGCCTCATGGCTCTTTTCGCTGTCGTCATCGCCCGCCTCGCTCATCGCGGCACCGCCATCGGATCGGCCATGAAGGCCGAGAGGCCATTCACCCAGACCGTCAGCAGCAGCGGCGCGCTGACAAACAGCAGAAGCAGCCCGCCGAAGGTGATGAGCGGGGCACCGACAAAGGCGACCATAAGCTGCGGCATGGCGCGGTTGATGACGCCGAGCGTCAGGTTATAGATCAGCGACGCGATCACGAAGGGGATCGCAAGGCCGAGCGCGAGCGAAAACGCCCGCGCGATCCGCGCCACGCCCCAGGCCGAGAGATCCGCAGCGGCAGGCACGAATCCCGCCGGAAAGACCTGATAGGACTCGATCAGCAGGCGCGCCGCCTGCACATGGAGCCCCGCCGTCACCGCAAGCGCCAGCCCGGCAACCATCAGCAGATGCCCCATGGCCGGGATCGGCTCGACCCCGGCACCGCCCAGCAACTGGGCGAGCGAGGTCGATTGCGCGGCGATGGATCCGGCCGTCTGCAGCGCGATGACAAAAAGGCGCACGCCGATGCCAAGCGCGAGGCCGATCAGCGTCTCGGTCAGGATGAAACGCAGAAGCCCCGGGCCGGCAGCCGCACCATCGGCGATCAAAGGAGCGACGGCGGGGGCGATCGTCGGGGCGACGACCATGGTGAAGACGAGCGCGATGCAGAGCCGGACCCGCATCGGCACCGACTGTTCGCCGAAGGCCGGCAACAGCGACACCAGTGCGGCAACCCGGAAGAACACGATCGCCGCCTGCCAGATCTGCAGCGCGAGGTAGGATTGCAGCTCTGGCGGCAGGGTGATCATGCGGCCACGGTTCCGATCAGTGCCGGGCGCGCCTCGAGCCCGATCTCCTCGAATGAGAGCACCGGATTGGTGAGCCCGCGGGCGTGCATGATCGTGCGCAGGAAGCGCCGCCGCCGCGCCGATGTGACCAGCGCAGGGACCAATCCCGATTCGCTGCCCTGGTTCATCTGTTCCGTCAGCCCCTCGGACAGGCGGTTGAACAGGTCGGGCGGCAGGGCGACATCCATGCTGCCGGCGCTGCCCTCGACCTGGTAGGCGGAGAAGGTTTCCTCCCATTCCGGCGCAAGCTGGATCAGGGGAATCGTTCCGTCGACGCGTTTCATCCCGGCCACGATCTGGAAGCCGAGCCGCTGGCGGACCTGTTCGCAGATCGCCTCCGGCCGGGTCGAGACCAGCCGCGCCTCGGCGATGGTTTCCAGTATGAGCGGCAGGTTGCGGATCGAAACACGTTCTTCCAGAAGAAGGCGCAGGACCGCGTGCAGGGTGTTCATGGGCACCTTGTCGGGGATCAGGTCGTCCAGCAGGCGGCGGTTTTCCTCGGCCCGGGCGGGATCGGACAGCCGGGTCATCTCTGCAAGCAGGCGGCGCAGGGACTTGAGCGTCAGCAGCCGGGCGAAATTCTGCTTCATGATCTCGAGCAGGTGGGTCGCGAGGATCTCGGGCGGCGTGACCACGGTCGCGCCGGACAGGGCGGCGGCATCCTGGTCCCGCGGCGTGATCCAGCGCGCCGGCGCGCCATAGACCGGCTCGCGAACGTCGTTGCCCGCCGGCATCCCGCCGCCGCCCTCCGGGAGCAGCGCCATCACCATATCGGGGCGGAGCGTTCCGCGCGCATGTTCGACGCCCTGGATGCGGATGACATAGGTGCCGTCCGGCAGGCCGGGCTGATCGGTCAGGCGGATGTCGGGCAGCACGAGGCCAAAAACCATCGCCACGTGGCGCCGCATGTTGGCGATCCGCACATCGAGCCCGGTGCCGGGATCGAGCACCATATTCACGAGATCCGGCGCAAATTCCACATGCACGTCGTCGAGGTCGAGCACATCGCCAAGCAGGTCGCGCGCCTCGGGGGCCGGCTCGGCCGTCCTGGCCGGTTGCAGGTCCTGCGCCTCGCCGCGCTTTTTCATCCGCCAGGCCAGATAGCCAAGCAGCACCGCGCCGGCAATGAAGGGCACGAAGGGCAGGCCGGGCACCAGCGCGAACAGCGCCATCAGCACCGCAACCGTCGCCAGCGCCGAGGGATAGCGGCCAAGCTGGTCGAACAGCGCGCGATCGGTCGCCCCGGTGATGCCGCCCCGCGACAGCAGCAGGGCCGAAGCGATCGAGATGATGACCGCCGGGATCTGGGTCACGAGCCCGTCGCCCACCGTCAGGATCGCATAGGTCTCGAGCGCCGATGCAAGCGGCATCTTGTGCACCACGATCCCCATCACCAGCCCCATCACGAGGTTCAGCAGCGTGATCAGCAACCCCGCAACCGCGTCGCCCTTGACGAATTTGGACACCCCGTCGAGCGAGCCGAAGAAGGTCGTCTCCTGCTGTTCGCGCTCACGCCGCTCACGCGCCTGCTGATGGTCGATCGCGCCGGCGGACATGTCGCTGTCGATGGCAAGTTGCTTGCCCGGCATCCCGTCGAGCGCGAAACGCGCCCCGACCTCGGCCATGCGCGCCGCGCCCTTGGTGATGACGACGAAATTCACGATCAGAAGCACGCCGAACACCACCAGCCCCAGAAAGACGCTGCCGCCCATCACGAATTGCGCAAAGGCCTGGATCACATGGCCGGCCGCACCGGTCCCGGTGTGCCCCTGCCCGATGATCAGCTTGGTCGACGAGATGTTGAGCGACAGGCGCAGCATCAGCGACGCGAGCAGGATTGTCGGAAAGGACGAGAAATCGAGCGGCCGCTCAATGAAGAGCGTGACCGTGAAGATCAGGATCGCGAGCCCGAAGGAGAACGCGAGCCCCGTGTCGAGCACCCAGGCCGGCACGGGCAGGATCATCATCACGATGACCGCCATGAGGGCCATCGTCAGCAGCACCGTGGGGCGGAACAGGGCTTTCATCGACATGGAGTTCATTGCGCGCCTTCAGTTCAGGAACAGGAATGCCGGACGGTCGGCGGTGTCGGGCGCTGGGCCCGCCCGGGGCCCGAGCGGAACCAGCGAGCCCATGACCGGCGCACCGCCGCCGATGAAGGGCAGCGGGTCGGTGCCGGCCAGCGCCACGATCACCCCCGGCGCCTCGATACCGCCGCCGCGATCTGTGTCCCGCGGACGCGCGCCGGCCGCTCCCATGGTGCTGCGGATCCGGGCGAAGCGGGCCGTATAGCTGCGTGCATGGCTCGGCGTGCGGGAATGATAGGCGCCGGCGGCAGCCGACCAGTCACCGAGTTCGCGGTACAGCTCCATCAGGAATTTGGCCGCGTAGCGCGCATTGAGTTCGGGGTCGAACATCTCGTCGATGGAGCGGAACGCGTCCCCGTGCCAGCGGTAGTTGATCTGGAAACAGCCAACATCAAAACTGCGCGCCCCGGCCTTGAACCGGGCAAAGACAAAGGCGCGGGCAGCGTCCCTTGTCTCGAACCAGTGGCCGGTGCCTTCCATGTTCACGGTCCAGGGCCAGGGTTCGAGTTCGCCGCCGCGCATCCGGCCGGTTTCGGCCCGGGTGATCGCCCGCATCACGTCGAGCGGAACGCCATGTGCCCGCGACGCACGGTGAGCCACCTTGTCGCAGACGGCCGCCACCATGGAGGGGCGCGATGCCGCCGGTGCCGCCGATGCGGGAGCCGCCGGCAGCACGAGCAGCGCCACCGGCAACAGGAGCATCAGCAGACCATGCAGGGCGCGCCGTTGCTGCGCGCTGCGGGCAGTGGAAATCGGGTTGTCGGGCATGAAGTTCGGCCCCGGTGGCGAGTCACATCGGGCCCACGATGGACAGCAGCCGTTTAGAATCTATTATCGCGTTTCGAGAATCACGCTTGATTCCGCGCCGGCTCTGTGGCGATTTGGCCCTGTCTCCGGCTGCGCGCAACCGGAACCGCCAGTCGGCCGACACGCCGGCGCGTCGAGGAAACGGCGACAGGAAACGAAGAATGATCTTGACAACGCGACGGCAAAGGCGTGTTGACCCATAAGAAAAATAATTAAACATTGGGAATAAGACGGGGAGAGTGACACGCGGTGGCCGTGATCCGACAGCGACACGACAGGAAGGCCGGCAGATGCCTTGTGCATCGCGCCATCTCTGTTGTCGTCTCCGGCCGGCCGGCGCCCTGTCCGCCCCCTGCTTATCGTCCGCCCGCTGCGGCACTTGACCGAAGGGGCGCCGGATGCCCCTTGGCGGCAGAATGATCCGATAAAAATCCAACCGAACTCAGACCAGGAGCGACAACAGAATGGCCATGAAGTCCGATATTCAGATCGCACGCGAAGCCAGCAAGAAACCCATTCAGGAAATCGGCGAGAAGCTCGGCATCCCTTCCGACGAACTGCTGCCCTACGGGCATGACAAGGCGAAAGTCAGCCAGAAATTCATCAACCAGGTTCGCGGCAACAAGGACGGCAAGCTGATCCTCGTGACCTCGATCAACCCGACCCCGGCGGGCGAGGGAAAATCCACCACCACCGTGGGCCTCGTCGATGGTCTGAACCGTATCGGCAAGAAGGCCGCCGTCTGCATCCGCGAGGCATCGCTCGGACCGAACTTCGGCATGAAGGGCGGCGCCGCCGGTGGTGGCTATGCGCAGGTCGTTCCCATGGACGACATGAACCTGCACTTCACCGGCGACTTCCACGCGATCACCTCGGCGCACAACCTGCTGGCCGCGATGATCGACAACCACATCTACTGGGGCAACAGCCTCGAGATCGACACCCGCCGCGTGACCTGGCGCCGGGTCATCGACATGAACGACCGCGCCCTGCGCCAGATCACGGCCAGCCTGGGCGGCGTTTCCAACGGCTTCCCGCGCGAGGCCGGCTTCGACATCACCGTGGCGTCCGAAGTCATGGCGATCCTGTGCCTTGCGAACGACCTCAAGGATCTGCAGGAACGCCTCGGCGCCATGATCGTCGCCTATCGCCGCGACAAGTCGCCGGTCTATGCCCGCGACATCAAGGCCGACGGCGCCATGACCGTCCTGCTCAAGGACGCGATGCAGCCGAACCTCGTGCAGACGCTCGAGAACAACCCGGCCTTCGTCCACGGCGGCCCCTTCGCGAACATCGCCCACGGCTGCAACTCGGTCATCGCCACGACCACCGCGCTCAAGCTGGCGGATTACGTCGTCACCGAAGCCGGTTTCGGTGCCGATCTCGGCGCCGAGAAGTTCATGGACATCAAGTGCCGCAAGGCGGGTCTGCACCCGGCCGTCGTGGTGCTGGTCGCCACCGTGCGCGCGATGAAGATGAACGGCGGGCTGGGCAAGAACGAGCTCGACCACGAGGATGTCGAGGCCGTCAAGAAAGGCTGCCCGAACCTCGGCCGCCACATCGAGAACGTGAAATCCTTCGGCGTGCCGGTCGTGGTGGCGCTCAACCACTTCGTCCACGACACCGAGGCCGAGATTCAGGCGGTCAAGGATTACGTCAAGACCATGGGTGCGGAAGCGATCGTCTCCAAGCACTGGGCACAGGGCGGCGAAGGCGCGGTTGACCTTGCCACCCGTGTCGCCGAGGTCGCGGACGAGGATCCGGGCAACTTCTCGCCCATCTATCCCGACGACATGGGGCTGTTCCAGAAGATCGAAACCATCGCCAAGCGCATCTACCGCGCCGACGAGGTGCTGGCCGATCAGAAGATCCGCAACCAGCTCAAGGAATGGGAAGAGCAGGGCTACGGCAACCTGCCGATCTGCATGGCCAAGACGCAGTACAGCTTTACCACCGACCCGAACCGCCGCGGCGCCCCCACGGGCTTTGGCGTGCCGGTGCGCGAGGTGCGCCTGAGCGCCGGCGCCGGTTTCGTGGTGGTGATCTGCGGCGAGATCATGACCATGCCGGGCCTGCCGAGCGTGCCTTCGGCCGTGAACATCAAGCTGGACGCCAATGGCGACATCGAAGGTCTGTCCTGACGACCGGCCGATCAGCTAACGGGGACGCGGGGCAGACAGCCTCGCGTCCCCTTCCCGCATCAGGCGGAAACCCAATGTAACGAAATCAAGCAGGAGCGGCATGTCATGGCGGCGACGGTGATTGACGGAAAGGCGTTCGCGGCAAAGGTGCGCGGACAGGTGGCAGAACATGTGGACCGGCTGAAATCCGGCCACGGCATCACGCCGGGTCTGGCGGTCGTGCTGGTGGGCAGCGATCCGGCCTCCGAGGTCTATGTCCGCTCCAAGGGCAAGATGACCGTCGAGGTCGGCATGAAATCCTTCGAGCACAAGCTTTCGGCCGACACGTCGGAAAAGGATCTTCTGGACCTGATCGACAAGCTGAACAACGATCCCGAGGTGCACGGCATCCTGGTGCAGCTTCCCCTGCCCGACCATCTTGACGAGGATCTGGTGATCAACTCGATCACGCCCGCCAAGGACGTGGACGGATTCCACATCTCGAACGTCGGACTCCTCAGCACCGGCCAGAAAAGCATGGTGCCCTGCACGCCGCTCGGCTGCCTGATGATGCTGCGCGACCATCACGGCTCCATCTCGGGGATGGATGCGGTGGTGATCGGACGCTCGAACATCGTCGGCAAACCGATGGCCCAGCTGCTGCTGCGCGACAGCGCGACCGTGACCATCGCCCACAGCCGCACCAAGGATCTGCCCGAGGTGGTGCGCCGCGCCGATATCGTCGTGGCGGCGGTCGGCCGGCCGGAAATGGTCATCGGCGACTGGATCAAGCCCGGTGCGACCGTCATCGACGTGGGCATCAACCGTATCGAGCGCGACGGCAAGACCAAGCTGGTCGGTGACGCCGATTATGAAAGCTGCGCCAAGGTCGCCGGCGCGATCACCCCGGTGCCGGGCGGCGTCGGCCCCATGACCATCGCCTGCCTGCTGGCCAACACGCTGACCGCCTGCTGCCGCGCAAACGGGCTTGATGAACCGGAAGGGCTGACGGCGTGACCACCGATTCCCGGAACAACCATCGCCTGATTCACGGCAAGGTGGTCGCGGACCGCATCCTTGGCGAGGTCAAGGAATATGTCGATGCCGCGGGCGGCGGCGACAAGGTCGGCCGGCTGGTCTCGATCAGCATCGGCGAAAACCCGGCGGTCGCCGTTTATGTCCGCAACCAGGCGCGCAACGCGGCAAAGGTCGGGCTGCGCTTCGATCAGCAGCTCTGGGGCGAAGAGGTCAGCCAGGAAGAGTGCAAGCAGCTCATCCTCGAGATGAACGACGATCCCAATGTGCTGGGCGTCATCCTGCAGCGCCCGCTGCCCAAGCACATCAACGTCCGTTCGCTGCAATCGGCGATTCACCCGCTCAAGGACGTGGAGGGGATGAACCCCTCCTCGATCGGCAATATCGTCTATTCGGACATCGCGCTCGCGCCCTGCACCGCGGCGGCCTCGGTCGAACTGCTGAAGGAGACCGGCCTCGATCTCAAGGGGCTCGAGGTGGTGATGATCGGACATTCCGAAATCGTCGGCAAGCCGGCGGCCTTCCTGCTCATGGCCGAGGGCGCGACCGTAACCGTCTGCCATCACATGACCCGCGCCCTGGCGATCCATTCGCGACGCGCCGATGCGCTGGTGGTGGCGGTCGGAAAGCCGCATTTCATCGGCCCCGACATGATCAAGCCGGGCGCGGCGGTGATCGACATCGGCATCAACCAGGTCACCCATGTGGACGGCTCGACCAAGATCGTCGGCGACGTGGATACCGATGCGGTGCTGGACGTGGCCGGATGGGTTACTCCGGTTCCGGGCGGTGTCGGGCCGGTGACGGTCGCGATCCTGATGCGCAACGCCATCGTTGCCCATCAGCGCCAGAAGAACGCCGGCTGGCTGGACTGATTCCCGGCGGGCGCGGGGTTATCTCCGCGCCCGTTAACCGCCCCTTCATGCGGCCCGGTCACCGTGACGCGGGAAGGAGCACACCGCATGATCGACTGGGGCCGGATCCGGGACTTGCGCCACGACGTCGGCGCGGGAAATTTTACCGAAATCCTCGATCTTTTCCTGCAGGAGGCCGACGATCTCCTGCGGCAGCTTGCGCAGGCAGCCGACAGCGCCGCGCAGGGCGACATCCTGCATTGCCTTCGCGGCAGCGCGCTTTCCCTGGGTTTTTGCGATCTGGTCCGGCTCTGCTCCGATCCCGCAATCGTTCCGGGCGCGGGCCCGCCCGACACGGCCAACCTCCGCGCGGCCTTCGAGCGGGAGCGCGACGCGCTTCTTGCCGGGCTTGGCGCGCCCGGCCACCCCTCGCCCACCGAGGGCGGGGCCTGATCCGTTCAGACCGCGGCAACCGGGGGGCGTTCAGATCACGAACTGGGCCAGGGTCTCGTCGTTGGTGATGTCGGTATAGACGAATCCGCTCGCGTCCAGATCGTCGAACAGGCGGCGGAAATTCTCGGGGTGGTCGGTCTCGATCCCGATCAGGACCGAACCGAAATTGCGCGCCGATTTCTTCAGGTATTCGAACCGTGCGATATCGTCCTCGGGGCCGAGGATCTCCAGGAAATCCTTCAGCGCGCCGGGGCGCTGCGGCAGGCGCAGGATGAAGTATTTCTTCAGGCCCGCGTAACGCTGCGCGCGCTCCTTGACCTCGGGCAGGCGCTCGAAATCGAAATTCCCGCCCGAGGTGACGCAGACCACGCGCTTGCCGCGGATCCGGTCGGTCAGATCGCCAAGCGCCTCGATGGACAGCGCCCCCGCCGGTTCCAGCACGATGCCCTCGACATTCAGCATCTCGATGATGGTGGCGCAGACCCGATCTTCGGAGATCACCAGCGAATCGGCAGGCGCCACGTCGCGCAGCACCGAAAACGGCCGCTCGCCGATCTGGCCGACCGCCGCCCCGTCAACGAAGGTATCGACCCGCTCAAGCGGCACCGGGCGGCCGGCGTTCAATGCCTCGCGCAGGCTCGCACCGCCGCGCGGCTCGACATAGACCGGGTGCGTCCGTCCGGCGAACCAGAGCGTGACCCCCGCTGCCATGCCGCCGCCACCGACCGGGAGCACGACGAAATCCGGCAGCGCGTCAAGTTCGCGCTCGATTTCGAGCGCAAGCGTCGCCTGCCCCTCGATCACGTCGTCATCGTCGAAAGGCGCAAGGAAATGGCCGCCGTGTTCGGCGCACCAGCGCTGCGCTTCGGCCAGCGTGTGATCGAAATAGTCGCCGACCAGGTTGATCTCGATATGGTCGCCGCCAAAGGCCCGCGTCTTGCGGATCTTCTGCTGCGGCGTCGTCACCGGCATGAAGATCACCCCGCGCACGCCGAATTGCCGGCACATGAAGGCAACCCCCTGCGCATGGTTCCCGGCGCTGGCGCAGACGAACAGATCCTGCCCGTTCTGCTTGCGCATCGCATTGAGCGCCCCGCGCAGCTTGTAGGAGCGCACCGGGCTCAGATCCTCGCGCTTGAGCCAGATGTCCGCATCGAACCGCTGCGAGAGATGATCGTTGCGCAAAAGCGGGGTCGGCGGGAACACCTTGCGCATTTCGGCTTCGGCCGCGCGCACCCTGTCGTGGAATCCGGTCATCAATACTCCTTGCCGCAGCTTGCCGGCCGGTTCAAGCGCTGGCCGCTTGCCGAGATATGCAAAACCCGTTACGCCGCTGGCAAGTTGCGCACAAGGAACGTTTGTCATGTCCACACCCAAGAAAGTCGTTCTCGCCTATTCGGGCGGCCTGGATACCTCGATCATCCTGAAATGGCTCCAGACCGCCTATGGCTGCGAGGTCGTGACCTTCACGGCGGATCTTGGCCAGGGCGAGGAGCTGGAGCCCGCGCGCAAGAAGGCCGAACTTCTGGGGATCAGCCCGGACAACATCTATATCGAGGATCTGCGCGAGGAATTCGTGCGCGATTTCGTCTTTCCCATGTTCCGCGCCAATGCGGTCTATGAGGGGCTTTACCTGCTGGGTTCGTCGATTGCGCGGCCGCTGATTTCCAAGCGCCTGATCGAGATCGCCGCCGAAACCGGCGCCGATGCGATCGCGCACGGGGCCACGGGCAAGGGCAACGATCAGGTGCGGTTCGAACTCGCGGCCTATGCGCTCAATCCCGACATCAAGGTGATTGCGCCCTGGCGCGAATGGGATCTGACCAGCCGCACCCGGCTGCTGGATTTCGCCGAAAAGAACCAGATCCCGATCGCGAAGGACAAGCGTGGCGAGGCCCCGTTCTCGGTCGATGCGAACCTGCTGCACACCTCGTCCGAGGGAAAGATCCTCGAGGATCCGGCGGTGGATGCACCGGATTACGTCTATCAGCGCACGGTGAACCCCGAAGACGCCCCCGACACGCCCGAATTCATCGAGATCGGTTTCGAGCGCGGCGATGCGGTCAGCATAAACGGTGAGGCACTGTCCCCGGCCACGCTGCTCACGCGGCTCAATGACTATGGCCGCAAGCACGGGATCGGGCGGCTTGACCTGGTCGAGGGGCGCTTTGTCGGCATGAAATCCCGCGGCATCTATGAAACGCCGGGCGGTGCGATCCTGCTCGAGGCGCATCGCGGGATCGAGCAGATCACGCTCGACCGCAATGCCGGGCACCTCAAGGATCAGCTGATGCCGCAATATGCGGAAATGATCTACAACGGTTTCTGGTTCAGCCCCGAACGCGAGATGCTTCAGGCGCTGATCGACAAGAGCCAGGAACATGTGACCGGAACCGCGCGGGTCAAGCTTTACAAGGGGCTTGCGCGCACGGTGGGGCGCTGGTCCGATCAGTCGCTTTACTCGGAAGAACACGTCACCTTCGAGGATGACGCCGGCGCCTATGACCAGAAGGACGCGGCCGGCTTCATCAAGCTCAACGCGCTGCGGCTGCGCCTGAACGCGATGCGCGCCCGCAAGGCCGGGAAGTGACGCAAGGCTTCGACGCCGGGGATTTCATCGCCGCCCAGAACCGGGTGTGGGATGACGTCCTCGGCGAATTGCGCAAAGGGCAGAAACGCAGCCACTGGATAAAGGGCAGAAACGCAGCCACTGGATCTGGTTCGTCTTTCCCCAGCTTGCCGCGCTCGGGCAGTCATCCATGTCGCAGCGCTACGGCCTGCGCGATCCGGCAGAGGCCCGCAGCTATCTGGCCGATGAGACCCTGCACGCGCGTCTGGTCGAGGCCGTCGGCATCCTGACGGGTCACGAGGACAAGAGCGCCGAGGACATTCTCGGACCTCTTGATGCGCTCAAGCTGCGATCATCGCTGACGCTGTTTGCGGCGGTCCCGGGGGCGCCCGAGATATTCGGGCGCGCCCTTGCGCAGTTCTTCCAGGGCAGGAGATGCCCGAAAACGCTGGACCTGATCGGTTGAGTCAGGCGGCCTGCGGTTCAGGCCAGCTTGTTCAGGAACTCGTCGGGGTCATAGGTGCGGGACAGCTTCGGCGCGGTGAAATCCACATGCACGATGCGCTGGCGCTGCGCCGGGCCGGAAAAGCGGCGGAACAGGAATTCCGTGTCGCTCATGTTGCCGCGGATCATGAGCCAGCGCGCGATCTGTGCCGTCAGCCCGCGATAGGGCACGATGAAATCCATGATCCAGAGCCGATCGCCCCCGACCCATTCATCGGGATAAAGATATTCACCCGCGATCATCCTGCGTTCGCTTTCGCGCGTAAGACGGGCCCAAGTATACATGCCCCGCGGCACATCATCGAAACGATAGACGCGGAACTGCCCGGTCTCGATCGCCGGTTCCAGCGAGGCCCGCAGTCCGCCCACGCTCAACCGGGTGTGCCGGCCGCTGCGGAAGGCGAGGAACAGCGCGTCGCCATAGACGCGAAGCTTTTCCGCCGATGGCAATTCCACCGGCGGAAGCTCTTTGCCCGTGCTGTCACGCGGGGTGCTGTCGGGCAGCGTTGGTGCCTCGTTCACGCCTCGGCGGCCCCGTCAAGGAGCATCCGCGCCTCCCACGGGCGCAGCGACCGGCGGGCGGCCTTGCCCTGGCCGCGCACATCGGCCAGCGCCGGGAACAGCGACAGGATTTCGTCGCGCACCGCCCGGTCCAGCGCGTTGAGGGAATATTCCTGCGGGTGGAAGCTTTCGGTCGGCAGCCCCTCGGTCAGCATGATCTGGTGCGTATCGAAGAGGATATGGAAATACTCGACCTCTTCGGCAGCGGCATCAATGCGGATCGTTTCGTCATTGACCAGTGCCTTGGCGGGCGCGAGCACCTCGTTCTCACCGAACAGGAGCTCGGCGCGCCAGCCGCCAAGCAGGACGCGGTGCTGGGGCGAAACCAGCAGATCACGCGCCGGGCGGTTTTCACCGAGCGCCCCGGCCCGGATGCGCACCGGGCGCAGATGCGGGCGGGCGGCAAGTTCGGCCCCGCCGACCCTGCGCGAGCCGATCCAGCGCACCGCCTGCGCAGGCCCGTCAACCGTATCGACCAGATCGCCGACCGCCAGCGACTCGACCGGAACCTCGCCGTCCGGCGTCGCGATCCGGGTGCCGCGCGCAACGCAGATCAGCAGGTTGATATAAACACCGTCCGTCTCGCCCCGCACGCCGTTGCGGATCGGCGTCACGTGGAAATATGCAAGCTGGTCATAGCCGCTGGCCAGCACCGCATCCCAGTCGGCGACGAAGGTATAGGTTCCGTCGGCAGAATTCGTGGTCAGGGTGCCGAACGGCCAGTTGTCGGCCGCGATCATGTTGTTGTTCGCTTCCGGCCCGTCGGCGCCATAGGCGCTGAAGCCGATGCCGCTGAATTCATAGGTGATGTTCCCGGCGTCACCAGTGTCATGACCCTGGTTAAAGACGTTGAAATCGCCGGTTATCTCGTTTGCGTCGGATAGCCGAAGGTCGAGAGTCGCCTTCCAGATGTCATTGTCGCCGGACGGGTTCGTCGTATCCGTCCCGACATCCCGGATATCATAGTTTGTGTGGAACCCCATGCCACTCGTCTCCTCAATGCACTATTTACCAAACAGCAGGCGCAAGTTAACTCCTCATACACCAGTTTCCCGGCACCGGGAACAGGATTCTTCACCGGCCTGCGGGCCTCGGGGCGCACCGGCAACGGATATGCCCATGGTTTCATCTTTCGCCGGTCGGGCGGGCTTTGTAAGGTCGCGCCGGTCCCGTGACGTGGAGGTTCCGTGAGCAACGTGACGCCGATGATGGCGCAATATCTCGAGATCAAATCGGCCCATGCGGATGCGCTGCTGTTCTATCGCATGGGCGATTTCTACGAGATGTTCTTTGACGACGCGGTCGCCGCCGCCGAGGCGCTCGACATCGCGCTGACCAAGCGCGGCAAGCACGACGGCAAGGACGTGCCCATGTGCGGCGTGCCGGTCCATTCGGCCGAGGGCTATTTCCTGACCCTGATCCGCAAGGGCTTTCGCGTCGCCGTCTGCGAACAGATGGAAAGCCCGGCCGAGGCCCGCAAGCGCGGCGCGAAATCCGTGGTTCGCCGCGAGGTGGTGCGGCTCGTGACGCCGGGCACGCTGACCGAGGATTCGCTGCTCGAGGCCCGGCGGCACAATTTTCTGGCCGCATGTGCGATCCTGCGCGGTGATCACGCCCTGGCATGGGCCGACATATCGACCGGCGCCTTTCACGTGATGCCGCTTTCGCCGGCGCGGCTCGGGCCGGAGCTTGCGCGGCTTGCTCCGTCCGAACTGATCGTCTGCGACGGCACAGAGCGCGACATCGCCGCCACGGCAGAGGACCTTGGCATTCCGCTCACGCCGCTCGCGCCGGCGAGTTTCGACAGCAGCAGCGCCCGGCACCGCCTTTGCGCGCTGTTCTCGGTCGGCACGCTCGAAGGGTTCGGGCATTTCGGCCGGGCGGAGCTTTCGGCCATGGGGGCGCTGGTCGATTACCTCGACATCACCCAGCGGGGCAAACTGCCGCTGCTGCGCCCGCCGCGCCGCGAATCGGCGGAACGGGTGATGCAGATCGACGCGGCGACGCGGCGCAACCTCGAACTGACCCATGCGCTCGACGGCGGGCGCCGGGGTTCGCTGCTGGCGGTGATCGACCGCACGGTGACGCCGGGCGGCGCGCGGCTTCTGGAGCGGCGCCTTGCAAGCCCCTCGCGGGATCTCGACGAGATTCATGCGCGTCTTGCCGCGGTGGATTTCGCCCATGCCGAGACCGCGCTCGCCGCCGATCTGCGCGACCATCTGCGCAAATGTCCCGATCTTGACCGGGCCCTGTCGCGGCTTGCGCTCGACCGCGGCGGCCCGCGCGATCTGGCGGCGGTGCGCGGCGGGCTGGAACAGGCCCGGCAGATCGCCGCCCTGCTGGCGGGTCAGGCGCTGCCGCCGCTCATCGCGAAGGCGGCCGAGGCGCTTGCCGGCTTCGACACCCTGCCTGCCCTGCTTGATGCGGCCCTGATCGCGGAGCCGCCGCTCACCCTGCGCGATGGCGGTTACATAGCCGCCGGTTTCGACCCCGAGCTGGACGAGGCGCGCAAACTGCGCGACGAGGGGCGCTCGGTCATCGCCTCGCTGCAGAAGCGCTATAACGAGGCGACGGGGGTTTCCTCGCTCAAGATCAGGCACAACAACGTGCTCGGTTATTTCGTCGAAACCCCGGCGACCCACGCAAGCCGCATGCAGGCGCCGCCGCTCAGCGAGACCTTCATCCACCGCCAGACCACCGCCAACCAGATCCGTTTCACCACGGTGGAACTCAGCGACCTTGAAAACCGGATCCTGAACGCGGGCAATCGCGCGCTGGAAATCGAGCGGCAGCAGTTCGGGCATCTCTGCGCCCGGGTGCTGGAACAGGCCGCCGCGATCGGCGAGGCGGCGCGGGCGCTGGCCGAAATCGACCTTGCCACGGCGCTTGCGGATCTTTCGCATGCCGAGGACTGGTGCCGCCCCGAAGTGGACACGAGCCGCGCCTTCGCCGTCGAGGGCGGGCGCCACCCGGTGGTCGAACAGGGCCTGCGCCGGCAGGAAGGCGCGCCGTTCATCGCCAATGACTGCGACCTGTCCGCCCGGGACGGCGCCGCGATCTGGTTGCTGACCGGGCCGAACATGGCCGGGAAGTCGACCTTTCTGCGCCAGAATGCCCTGATCGCGCTGCTGGCGCAGATGGGATCCCACGTGCCGGCGCGATCCGCGCATATCGGCGTGGTAAGCCAGCTTTTCAGCCGCGTCGGCGCCTCGGACGACCTGGCGCGCGGGCGCTCGACCTTCATGGTCGAAATGGTCGAAACCGCGGCGATCCTCAATCAGGCGGATGAACATGCGCTGGTGATTCTCGACGAGATCGGGCGCGGCACGGCCACCTATGACGGGCTCTCGATCGCCTGGGCGACGCTTGAGCACCTGCATGACACGAACCGGTGCCGGGCGCTGTTCGCGACCCATTATCACGAACTGACCGCGCTGTCCGGCACGCTGCCGGGCGTCGAGAACGCGACCATCGCGGTCAAGGAATGGCAGGGCGCGGTGATCTTTCTGCACGAGGTGCGCAAGGGCGCGGCCGACCGCTCCTACGGGGTGCAGGTCGCGCAGCTTGCCGGGCTGCCGGAATCGGTGGTGGAGCGGGCACGAGTGGTGCTCGATGCGCTGGAACGGGGCGAACATGAAGGCGGTGCCGCGCGCGCCGCGATCATCGACGACCTGCCGCTGTTTTCGGCCGCACCGCCACCTGCCGCGCCAGTCCCGTCCGCATCGTCGCCGCTGGCCGGGATGCTGGATGCGGTGCGGCCAGATGAGCTCAGCCCGCGCGAGGCGCTCGACCTGATCTATCGCATGAAAGAGGCCACGGACGGCTGAGCGCGCCCGACCCGGCCCGGTCAGAGGATAGTGCCGATCCCGCCGCCGCGCAGCTCCGCAAGCGCCCCGGCCTCCGCGCCGCTGTCGCTGATCAGCACCGATATGCTGTCGGCCTCGCAATACCGGACCCGGCTCGGGCGGCCGAGCTTGCTTGAATCCGCAAGCACCACGGCCTGCTGCGACCGTTCGATCATCGCGGTCGCGACCTCGGCCTCGTGCAGAGCGAAATCGTAAGCGCCCCGCTCATCAACCGACACCGGCCCGACAAAGGCGAGATCGGCCGTGAAGCGGCGAATTTCGGACAGGGTCAGTTCGCCATAGGTCGCCGGCACATCGGTCAGCAGATAACCCCCGAGCAGCAGCAGTTCGATGTCGCTCTCGGCCGCCTGAAGCGTGTTCGCGATGGTGAGCGAATTGGTCACGACCATGATGCCCGAAATCCGCGCGAGTTCCTCGGCAAAGGCGGCGGTGGTCGACCCCGCGTCGATCATGAGGCACTGCCCCGGCTTGACCAGCGACACGGCCTTGCGGGCAATTTCGCGCTTGGCGCGGCGCTGGGTGGTCACGCGCTGGCGGAATGGCGCCTCGGGCGCATCATCAGGCCGCACCGCCCCGCCATGCACGCGTCGCGCGAGCCCCTCGTCTTCGAGGTCGAGCAGGTCGCGGCGGATCGTCTCGCGCGATACGCCGAGCAGATCGCCGAGGTTCTGCGTGCTGACCTGACCGCTGCCCTCGAGCATGGCGAGGATGCGGCGGCGACGCTCCTGCGACCACATGTCAGACGCCGCGCCCGCGCCGGCGTCCGGACCAGTAAAGCGCCCCCTTCATCAGCAGCAGCGCGACCACGACCACCAGCATCACGCAGGCCGAAAACGCCGCGGCCTGAGAGGTGCGCCCCGAATCGTCCAGCCGCAGGATCGCGACCGCGGCGACGCTCAGATCCGGCGTCGAAAGGAACACCACCGCCGAAAGCGTCACCATCGAGCGCATGAACAGGAAGAACAGCACCGATACCAGCATCGGTGTCATGAAGGGCGCAACCACGTCGCGCGCGACCCGCCCCATCCCCGCGCCAAGGCTGTCGGCGGCTTCTTCCAGCGCGCCGGGAAACTGGCGGAACCCGGTCTGCACGGTCAGGAACGCCTGGGTGTGATAGTGATAGAAGTTCACGATCGCGATCAGCGTCGCGGTCCCGTACAGCAGATAAAGCGGCGTCGAGGTGGAGTTGAACGTCATGATATAGGCAAGGCCGAGCACCAGCCCCGGCACCGCCGCCGGCATCGCCGCGAGCACCTGCAGCGGCTGCGTGATCAGCCCCGACGCATGGCGCATCCCGAAGCCGAGCGCAAAGACGGCCAGCGTCCCGCCCACCGCCGCACCGATCGAGATCGCGATGGTGATCCAGAGCGAGGAATAGCCACCGGCAAGTTCGAGCTGGTAGTGCCTGAACGAGAGCGCGAAATTGTAGGGCCAGAGCGTGACGAAGCTCGCATAGATCACGATCCCGATCACGGCGATAATTCCGGCGGCGATGACAAAGCTGATCACCGCGATCGGAATGTCGCGCGCCGCGGTAAAGGAGGGGATGAACGGCTGAATGTCGGAAGTGCTCTTGTTGCTCATGCGGCGCGAGGTCTGGCGCTCGATATAATAGGACAGCACCGTCGGCAACAGCAGCATGATTCCGACCACCGCGCCGAGGTTGAAATTGCGCTGTCCGACCACCTGGCTGTAGATTTCCGTGGCGAGCACCGAATAGTCGCCCCCGATCACCGCTGCGTTGCCGAAATCGGTGATGGTGATGGTAAAGACGACGAAGGTCGCGCTCAGGATCCCGTATTTTGCCGCAGGCAGCGTCAGGTCGCGGAACTGGCGCAGGGGGCGGGTGCCCAGCACCTCGGCCGCCTCGTAAACCCGCGCGTCGAGCAGCACGAGCGCCGCGCCGATGATCATCACCGCCTGCGGCAGCGCATAGAGCGTGTTGGCGATCAGCAGGCCCCAGAAGCCGTAGATGTCCATCTCGGTGCCGAAGAACCGATTGACGAGCCCGTTGCGCCCGAGCAGGAAGATCAGCCCGAGCCCCTGCACGAGCGAGGGCGCGAGCAAGGGCAGAATGATCGCGCCGCGGATGATCCATTTGCCGCGAAAGCTGCAGCGATAAAGCCCGAGCGCGATGAGGAACCCGGCCGCGACCGACACCAGCGTCGTGGCCCCGGTCATCACCAGCGAATGCTGTGTTGCACGCCAGAAGCCCCGGGTCTGGAGCACCTGCACATAGTTCCCGATTCCGTAGGAGCCGTCGGGCTGGGTGATGGAGCGCAGGAACACCACCGCCATGGGATAGACGAAGAACAGCACGAGCCCGATCAGCGGGATGCCGATGCAGACCATGACGAAAAGCCGGTTGGCGTCGAACCCCCGGCGCGGGCGCGGAGCCCCTGTGGGCGCGGTTGCGTCAGTCATGCCGCAACCCCGCTCGTGTCGTCCTCCACCCAGGAACAGTCCTCCGGCGCGATCTCGAGCCGCACCCGCTCGCCCGGCGCCAGATCAATGCGGCCCGAGACCTCGGCGACCAGATCACCGGCCGGGCTTTCCAGCCGGATGCGACGCAGGTTACCCAGAAACTCGACCGCGGTGATGCGCGCCGGTCCCTCCGCATCGCGCGAAAGCGCAATCTGCTCGGGGCGGATGCAGGCCAGGTGCTGCCGTCCCGTTTCCCTGGGCTGGCCGGCCAGAAGCTCGGGCGCGACAAGGCGCAGCCGGTCGGGCGCGATCAGGTTACTGATTCCCATGAAATCGGCCACGAAACGCGTGTTGGGCCGCAGGTACAGATCCTCGGGGCTCCCGGCCTGCACGACCTTGCCCGCATTCATGCAGATGATCTTGTCGGCAAGTGCCAGCGCCTCTTCCTGATCGTGGGTGACCATGAGCGTCGGCAGCCGGAGTTCGCGCTGCAGGCTGTGAATCTCGGTGCGCAGGTCGGTGCGCACCTTGGCGTCGAGCGCCGAGAGCGGCTCGTCAAGCAGCAGCACCTCGGGATCGACCGCGATCGCGCGCGCCAGCGCCACACGCTGTTGCTGCCCGCCCGAAAGCTGGCCGGGATAACTATCGGCGATATGCGGCAGCTTGATCATCTCGAGCAGGTGATCGACCCGCCTGCGCACGCTCTGCGCATCGCCGCCGCGAATTTTCAGGCCGTAGCCCACGTTCTGGGCAATCGTCATGTCAGGGAACAGCGAATAGGACTGGAACACGATGCCAAAGCCGCGCTTGCGGGTCGGCACCATCGAAACATCCTTTCCCTTCAGCATGATCTGCCCCGAATCGGGGCGGGTCAGTCCGGCGATCAGCCGCAGGAGCGTGGTCTTGCCGCAGCCGCTCGGCCCGAGCAGGCAGACGAATTCGCCCTCGTCGAGCGACATCGAGACCTGATCGAGTGCCGTGAAACTTCCGTAGGTCTTGGTGGCGTTGCGAACGTCTAGATACATGGGGAATCAATCAGCCTGTCTGCGGCCATCCCGCCCGCCGGGCGGTGCGGGATGGCCTTGGTTCGTTTTCAGGCCGCCAGGGGCCCGTCGCGCATCAGCGCCCGAATTTTTCCTTCCAGGTCGTTTTCACCTCGTCCTGCTGTTCGGCGGACTTGGGGAAATCAATGTCGGCAAGGATCGACTGCACGTCCTCGGGAACGCCGGCGTCGATCGCGGATTGCGCGGGCGTCGTGCCGGGCGCGGCGATCAGGATCTTGTAATCCTCGTAAAGCGCGATCGCCTCGTCCGTCAGCAGCCAGTCCATGAAGCGCTTGACGTCCTCCTTGTTGTCGGACGCCTTCATGAGCCCCGCGGCCTCGAGTTCATAGCCGCTGCCCTCCTCGGGGAAGACAGCCTTGACCGGATAGCCCTGCTCGACCGACTGCGCAGCGGTGATCGCAAGCGAAATGCCGACCGTATATTCGCCCGAGCGCACCGATTTGCAGGGCTTGGACCCCGACGAGGTGTATTGCGCGATATTGGCATCGACCCGTTCGAGCTGCGCCCAGCCTTCTTCCTCGCCAAGCTCGTGCAGCAGGGCGATCACATGCAGGTAACCCGTCCCCGAGGACGTCGGGTTGGCCATGATGATTTCACCCTTGAAGGCCGGATCCTCGAGATCCTTCCAGCTTGCCGGCATCGGCAGCCCCTTCTGTTCGAGCCGCGCGGTGTTGACGCAGAACGTGCCCATGTAACCGGTCGGCGCGAACCAGCGGTTTTCGGGATCGCGATACCGCTCGTCCAGCGCATCCGCCCCCTCGGCCTCGTAGGGCTCGAGCTGGTCGAGGATTTGCGGATCCATGGTCGCGGTGATGGCCTGACCCCAGAGCATGTCGGCCTGCGGATTGCCCGCCTCGGCAATGAGGCGCGCCGCCAGCGTGCCGGTGGACAGGCGCAACACGTTGATCTTGAGATCGGGAATCGCCTTTTCGGCAGCGGCGACATAAGACGCGATCTCGTCTTCCTCATAGGCGGTATAGACGGTGATCTCGCCCGCGAATGCCGGCAGGGCAACCGCCATCGAAAGCACGGACGCACCGAGCAGTTTCACAGAATTCTTCATCGATTCCTCCTCTGTTGTCGCAGCCCGGCTTGGGGTGCCGGGTCGTTGCCGGACAATCCGGCATGTGTTTATTTATGTAGAATTGCATTTTTCTGGCGTTTGTCTAGACTCTTTTGCAACATTCGCAACAGCCCAGCCTGCGCGACCGCCTCAAACGCAACTTTTCCGGGATCCAGACCATGCCGACCACGACCGCTCCCATTGACATTGCCGCGCTCGAATCCTTTGCGAACGAGCTTGCCGACATGGCCGTTCCGGCCAGCCTCGAGCTGTTCCGCCATCCGCTCGACATCGAGCGCAAGGAGGATTCCTCGCCGGTGACCATCGCCGACAAACGCATCGAATCGATCCTGCGCGAGGCGATCGCCGGACGCTACCCGGATCACGGCATCTTCGGCGAGGAACACGGCGCGGAGCATCTGGACCGGCGGCATGTCTGGGTGGTGGATCCGATCGACGGCACCAAGAGCTTCATCTCCGGCTGGCCGCTGTTCGGCACGCTGATCGCCTGTCTCGAAGACGGAAAACCGGTCGTCGGCGTGATCTCGATGCCGGCCATCGGCGAACGCTGGAGCGCGCGGCGCGACGGGCAGGCGCGCTTTGCCGGCAAGCCCTGCGCGGTCAGCCGCTGCACCCGCCTGGCCGAGGCGCGCATCTATACCACCTCGCCCGACGCCTTTGACGACGCGGAGCGTGCGCTTTACCTCGACATTTCGTCCCGCGCCGCGCTGCGCCGCTTTGGTGGCGACTGCTACAGCTACGGCCTGCTGGCCTCGGGCCATGTGGATGCGGTGATCGAGATGCAGCTACAGCCTTACGACTACATGGCGCTCGTGCCGGTGATCGAGGCCGCCGGGGGCATCATCACCGACTGGAACGGGCAGCCGCTCACGCTCGACTCCGCGGGCCGGGTGGTGGCGGCGGCAACCCGGGAGCTGCATGCCGAGCTTCTGGCGCTGCTCGGGACGGATGCGCCGGCCAGGGCCTCCTGAGCGCCGGCGCGCCCGGCCCGGTCAGACGAACTTGCGGAACAGGCGCGTCGTGTCGAAGAGCTCGTCCAGACGCTCGTAACGCTCGCGGGTCTCGGGCCAGCGGCGCTCCTGCACGCCGGCGATCATCGCCTCCAGCAGCATCATGGTGGCGATGTTCGAATCCCAGGCCGAGGGGATTTCCACCCAGCAGTTGAAAACGAAATCCGCCTGCGCCGACACCGGAGAGCCCCACTGGTCGGTGATCAGGATGATGCGGACGCCGCGCTTCGTGGCCAGTTCGGCCAGCCGCTCGAGGTTGGTTTCATAGCGGCGGATGTCGAACATGAGCAACGTCTCGCCCGGCTTCATGTCGAGCACGTAATGCGGCCAGGTGCCCGACGACGACGTCATATGCGTGATCTTGGGACGCACCGCCTGCAGATGGGTGAACCCGTAATCCGCCAGCGCCCGGGTGATCCGCCCGCCGACGATGTAAAGCCGCTGCGCCGTGTCGGCCATCAGCCGCACCGCGCCGTCAAAACAGCCGGTGTCGATATTCGCGAAGGTCTGCTCGAGGTTGCCGGTTACGGCCTGGGCAAAGCGATTCAGAAGATGGGCCTCGGGCGCCTCCGACGCCCATTGCTCGCGCCGCTGCGCCGGCCCCGATCCGGCGGCCTCGAGCTCGTCCAGCAGCGCGCGCTGGAACTGCGGATAGCCGCGGAACCCGAGCTTTTGCACCAGACGGGCAACGGTCGGGGTGGAGACGTCCGAATTCTTCGCCGCCGCCGTGATAGAGGCGAGCCCCGCCGCCGGATAATTCGCCAGCAGCGCCTGCGCGAATTTGCGCTCTGTCCGCGTGAGCGCCGGATAATGCTCGCGGATCGTGTCGCGTACCGTGGGCCGCGATGTCATGGAACTGTCCCCCGTCCTGTCAATCCATACCATAAAACCTGCTTTGAAGAGATATTGACAGATGCCTCCGAACATGAAAGCATTTTTTCAACAAGGGGGAGGACGGCTCAGGTGGATCAGCAAGGATCTGCACGGAACGATATTGGCGTCGAGATCCGCAACCAGAA
The DNA here is from genome assembly GCF_900156525.1 of Pontibaca methylaminivorans. Lineage (NCBI taxonomy): Bacteria > Pseudomonadati > Pseudomonadota > Alphaproteobacteria > Rhodobacterales > Roseobacteraceae > Pontibaca > Pontibaca methylaminivorans. The sequence continues at coordinate 1,345,964 of NZ_FTPS01000001.1, forward strand.
CGGGGCGGGCGATGTCGTGGTTCTGTGCGAACATGCCTCCAACGACATTCCGGCACGCTACAGCGGGCTCGGCCTCGCACCGCAGGACGTCCAAAGCCATGCGGCCTGGGATCCGGGCGCGCGCGCCGTTGCCCTGCTGCTGGCGCAGGCGCTCGATGCGCCGCTCGTCGCAAGCCGCGTGTCGCGCCTCGTCTATGACTGCAACCGCCCGCCGGAATCGCCGGGCGCCATGCCCGCCCGTTCCGAACTGATCGAGGTGCCCGGAAATCGCGACCTGACCGACGAACAGCGGCAGGAGCGGGTCGACACCATCTATCGCCCCTTTACCGACGCGGTTTCCGATCTGCTGGAATCGCGCCGCACCACCGCTTCGGTATCCGCGCTGATCACCGTTCACAGCTTTACCCCGGTCTATTACGGAAAACCGCGCGAGGTGGAGATCGGCATCCTGCACGACAGCGACACACGCCTTGCCGACCTCATGCTGGCCGAAGCCGGGCGCCTGCCGCACCGGGTGATCCGCCGCAACGACCCCTATGGGCCCGAGGACGGCGTGACCCATACGCTCAGGCTGCACGGCATCCGCAACGGTCTGCCGAACGTGATGGTCGAGATCCGAAACGATCTGATTGCGACGCCGCAGGGACAGGAGACGCTTGCCGGGGAGATGCTGCAACTGATCCGCCCGGCGCTGCACGGGCTGCAAGAGGAGGGCCGGTGATGCAGAAAGCAATGCTTGCCTACATTCATGTCGTCGACGGCATGAACCGGTTCATCGGGCGCATCGTCATGTATCTCATCTTCGTGATGATCGGCGTGCTGCTCTGGTCCACGAGTTCCAAGGTTTTCCTGACCCCCGCGAACTGGACGCTGGAAACCGCCCAGTTCCTGATGGTCGCCTATTTCATTCTCGGCGGTCCCTATTCGATCCAGATGGGATCGAACGTGCGCATGGACCTTTTCTATGGCGACTGGTCGCTCAGGACCAAGGCCTGGGTGGATGCCTTCACGGTGTTCTTCCTGATCTTCTACCTGGCGATCCTGCTGGTCGGCGGGCTTGGTTCGCTGGCCTATTCGCTCGGTTATTTCGGGCCCGAGCCGTTCCAGTTCCTCGGGTCGCTGATCTGGACCTTCGTCACCGAAGGAAAGGGCGCGGCGCAGGAGATGCTCGGCTATCTCGAACGCAGCCCGACCGCATGGCGGCCGGTGATGTGGCCGATCAAACTGCTGACCTGTATCGGAGTCTTCCTGATGATCCTTCAGGCACTGGCCGAATTCTTCCGTGATGTGACCCGTCTGCGGGAGGTGGCCGACTGATGTCCTATGAAGTGATCGCCCTGCTGATGTTCAGCACCATGATGCTGATGCTGATGACCGGACAGCGGGTCTTTGCAGCCATCGGTTTCGTCGCCACCGTCGCCGGTATCCTGCTCTGGGGCGTCGGCGGCGAGGACATCCCGTTCTCGGCGGCGATGAAGCTCATGAAATGGTATCCGCTGCTCACGCTGCCCATGTTCATCTTCATGGGTTACGTGATGTCGGAAAGCCGCATCGCCGACGACCTTTACCGCATGTTCCACGTCTGGATGGGCCCGGTGCGCGGCGGGCTTGCCATCGGCACCATCGCCCTGATGGTGCTGATCTCGGCCATGAACGGCCTGTCGGTCGCCGGCATGGCGATCGGCGCCACCATCGCCCTGCCGGAACTGCTGCGGCGCAATTACGACAAGATCATGGTCACCGGGGTGATCCAGGCCGGGGCCAGTCTCGGGATTCTCGTGCCGCCTTCGGTCGTGCTCGTGCTTTATGCCATGATCGCACGCCAGCCGGTCGGGCAGCTCTGGCTGGCCGGGGTGCTGCCGGGGCTGATGATGGCGGCGCTGTTCGTGATCTACGTCTATCTGCGCTGCCTGGTCCAACCCCAGCTCGGACCGGCCATGTCGCAGGAAGAGCGCGAAGAGGTCACCATGGCCGAGAAACTGCGCCTTCTGCGCGCGGGAATCCTGCCGATCGTGATCTTCGCCGTGATGATGGTGCCCTTCGTCAAGGGCTGGACCTCGCTGGTGGAAAGCTCGGCCATCGGCGCCATCGCCTCGTTCATGGCTGCCGTGCTCAAGGGGCGCATGACACGCCAGGTGTTCGAGGTCTCGGTGCGCCAGACGCTCGGCATCAGCTGCATGTTCATGTGGATCATTCTTGCCGCCATGGCCTTCGGCGCGATCTTCGACGGGCTGGGCGCGGTGAACGCGATCCGCAATCTGTTCACCGAACAGATGGGGCTGTCGCCCTGGACGATCCTGATCCTGATGCAGCTCAGCTTTCTCGTCATGGGCACGTTCCTCGACGATACGGCGATGCTGGTGATCGTGGCGCCGCTTTATGTGCCGCTGGTGGATGCGCTCGGCTTCGATCTGGTCTGGTATGGCATACTCTACACGATCACGACCCAGATCGCCTACATGACCCCGCCGTTCGGCTACAACCTGTTCCTGATGCGGGCCATGGCGCCGCCGTCGATCAACATGCGCGATATCTATCGCTCGATCGTCCCCTTCGTGTTCGTGATGATCCTGGCGCTGGCGCTGGTGATGATCTTCCCCGACATCGCCATGTGGCTGCCCAATTACGTTTACGGAAAATAACCGAGAGAGCGCCGCAAAGGCCCGAAATTCAGACAAGGAGAAAGAAAGATGACCACCAGACGCAAGTTCCTGACCACCGCCGCGGCCGGCGCGGCCACGGTGCCGCTGGCGGCGCCGGCGATTGCCCAGTCCACGATCAAGTGGCGGATGCAGACCTATGCCGGTTCGGCGCTTGCCGCCCATGTGGCCAAGCCCGCAATCGACAAGTTCAACGCCATCGCCGGCGACCGGATGCAGATCGACCTTTACAGCGCCGACGAACTGGTGCCGACCAACGAACTGTTCCGGGCGATGCAGCGCGGCACCATCGACGCGGTGCAGTCCGACGACGACTCCATGGCCTCGCCGACCGAAGTGACCGTGTTCGGCGGGTATTTCCCGCTCACGCTGCGCTACAGCCTCGACGTGCCGGTGCTGTTCAACCGCTACGGGCTCGACGAGATCTGGAAGGAAGAATACGAAAAGGTCGGTATCCGCCATGTGAGCGCCGGCGCCTGGGATCCGTGCAACTTCGCCACCCGCGAGCCGGTGAACAGCCTCAAGGATCTTGAGGGAAAGCGCATCTTCACCTTCCCGACCGCAGGCCGTTTCCTCGCACAGTTCGGCGTGGTGCCCGTCACCCTGCCCTGGGAAGACATCGAGGTTGCGCTCCAGACCGGAGAGCTCGACGGCGTGGCCTGGTCGGGCATCACCGAGGATTACACCGTCGGCTGGGCCGAAGTGACCAAATATTTTGTCTCCAACCCGATTTCCGGCGCCTGGATCGGCCATTTCTTTGCCAACATGGACCGCTGGAACGAGCTTCCCGACGACCTGAAGCTGCTGTTCGAGGTCTGCTGCGAGCAGTCGCACTATTACCGCCAGCACTGGTACTGGGGCGGCGAGGCCTATCTGCGGGTGCATGGCGACAAGCTCGAACTGACCTCCATCCCAGACGAGGAATGGGCCCAGGTCGAGGATGCCGCCGAAAAGTTCTGGGACGAGGTGGCGTCGGAATCCGACACCAAGGCGAAGGTGGTCGAGATCTTCAAGCAGTACAACGCCGACATGCGGAAGGCCGGAAAGCCGTACCGCTACGAAAGTGCCTGAATCACACCCGTCCCGGCACCGGCCGGGACGGCCCGACGATGACCGGCAAGGCTCCGACACGGGTGCGGAGCCTTGCCCCTTCGACCTAACGAGGAGTCTCCACAGATGACCAGCGCGCTGACCTTCGACGATCTCAAGGCCCAGGTGGACCGGGGCGAGATCGACACGGTTCTGACCTGTTTCGTGGACATGCAGGGGCGCCTGCTGGGCAAGCGGTTCCTGGCGCGCCATTTCGTCGATGGCGGCCATGAGGAAACCCATTGCTGCAACTATCTGCTCGCCACCGACCTCGAGATGGAGACGCCCGGCGGCTTTGCCAGCGCGGCGTGGCAGACGGGTTACGGCGATTACGTCATGAAACCCGATCTTTCCACCCTGCGCCGGGTGACCTGGCTGGAGGGGACGGCGCTGGTGCTCTGCGACGTCCTGGACCACCACACCTACGAACCCGTGCCCCATTCCCCGCGGGCCATGCTCAAGCGGCAGCTTGCGCGGCTCAGGGATCTGGGTTTCGACGCCGTCATGGCGACCGAACTGGAATTCTACCTGTTCGAGAAAAGCTTTGACGAGATCCGCAAGAGCGGCTTCCGCGATCTCGAGCCGATCAGCGGCTATAACGAGGATTACCACATCCTCCAGACCACCAAGGAAGAGCACGTGATGCGGCCGCTGCGCAACCTGCTCTATGCCGCGGGCATCCCGATCGAAGGCACCAAGGGCGAGGCCGGGCCCGGGCAGGGCGAGCTGAACATCCGTTATGCCGAGGCGCTGCTGACCGCCGACCATCACACCATCGCCAAGCACGCGGTCAAGGAAATCTGCTGGCAGCAGGGCCATGCGGTCACCTTCCTGTCCAAGTGGCACCCCGGCTGGTCCGGCAGTTCGAGCCACGTGCACCAGTCGCTGTGGAAGGATGGCCAGCCGGCGTTTTTCGATGCGGATGATCCGCTCGGCATGTCGGATCTGATGAAGCACTACCTTGCCGGGCTGCTTCGGTACGGGCCGGATTGCACCTATTTCCTTGCGCCCTACATCAACAGCTACAAGCGGTTCCAGAAGGGCACCTTCGCGCCCACCCGCACCATCTGGTCGGTGGACAACCGCACCGCCGGTTTCCGGCTCTGCGCCCCGGGCACCAGGGCGGTGCGGATCGAGAACCGCGTCGGCGGCTCCGACCTGAACCCCTATCTCGCCATGGCGGCGCAGCTTGCCGCAGGGATCAAGGGCATCGAGGACAGGCTCGACCTCGCGCCGCCCGCCGAGGGCGACACCTACGAGGGCGAAACCGGCATGCTGCCCGACAATCTGCAGGATGCGCGCATCGCGCTTCTGGAGTCGGCAATGCTGCGCGAGGCAATGGGCGATGCGGTGGTCGAACACTATGCCCGCGCCGCCGAGGTCGAGCTTGAGGATTTCAGCCGCAACATCACCGATTACGAGATCGCGCGCGGGCTCGAACGTGCGTGACAGCCGGCGCGGCCGGGGGACACCAGCAACGGGCGGACGCCCAAGAGGATGACATGACAACCACTTTGACCTGTATCTCGCCCATTGACGGCTCGGTTGTCGCCGAGCGCGAGGCGATCTCGCTCGACGAGGCACGCAAGGCGGTCGAACGGGCCCGCAAGGCGCAGCCGGCCTGGGCCGCGCGTCCCATCAACGAACGCATCGAGCTCGTTACCGCGGCCGTGGCCGCCGTCGGCGCCATGAACGACGAGGTGGTGCCGGAACTCGCCCGCATGATGGGCCGGCCGGTGCGCTACGGCGGCGAATTCCGCGGCTTCGAGGAACGCGCGAGCCACATGGCCCGCATCGCCAAAGAGGCGCTTGCCGATATCGAGGTCGGTGACGATGCCGATTTCAAACGCTACATCCGTCGCGTGCCGCACGGGGTCGTCTTTGTGGTGGCGCCCTGGAACTATCCCTACATGACCGCGATCAACACGATCGCGCCGGCGCTGATCGCGGGCAATACGGTGATCCTCAAGCACGCCACCCAGACGCTGCTGGTCGGCGAGCGGCTGGCGCAGGCGTTCCGCTCTGCCGGCATCCCGGAGGACGTGTTCCAGAACCTGTTCCTGGACCACGACACCACCTCGGCCCTGATCGCCGAGCGTTCCTTCGGCTTCGTCAACTTCACCGGCTCGGTCGGCGGCGGGCGGGCCATGGAACATGCGGCCGCCGGCACGTTCACCGGCATGGGGCTGGAGCTTGGCGGCAAGGATCCGGCCTATGTGATGGATGATGCCGATCTCGACGCGGCGGTCGACGGGCTCATGGATGCGGTCGTGTTCAACTCCGGGCAGTCCTGCTGCGGGATCGAGCGAATCTATGTGCACGAAAGCCTGTTCGACGCCTTCGTCGAAAAGGCGGTCAAGGTGGTCGGGGGGCTGCGCCTCGGCAATCCGCTCGACAAGGACACGGACATCGGCCCGATGGCCAATATCCGTTTCGCCCGCGAAGCCCGCGCCCTGATCGACGAGGCGGTGAAGGACGGCGCGACGGCCCATGTCGCGACCCGGCCCGAGGACGACGGCGGCACCTATCTTACCCCGCAGATCCTGACCGATGTCACCCATGACATGCGCATCATGCGTGAGGAAAGCTTTGCTCCCGTGGTCGGCATCATGAAGGTCTCGGGCGATGACGAGGCGGTCCGGCTCATGAACGACAGCCAGTTCGGCCTGACCGCGAGCCTCTGGACCGCCGATCTGGACCGCGCCGAGGCCCTGGGCGAGCGGATCGAGACCGGCACCGTGTTCATGAACCGCGCCGATTACCTCGACCCGGCCCTGTGCTGGACCGGCTGCAAGGACACCGGGCGCGGAGGCGGGCTTTCGGTGATCGGCTATCAGAACCTGACCCGCCCCAAATCCTACCATCTCAAGAAGGTGACGAAATGACTCTGACTGGAAACTGGTCCTATCCGACCGCGATCCGCTTTGGCGCCGGTCGTATCAAGGAACTGCCCGAAGCCTGCGCACAGGCCGGCATCAAGAAACCGCTGCTGGCCACCGACCGCGGGCTTGCGGATCTGCCGATCACGAAGGCGACGCTCGACATCATGGAGGCGGCCGGGCTTGGTCGGGGCCTGTTCAGCGAGGTCGATCCGAACCCGAACGAAAAGAACCTCGATGCGGGAATTGCGGCCTACAAGGCCGGCGGGCATGACGGCGTGATCGCCTTCGGCGGCGGTTCGGGGCTCGACCTGGCCAAGATGATCGCCTTCATGGCCGGTCAGACCCGACCGGTCTGGGATTTCGAGGACATTGGCGACTGGTGGACCCGCGCCGACGCGGATGCGATCGCCCCGATCGTTGCCGTGCCGACCACCGCCGGCACCGGATCCGAAGTCGGGCGCGCGAGCGTCATCACCAACTCCGAAACCCATGTGAAGAAGATCATCTTCCACCCCAAGGTGCTGCCGGCGGTGGTGATCTGCGACCCGGAACTCACCGTGGGCATGCCGCCCGCGATCACCGCCGGGACCGGGCTCGACGCTTTTGCGCATTGCGTCGAATCCTTCTCGAGCCCGCATTACCACCCCATGAGCCAGGGCATCGCGCTCGAAGGAATGCGGCTGGTCAAGGATTACCTGCCGCGCGCCTACAAGGACGGCAACGACATCGAGGCGCGCGCCCAGATGATGAGCGCGGCGATGATGGGCGCAACGGCGTTCCAGAAGGGCCTTGGCGCGATCCACGCGCTGAGCCACCCGGTCGGCTCGCTGTTCAACACCCATCACGGCACCACCAACGCGGTGTTCATGCCGGCGGTGCTTGAATTCAACGCCGACGCGATCCGCGAGCGGTTCGACCATGCGGCCGCCTACATGGATATCAAGGGCGGTTTCGACGGCTTCCGCGCCTTCGTGCAGGATCTGAACGACGAGCTCGGCATTCCGCGCCGGATTTCCGAATTCGGCGTGACCGAGGACCGCATCGCCGAGATGGCGGCCATGGCGGTCGAGGATCCGAGCTGCGGCGGCAACCCGGTGAAGCTCACGGTCGAGAACCTGACCGGACTTTACAAGGCCAGCCTCTGACCGGATCGCCAGTCGATTTACGGCCAATGCGCCCCGCCGCTCCTCGCGGCGGGGCTTTTTATTGAGCACGATTCATAATCATCTGAAGGATTATGAATTTGCTCCCATGGCGGGCTTCTCATAGGCATGGTCGCAGATCTTTCACCGCATGGCCGAGCATATGAAACTTTTTACCCTGCCCCGATCCGCCGCATTCGACACCCTGCAGAATGAGGCGCGCAAGCGTATCCTGATGCTCGACGGGGCCATGGGGACGATGATCCAGGCGCAGAAACTGGACGAGGATGCCTTTATCGGCGCCGGCCTGCCCTGCGACACCGACAAGCCGCAGCGCGGCAACAACGACCTCTTGAGCATTACACAGCCCGATGTGATCGAAAAAATCCATTTCGATTTCGCCATGGCCGGGGCCGACATCCTCGAGACCAACACATTTTCCTCGACGCATATCGCGCAGAAGGATTACGGGCTGGAAACGGCGGTGGATGCGCTGAACGAGGCCGCCGCCCGGGTGGCGCGCCGCGCGGCCGACCGGGCCGAGGCCGAGGACGGGCGCCGCCGCTTTGTCGCCGGCGCGGTCGGGCCGACCAACCGCACCGCCTCGCTCAGCCCCGACGTGAGCAACCCGGGCTATCGCGCCGTCACCTTCGACGATCTGCGCATCGCCTATGGCGAACAGATCCGCGCCCTGATCCGGGGCGGCGCCGACCTGATCCTGATCGAGACGATCTTCGACACGCTGAACGCCAAGGCCGCGATCTTTGCCGCGTTCGAGGCATTCGCCGAACATGGCACGCGGCTGCCGCTGATGATTTCGGGCACCATCACCGATGCGTCGGGGCGCACCCTTTCGGGGCAGACCCCGACCGCCTTCTGGTATTCGGTGCGCCATTCGCGCCCGTTCTCGATCGGGCTGAACTGTGCGCTCGGCGCCGAGGCGATGCGCCCCCATGTGGCCGAGATTGCCGGGGCCGCGCCGGAAACGCTGGTCTGCGCCTATCCCAACGCCGGCCTGCCCAACGCCTTCGGCGAATATGACGAAAGCCCCGAGAAGACCGCCGCGCATCTGGCCGGCTTTGCCAGCGAGGGGCTGCTCAACATGGTGGGCGGCTGCTGCGGCACCACCCCCGAACATATCCGCGCCATCGCCGACGCGGTGGCATCATTCGCCCCCCGGGAGGTCAAGAATGTCTGAACGTCTGCTGCGCCTTTCGGGTCTCGAACCCTTCGTTCTGACCGAACAGATCCCCTTTGTGAACGTGGGCGAGCGCACCAACGTCACCGGCAGCGCCCGTTTCCGCAAGCTGATCAAGAACCGCGATTACAGCGCCGCGCTCGAAGTGGCGCGCGACCAGGTGGAAAACGGTGCCCAGATCATCGACGTGAACATGGACGAGGGCCTGATCGATTCGCAGGCCGCCATGGTCGAGTTCCTGAACCTGATCGCGGCCGAACCCGACATCGCGCGGGTGCCGATCATGCTCGATTCCTCGAAATGGGAAATCATCGAAGCCGGGCTCAAATGCGTGCAGGGCAAGGCGGTGGTGAACTCGATCAGCCTCAAGGAAGGCGAAGAACCGTTCCGCGAACATGCGAGCCTGTGCCTGGCCTATGGCGCCGCCGTGGTGGTCATGGCCTTTGACGAACAGGGCCAGGGCAGCACCACCGAACGGCGCATCGAAATCTGTTCGCGCGCCTATCGCATCCTCACCGAAGAGGTCGGCTTCCCGCCCGAGGACATCATTTTCGACCCCAATATCTTTGCCGTCGCCACCGGTATCGAGGAACACAACAACTACGGCGTCGATTTCATCGAAACCACGCGCTGGATCCGCCAGAACCTGCCGCATGTGCATGTGTCCGGGGGCGTGTCGAACCTGTCCTTCAGCTTCCGCGGCAACGAACCCGTGCGCGAGGCGATGCACGCGGTGTTCCTGTATCATGCCATCCAGGCCGGGATGGACATGGGGATCGTGAACGCCGGGCAGCTTGCGGTCTATGACCAGATCGACCCGGAACTGCGCGAAGCCTGCGAGGACGTCGTGCTGAACCGCGATCCCGACGCCACCGAGCGGCTGCTCGAGATCGCCGAGCGGTTCCGCTCGGGCCCGCGCGAGGAAAAGGTCCGCGACCTCGCCTGGCGCGAATGGCCGGTGGAAAAGCGGATCGAACATGCGCTGGTGAACGGCATCACCGAATTCATCGACGACGACACCGAAGAGGCGCGTCAGAGCGCCGAGCGCGCGCTCGACGTGATCGAGGGGCCGCTCATGGCCGGGATGAACGTGGTCGGCGACCTGTTCGGTTCGGGCAAGATGTTCCTGCCGCAGGTCGTGAAATCGGCCCGGGTGATGAAACAGGCGGTGGCGCTCCTCCTGCCCTATATGGAAGAGGAAAAGCGCCGGTCGGGCGTGGAATCGCGCGAAAGCGCCGGCAAGATCGTCATGGCCACGGTCAAGGGCGACGTGCATGACATCGGCAAGAACATCGTCGGCGTCGTTCTGGCCTGCAACAATTACGAAATCATCGATCTGGGCGTGATGGTCCCGCCGCAGAAGATCATCGAGACCGCGCGCGAGGTGAATGCCGACGCGATCGGGCTTTCGGGGCTGATCACGCCGTCGCTCGATGAAATGGCGAACATGGCGCGCGAACTCGAACGCGAGGGGTTCGACATTCCGCTGCTGATCGGCGGCGCGACCACCTCGCGCGTGCATACGGCGGTCAAGATCGCGCCCGGCTATACGCGCGGCGCGGCGGTGCATGTGAACGACGCCAGCCGAGCCGTCGGTGTCGTCTCGCGGCTGCTGAGCACGGAGCACAAGGCCGATTACGTCGAAAGCATCCGCACCGAATACAAGGAGCTTGCCGAGAAATTCGCCCGCGGCGAACAGCAGAAATCGCGCCTGCCGCTGGCGCAGGCCCGCGCCAACGCGATCAAGATCGACTGGTCGGAATTCACGCCGGTGCGGCCCCGGTTCACCGGGATCAAGGTGATCGAGGGGCTTTCGCTTGGGGAGATCGCCGAATACATCGACTGGACCCCGTTTTTCCGCTCATGGGAGCTGCGCGGCGTCTATCCGCAGATCCTCGATGACGAGAAACAGGGCGAGGCCGCACGCACCCTGTTCAACGATGCGCAGGTGCTGCTGCGCCAGATCATCGACGAAGAATGGTTCAGCCCGCGCGCGGTGATCGGGTTCTGGCCGGCGAATGCGGTCGGTGACGATATCCGCCTTTATACCGACGAAACGCGCGAACAGGAGCTGGTGATGCTGCATACGCTGCGCCAGCAGACCTCCAAGCGCGCGCCGCGTCCCAATGCCGCCTTGGCCGATTTCGTCGCCCCCGAGGGCACGGCCGAGGACTGGCTGGGCGGCTTCGTGGTGACCGCCGGCCCCGAGGAAATCGAGATCGCGAAGGGCCTCGCGCGCAAGAACGACGATTATTCCTCGATCCTGGTCAAGGCGCTGGCCGACCGCTTTGCCGAGGCGCTGGCCGAGATGATCCATGCGCGGGTCCGGCGCGACCACTGGGGCACCTCGCCCGACGAATCCTTCAGCCCGCAGGAGCTGATCCCGGAACCCTACAAGGGCATCCGCCCGGCGCCCGGCTATCCGGCCCAGCCGGACCATACCGAAAAGCGCACCCTGTTCGCGCTGCTCGACGCGGAAAAACACACCGGCGTGCATCTGACCGAAGGCATGGCCATGTGGCCCGGAAGCTCGGTCTCGGGGCTCTATTTCGGGCATCCGGACAGCTATTATTTCGGCATCGGCAAGATCGAGCGGGACCAGGTGCTGGACTACGCGGCCCGCAAGGGGATGGAACCGGCCGAGGTCGAACGCTGGCTGGCCTCGATCCTGAACTATGTGCCGGGCGAACAGGAGGTCGTGGCCGCCGAATAAGGCGGCGCAGCGGCGCACATCCGGGCGCGCAGCAACCGCGCCCGGTTCCGATCCGCATCCATCAAACAGGGCCGCAAGCCGCAGGTCCGGGGCGGCCCTGCCGGGCGCGATTTCGGCCCGCGGACAATCAGGGCTTCTCGCATGAGCGCGATCGCGCTATGCAGTGATCGGTTAACCAGTTCGGATTTTACGATCACCCCATGTCAGTGCCGCGCATCCTCATCCGCCGCCTCTCACCGCAAATTCTGGACCTGACGGAAGGATCCTCCGCTCTCCCGGCGGTCCCGTTGCGGTTTCTCGACGTGGTGAGCGACACGGACAGCGGGCGCGTGTTCCATTTCCTGCGCCGGGGCACGACACGGCAAGTGATCCGCAAGCATCTGCCGGGCCCCTGGCTTTCCCAGTCGATGATTCATGGCGCTCCGGTCCTTGTTGCCGCCGACGCCGCCGAGGGGCTTGTCCCCGCCCCCGCCGAGCCGGACCGGCTTGCCGGGCTGAACGTGGCCATCGCGACCCGCAACGGCGAGGCGGCCGCGATCATCGCCGACTGGCTGATCCATCATTACCGCCACTTCGACATGCAGGGCGCGGTCATATTCGAACGCGCACCCGAAGACGAAGCCGGCAATCCCTGGCCCGAGGTCGCGGCGGCGCTGGCCGATGCGGCGGCACCCATGCGTCTGGTGGTGGTGCATGCCGGCACTCCGCTCGGCATTGCGGACATGCCGCCCGAATCGCATCCCTGCTGCGTGGCCGAGGCACCCGGGCGCGACCGCATGACGCCGCCGCCGGCCGACCCCTGGCGCGCGCCGCTACAGGAAACCGCGATCTGCGAAATCGCACGGCGCCGCTTTCTTGCGCGCGCCCGGGCGGTTGCGCATCTCGACCTCCATGACCTGCTGCAACCCTCGGAGCGGGGCACGCCCTTCGACATGGCGGCGGACAACCCCGGCCGGGTGATCGAGCTTTCCGGGCAGCATTGTTATCCTTGGCGGGTGCGGCGGGGCGCAACGCCCTCACACCGCGATCATTCCTGCGTGCAGTTTGACCGCCCGCGCTTTGTCCGCCGCTGGTGCGCGGCGCCGGCGGGCCTTCCTGAAAGCGCGCGCTTCGCCATCAGCCGGATCGCCGGCGCGCCCCGCATTCCGGGCAGCGATTTCTTCCGCTGCATGGCGGTGCGCCACCCTGGCCACCGCGCCGGGCAGATCGTGCCGAAATCAAGCCTGGTCGAAAGCGCGCCGCTGGTCGCGCTGGTGGTGCAATCGCTTGCGGCGGACCCGCTGCGCCCGCCCGCGCGGGAACGGATCGCACCCGCCGCCGCAGGCCCCGGGCGCACGGTGATCCTTGCCCCCATGCGCAACGAGGGGCCCTTCATCCTGGAGTGGCTTGCCTATCACCGCGCGATCGGGGTTGATGATTTCCTGATCTATACCAACGACTGCACCGACGGGACCGATGACCTGCTGCGGCTGCTGGACCGCAAGGGCCTTGTGCAGCACCGCGACAACCCGTTCCGCGAAATGGGGCTGCGCCCGCACCACGGCGCGCTGCAATCCGCCGCCGGCGAACCGGTGATCCGCGATGCCGGCTGGATCATCAGCATGGACGCGGATGAATTCATCAACGTCAAGGTGGGCGACGGTCGGCTTGCCGATCTTTACGCCGCCACGGATGGCGCCAACATGATCTCCTGCACGTGGCGGCTGTTCGGCAATTCCGATATCGACGAATTCCGTGATGAATCCACCATCGCCCGCTTTACCGCCTGTGCCGAGCCTTTCTGCCCGCGGCCGCACCAGGCATGGGGTTTCAAGACCCTGTTTCGCAATCTCGGCCTGTTCCGCAAGCTCGGGGTGCACCGGCCCAAGGGGCTGAACCAGCAGTTCCTGAACGAGATCCGCTGGGTGAACGGATCGGGAGAGCCGTTCCCCGCCAGGGAATACCGCACCGCCTGGCGCTCGACCGTCGGAACCTTCGGATATGATCTGGTTTCGCTCAATCACTACGCGGTGCGCAATGCCGAAAGTTTCCTGGTCAAGCGCGACCGTGGCCGCGCGAACCATGCGGACCGCGATCAGGGGCTGCATTACTGGTTCCGCATGAACAACAACACCACCCGGGATCATTCGATCCAGCGCCATGTGCCGAAGATGGAACAGGCGCTTTCCACCCTGCTTTCCGACCCCGAGATCGCGGCGCAGCACGCCCGCTGCGTGGCGGCGCACCGCCGGCGCATCGACGAACTGAAGGCCGATCCGCGCCAGAGCGCCTTTTATCGCCAGTTGACCGGCACGCGGATGAAAAAACTGTCGCGGATGCACCGCCATTTCGGCAACGACGTGTTCCTTGCCGGGCCCTGCGCGGTGCCCGATGCCATCATCACGGAGGACCACCCGGAAGATTTCATCTTCTCGCTGGGAACATCTGCGGCCGCCGAATAGAGCCCGTCCTGGAATGAAATGCGCACAAGGAAGGCGGCGAGCCTCCCCGGCCCGCCGCCTTGTTGTCAAATGATGCTGTCAGGCACCGGCCGCCGTCAGCCCTGCGTTTACGGCGCAACGTCCGAAACCAGCGCCGTCGCATCGCCTTCGCAGGCGGAAATCACGGCTTCGATATCCGCATCGGTGTCGGCGTCTGCGCCGGCGTCCGCGCTCAGGTCGGTGTCGGCACCTGCGTCGCCTTCCATGGTGGTGACATCCCCGCCGGTATCGGTGTCGGTGTCAGTGCTCATGTCGGCACCGGTATCCGTATCGGCTCCGGCATCGGCATCCGCACCCATGTCGGCGCCGGCGTCGGCCTCTGTGTCGGTGCTGCTGTCCGACGCCTTCAGCTGATCCAGAACGTCGCGCTGTTCGTCGGCGCTCAGCGTCACGAAATCGGCGCAGGTCACGGTTTCAGGATCGGGCGCGGTATCGGTTTCATCCTGTGCCAGTGCAGCGCCGCCGAGCGACGCGACAAGACCGGCAATGCTGACGGTATAGGCAAGATATTTCATGTTTCCCTCCAGATACAGATTTCCCCGCAGCTGGTCTTTCGGCCGCTGCACCTGACCAACAGGAAGGTCGGGCGCTGGTTCACGCAAAAAATTCCGCGGACGGAAACAGGCGGATTGCTGCCGAAAGGCGGGTAATCGTCAGCCGGTTTTCGCGCAGACGCTGAGCGGGGCCTGCGGCGGCCGTGCCTTGCGCGGCGGTTCATCGCGGTCCGGCCGGAACAGCAGCAGCCGCAGCGCGTTCGCCGTCACCAGCACCGTCGCCCCGGTATCGGCCAGCACCGCAAGCCAGAGCCCGGTAAAGCCGAACACGGTCGTGACCAGGAATATCCCCTTGAGCCCCAGCGCAATGGCCACATTCTGGCGAATGTTGCGCATGGCGGCACGGGCCAGCGCGATCATCGCCGCCACGTCACCGACCCGGTTGCGCAGCACCGCCGCGTCGGCCACTTCAAGCGCCACGTCGGTCCCCGATCCCATCGCCACGCCAAGATGGGCCGCCGCAAGCGCGGGCGCATCGTTGATGCCGTCGCCGACCATCATCACGGGGTCGCGCGCCGCCATCTCGCGGATCGCGGCGACCTTGTCTTCGGGAAGCAGCCCGGCCCGGTGGTCGATGCCCAGCATCCCGGCCATGGAACCCGCCGCGCGGGCATTGTCGCCGGTCAGCATCACCGATCTGATGCCCATGTCCGCAAGCCGCGACACCCCCGCCGCCGCATCGCCGCGCAGCCCGTCGCGCAGGGCGACAAGGCCAAGGGCACGGCCTTCGCGCAGCACGACGACCACGGTCTTGCCCTCGGCTTCGAGCGCCTCGACCCGCGCGTCAATGTCCGGCCCGGCCGCGCCGATTTCAGCGGCATGGCGGGGAGACCCCACAGTGATCTCGGCGCCATGGACAACAGCCACCGCACCCATGCCCGGAATGGCCCGCGCGTCTGACGCCGGTGGAATGGCAACTCCATCGGCCTCCGTCCGCGCGATGATGGCAAGGCCGAGAGGATGGCTCGACCCTTGCTCGACCGCCGCGGCGAGCGCCAGCAGATCGCTTTCTTCCCCGGCAAGCGCAACCACGTCGCTGACCTCGGGCCGGCCCATGGTCAAGGTGCCGGTCTTGTCAAAGGCGACCCGGCGCGTGCGGGCTGCGGCCTCGATCACCGCGCCGCCCTTCAGCAGCAGCCCGCTGCGGGTGCCCGCGGTCAGCGCCGAGGCGATGGAGGCCGGCACCGAGATCACCAGCGCGCAGGGGCATCCGATCAGCAGCAGCGCAAGCGCACGGTAAATCCACGTGCCCCAGTCCTGCCCGAACCCGAGCGTCGGGACGAGCGCCACCAGCAGCGCAAACCCCACCACGGCGGGCATGTAGATACGGCTGAAACGGTCGATGAACCGCTCGGTCGGGGCGCGGGCGCTTTCGGCCTCTTCGACAAGGCGGATGATGCGGGCGATCGTGTTGTCGGCGGGCGCTTTCGTCACCTCGACCACGAGCACCGCTTCGGTATTGACCGAACCGGCAAAGATCGCGGCGCCCGGCTGTTTCGTGCTGGGAATGCTCTCGCCGGTCACAGGGCTTTCATCGACGCCCGAGATTCCCTCGACCACCACGCCATCCGCCGGCACCCGGGCGCCGGGGCGCACCAGAACCTGTTGTCCGATGCGCAGGTCGGCCGCCGGAATTTCGCGCAAAGCGTCGCCGTCCTTCAGCAGCGCGCTGCGCGGAACAAGCCGGCCGAGCGCCCGGATCCCGTGGCGTGCGCGATCGGCCGCGACGCCTTCCAGAAGTTCTCCGACCGCAAAGAGGAACACGACCACCGCGGCCTCTTCCGGGGCGCCGATCACCAGCGCGCCCACGGCGGCAATGCTCATCAGCATTTCGATGGTAAAGGGCATCCCGGCACGCAGCATGGCGAAGGCACGGCGCGCGACCGGGATGATGCCGGCAAGCGTGGCAAGGACGAATCCCCAATAGGCGATGTCCCACGGCAGCAGGAACCGCGCCAGCGTCGCACCGGCAAGCAGCAAGCCGGTCCCGATCACGAGCCGCCCCTTCGCGCCGGAATACCAGCGCGCGGAGGGCTGCGCGGCATCAGCCCCGGGGCTGCCGTCCGGCCCTGATGCGCCCGGTTCGACCGGTTGCGAAATCGTGTAGCCAAGCGCGCGCACCGCATCCTCGACCACGGCGGGCGGGGTGCGGGTCGCGTCCAGATCGACCCGGAGGCGTTCGCTCATCAGCGTGACCTCGACCATCCCCGCGCCCGGGAGCCGCTCGACCGCGCCCCGGACCTTGGCCGCGCAGGAGCCGCAGTCCATGCCGCCGATCCGCCACTCGATCGTGGTTCCAGCCTGTTCGCGCATCAGAAATACCCCTCTCGGCCGGCGACACCGGCCCCGCCTGTCAGCAACCTAATCATGCGACGGGCAAACCGGAAGCCTTCGGGGCGTAAACCGCGGGCGGCCCGGATCAGACCTTGGGATCGGGGTTTTCGGTATGCCCGTCCACGGCGATGATCTGCCCCGAGACGAACCGCGCCGCATCCGAGGCCAGAAACACCGCCATCTGCGCGATGTCCTTCGCCTCGACAAAACTGCGCATCGAGGTGCCGCTCGCATAACCGGCATAGATGGCGTCGCGCGTCGTGCCCTTGGCCGCCGCCTCGCGTGCGAGCACCCCCTCCATCCGCGGCCCCTCGACCGAGCCGGGACAGATCGAATTGGCGCGGATGCCGAAGGGGCCAAGCTCCATCGCCGCAGTCTTCATCAGCCCGTTCACCGCCCATTTCGCGGCCGAATAGGGCGCGCGATTGGGATAGCCGAACATCCCCGCGGTGGACGAGGTAAAGATGATCGCGCCGCGTTTCGCCGCCTTCATCAGGGGCGCCGCCGCGCGGGTGAACAGAAAGGCGCCCTCAAGGTTCACCGCAACGCAGCGGCGGAACCCGTCGGGCGGCTGATCCTCGATCAGCGCGGTCGGCCCGGCGACGCCGGCATTGGCGCACAGAACATCCAGCCCGCCCCACTCCGCCCGGAGCCGGGCAAAGAGATCGGCAACCGAAGCCTCGTCGGTCACGTCCAGACGGTCGCGGCGCCACTCCTGCGGGCAGGTGCCCAGCGCCTCGGCATCCGAATCGACCACCCAGACCCGGGCGCCGGCCTCGGCGAAGGCATCGGCCATGGCCCGGCCGATGCCGCTTGCCCCGGCGGTGATGAGCACGTTCTGCATGACCATTGCCCTCAAGCAGTCGTAAACGGAAAACCGGGCGACGAAATCGCGCCGCCCGGTTGCTTGTGTCGGGTCAGGCCATCACGCCTTGAGCCAGCATTTCACCGGCGCGAGCGCATTCATCAGCGGGAAGTTCGGGTCGTCGTGCCAGCCCTCGACCTGATCCGAGATCGCATCGACGAAATTGCTGAACATCGGGCAGATCACGCCGCCTTCGTCGCGGATGGTCATGGCAAGGCGGCGATACATGTCGGTGCGCTTGTCCACGTCAAGCTCGCCCCGGGCCTCGGCCAGCAGCTTGTCGAAGTCGGGATCCGAAAACTTGGTCTCGTTCCAGTCGGCACCGGTCTGATAGCTGGTCGAATACATCATGTCCTGGGTCGGGCGCCCGTTCCAGTAGGAGTTGCAGAACGGTTCCTTGTTCCAGACCTCGGTCCAGTATCCGTCACCCGGGCTGCGCACCACGTCGAGCTGGATCCCGGCCTGGGCCGCGCTCTGCTGGTAAAGCTGCGCCGCGTCGAGCGCGCCGGGAAAGGCCACGTCCGAGGTGCGGAAGGTGATCGGCCCCTCGTGACCGGATTTCTTGTAGTAATGGGCCGCCTGCTCGGGGTCGTATTCGCGCTGTTCGATATCGTCGGAAAACAGCGGATAGGCTGCGTTCACGGGGATGTCGTTGCCGATGGTGCCGTGGCCGAACAGCACCTTTTCCAGAAGCTCCTCGCGGTTCATGGCGAGTTTCAGCGCCATGCGCAGGTCGTTGTTGTCGAACGGCGCGGTATTGCAGTGCATCACATAGACGTAATGCCCCCGGCTCGGCACGGATTTGACCGAGACATTGGGAACGTTCTCCATCCGCGCGGCAAGGCGCGGCGGCACGCGGTTGATCATGTGCACCTGACCCGACTGCACCGCCGAGACGCGGGCGGAGTCGTCGTTGATCACCAGCGCCTCGATCTGGTCCACGTGGCCGCGTTCGTCGTCCCAGTAATCCTCGTATTTCTCGAAGACATAGCGCACGCCGGCATTCTCGACCGCGACGCGGTAGGGGCCGGCGGCGATGCCCTCGGATGGGTTGTCCTTGCCGCCGTTCGGCTGGATCACGAGGTGATAATCCGCCATCACATAGGGCAGGTCGGCGTTCGGTTCCTTCAGTTCGACGATGAATTCGTCGCCCTCGGCCCGCATCCGGTCGATGCCCGCCATCAGGCCCAGCGCGCCCGACTTGCTGCTTTCGTCGGAATGGCGCTCCATGGTGGCCATGATGTCTTCGGGCGTGACGGTCTTGCCGTTGTGAAAGGTCACGCCCTTGCGGATCTTGAAGGTCCAGATCTGCGCATCGGGCGAGGATCCGTGATCCTCGGCCAGCCGGTAGACGAGTTCCCCTTCGGGCGAGACCTCGAACAGCTTTTCGCCGAAGAACGACATCATCGCGTTCGGAGCCTCGTTGGACGAAAGCGCCGGATCGAAACTGTCGGTGCTCTGACCGCCGCCGAGCCCGACCCGCATCACGCCGCCCTTGACCGGGCCCTGCGCGCGGGCAGCCTTCGCAAGCATCGTGCCGGCAAGCGTGCTTGTAACGCCAAGCGCGGCGGCGCGGCCCAGAAAAGCCCGCCGGTCGAGCCGGCCCATCGCTGCGAGTTTTCCGAGATATTTCAATTCGTCAGACATCGATTCCTCCCCGTCGGTTCTGGTGCCGATTCCTTCCGGCCGCAGCCGATGGAATAGCGGTTCGCAGGGCGCAGTCTCGGCCATCCGCAACGCACTGTCACGTCAATTCCGACATTATCCGGTCTGTTCGCGACTGAATTTACTGTGCGATTGCACCCGCGCCGGCAGGGCGACCGGGCGGCATCCTTGCACATGCGGGCGGGATAGGCGAACGTCGTTCCTCATGACGATCCTCTGGTTCCTTGTCCAACTGGCCGGGGCGGTGATGCTCCTGCTTTATGCGGTTCGCATGGTGCGCACCGGGATCGAACGCGCGTTCGGCCCCTCGTTCAAGCGGGTGATGACCCAGCGCAGCAACCGTCTGGGCGCTGCCGGAATGGGGCTGGTCTTTGCCATCGTCCTGCAAAGTTCATCCGCCGTTGCCCTGCTTGCGGCCAGCTTTGCCGGCACCGGGGCGCTCAGCTTTCCGGCCGGGCTGTCGCTGATCCTCGGGGGCAATCTCGGCTCGGCGCTGCTGATCCAGATCCTGTCGTTCCCGCTCGGCTGGCTGGTGCCGGTGCTGCTCGCGCTCGGGGGCGGGCTGTTCCTGCGTTCGGAGCGGCGCGGCGTCCGGCAGGCGGGGCGCATCCTGATGGGGATCGCCTTCATCCTGATCTCGCTGCGGTTCCTGCGCGAGACGATGGAGCCGATCTCGGACAGCGATTTCCTGCCCTTGATCGCGGGATACCTGGAAAGCGACTATGTGACCGCGGCGCTGGTCGGGCTGGCGCTTGCCTTCATCATGTTCTCGTCGGTGGCGGTGATCCTGCTTTGCGTCACGCTGGTGCAGATCGGGGCGATTCCGCTTCTCGCGGGGGTGTCGCTGGTGCTCGGCGCGAACATGGGTTCGGCGCTGATCCCCGCCTGGCTCGCGCGGGGGATGCCGCCCATGGGGCGGCGGGTGCCGATGGCCAGCATGGTGCTGGCCTGCGGCTTCGCGGTGCTCGCGCTGGTCGGCGTCAATCAACTGCCGGTCCTGCCGCTGATCGAGGGGCACAACACCGGGCAGACGCTGGTGAATGTCCATGTCCTGTTCAATGTGCTGCTGTTGCTCGTCGGCCTGCCGCTGGTCGGGCTTGCCGACAGGATCTCAAGGCGGCTCGTGCCGCCGGCCCCCACCGTGCACCCGGAGGCCCTGCCCGAAAGCCACCGCAGCGTTCTGGACGAAAGCGTGCGCGACAATCCCCGGCTCGCGCTTGCGGATCTGCGCCGCGAGGTGCTGCGGATGCTGCAGATCGTCGAGAGCCAGATGCGCCCGGTGATGGAGCTTTACCAGGAATTCGACAAACCCCGCATGCAGGCGCTGCGTCAGGTGGACCAGGTGGTGAACGAGGCGCTGGACGGGATGCGCCGCTACGTGGCCCGGATCAACCCGGAAAGCTTTGGCGAAGACGCCTATGAGCAGGCGCGCAACCTGCTGGAATACGCCATCGCCATCGAGGCCGCCGGCGACATCGTGGTCAAGCAGCTGCTGCCGATCGCACAGGAGCGCAGCGAGCGGCGCATCCGCTTTTCCGACAGCGGTTTGAAGGAACTGCTGTCCATGCACGAGCAGATCATCAGCAACCTGCGGCTCGCGCTCAGCGTGCTGATCTCGGACGACCTTGAAAGCGCGCGCCTCCTGGCCGAGGCCAAGGACGAGATTGCCCGCACCGAGCGGCGCAACCGGCTGGCCCATCTGCGCCGACTGAGCGAGGGCACGGAGCTCAGCTTTCAGTCGAGCGACGAACATCTCGAGACGCTGCGCGCCCTCAAGGAATTCAACAGCCGGATCGCCTCGGTCGCCTACCCGATGCTGGAACACGAGGGGCAGCTTCTGGCGACGCGGCTGGTCTAGGCCAAAAAATGGGGCGACAGCGCTGCCGCTGCCGCCCCGGGGGGGGAAGGTCGGCCGCGTTGCGGCCGACGATGGTCCCGCCTGCGCGGGATTACAGGATTACTGGTCGAGCATCGGATCCGAGGCCGGCTCGTCGCCCATTCCGTCACCGCCGGCGTCCGACTGCTGTTCCTTGGCGCTGACGAACTCTTCCGCCGCTTCAAGGTCGGCGCGGGTCGCGCTGGTGGTCAGTTGCGTGTTGCCATTCTCGTCCGTGGTGACGTCGAGCTTGTCCATTTCGATGGCGACCAGCTTCTTGCCGATGCCAAGGAAACCGCCGACCCCGATCACCACGCCCTGAATGCTGCCCTCGTCGAGGTTGATGATGAGGTTCGAGATGCTTCCCACCGCCTCGTCACCGCTGGCGGTATAGACCGTGGAGCCGATCAGATCCTTGCCGAGTATCGTATCCTCGCTCTGCATGATGATCTGCCCTTCGACCGGCGCGGCGGCTTCTTCCGCATCGGTCTCGTCACCCGTGACCACGTCGCCGGTGCCGTCCATGTCGTCTGTCGTGCCGTCTGTCGTGTCGTCAAGCCCGTCATCCATGGTCGCGTCAGGCGCGGTATCATCCATGGTGCCGTCGGGGGCCGTGTCGGGAGCGGTGTCGTCCATGGTGCCGTCGGGCGCGGTATCCATGGTGCCGTCCTCGGCCGGTGTCCCGGTGCCGTCGGCGGGTTCATCCAGCGTCTGGGGCGCGTCGGTGCCCGTTGTGTCGTCTTGTGCATAGGCAGCCAAGGGTGCGGTCGCGAGCATGGCGACCGCGGCCAGAATGCTTGTGGAGCGGAACAAATTCGACATCATTTTCTCCTCCGTGAAACGTGTTTTCCGGCAGCCCAACGCAATAGGCCGCGTTCGGTTCCGAAATCCCGTTCCGGGTGCCGAACGCCCTGGTCGAGACCGAACCATTTTTCGCGAGCGGCTTCATTCCTGCCGATCGGGCCTTATATGTAAGTAACGGGTGCCGTTCTTTTGCCGAGAGGAGTGTGCGCCATGCCCGATGTGACCATGTCTGATGTCACCGAAAATCACCCGAACATCCCGGAAATCGACCAGTCCGACCGGATCGTGCCGATCAACCTGCGCCAGTCGGGGCGCACGCCGGTCGAAATGCTGATTTCGACCCGGGTGCGCAAATCGCCCTTCTGGCACCTGTCGATCGAATCCGGCTGCTGGCGGGCGACCGTGTATAACCGGATGTATCACCCGCGCGGATATGTGAGCATGGAGGAAGGCGGGCCCTCGGCCGAATACCAGGCGCTGGTCAGCGGCGTCACCATGTGGAACGTGGCCGTCGAGCGCCAGATCCGGGTTCAGGGCCCCGATGCCGAAGATTTCGTCAACACCGTCATCACCCGCGATGCGACGCGTATCAAACCGATGCACGGGAAATACTGCATCCTCTGCAACGACAAGGGCGGAATCCTGAACGACCCGGTGCTGCTGCGCCTTTCCGAGGACGAATTCTGGTTCTCGCTGTCCGACAGCGACATCCTGCTGTGGTTCCAGGGAGTGAACGCGCGCCGCGACTGGGATGTCGAGATCGACGAGATCGACGTTTCTCCGCTGCAGATCCAGGGACCGCTCTCAATGCTGCTGATGCAGGATCTGGCGGGGCCGGCAGTGGCCGATCTGCCCTATTACGGGCTCATGGAGGCCGAGATCGGCGGCTGTCCGGTGGTGATCAGCCAGACCGGCTTTACCGGCGAAAGCGGCTACGAGGTCTACGTGCGCGACGCCACCCTGACGGCGGAAAAGGTCTGGTATGCGATCCGCAGCGCCGGCACCCGCTATGGTCTGAAGGTGATCGCCCCGGCCCACCAGCGCCGCATCGCCGCCGGAATCCTGAGCTGGGGGCAGGACATGGATGCCGAAACATCGCCGTTTCAGGTCAACCTCGGCTATCAGGTGCCGCGCAGGAAAACCCGTGACTATATTGGCAAGGCCGCGCTCGAGGCCCAGCGCACCCGGATCGAATCCGGCGATTTCCCCTTTGCGCTCACCATGGTGGGGCTGCGCTTCGGGGGCAGGCCGATCACCGATTATGCCCCGGATTTCTGGCTTGTTTCCGATCGCGAGCGGCGGCGCTGCGGCTACGTGACCTCGCCGTGGTATTCCCCGGAACTCGCCACCAATATCGCGCTGGCCTTCGTTCCCCCGACCATGGCAGAGCCGGGCACGCAGCTTCTTGTGGAACTGCCCGAAGCCTACAGCGAACGCGGCGGCGAGCCGGCGCAGGCCGTGGTCTGTGAGGTGCCCTTCCGGGAGTCGGTGCACCCGAGCGCACGCGAGCAGGTCAGGACACGCGGGTTCGACAACGCCGAATGACCGAAGTGACGTTGCGTCCGCAACGGATGCCGTGGCAACATGCCACGGCATTTCGATTCCATCAGGGTCCACACCACAATGAGCGTTCTTCTGGGAGAGACCGCGCCTTTTGTGGCGCTCGCGATCCTGTTCCTGCTGTTTGTCATCTTCACGCTGGAAAAATATCCCCCGGACGTGGTGGCAAGCGGAGCGGCGGCGCTTTTCATTCTGCTCGGCCTCGTTCCCTACGAGGATGCGATGGCGGTTTTCTCGAACTCCGCCCCGATCACCATTGCCGCGATGTTCGTGGTCTCGGGCGCGCTGGTGCGCACCGGGGTTCTGGACACGCTCGCCAACTTCGTGGTGTCCCGCGCCAAGGAACGCCCAAGGCTTGCCACGACGGTGTTCCTGCTCGCCGCAATGGTCGCATCGGCCTTCATGAACAACACCCCGGTGGTCCTGGTTCTGATCCCGGTGGTGATCCGCCTCGCCCGCAGCCTTGGCCTTGCCGCCACGCGCCTGCTGATTCCCCTGTCCTACATGGCGGTTCTCGGCGGCACGCTCACGCTGATCGGCACCTCGACCAACCTGATCGTGGACGGGATCGCACGGCAGAACGGCATGGAGCCGTTCTCGATCTTCGAAATCACCCCGGTCGGCCTTGTCGCATCGCTGGCCGGTGCGCTCACCCTGTTGATCCTCGGGCGCTGGCTGCTGCCCGACCGCCAGGGCGACGACGGGGCCGCGGAGGACGCCGAAATTCCCTACCTCTCGGAAATCCTGATCCTCGACACCTATGCGGGTATTGGGGAACCGCTGGGCGAGATGGCCGATTTCAAACGCGACGGTGTGCGCGTCCGGGGGGTGAAACGCGGGCGCGACATCAAGCGCGGCGACCTGAACGAACATGTCCTCAGGAAGGGCGACAGCATCGTCGTCATGGCCACCACGTCAGAGCTTTTGACCCTTGTCGAACACGAGGGGCTGCGGGTCGGGATGCTGCCCACGTCGGAGCCCGACAAGGAAGCCGAGCTTCGCGTGGTCGAGGCCATCGTCACCCCGAACCGCCGAAATGTCGGGCGGCGCATCGCGGATCTGACGCTCGGGCGGACGCGGGGCGTGCGGGTGCTCGGCGCCTTCCGGCAGGGCCATATCGCCGGCGTCGACCTGTCCAACGTGCGCCTGCGCCCGGCGGACAAGCTGCTGCTCGAGGGGCCGGCCGAGGGGTTCCGGGTGCTTGCCGAAGCCGGCGACGTGGCGTCCATCACCGAACCGGCCGGGCGCGCCTATCGGCGGCGCCAGGCCCCCATCGCCATCATTGCCCTGCTCGGAATCATCGCCCTTGCCAGCCTGAACGTCATGCCGATCAGCATCCTGTCGCTGATCGCGGTCGCGGCGATCCTGGTGCTGCGCTGCATCGACAACGACGAGGCCTGGGCCGCCATCGACGGGTCGATCCTGGTGCTGATCTTTTCCATGCTGATCGTCGGGGCCGGGCTTCAGCAAAGCGGGGCCATCACCATGATCGCGGATGTGCTGGCCCCGATTCTGAGCGGGCTGCCACCATTCCTGGTTCTGCTGACGGTCTTTTATACCGCGTCTTTCCTGACCGAGATCGTGACCAACAACGCGGTTGCCGTGGTGTTTACGCCGATCACGATCGCGCTCGCGGCCGAGCTCGGGGTCGATCCGCGTCCGCTGGCCGTCACCGTGATGATCGCCGCGAGCGCAAGCTTTGCCACCCCGATCGGCTATCAGACCAATACGCTCGTCTACGGGGCGGGCAATTATCGCTTTGCCGATTTCCTCAAGATCGGGATTCCGATGAACCTGATCGTCGGGCTGAGCACGTCCCTTGCAATCAGCATGTTTTTCCCGCTTTAAGCCGGCCATGAAGATCATCCGCGACAAATCCGCCCTGCGCGCGCTCGTCAGCGACTGGCACCGGCAGGGGCATCGTATCGGCGTCGTTCCGACCATGGGTGCGCTCCATGCCGGGCACCTTGCCCTTGTGAAGGCCGCGCGAAAGACCGCGGATCGGGTCATCGTCACGCTGTTCGTCAATCCCCGCCAGTTCAACGACCCGACAGACCTGGCGAATTATCCGCGCAGCGAGGACCGGGACGCAAAGGCGCTCGCCCCGCTCGGGCCCGATGTGCTTTATGCACCGGATCCCGACCAGATCTATCCCGAAGGCTTTGCAACGACCATTACGGTCGCCGGAATCAGCGATGTGCTGTGCGGAGCCTCGCGCCCCGGGCATTTCGACGGGGTGGCGACGGTGGTGACCAAGCTTTTGCTGCAGACCGGGGCCGACATCGCCTTTTTCGGCGAAAAGGATTTCCAGCAGGTTCAACTGATCCGCAGGCTGGTGCGCGATCTTGACCTGTGCACCGAAATCGTCGCCTGCCCGACCCAGCGCGAAGCGGACGGGCTTGCGCTGTCCTCGCGCAATCTGCGGCTTTCGCCGGAGGCCCGCGCCACCGCGCCCGCGCTGCATCGGATCATGGCCGAAACCGCCGCCGCGATCCGGCAGGGCACGGCACCGGATGCGGCGCTCGCCAGCGGCCGGGCGGCATTGCAGGCCGCCGGATTCGGCCCGGTCGACTATTTCGATCTGCGCCACGAGGACGATCTTTCGCCCGCAACCGCCGCCTCTGCCCCGGCCCCTGCCCGCCCGGCGCGGATCTTTGCCGCGGCATGGCTCGACGGGGTGCGGCTCATCGACAACCTGGCGCTTGCAACCTGAGGCAGCGCCTGCCAGCACATGTTTGCCGAGGTCGCCCCGCCTGTGCAGGAGGAGTGGACGCCCGCCCGCAAAGCGATTAGGCAGGGGCAAACGGGACAGACATGAATCTGCGCCCTTCCCGAGCAGGAGCATCAGACGAGGCGTGCAACAACAGCAAAGCACCAGTAAAAACGCATTTACAAGCGTCGGAGCCGTCCAGTTCCGGGGCCGGTTCCTGACTGCGGTCGCCCTGCTGCTGGAGGGCATGCCGGATTCCGCGTTCTATGCCGGGCTTGACAGCCAACTGGAGCGGATGCCGCACTTCCTGACCGATGCGCCGCTGATTCTCGACATGGCGCAGGCGCCCGACCTTGACGGCACGGTGATGCGCGACCTGCGCGCGGCGCTCGAACAGCGCAAGCTTGCGCCCTTCGGGGTGCAGAATGCCAGCCCGCGCCAGATCGAAGCCGCGGCCGAGGCCGGACTGATCCCGATCAAGGCCGGCCATGACGTTCCCCAGCGCGCACCCCGCCCCGAACGCCGGCCCGAGCCGCAGCCGCGCGAACAGTTCGTCGCCCCGCGCCGCGAGGTGCCGCAGGAAAGCCGGCTTATTACCAGCCCGGTGCGTTCCGGCCAGTCGGTGGTGGCGGAACACGGCGACCTGATCGTAACCGGACATGTCGCATCGGGCGCCGAACTCATTGCGCGCGGGAATATCCATGTCTACGGCATCCTGCGGGGCCGGGCCCTGGCCGGCGTGCACGGCGACGAAACCGCGCGGATCTTCTGTCAGAGCCTCGATGCCGAACTGGTCGCCATTGCCGGGCTCTACCGCACCAGCGACAATATCGAGCACGCGGTCAGGAAACGCAGCGTGCAGATCTACCTCAGCGAACAAAGGCTTTGCATGGAGACGCTTGCATGACGACCGAGATGAAACAGGAACACCCCAGGCAAAGCAAGGTCATCGTCATCACCTCGGGCAAAGGGGGCGTCGGCAAGACCACCTCCGCCGCCGCGATCAGTGCCGGACTGGCGCAGAAGGGTTTCCGCACGGTGGTGATCGACTTCGACGTGGGGCTGCGCAACCTCGACATGATCATGGGTTGCGAACGCCGCGTCGTGTTCGACTTCATCAACGTGATCCAGGGCGATGCGAGACTGAAACAGGCCCTGATAAAGGACAAGCGGCTCGAAAACCTGTCGATCCTGCCGACCTCGCAGACCCGGGACAAGGACGCGCTGACCAAGGAAGGCGTGGAAAAGGTTCTGGACGAACTGCGCGAGGAATTCGACTATATCATCTGTGACAGCCCCGCCGGGATCGAACGCGGCGCGCAACTGGCCATGTATTTCGCTGACGAGGCAGTCGTGGTCACCAACCCCGAAGTGTCCTCGGTCCGCGACAGCGACCGGGTGCTCGGGCTTCTCAGCAGCAAGACCCGCCGGGCCGAATCCGCCGAGTCGGAGCCGATCAAGGCGCAGGTGCTGCTGACCCGCTATGATCCGCAGCGCACTTCGGGCGGCGACATGATGTCGGTGGAGGACGTGCTGGAAATCCTCGCCGTGCCGCTGCTCGGGATCATCCCGGAAAGCCACGCGGTGCTGCGCGCGTCGAACGTCGGCTCGCCGGTTGTGCTGGACGGGCCCTCGAATGCCGCCGCCGCCTACAAGGACGCGGTGGCGCGGCTCGCCGGTGATCAGGTCGAGATGCGCATCGAAGGCGAGCGCAAACCCGGCCTGTTCCAGCGGCTCTTCGGACGGACGGCCTGATCATGTTCGGTTTCTCCTTTCGCCCCCGCAAGGCCAGATCGGCCGAAACAGCCCGCGACCGCCTGCAGATCCTGCTGGCCCATGAACGCAGCGGCCCCGGCCCCGATTGCCTGCCCGAACTGCAGCGCGACATACTCGCCGCGATTCGCCGTCATCTGAAGATCGAAGATAACGCGGTCGATATCCGCATGGATCGCGGTGATGAGCTCTCGAGCCTCGAGATCAACATAGAGTTCCCGGCCACGCAGCAGCGCTAACGCGTTGCGGGGCGCCCCCGCCCCGGAAACTGAAAACGGGCACGCCGCAATGCCGGCGTGCCCGTTTCTGTTTCACGATAGAACTTCGGTTGCCCGGAGCGGTCAGCCGGCCTGTTCGGTCTGTTCGGCCTGAATCTGCTGCATGCGCTCGGCAATGCGGCGGGTCAGGTCTTCGTCCATCGTCGCGGCCTGATCGATCTCGAGGTAATCTTCGATGGTGATGTTATCCATCCCCTCGATGGCGGCGCGGATCTCGGTGTCCGCTTCCTGAACCAGCTGCTGCTGTTCGGCCTCGTCCTCGACGCCTTCAAGCTGCTGCGCATATTTCTGCTGGATTTCACCAACCTTCAGCGCCGCATTCGCAAAGGCGTCGATCTGCGCATCGTCGAAATCGGGCGTGGGCGTCGCGGCCGGGGCCTCGGGTGCCGTTTCGGGCGCTGCTTCCGGGGCTGCTTCGGGCATGGCTTCGGTCCCTTCGGGAGCAACGCCTTCCTGAGCAACGGCAAAGGACAGCGGTGCGGCCATGAGAGCGGCGGCGAGCGTCGCAGCGGTAATCTTGTGACGTGGGAGCATGACGGTTCCTTCTCTGCTCTGGTTTTGCGTCCGGCAACGGCGGCTCCGCGACCGGTCGACGCAAAACTAGGCGCGGGCGCCCCCACATGCAAAACCGCCAGCGGGATCTTGCGTTTCGGGCCAATTCACCCGGCACAGACCCGCCGGATCCGCGCAGATTCAGGTTTTCCGGTGGAACCAAAGGCCCGAACGTGGATCTGCGCATCGTCTGCAGGGGAAAGCGCCCGCGAAACGGGGCTTTTCCGGGCGAACCGGTGCCTGTTACGGAAAATTGAGCGGAAATTTCAGGCGGAACGACAGGCCGGCTTCGTCGAATTCCGATTCCGCCGTGCCGCCCAGCTGAAGCTCGGCCTGACCTTTGATCATGGTAAACCCAAAGCCGCTGCCCTTGACCTCGGCCGCGGGCGGGGGGCCGTCGCGTTCGATCCAGAGCAGGGTGAGTTCTCCGGCCTCTTCGCTCCAGGAAATGGTGATCTTCCCCTCCGGGACGGACAGCGCCCCGTATTTCACCGCATTGGTCGCCAGTTCATGCAGGATCATGCTGATCGCAAGCGCCTGCTCCTGATCGAGCCTGATAACCGGGCCGCTGATCGCGAACCGTTCGCCCTCATAGGAACTGCGCTGCATGGCGAGGATGTCGCGCAGGGAAACCGCGCTCCAGTCGCTCTGGCTGAGCAGGGTATAGGAGCCGGCCAGATTGCGCAGCCGCGGAAACAATACCTTGCGGATCTCTGCGATCGAGCCGCTGTGCGCGAGGGTCGATTTCACCACGCCGAGCGCCACCGTCAGCATGTTCTTGACCCGATGATTGAGCTCCGCGATCATGGCCGCCTGCTGTTCCTCGGCCTCGGCCATCCGGGTGACGTCGATGAAGGTCAACACGACGCCCTGAATCTCGCCTTCGAAGTCGCGATACGGGTTCAGCCGCACAAGGTGATGCAGGCCATTTTCATCGCGGTCGAGTTGCCGCTCGCGCATTTCTCCCGATCGAAGAACCTCCTGGGCCTGCGGCTCGAACTCGGGATAATCGGGAGTGCCGGACAGCTCGGCATAGGGGCGGCCCACATCGCCGGGGCGCAGATTGAAGGTGGCGGCAGCCGTCGGGGTAAAACCGCGCAGCGTCAAGTTCCGGCCCAGAAACAGCACGTTGAGCCCGACCGAATCGCACAGATTGCGAAGGTCGCCATGGCTGCGCTCGAGCATCCGCTTCGTGACTTCAAGTTCTTCCTGCGCGATCTCGTATTTCCGCGCGATAAACTGAAACCGCCGGCGCAAGTCCTCGTCCGCCGTTTCCGCCACGGCAGCGGAAGCAACGGGCAGGATCCCGGCCCGCTCGAACAGAACGAGCAAGAGCGGCTCTGGAATTTCGCCGCTCAGGGGCTCGATGCGCAAAAGGACGGATTCGCCGCGCTCAAGCCGCCCGTGAAACAGCCTTGGCGCCTGCTCTTGTGCGGACTCCTGCAACAGCGTTGTCAGGCTCGGCTCCTGCGCGGGCTGAATCATGTCGAAGATGCGGCCGGACGTTTCGTTCCAGGAAACTTCGAGAAAGCGGGCGGCGGTCTTTGACAGACAGACCACATGGCCGTCAGTGCGCAGCACCGCATAGGGCGGCGCATGACGATCGAGGATCTGCCGCTCGGCCAATCCGGCGGGGCTCCGGGCGGCACCGGGCGTTGGCGCAGGGCCGGCGCGCGAGCGGCTGCGCTCCTCGATCAGCGCACCGAGCCTTGCGCCGATCTCCCGCGCCGGCAAAAGAAACTCGGCCAGATCCGGCGCAATCGGGCCATTGATGACCGCACCATCGGCGGCGGCAAAAGTCAGCCCGCCGCTGTTCCTGACCTGCCGCAGACCCTCGACCCCATCGTTGCTGCCAAGGGACAAGACGACCGCGGCGGCGTTGTCCCGCTGCGCATCGGCCAGCGACAGGAAAAATCCGTCCAGCACGTGGCGCACATCGCCGTTCCCGCTTGCGTCCACATGCAATCGTCCGTTCCGCAAAAGCAACGCCGACCCCTCCGGCCCGACAAGGATCCGGCCGGGGTGAATCTCGGCCCCGTCAACGGCCTGTTCAACCGGACGGCCGGCCACCATGGCGAGCGATGTGCAAAATTCATTGCCAGCCAAGGCGCCGTCGCAAAGAGCAACGACCACGGCAAGCGGCCCCGAAGCGGGAAGCCCGGCAAGGAACGCGCTGAGCAACTCGAAATTGCCGGGCCCGGCGCAGACGCCGACAATGAGAAAAGTTGGTTTTGTCATCGCAACTCAGCGCAGAGCGTCCATCCGGGCCATTTCTGCGGACTATTGCGTGATCACAACGGATAGGCAAGCGACCTGACCTTCAAGTCACCCTGTCACCGTGATTTTTTGGAACATGCCGGCCCGGACCGATGCAAACGGGCGGGCGCGAGGGCGCCCGCCCGGAACACGCGGCGCATGGAAAACGGCGCCGCGCCGGGATGCCGTGCTGCCGAGGTCAGGCAGCGGGGGTGGAGGAAACCCCGACCTGCGCCGGTCGCAACAGCCGGTCGTGAAGCTGGAAACCCTCGGTCGAGACCTCGATGATATCGCCGGCGCGGGTGCCGGGAACCGGGGCCTCGAACATGGCTTCGTGCAGGTTCGGGTCGAAACGCTCGCCGACTTCCGGCGCGATGCGGGTAATTCCGTGGCGCGCGAATATGTTCAGAAGCTCGCGCATGGTAAGATCGACGCCCTCGAGCAGTGCAGCCGAAGCCGGGCTCTGCTCGTCCCCCGCGGACTGGAGCGCCCGCTTCAGGTTGTCGTAAACCGACAAAAGATCACGGGCGAGCCTGGAGCCGCCGTATTGCTCTGCCTCGCGGCGGTCGCGCTCCGACCGCTTGCGGGCGTTTTCGGCATCGGCAAGCGCGCGCATGTAGCGGTCGCGCAACTGGTCCCGCTCGGCGCGCAACTCGTCAAGCGCCACCGCCTCGTCGGTGATCTCTTCGCCGGTTCGGGCCAGTTCTTCCGCCTCGGCCTCGGCAAGGTCGTCGAGAAAGTCGTCGTTCTTCGGCTCTGCCATGTTTTACCTCTAGCTCCGGTCGGCGATCAACCGACCCACCAGTTGCGCCGTGTAATCCACAATGGGCACGATCCGCCCATAATTCAGGCGCGTGGGTCCGATCACGCCGATCACCCCAATCACCTTACGATCTGCGTTCATATATGGGGAAATAACCAGAGAGGAACCCGAAAGTGAAAAAAGTTTGTTCTCCGAG
Source organism: Pontibaca methylaminivorans (assembly GCF_900156525.1). NCBI lineage: Bacteria > Pseudomonadati > Pseudomonadota > Alphaproteobacteria > Rhodobacterales > Roseobacteraceae > Pontibaca > Pontibaca methylaminivorans. Next base: position 1,378,314 of record NZ_FTPS01000001.1, read on the forward strand.
CCGATGAAGATACGCACCCCGTCGCCCTCTTCGGCCAGTTCGAGAAATTCGGCGATGTCGCGCTTGCGCTCGAGGTCGTCGAACAGCAGCCGGATCCGTTCCAGCCCGTCCTCGTCGCCGCCCTCCAGCAGATTCGAACGCCCCCGCACGATCAGGCGGGCCGAATCCACGTCGTCGCCCTCCCAAGCCGCAAGCCCGCTTTCCACCATTTCATGGGCCAGGCTGTCGATTTCCTGCCGGCGTGCGGCAATCTCGCGCTGCATCATGCGGCGTACCTCGGCCAGGGTCTTGCCCTCGATCAGCGCATTGAGGAAATTCGCCGCCTCGCGCATCGAACTCGGCGTCTGGCCGGGGGGTGGCTTGAACAGACGGTTTTCCACGTGACCATCCGAGAACACCAGCACCACCAGCGTCCGGTCGGGCCCGAGGCTGACGAATTCGATATGGCGGATCGCGGTCTCGTATTTGGGGCTGAGCACCAGCGATGCGCCCCGGGTCACGCCCGACAGCGCCGCCCCCACGCGATCCAGCATCGCCCCCACATCGGCGGTGTTGCTGGAAAGCGTCTCGTTGATCTTCTGCCGGTCGGTCTCGTTCAGGTCGCCGACCTCGAGCAGCCCGTCAACGAACATCCGCAGCCCCATCTGGGTCGGCACCCGCCCCGCGCTCACATGCGGGCTGTCGAGCAGGCCGAGGTGTTCGAGATCCTGCATCACGTTGCGCACGGTCGCGGCGCTGATCTTTTCGCTCAGCGTCCGGGTAAGGGTGCGGCTCCCCACCGGGTCGCCGCTGTCGAGATAGGCTTCGACCACCCGGCGGAATATCTCGCGCGAGCGCTTGTCGAGCTCTCCCAGCAGGCTCAGCGTGTCAGTCATGGCGGATTTCCTCCACAAGGCGCCATTAAATTCCGCTGGCCTTCAAGGTCAATGCTTGCATCGCTCCCGCAGCGGACGCTATCCCGTGGCCAAATTCCACAAGGATATCAGATGCGCCCTTCAGGACGAGATTTAAGCGAAATGCGCCCGATTTCAATCGAGACGGGCATCACGAAACACGCCGAAGGATCCTGCATGATCCGTATCGGCGATACGCATGTTCTTTGCACCGCCTCGATCGAAACCCGCGTGCCGCCCTTCATCAAGGGATCGGGGCTCGGCTGGGTCACGGCGGAATACGGGATGCTGCCGCGTTCCACATCATCGCGGATGCGGCGTGAGGCGGCGACGGGGCGTCAGGGCGGACGCACGGTCGAGATCCAGCGCCTGATCGGGCGGGCCCTGCGCGCGGGCGTGGATCGCAGCGCCCTGGGCGAGCGCCAGATCACCATCGACTGCGACGTGATACAGGCCGACGGCGGCACCCGCTGCGCCGCGATCACCGGCGGCTGGGTCGCGCTGCGCCTTGCCGTGAACCGGCTGATGGCGGCCGGCGAAATCCTGTCGGATCCGCTGCTGGATCCGGTCGCGGCGGTGTCCTGCGGGATCTACGCCGGGCAGCCGGTGCTGGACCTCGATTATCCCGAGGACAGCGAGGCCGGCGTTGACGGCAATTTCATCATGACCGGCTCGGGCCGTCTGATCGAGGTGCAGATGTCGGCCGAGGGAACGCTGTTCAGCCGCGATCAGATGGACCAGATGCTTGATCTGGCAACAAAAGGCGTGGGCGAACTGGCCGCGGCGCAACAGGCAGCGGTGCAATGACCGGGCGGCGGATCGGTGACCGGCTTCTGGTCGCGACCCACAACCGCGGCAAGCTGGAAGAGATTGCGCATCTTCTCGAACCCTTCGGCGTGTCGGTCACCGGCGCGGCGGAACTGAACCTGCCGGTGCCGGAGGAAACCGAGACGAGCTTTGCCGGCAATGCCCGGCTCAAGGCCGAAGCCGCCGCGCGCGCGACCGGCCTGCCCGCCCTTGCCGACGATTCCGGGCTCGAGGTCGAGGCACTGAATGGCGCGCCCGGCGTCTATACCGCCGATTGGGCCGAGACACCGCAAGGCCGCGATTTCGACATGGCCATGACACGGGTCTGGAACGAACTCGAAAGCCGGGCAGCCGCCGAGCCCCGCCGCGCCCGCTTCTGCTGTACCCTGGCCCTGGCCTGGCCGGACGGGGGCTGCGAGATTTTCGAGGGGCACGTGGCGGGGCGCATCGTCTGGCCCATGCGCGGGACGCAGGGGCACGGCTACGACCCGATCTTTCAACCCGACGGCCATGCGCAGACCTTTGGCGAGATGGATCGCTGGGACAAGAACCACATCAGCCACCGGGCGCGGGCCTTCGAGAAATTCGTGGCGGACTGCTTTGGCTGAAGACTGGCAACAGGGCGGATTCGGGCTTTATGTGCACTGGCCGTTCTGCGAATCGAAATGTCCCTATTGCGATTTCAACAGCCACGTCGCCCGCGACCGCGTCGACCATCCCCGCTGGGCCGCTGCCTTTCGCCGTGAAATCGCCCGGCTCGGCGCCGAAACGCCGGGGCGCGTGCTGAATTCGATCTTTTTCGGTGGCGGCACCCCCAGCCTCATGCAGCCCGAAACCGTCGCGGCCGTGATCGAGGCAGCGCAGGAACACTGGGTTTTCGCCAATGACATCGAAATCACGCTCGAGGCCAACCCCGGCTCGGTCGAGGCGGGCCGCTTTGCCGGCTACCGCGATGCCGGGGTCAACCGGGTCTCGCTCGGGGTTCAGGCGCTTGATGACGATGCCCTGCGCCGTCTCGGCCGCCTTCACAATGTCGCCGAAGCCCGCGCCGCCCATGATATCGCGCGCCGGCAGTTCGAACGTATAAGCTTTGACCTGATCTATGCGCGTCAGGGCCAGGATCTGGCCGCCTGGCGCAAGGAACTGACCGAGGCGCTGGCCATGGCGGCGGATCACCTGTCGCTTTATCAGTTGACCATCGAACCCGGCACGGCCTTCGGCCAGCGGTTCGCGCGCGGGCAGTTGCGGGGCCTGCCGGACGAGGATCTTTCGGCGGACATGTATCAACTGACCCAAGAGCTTTGCGCGGCAAAGGGCCTGCCGCGATACGAAGTGTCGAACCACGCGCGGAAGGGGGCCGAATCCCGCCACAACCTGATTTATTGGCGTTACGGCGATTATGCCGGCATCGGCCCCGGCGCGCATGGGCGCCTGACCGTGACCGGGACGCGGCAGGCAACCGAATGCCACAGTTCGCCGGGGTTGTGGCTTGCAGCGGCGGAAAACGGCAGCGGCGAGGTGCCGCGCCACCCGATCCCGGCCGAGGAACAGGCCACCGAATACCTCATGATGTGTCTACGGCTCACGGAACCTCTAGACGTTGACAGATTCAACGCGATGTCACCACTTCGCCTGAACCTACGCAGTCGCCGGATTTTGGCCGAATCCGGCATGATCCACGACGAGGGGCACGAAATTTCAGTGTCGGATTCGGGCGTACTCGTTCTGAATGCGATCATCGCCGAGCTACTGGCTGATTGACGGCGGATCGACGGCCGGTCACTTGCCGCTGAGCAAGCGGCAGAGCGTGTCAAGTTCCTCAAGATTGCTGTAGCGGACCACCAGTTCCCCCGTCTCCTGCCCGACTCGATGGTTCAGGGCGACCTTCATGCCGAGCCCCGCCGAAAGATCCGCCTCGAGCGCGACGGTATCGGCATCTTTTTCCGTTGCTCGCCGCTCGACCCCCGGGCGCGCTTCCCCGTCTTTCTCCACACGCCGCACCAGTGCTTCGGTCGCCCGGACCGACAGCCCGCCGCTCACCACCTTGCGCGCGAGATCCGACGGCGCGCGTGTCGCGATCAGTGCCCGCGCATGGCCGGCGGTCAGCCGTCCCTCCTGCAGCATCTCCTGCACATCCGGCGGCAGATTGAGCAACCGCAACAGATTGGCGATATGGCTGCGGCTTTTGCCCAGTGCCTCGGCCATTTTTTCCTGCGTATGGCCGAAACTGTCCATGAGCTGCCGATAACCGGCCGCTTCTTCGATGGCATTGAGATCCGCGCGCTGGATATTCTCGATGATCGCGACTTCGAGAACCTCGACATCGTCCAGTTCGCGCACAAGAACCGGGAGTTCGTGCAACTGCGCCTGCTGCGCCGCCCGCCAGCGACGTTCGCCCGCAACGATCTCATACTGGTCATCAAGGGTCTTGCGCACGATCAGCGGCTGGATCACCCCCTTTTCGCGGATCGACGCGGCCAGATCATCAAGATCTTCCTGCGCGAATCGGCGACGCGGCTGGTTCGGATTGGGCCGCAACTGTTCGATCGGCACCATCATATCCGGTCGCGCCGGGGCCTGTTCCGGTCCGGCATTGATCGTCACATCGGCCATGAGCGCCGACAATCCCCGCCCCAGCCCGCGCGGGCGCGCCTTGTTTTCCGTCATGCTTTCCTCCCCGAAATTCAGGCCACCACCTGGTGACGCTCCGCCATTTCCTTCGCAAGCGCCCTGTAGGCTTCGGCGCCCTGCGATTTTGGATCGTAGTTCAGAACCGGCATGGCGAAGGATGGCGCCTCGCTCAGGCGGACATTGCGCGGGATGATGGTTCGAAACACCAGATCGCCAAGGTTCTCGCGGGCGTCCTGTTCGACCAGTTGCGACAGGTTGTTGCGCCGGTCGAACATGGTGAGAAGGATGCCCTCGATCCGCAGGTTCCGGTTTGCGGTCTGGCGCACCTCCCGGATCGTCAACATGAGTTGCGACACCCCTTCCAGCGCGAAAAACTCGCTCTGAAGCGGAATCAACACCGAATCCGCCGCAACCATACCATTCACTGTCAGCAGATTCAGCGAAGGCGGGCAGTCGATCAGCACATAATCCAGCCCGAGCCCGGCAATTTCGTCCCGGTCAAGCGCGTCGCGCAGAAGAAAGCTCCGCCTTTCGGCGCCCATGAGTTCCATATCCGCGGAACTGAGATCCATATTCGCCGGAACGATAGCCAGGTTTTCCACAGAGGTTGCGCGCAAGGCCTCCGTCAGCGGGAGCTTTTCGACCAACAGATCATAAGTCGTGCGGTCACGCAGATCCGGGTCGATGCCGAGCCCGGTCGAGGCATTTCCTTGCGGATCAAGGTCGATCACGAGCACACGCGCCCCCGCCTCGGCCAGCGCGGCGCCCAGATTTATGGTGGTCGTGGTCTTGCCGACGCCGCCCTTCTGGTTCGCAATCGCAACGATCCTGGGCCCCTGCGGAGATAAAGAATCAACCAATTGATGCCCCGTCAATCTTCAGGATGACCGCGTCCTGGTCCGTTACGCTCGGAATCGCCTCATACTGGAATGTCTGCGTGCGTCGGGCTTCGGCAATCTCGTCTCGCCAACTCTTTCCCTTCGGGAACAGGCCCGTGCCTTCCGGCGCAAGGTGGCGCCCGGCAAGACCCAGAAGCTGGAGAAGCGGCGCAAGCGCCCGTGCCGAAAGGATATCCGCCCCGAGCGATGCCACGGCCTCGGCCCGCTCTGCCAGAATTTCGCAATTGAGCCCAAGCTCCTGTGTGGCGACCCGCAGAAAACTTGCCTTCCGCTTGTCGCTCTCGACGAGGACAAAGCGCAGGTCTGGTGCCTCCTCAACCGCGAGAATGGCGCAGATCAGCCCCGGGAACCCTCCCCCCGTGCCGATATCAACCCAGAGGCCGGATGGTTGGGCGCACCGGAACACCTGGATCGAATCGCGAATGTGGCGCTCCCGCAGGACGTCCATGCTTGATGCGGAGATGAGATTGATCCTTGGATTCCAGCGCCGGATAAGCCTTTCGAAGCTCTCCAGCCGCTCGGATGTTTCACGTGAAACATCCGGCAGAGTTTCATTTTCCGCGATGGTCATGCGCTCCTGACCTTTTCAAGTCGCTGAAGTCTTGCCAGAATAAGCGCAAGAGCCGCCGGTGTCATCCCATCAATAGCCCGCGCCTGGGCAAGATTGCGCGGCTTTTTCACCATCAGCTTGCTACGAAGCTCGTTCGACAAGCCTTGCAGCGCGGAAAAATCGAAATCCTCCGGGATCTCCCGGGCCTCATCCCGACGCAGCACCTCGAGTTCACGGTTTTGACGCTCGATATAATACATGTAAATCGCGTCGTTCTTGAGCTGCTGCCGGATCGGCTCGGGGACTGCTTCAAGCTCCGGGAACACGGTGCAAAGGTCGGAAACCTCGATTTCCGCCAGGGACAGCAACTGGATCCCGCTCCGGCGCGGGCCGTCCGCCTTCACCGTAATGCCGTGGTCGCGCAGCTTATGAGACGAGAACTCCCGGCTTCCGAGCAAATCGCGCGCCCGCTCCAACTGCTCGATCTTGGCCTCAAATCTGTGCTGTCGCTCAGGTCCCACGCAGCCAACCGCGATCGCAAGCGGAGTCAGCCGTTGGTCGGCGTTATCCGCCCGCAGGCTCAGCCGGAACTCCGCGCGCGAGGTAAACATCCGATAAGGTTCCGTCACTCCCCGCGATGTCAGGTCGTCGATCATCACGCCGATATAGCTGCCGGACCGGTGAAAATTGAATACATCCCGGCCAAGAGCGGCAAGCGCCGCGTTCAGCCCCGCGCAAAGCCCCTGCGCCGCCGCCTCTTCATATCCAGTCGTGCCGTTGATCTGACCGGCCAGGTACAGCCCAGGCAAATCGCGGACCCGCAATTCATGCGTCAGGGACCGGGGATCGACATAATCGTACTCGATCGCATAGCCCGGCTGCAGGATTTCGGCATGTTCAAGCCCCGTGATACTGCGAACAAAGTCGCGCTGGATCTCCGCCGGCAGCGAGGTGGAAATGCCGTTTGGGTATATCACATCGGTCCCGAGCCCTTCGGGTTCGAGAAAAATCTGATGCGAGTCCTTGTCGGCAAAGCGAACCACCTTGTCCTCGATCGACGGACAATATCGGGGGCCGGCGGCCTCGATCTGACCGCCATACATGGCCGATTGAGCCAGATTTTCGCGGATCACCTCGTGAGTTGCCGGGCCGGTGTGGGTAATTCCGCAGGAAATCTGCGGGAGATCGGGCCGGTCCGAGAGAAAGGAAAACAGCGTCGGGTCGTCGTCGCCCGGCTGCATTTCCAGCCGGTCCCATGCGATGGTTTTGCCGTTCAGACGCGGCGGTGTCCCGGTTTTCAGGCGACCAAGCTCCAGCCCGAAATCGGCAATCCGCTCTGCCAGCGCAGTCGAGGCCTGCGCCCCCATGCGGCCCCCGGCGCGTTTTTCCATTCCGATGTGCATCACGCCCCGCAGGAACGTGCCGGTCGTCAGCACGGTGGAGCGCGCGCGAACTTCACTCCCGTCTCCAAGGATCACCCCGGACACCCTGCTATCGTCAACGATCAGGTCGCGAACCTCGGCTTCGAAGATCGACAGGTTCTCAACCGCTTCCAGTTCCGCTCGCATTCTGCGCCGATACACATCGCGATCGCTCTGGGCTCTCGGTCCTTGCACGGCCGGACCCTTGCGGCGATTGAGGAGTCGAAACTGGATTCCCGCGCAGTCGGCGACGCGGCCCATAAGCCCGTCAAACGCGTCGATTTCCCGGACAAGATGTCCCTTACCAAGGCCCCCAATGGCCGGATTGCAGGACATCACGCCGAAATCGCTGCGTTTAAGCGTAACAATCGCCGTACGCGCCCCCATACGCGCCGCAACATGGGCTGCTTCCGCCCCGGCATGTCCGCCACCAACGACGACCACGTCGAAATCAAATTGTTTCACGTGAAACATTCCTCATTTTCCCAGGCAGAAGCTCGCGAAGATTTCCGACAGCAGATCCTCCGTATGGATCCGCCCCACCAGGGATTCGAGCGCAAGCACCGCGTGGCGTATCTCGGCCGCGAGAATATCATAATGATCCGGGCCGCGAAACAGGACTTCGGCAGCGATGCCAAGGGACGCATCCGCAGTTTCCATCGCCTTGCGATGACGGGCACGAATCGCCAGCCCGACGTCGGAACTGCGGGCACTCAGAATCTCCTGAACCCGTGCGACCAGTTCGTCCAGCCCCTCTCCGGTCAGGCCCGAAACCGCGCCTGCACGATCCTTCCGCGTGTCGGCCTTGGGGCGCAGAATGATATCCTCCGGCCCCGCCTTGATGTCGAAGCTTTCACCCGGCTCTGCCAGAAAGATCCGCAAATCTGCCGCTTCGGCGCGCGTCTTCGCGAGAGAGACGCCCATTTTCTCGACTTTATCCTCGGTTTCGCGCAGCCCCGCGGTGTCCAGCAGCGTGACCGGAAGGCCGCGCAGATCCATGCGGACCTCGATCACATCGCGCGTCGTTCCTGCGTATTCCGACGTCAGCGCTGCCGGACGGCCGGCCAGTGCATTCAGGAGCGTCGATTTCCCCACATTCGGCGCACCGACAATCGCGACCTCAAATCCGGAACGGATCCGCTCTGCGATTCCGCTCCCGGAAATCTGCCGCTGCAGGTCGGATCGCACGGATTCGAGAATGTCGGAAACCTCGGGTGACACATCCACCGGCACATCTTCATCGGCAAAGTCTATCGTTACCTCGACCAGCGCGGCGGCGCGAATCAGCTTTTCCCGCCAGCTTCGCGCCAGATTTCCCAGTTCACCGCTGAAAACTCGTTGCGCCTGGATACGTTGCTGTTCGGTTTCGGCGTCGATGAGGTCGGCAAGCCCTTCGACCTGGGCCAGGTCGAGCCGCCCGTTTTCCAGCGCCCGGCGGGTAAATTCACCGGGTTCGGCCATACGGGCATCGGGAAAATCGCTCAGGCAGGCCAGAAGGGAATCGATCACCGCGATGCTGCCATGGGTCTGGAATTCGACGATATCCTCGCCGGTATAGCTTTCGGGCGCCGAAAAGCTCAGCACCAGCGCATGGTCGAGGATCGCCCCGATTTGGTTGCGCAAGACGCGAAGGGACATACCGCGCGGCGGCAGCGTGGCCCCGGTAATCGTTTCGGCGATGGGAAAGGCGGCCGGCCCGGAAAGGCGAACCACAGCGACGCCTGCCTTACCAGCGGCGCTGGCCAGGGCAAAGATTGTATCCATGGCACCTCTCCTTGAGCGGACAGGTCACTCAGGTATTCATCGAATCGAAGAACTCGGAGTTGGTCTTGGTTTGCTTCAGCTTGGTGAGCAGGAATTCGACCGCGTCCGTGGTCCCCATCGGGTTCAGGATCCGGCGCAGAACAAAGGTTTTCTGCAGCTCGCCCTTGTCCACCAGAAGATCCTCTTTCCGGGTGCCGGATTTCAGGATGTCGATGGCCGGGAACACGCGCTTGTCGGCGATCTTGCGATCCAGCACCAGTTCCGAGTTGCCGGTGCCTTTGAACTCCTCGAAGATCACCTCATCCATACGGCTTCCGGTGTCGATCAGGGCCGTGGCGATGATCGTGAGCGACCCGCCTTCCTCGATGTTCCTTGCCGCCCCGAAGAACCGCTTCGGCCGCTGGAGCGCATTCGCATCGACACCACCGGTCAGGACCTTGCCCGACGATGGAACGACCGTATTGAAGGCCCTACCAAGTCTTGTGATAGAATCCAGAAGGATAACAACATCTCGTTTATGTTCAACCAGACGCTTGGCCTTTTCGATGACCATTTCGCTCACCGCGACGTGACGTCCGGCGGGTTCGTCGAAGGTCGAGGAAATCACCTCTCCCTTGACCGAACGCTGCATGTCGGTGACCTCTTCGGGCCGCTCGTCGATCAGCAGGACGATCAGATAGCACTCGGGATGGTTCTTTTCGATCGAGTTGGCGATGTTCTGGAGGATCACCGTCTTCCCCGACCGCGGCGGCGCGACGATCAGCGACCGCTGCCCCTTCCCGATCGGAGCAACGATGTCGATCACCCGCGCCGTTTTGTCCTTGATGGTCGGATCCTCGATCTCAAGCGTCAGGCGCTCGTCGGGATAAAGCGGCGTAAGGTTATCGAAAGCGATCTTGTGCCGGGCCTTGTCGGGTGATTCGAAATTGATCAGTGTCACCTCGGTCAGCGCGAAATAGCGTTCGCTGTCATCCGGGGCGCGGATGACCCCCTCGATCGTATCGCCCGTGCGCAGGGAATGCTGCCGGATCATGTCTGGCGAGACATAGATATCGTCCGGACCGGGGAGATAGTTCGCCTCGGGCGAGCGCAGGAAGCCGAACCCGTCCTGCAGCACCTCGATCACCCCGTCGCCCGAGATCTGCCAGCCCTCGTCCGCCCGCTCGCGCAGGATCTGAAACATGATCTCGCCCTTGCGCATGGTCGAGGCGTTCTCGATCTCGAGTTCCTCGGCCATGGCCAACAGGGACTTCGGGCTTTTTGCCTTGAGATCGGAGAGATTGAGCGTTTCGATGGTTTCGACGGTTTCGGCAGTCATGAGCATGCAACCTTCGTGCGGTCCCCGGGATTTGGGGTGGGTGATGCTGGAACGGGGAATTCGGCCGCCCGGCCGGGCGGTTTGGCCGCCTCGGTATCGCAGACGGACGGCAAAGTCAAATCCTCAGAAGCGCAGCACCACCGCGACCACGATCACGACCATCAGCACGGTCGGAACCTCGTTCATCAGGCGATAGCGGCGACCGCTGAGCGTCGCCCTGCCCGCAAGCAGAAGCCGCCGCTGCCCGGCAAGCCAGAAATGGAACCAGCTCATCGCCAGTACCCCGCCGGCCTTGACCCAGGGCCAGGCCAGGCCCCAGTCAACGATGCCGGGTGTAAAGACCAGTGCAAGACCGAACAGCCATGTCGTGATCATGGCCGGGTTCATGATCATCTTCAGCAGCTTTTCTTCCATCATCGCAAAGACGCTGCCGAGCCCCGCGACATCCGGTCCCTGCTCCACGTGGTGAACGAACAGCCGGGGAAGATAGAACAGCCCCGCCATCCACGAGATCACAGCCATGATATGGATCGCCTTGGTCCAAGGGTACAGCGCGCTCAGGACATCGCCCATGTGATTTTCCGCATTGAGTGGCTCTCATGTAAATAAGTTTTTAAGAGAAAGTATGTTGGTTTTATAGAGGGCGCCCGCCCTGTGGATCCTCGGCTTCCCCCGTCTCTGTCCACAGGTGGAAAATTCTGTCCCGGGTTCGGGCCGCGTCAACGGGAAACGAAGCTTTCATATTTGTTAACAGAAGGTTAACCTGACATCGGGCGGCAGGCCCCTGTGGATAAGAGCGGGGAATCCCCTGCGGGAGATCGTTCGTCCCGCGCCGCGACTTGTCCTTTCGCACAGGGTATAAGGGCAGGTCGCGCGGAATGTAAGTTTGCCGTTTCGGGGAGATTGCCGGCTCATGCCCAAATGCCGCACAAAGCGCGCTCCTTTTGTCGCAAGGTTGTCCACATGGTTGTTCCGCTGATCCTCGCCTCGGGCTCTTCGATCCGTGCCGCGCTGCTGCGGCAGGCGGGGCTTGTGTTCACGGTGGTGCCCGCGGAACTGGACGAAGCGCGGATAAAGCGTGGCCTGGTCGGGCAGGACGCTGCGCCGGCCCGGATCGCGGCGACGCTCGCCACCGAAAAGGCCCTGGCGGTGAGCCGGCAGCATCCCGATGCCCTCGTGATCGGGTGCGATCAGGTGCTTGACCACGGCGGGCGGCTTCTGTCCAAGCCGGCCGATCCCCGTGAAGCGCGCGAACAGCTGACAACCCTGCGCGGGACGCAACATCGGCTGACGACCGCCGCCGCAGTTGCCTGCGGTCAAAAGGTGATCTGGACCCAGATCGGCGAGGTCGGCTTGCATATGCGGCTGCTCTCGGACAATTATCTTGACGATTACATTGCCCGCAACTGGCACAGCATCCGCGAGGCGGTCGGCGCATACAAGCTCGAGGAAGAGGGCGTGCGCCTGTTTACGGCGATCCGGGGGGATTATTTCCATATCCTCGGACTGCCTATGCTCGAACTGGTCGGTTTTCTCGTTGACGAAGGGGTGATCGAACAATGAACGAGACCCGGATTCCTCTGGCCGGCGTGATCGGTGATCCGATCGCGCATTCGCGTTCGCCGCAGATCCATCTTCACTGGCTGCAAAAGCATGGCATCCGGGGCTATTATGTGCCGATGCCGGTCAGGGGCGACGATCTTGCCGAGGTTCTGCGCACCCTGCCGCGCATGGGTTTCGTCGGTGTGAACGTGACCATCCCGCACAAGGAGGCGGCGCTTGCCATCGCCGATCAGGTCAGCGACCGGGCCGCGCTGATCGGTGCCGCCAATACCCTGAGCTTTGACACTGACGGGCATATTCATGCCGACAATACGGACGGCTACGGGTTTATCGAAAACCTGCGCAGCGGCGCGCCCGGCTGGCGGGCCGACAGCGGCGATGCCGCGGTGCTGGGCGCGGGCGGCGCGGCGCGGGCGGTGCTGGCGGCGCTCATAGATGCGGGTGTGCCGAAAATCTGGCTGATGAACCGCACCCGGGCGCGTGCCGAAAGCCTGCGGGCCGAACTGGGCGAGCGTATCGAGGTCGAGGACTGGGCCGAGGCCGGAAACGTGATCGAGGACTCGGCGCTTGTCGTCAACACGACGTCGCTCGGCATGACCGGACATGCGCCGCTGCGGGTGCCGCTCGACGGGCTCGGCCCCGATCATGTGGTGACGGACCTTGTCTATGCGCCGCTGCGGACCCGCCTGCTGGACGAGGCCGAGGAGGCCGGCGCTACGGTCGTCGATGGGCTCGGCATGCTGCTGCATCAGGCCGTTCCCGCGTTTGAGCGCTGGTTCGGCATCCGCCCCGAGGTGGACGAGGCCGTGCGCCGGGCCGCGCTCGCATGAGCTATCGTCTGGGGCTCACCGGTTCGATCGGCACGGGAAAAAGCACCACAGCCGCGTTCTTTGCCGAGGAAGGCTGCGCCATCTGGGATGCGGATGCCGCGGTGCATCGCCTTTACGCCGAGGGTGGCGCGGCGGTCACGCCGATGGCCGCGGCCTTTCCCGAGGCGGTGCGGGACGGCGCCGTCGATCGTGCCGAATTGCGCCGGATCATCGCCGGCGACCCCGGCGCCCTGAAGCAGGTGGAGGCCATCGTTCATCCGCTGGTGCGGCAGGACCGCGCCGGGTTCGCGCCGGATGCCGCGATCATCGTCTATGACATTCCGCTGCTTTACGAGACCGGCGCCGAGCAGGAGATGGACAGCGTCGTCTGCGTGCTTGCACCCCCCGAGGTCCAGCAGCAGCGCGTGCTTGCACGGGGCACCATGACCCTTGAAGAATTTCACCAAATCCGGGATGCGCAGCTTTCGGCCGAGGAAAAATGCGCCCGGGCGGATCATGTGGTCGTGACCGATACGCTCGAACATGCGCGCGAACAGGTCCGGCGGATCCTGCATGACATAAGGACAACCACTGCCGATGCGTGAGATCGTTCTTGATACCGAAACCACCGGGCTCGACCCCTTTACCGGCGACCGGATCGTCGAGATCGGCTGTATCGAGCTGGTGAACCATGTGGCGACGGGGGCGAATTTTCACGTTTACGTGAACCCCGGGCGCTCCATGCCGGAAGAAGCCTTCGCGGTGCATGGTATCAGCGACGAATTCCTGCGCGACAAGCCGCCTTTTGCCGAAGTCGGTGCCGGGTTTCTGGAGTTCGTCGGGGAATCACCGCTGGTCATCCACAACGCTGCCTTCGACATGAAATTCCTGAATGCCGAGCTCGAATGGATGCAGCTTGCGCCGCTGCCGCTGACGCGTGCGGTCGATACGCTCGACATTGCGCGGCGGCTTTATCCCGGCGCGCAGAATTCGCTTGATGCGCTTTGCCGCCGCTTCGGCATCGACAATTCGGCCCGGACCCTGCACGGGGCGCTGCTCGACGCCGAAATTCTCGCCGAGGTCTATCTGGAACTGATCGGCGGGCGGCAGCCGGGCTTTGCCCTGTCGGCATCGCGCGGGCGCGGCACGGGAGTCGGCATTGACTGGCGCCCCATGCCGCGCCCGACACCGCTTCCGCCCCGAATCACCGAAGCGGAGCGCATCGCCCATGCGGCGCTGGTGGAAACGCTTGGCGAAAAGTCGCTCTGGTAGCGGTATCAGGCGTCGGGCCGCCGCTCTGCCGCTTGCCGCCGTGCCACTTCGTTTCGATAAAGCTGCAGGAAATCAATGGTTTCCAGATTGAGCGGCGGATAACCCCCGTCGCGGGTCACGTCGCTGACGATCCGGCGCAGGAACGGGAACAGCATGCGCGGACATTCGATCAGCAGGAACGGGTGGATCTGGGATTCGGGCACGTGTTCGATTTCGAACACGCCGACATATTCGATCTCGAGCAGGAACAGCGTTTCGTCGCTGCCCTTGCCCTTGGATTCGATGGTCAGCTTGGTCGCGACCTCATAGCGATTCTCTTCCGGCCGTTTCCGGGCATCCAGATTGACCTGCACGTTGATGTCGGGCTGCACCTCGCCGGCACTGCCCTTCTGGGCCATGACGTTCTCGAACGACAGGTCGCGCACGAACTGGCCGAGAATGCGCATCTGCGGCTGTTGCGGAGGCTGCGCCTGTTCCGCCGGGTTGCTGGTCTTGTCCTCGCTGTTTTCGCTCATGTCCTGTTCCTTGCAAGATGCGGGCATTTTCGCCTTATCAGCTTGCCGGGACCGGCTCAATGGCATCAGCCGGGGCGTCGGGGTCCCTTGACCCAGCCCGAGGGCGCATCCGGGTCACGCCGGGGCCGCACCACCTCGTATTCGCCGTCGATCACCTGGTCGCCCTGCCGCCCCCGGAACTCGGTCACGATCATTCGGGCCCGCAGCCAGCGGAGCAGCGCCATCCGCACCGGCGGCAGCAGCAGCAGAAAGCCGACCATGTCGGTAAAGAACCCGGGCACCACCAGCAGGATCCCGGAAACAAGGATCGTCGCCCCCGTGGCCAGCGGCTCGGTCGGGTCGGTCATCTCGTCAAAGGACCGCCGCAGCCGCGCCAGCGCATTGCGCCCCTGGCTGCGGATCATGACGATTCCGGCCACGGCGCTCAGCACAACGAGCGCGAGCGTCGGGAAAAGCCCGATCAGATCGCCGACCTGGATGAACAGCGCGATCTCGACGAAGGGGACCAGCACGAATGCCAGAAACAGATATACCATGAGCGCCTTGTCCTTGGTTCTGGACGGTGGACTTGACACCGCCGCTCACCTACATAGTGCCGTGTACGGATCGTTACAAAGCCTGTCGCCGCGACGTGAGGTAAAAATGAACTCACCCATCATCCAGCTTCTGGTTCTGGCTGGCATCGCGATTTTTCTGATCTGGCGCCTGCGCAATGTGCTCGGGACGCGCGAAGGCTTTGAAAAGCCGGCTGTTCCGCAGAAGCCGGCGCATAGCGATCCGCGCCCCGAATTCGAGGTGATCGAGGGCGGGCCCGACCGCGACATCACCGATCACGTGGCCGAAGGCAGCCCCGAGGCCGAGGCGCTCGCCCAGATGAAACGCGTCGAGCCCGCCTTTTCCGTGACCGATTTCGTGCAGGGCGCACGCAGCGCCTATGAAATGATCGTGACCGGGTTCGACAAGGGCGATCTGGACGGCCTCAAGCCCCTGCTTGACGAGGATGTCTATGCCTCCTTCGCGGAAGCCGTGCGCGCCCGCGAGGAACAGGGGCTGAAGATCGAATCCGAATTCGTCGGCGTACGTGAAACCGTGATCCGCGAGGTCAGCTTCCAGCGCGACAGCAACCTCGCCGAAGTCACCATGCGCTTTGTCGGAGAGCTGACCTCGGTGGTGCGCAACGCCGAGGGAGACATCGTCGAAGGCAGCCCGAGCGCCATCAAGCGCCAGACCGATGTCTGGACCTTCGCCCGCACCATGGGCGCAGCCGATCCGAACTGGCGCCTTGTTGCCACCGGCAGCTGATGGCGGGCGGGTTGATGAGTGATGGCCCGACGTCTTTCACAGGAAGAACTGGATCTCTGGCGCCGGATTACCCGCGCGACCGAGCGCCTGCACCCTGAAACATCGCTCCCGGCGGTCGAGGCCGCGCGCCCCCGCCCACCGCTCAAGGCCGAGCCGATCACCCCGTTCCGCCCGGGCAGCCGGGTGCCGCGTCCGCTTCCGGCGGTCGATCTGAACCAGCCGATGCCCGAGCGCCTGAAAGACGCGGCACTGCAGATGGACCGCAAGCTTCATGCAAGGATGAAACGGGGCAAGCTCGTGCCCGAGGCGCGGATGGACCTGCACGGCATGACGCTCGCGCGGGCGCATGGGGCGCTTACCAGCTTCATCCTCGGGGCGCAGGCCAGCGACCGGCGGCTGGTGCTTGTGATCACGGGCAAGGGAAAGCGTTCACGCGATGACGGTCCGATCCCGACGCCGCGCGGGGTGTTGCGCCATCAGGTGCCGCAATGGCTCATGATGCCGCCGCTTGCCCAGGCCGTGCTTCAAATAACGCCGGCGCATGTGAGCCATGGCGGCGAGGGCGCCTATTACGTCTATCTGCGCAAGCGCCGCTGACCCGCGTCCGGCACGCTGTCAGAGAACATAACGGCTCATGTCGGCGGTTTTCAGCAATGCGCCGAGATTGGCATCGACGAAAGCGGCATCAACGGTGATTGTGTCGCCGCTGCGGTCGGGGGCGTTGAAGGACAGTTCCTCGAACACGCGTTCCATCACCGTATAAAGCCGGCGCGCGCCGATGTTCTCGACACTCTGGTTGACCTCGGCGGCGATCCGCGCAAGGGCGGCGATGCCGTCCTCGGTGAATTCGACCGTGACGTTCTCGGTCTCCATCATCGCCGCGTACTGGCGGGTGAGCGCGTTGTCGGTTTCGGTCAGGATGCGAACGAAATCCTCTTCGGTCAGCGCGCGCAGCTCGACCCGGATCGGCAGGCGCCCCTGAAGTTCGGGCAGCAGATCCGAGGGCTTGGCGATATGGAAGGCGCCCGAGGCGATGAACAGGATATGATCGGTGCGCACCGCCCCGTGCTTGGTGGAAACCGTGGTGCCTTCGATCAGCGGCAGCAGATCGCGCTGCACGCCTTCGCGGCTCACATCGCCGCCGCGCGCATCCGAGCGGGCGCAGACCTTGTCGATCTCGTCCAGGAACACGATGCCGTCCTGTTCGACCGATTCAAGCGCGGTGCGGGTTACGGTCTCGTCGTCCAGAAGCTTGTCGGCTTCTTCGCCGATCAGCACGTCATAACTTTCCGCAACCGTCATGCGCTGGCGTTTCGTGCGCCCGCCAAAGGCTTTTCCAAACATGTCGCCAAGGTTCATCATCCCCATGTTGGACCCCGGCTGCCCCGGAATTTCCATCATCGAAAAGGGGTTCGAGCTGTCGGTGACCTCAAGTTCGATCACCGTATCGTCCAGTTCCCCGGCCTTGAGCTTCCTGCGGAACATGTCGCGGGTGGTTTCGCGCGCGTCCTTGCCGGCGATGGCCGTGACCACACGTTCCTCGGCGGCCTCATGGGCACGGGCCTTGACCTCCTCGCGCATGTATTCCCGGGTCTGGGCGATGGCCGCGTCCATCAGATCGCGGATGATCTGCTCCACGTCGCGCCCGACATAACCGACCTCGGTGAACTTGGTCGCCTCGACCTTGATGAAGGGCGCGCGGGCAAGCCGGGCCAGGCGGCGCGAGATCTCGGTCTTGCCGACCCCGGTCGGGCCGATCATCAGGATGTTCTTGGGATAGACCTCGTCGCGCAGATCCGAGCGCAGATGGCGCCGCCGCCAGCGGTCGCGCAGGGCCACCGCCACGGCGCGTTTCGCGTCCCTTTGGCCGATGATGAACCGGTCGAGTTCGGAAACGATTTCGCGCGGGGTAAGATCGGTCATGCCCTGCCTCCTCGTGCTGGGGTGAGGTCTATTTCGAGATCGTCTCGACCGTCAGGTTGCCGTTCGTATAGACGCAGATATCGGCGGCGATCGCCATGGCTTCGCGGGCGATGGTTTCGGCATCCTTGTCGCCCGTCATCAGGGCACGGGCGGCGGCAAGCGCATAATTCCCGCCCGAGCCGATCGCCGCGACGTCATGTTCGGGTTCGAGCACGTCGCCCGCGCCCGTGATCACGAAAAGATCCGCCCCGTCCGACACGATCAGCATCGCCTCGAGCTTCTGCAGATACTTGTCGGTGCGCCAGTCCTTGGCCAGTTCGACCGCCGCGCGCTGCAACTGCCCCGAGGCGGCCTCGAGTTTCGCTTCGAGCCGCTCGAGCAGGGTAAAGGCATCGGCGGTCGATCCGGCAAATCCGGCCAGCACCTCGCGCCCGGCGCTGTCAAGCCGCCGCACCTTGCGCGCGGTGCCCTTGATCACGGTCTGGCCGAGCGTGACCTGCCCGTCACCCGCGATCACCACCTTGCCGTTCTTGCGCACGCCGATGATCGTGGTGCCGTGCCAGCCCGGAAAGCTGTCCTGGCTCATGTGGGCCTCCTGTCGCGGCGCCGGGCGGCGTGGGTCATGCAATGGCTTCGTCGATCCAGCTTTGCAGGGCGGCCTTGGGGGCTGCGCCGGCCCGGTTCGAGATCACCTCGCCGTCCCGGAAGATGAACAGCGCCGGGATGCCGCGCACGCCAAGCTGTGCCGCAACGCCCGCGTTGCTGTCCACATCGACCTTGGCGATCTTGATCCGGCCGGCATATTCGCTGGCCAGTTCTTCAAGTGCGGGACCGATCTGCTTGCAGGGGCCGCACCATTCGGCCCAGAAATCGACGACGACGGGAATGTCCGCATTCTTCACTTCGGCATCGAAGGTTTCGTCCGTGACGGCGACGGTGGACATGGTTTCTCTCCTGACAATATCGGTGTGCCGGGGAACCTATGAACGCCGGGGGGCGCCGTCAAGGCAAGTGGCGCGGGCAAGCGCCCCGGACAGCAATTCCGCCGGGAGTGTCATGAGCGTTGCGCTCCGCGTCCAGAGGATCGCCGCCTGCACCGTATGGTCCGGGTAGATCGCGGCCAGCGCCGCCGCATAGGCGCCCATCTGCCGCAACAGCCCCTCCGGCACCTGCGCTGGCGTGGCCGGAACCAGGGCGTTCGACTTGAAATCGACTGCGAGCACCTGCCCGGGCGTCACCAGCAGCCGGTCGATCACCCCGTGAAACCGCTGCCCGCGGATTTCGGCGGTAAGGGCCACCTCGGCAAGCGCCTCGCCCGCAAAGAGCGGTGCGAGCGCAGGTGCATCCAGCACCGCGATCGCCTCGGCCAGCAGGGCGGAACGCTCCGCCGCGTCCAGATCGGGAAGAAGGTTCCCGGCCGCGCCCGCCCGTTCCGGTGTTAGGACAAGCGGGAGGTGTTCCAGCAGCAGGTGCAGCCGCGTGCCCCGCAGCATGGCGGCGGCCTCGTCCAGCCCCGATTCTCCGGGCAGCGCCTTAGCCCCGCCGAGATCCGAGGGGTTGACCGGCTCAGACGGCAGGACAGGGGCCGGCGCGGGGGTGCGGAACAGGTCGGGGAGCGGTTCGGGCCTCTGCACAACCGGGGCCTCGTGCCGGAGCGGCAGACCTTCCCAGTCGCCGTGGGAAAGGCGCAGGCAATCCATGCCGTCGATCCGCAGCGACGCCGCGTTATCGGCCTTCATTGCCGCCTCGATCGGCCGATACCAGCCCTCTTCGTCCTTGCCGGCATCGCCGGCGGCGGCAACGATCAGCCATTTCTCGGCCCGCGTCATCGCCACGTAAAGCAGCCGCTGCCGCTCGGCCGCGTCGCGTTCGCGTTCCACTTCATGCGCATCGGCCATCAATGGCGGCTGGCTGTCGGCCGGCATCCGCCAGAGCGGCACCCCGTCGGCCAGCAGGATCTCGCCCCGGCGGGGGTTCCGCGGCGGGCAGGTGTCGGGCAGGATCACGATCGGCGCCTCGAGTCCCTTTGCGCCATGCACCGTCATCACCCGCAGAAGATCGCCCGCGCTGCCGGTCTGGCGCTTGATTTCAAGCTCGTCAGTCTCCATCCAGGCAAGGAATCCGGTCAGGCTCGGGATGTTCGTGGCCTCGTAGGCGAGCGCCTGCGACAGAAGCGCGTCGATGCCATCCTCGGCCTCGGGGCCGAGCCGCGCGAGCAGCTTCTCGCGGCCACGGTGGCGGGTCAGCGCGCGTTCGATCAGCTCGAAGGGGCGCAGGAAATCCGCCCGGTCGCGCAGGTCGTGCAGCATGGCAAGGGTCTCGGGATGCTCGGCGCCGGCGTGGCGCAGCGCCTGCCAGAGATAGCTTCCCTCGGGGCGGTGATGGGCGAGCGTGAACAAATCCTGCTCGCTCCAGCCGCCGAGCGGGGATTTCAGCACCGTGGCCAGGGACAGATCGTCCTCGGGCGTGGCGAGAAAGGCCAGCAGCGCGCCAAGATCGCGCACCGCAAGTTCCGCCCCGACCTTCAACCGGTCGGCACCGGCAATCGGCAGGTCGGCCGCCTTGCAGGCGCGGATGATCTCGGCGAAAAGCTCCGACCGCCGCTGCACCAGGATCAGGAAATCGCCCGCGCGCACCGGGCGGCGATGCGCGCCGCCGGGCGCGGGGCCGTCCACGGGGATGGTTTCGCCGCCGTCGATCATGGCGCGGATCCGCGTGGCGATGCGGTCGGCAAGGATCACGTTGTGATGGCGCTCGCCGGGTCGGTCAACGGGGTCGGTCCAGTGGCGGTCGTCCTCCTTTTCCGCCTTTTCGACCACCGGCCAGAGATCGACACGACCGGGCAGGTCGGCCTTGAAGGCACGGTGCAGCGAATCGCGGCGAAACCCGGCGCTGTCCTGCCCCTCGAACACCAGATCCACGAGCCGCAGGATCGCCGGCGAGGAGCGGAAGGAATATTCCAGCTCGAGATCCTGAAGCGGCTTGCGGATTGCCCCAAGGCGCCGCGAAAATTCGGCCTGCATGCGGTCGAAGGCATCGGGGTCGGCGCCCTGGAAGGAATAGATCGACTGTTTCTTGTCCCCGACCACAAAAATCGTGCGGGTCATGTCGCTGCGTGCGCTCCTGCCCGAGGTGAATTCCTGCGCCAGCCTTTCGATCACGTCCCACTGTTCGGGGCTCGTGTCCTGCGCCTCGTCCACGAGGATGTGATCTATGCCGCCGTCCAGCCGGTAAAGCACCCATGAAGCAACCGCCGGGTCGGTCAGCAATGCCCGCGCCTTCAGGATCAGGTCATCGAAGTCGAGCCAGCCGTGCAACTGCTTGCGCCGCGCATATTCGGGCAGGAAGGCGCGCGCGAAATCATGGAGCGCGGCCGACTTTTCCGCCGCTGCCAGCGCGATGCGGCTTTCGCGCCCCAGTTCGACACGTCGCATCAGGGCTTCGAGTTTGTCCATCACGGGCGCAAGCGTGCCCTCGCGCAGCGGCTTGGTCGGAAAGGCGCCGATCTTGGCGGCAAAAGGGGCCTTGGCGCCCGCGCCGTAAAGAAGAGGCCCCTCCAGCAGTCGAAGGCCGCCGATATCGGCCCCGTCAAAGGCGGCAAGGATATCGGCGGCCTTTGCATCGTTCTTGCCGCTTGCCTGCAGTGCCGGAACGATGTGGCGGATCAGGTCGGCCTCGCCACCGACGAAGACATCCGCAACAAGCCGCGCCTCGTCATAGCCCTCGGGCAGGCCGAGCGCGCGCCAGAGATCCGCGCGGGACAGGGGCGGGGCAAAGGCGCTGCGGTGGCCGACGACTGCATTCGTGATCTGCTCGAAATCGCTCCCGCCCAGGTGCCGGGCCAGCGCGTCGATCAGCGGTGCCTCGGGGCCTTCGGCGAAATCGCCGATGATCTGGTCGCGCAGTTGCGCGGCCGCGCGGTCCTCGATCTCGGTGAATTGGGGGCTGACCCCGGCCTCCAGCGGAAACCGCCGCAGAAGCGCCGAACAGAAGGCGTGGATGGTCTGGATCTTGAGACCACCGGGTGCCTCGATCGCGCGCGCGAACAGGGTTCGGGCATTGGGCAGATCCCCGGGGCAGATCCCGTCTTCGCCAAGTTCGGCAAGTTCGTGCAGAAGCGCGGTTTCCTCCAGCATCGCCCAATGGCCGAGCCGCGCGAAAAGGCGGTTCTGCATCTCTCCGGCGGCGGCCTTGGTATAGGTCAGGCAAAGGATCCGCTGCGGCTCCACCCCCGCCAGCAAAAGCCGCGCCACCCGGTCCGTGAGCACCCGGGTCTTGCCCGATCCCGCATTGGCGGCAAGCCAGGTCGAGACATCGGGGCGCGCCGCCTGCGCCTGGCGTTCGCTCGCTTCGCTGCGCAAGGGTGCCGGCCTTTCGCCGCGCGGGTTCATGTCAGCACCTCGGTGGTTGCCGCGCTCGTGCGGTTCCATTCCCCGAACCGGGCAAGCTGGTCGTAATCGCCCGGGTCGCTGTCCTTCTGCATCGCGAGCCGCGCGGTAAAGCCCTGCCGGGGGTCGAGATAGGCGGTGATCAGTTCGCGGAACTCGTCAAGTACCTGTGCGGGCGGCTCTTCGTCCAGCGGTGCGGCGCTGGTCTTGAACTGCGTTCCCACCCCGACAAAGGCGGCGGCACTGACCGGGGCGGGTGCGATCCCCTCGAACCCGCCGTGTTCCGCGATCACGGCCGCAAGCAGGAGCTGCTTGTCGAAACGTCGCTGCACCGGGGCGGTCGGCGGGTTGCCGGTCTTGTAATCGTAAATCACGAGGCTGCCGCCCGCGCTGCGGTCGATCCGGTCGGCCCGCCCGGTCAGGGTAAAGCCCGGCGGTGACAGTTCGAGCCGCGCACGGATTTCGAGCCCTGCCGGCGTCGCGGTCTCGCGCTGCGCGCGTTCATGGGCAAGGAACGGTTCGGCAATGCCTTCAAGCCGCCTGTGCCACAGCCGCCGCGCGGCCGGCCAGGCCACATGTTCCGAAAGCACCTGCCCGGCCAGGGCAAGGAAACCGTCGCGCGCAAGCACGCCCCGATCCTCGAGGCTCGTGCGGATCAGGCGTTCCAGAAAATCATGCACCGCGATTCCGCGCAGCCGGGCATCGGGCGTCTTGACCAGCGGATCGAGCGGGCGCAGCCGCAGCACATGGCGCGCATAGATCGCGTAGGGGTCGCGGATGAGGGTGCGGATCTCGGTGATCGAAAGCCGGCGCGGGCGCGCAATGAGCGGCGGGGCAGGGGCCGGGCGCGGGGCCGGCGCCTGTCGCGCGACCGCCTCGAGCGCCGTGACACGGTCGAGCCAGCCGCGCCCGCGGGCGCGCATCCCCTCGAGCGCCGCGCGCCCGCCCGCTTCGGGCAGCCCGTTCAGCAGGTTCACCAGCCGGTTCAGCCAGCGCGAAGGCACGCTGTCGGCATCATTCGTGCGCGTCGCCCGCGTGAGCCAGACTTCGGGCGCGGCGATGGCCTGCTGGAAATCATGCGCGGCAAGGCCGATGCGCCGTTCGGGCAGAAGCAGCCCGGCCTGCATCCGCAGCGCACGGTTCAGCCAGGGATCGGGGCGCGCGGCATCGGGCCAGATGCCCTCGTTCAGGCCGCCGAGGATCACCACCCCGGCCCCCTGAACCCGCGCCTCGAGCGTGCCCCAGATCATCACGTCGGGACGGGGCGCATCGCGGTCGCGCACCTCGCGCGCGGCAAGCAGCGTGCCGAGCAGGTTGCCGAAATCCGAGGCCGTCATCGCTCCGCCGTGATCCGCCTCGGCGGCAAGCGATTCGACCACCTCGAGCGCCTGCTGCCCCGCGTTCCGGTCCCAGAGCCCCCCGCTGCCGGCAGCGCCGGCCCCCGCCGCAATAGACTCGGCGACGGCGCGCAGGCGGGCGACCCAATCCGCAAGCGGGGCCTCGCCCGCAATGTGCTGTCCGCAGATCCATTCACCGATCCAGCGTCCCCATCGCTGCGTTTCGGGCGAATCGCCGCATCCGGCGGCGATTCCCGTTGCGTCGGGAAAGGCCGGGCCGCGGCTGCGCAGGAAGATCTCAAAGTCGCGCGCAAGGCGCAGATGGTCGCCGCGCCCGTCACCGCTGTGGGTCAGCGGATGTTTCAGCAGGGCAAGCAGCGCCTCGCAGCTCAGCCGTTCGCGGAACAGGCCGGCCACCTGGCGCAGGAACCGCCCCGGCGGTGAAAGCTGAAGCGGCATTCCCGCGCTGTCGTCGGGCAGGATCTCCCAGCGTTCGAGCGCCGCCGTCACCTGCCGCGTAAGCAGCCGGTCGGGGGTGATGAGCGCGGCGCTTTCGCCGTTCTCCACCGCCTGCCGCAGCCGGAGCGCGATTGCCAGCGCCTCGGCCCGGGGAGAGGGCGCCTCGACCAGCGTCATCGCGCCCGTTGCGCCGGCCAGATCGGACAGCGCGGGCCCCTCGGACAACCAGGCATCGGTCACCGGCGCGGGGCGCAGCGCAAGCGACACAAGGCGGTTGCGCGCGGGCGAAGGAGGCCGGGCCGCGGTCCAGCGGCGGATTGTATCGGGTGCGATGTCAAGATCGCGCATCAGGCGGCGAAAGCGGTATTGCGGGTGATCCTCGGCCCCCGGCCTTTCGCCCTGCGGGTCGAGCGCATCCCATATCCCGGCGGGCAGATCGAAATCGAAACCGGGCAGGACGACCGCCCCCTGCGGCAGCCGGGCAACCGCACGCATGAGCATCGCCGTGGTGCCGCGCGAACCGGTCGATCCGGCAAGGATCACCGGATGCGCGGGCGGGACCTGTTTCCACCGCGCGGCGAGCGATTCCACAAGACGCCGCTGCCGGGCCTGCGGATCCAGCCCCCTGGCCCCGCTTTGGGCGAGGAAAGTCGCGGCGATGTCGAAAAAGGCGAGCGCGCGTTCCCAGTGGCCCGACATGTCCTCGACCCGGAGCGCGCGGATCGCGTCGATGCCGACCCCTTCGCCCTGCATTTCCTCCATGAGATCCGCAAGCGAATCCGCCAGATCGAAGGCCGAGGCGCGGGCGGCAAGGTCGGGCTGGCGTTCCAGCAGGCGGTGAACCAGTTGGGCCAGCTCAAGCCGGCGGCGCAGCGGCGGAACCGGCGGCGGCAGCGGCGCGCCGAGCGGTGCAAGCGCCAGATCCTCAAGCAGCAGGATCCGGGGCAGAAGCCGCGCCGGCCCCCTATCCAGAATCGCGCGCAGGCGGCGGGCCATGCGCCTTGTGTTCACGATCAGATGCACCCGCGCCAGCGCCTCGGGCGGCCCCTTGCTGCGCCCCAGCAGCCCGGCGACAAGCTCGGCCGGGAAATCCACCCCGCAGGGCAGGGCGAAGACACGCGCCTGTGCGGCCGGTTCAAACATTGCCGTGTTCCAGCAGGTTTTCGGCCAGTTGGATGCCGGCGGGCGTGCCCACATCGCACCATGCGCCCGGATAGACATGCCCAAAAAGCCGCCCCCGCGCGAGCATCCGGTCCCACAGCAGGTTGAGCGAAAATGCGGGCCGGTCGATTTCGGCAAGGTCGCGGGTCACGAGCATCTGCGCCCCGCCATAGACAAGGTCGCCACCGCGATGCAGGCGGCCCTCCGCGTCCATGCCGAAATCGCCCGGGCCCTCGCGTCCGGCCACCCTCGCGCCGGGCACGCAGATCAGCAGCGCATCCATGCGGGCCGGATCCCATTGTTTCTGCAACAGGTGCAGCGGATTCGGCCCCGACCAGATGGCATCGGTATTCAATGTGAGCACCGGATCCGCCCCGAGCAGAGGCAGTGCCGCGCGCAGCCCGCCGCCGGTTTCGAGAATATCGGGGCTCTCATGCGAGATCCTGACCCCGAACGGGGCAAGATGGGCCCGCATCATCGCCGCGCGGTAGTGGATATTGGCGACAATGGGTGCTGCGGCGGCGTCATGCGCAAGGTCGAGCGCATGGTCGATCAGGGGCCGCCCGGCGACGGGAACCAGCGGCTTGGGCCGATCGGCGGTCAGCGCACCCATGCGCGTGCCGAAACCGGCGGCGAACAGCATCAGCGGGTGCGTCACGGCCGGCGGCTCAGCTTGGCAACGGCCTGCGGCGAGGGCTGGGGGATTTCGCGCCAGAGCGTATCCGCCACCCCGGCCAGCGCCGGATGGTCGAGCCCGCGCGCAAGGTGCTTCCATACCCGGGGCAACAGGTCGAGATAGCGGGGCTTGTCCCGCTCGCGCGCAAGCCGGGCAAAGACGCCGAGGATGCGCAGGTTCCGCTGCACCCCGAGCACGGCGCAGGCGGTTGCAAGGCGCTGCGGGTCGCTGCCCGTCCGGGCGATATAATGGGCGATGGTGGCCTGTTCGATCGCCGGCGAGACATCCCGGCGCGCATCCTGCAGCAGCGACACGAGATCATAGGCCGGATGCGTCAGGATCGCGTCCTGAAAATCGAGCAGCCCGACCCGGGCCGCGCCCGCCCGCCGCTCGAGCCAGAGAAGGTTTTCGGCATGATAGTCGCGCAGCGCAAGCACCGGAGCGGCACTCAGGACCTCGCCCAGAATATCGGCAAAACGGCTCTGGAACCGCTCCATCACCATTTCGTCGCACGGCCCGGTGATCGCGGCGGCGTAATGGGTAAAGGCAAGGTCGGTCATCGCCGCAAGCTGCTGCGGCGTCGGGGTTTCGAGCGCGGGCGCGGGATGGCGCTGCAGTTCGACCAGGACGTCGGCGGCGGCACGGTAAAGCGTCTCTTCCTGTTCGGGGGCCTCGGCGGTGCGGCGGATGAACAGTGCATCGCCCAGATCCTCGATCAGCAGCAGCCCGGCTTCGGCGTCCGAGGCAAGGATCTCCGGTGCGCTCAACCCCATGTCGCGCAGGTGGCGCGCAAGGCGTTCAAAGGGGCGCACGTCCTCGCCGGGCCCGGGCGGGGCATCCATGAGCACGGCAGTCGCCCCGCTTTCGGGATCGCGCAGGCGCTCGTACCGCCGGGGGGAGGCATCCCCGGCCAGCGGGGCGCGCTCGGCACCGGCCCAGGGGGTGGCGGCCAGAAAGGCGATGATCCGGGCGGCGCGGTCAGGCATTGCTGATCTCCGGGATGCGGCCGCTCCAGCGGGCGTCGCTCCAGCCGAAGGAGATGCACCGCACCTCGGCGGCGCCGTCATCGGCGGCGAAGGTCACGCGCAGCGCATCCTGGGGCGCAAGCGGACCCAGGCGGTCCGGCCACTCAACGATGCAGATCGCCGATTCGAACGCCTCGGGCAGGCCGAGCTCCTCGATCTCGTCCGTTCCCGTCAGCCGGTAGAGGTCGGCGTGGAACAGCGGCCCGGCCGTGGTGTCGTAGCTCTGCACCAGGGTATAGGTCGGCGAGGGCACGTCCTCGGGTGTGGGCAGCAGGCTCTGGATCAGGCCGCGTGCGAAATGGGTCTTGCCCGCGCCGACCGGTCCATCGAGCAGCAGGCAGTCGCCGCCGCGCAGCGTCGCGGCGAGCCGGGCGGCGACTTCCGCGGTCTCGGCCGGCGAATGGCTTTTCAGCGTGACGGAGGTTGCATTCATGGCGTCAGAATGACCAAGGCCCGCTCCGGCTGCAAGTGCCGGCTGCAACAATCGCCGACCCGGGGGCCGTAACGCCTGGCCGGGATTTTTCAGGCCAGGGCGATGCGCTTTTCGGCCGGGGGCAGGGCGCGGCGATGCCCGAGCACTGATGGCTCGAACGTGACCATGGTGGCGCCGCCGTCCACCGGATGGATGCGGCAGATCATCTCGCGTCCGCTGTTCAGGCGGAAATCGCCGCTCCAGAAGGTGCGGTTGCCGCGCATGGCGGCGAAATCACGGATCTGCCCCCAGAGCGGGGTGGCGCGGCAGTGACCCTGCCAGAGCCGCGTGGCGTCGGTGATGGTGGTCGGCACCAGGCATTCGTCGGGGTCGGTGCACCACAGCCGGCGGTAGGCGGTGTTCGAGATGCCGAGCGTTCCGTCGGCTGCAAAGACTGCGATGGCACGGTCAAGATGATCGAGCACCGACTGCACCAGTTCAAGATCGGCCCGGAACCGGCGGGTCAGGGTGATTTCGGCGCTGATGTCCTCGAACAGGAACGCGATGGCACCATCCGGGTGCGGACGGCCGGTGACCGAATAGACCGACCCCGAAGGCAGGGTCCAGGTCTCGGCATACTGACCGTCGCTGGCGGCGGCGACGAGGTCGGTCATCTGCTGCCGCCAGCTTTGGTAATCGCGCGGCTCGGGCATCATGCGCTGATCGCGCAGCCGATCGAAAAACGACAGAAGGTTCGGGCGCGCGCTCAGGAAATCGACCGGCAGTGCAGTCAGGTCGGTCAGCGCCGGGTTGAACATGACGAGCTGGCGGTTGCGGTCGAAGATCGCGAGCCCGATCGAAAGATGCGCGAATGTCTTGGCCAGCGTCTGCACGAAATTGCGCTGTGCGGCCTCGGCCTCGACCTCTGCGTTCACATCCAGCGCAAAACAAAGGTGTCCCGTCCCGTGCGGAACCACCGAGACATCGAACCAGAGTTCGCGGGTGCCTGCCGCAAGCGCGCGCCGCATGCGGGTGCCGTCCGACGGATCGGTGGCGGCGATGGCGAACAGCGGCTCCCCGGGTGCGGGCGACCCGTCCCGGACCCGGTCCCGCAGGCGCTCGTGGGCGCCGTTTTCCCAGCACAGCCGGCCCCCGGCGTCGAGCCACCAGGCCGGATAGGGCGCATGGTCGATGGCCGAAAGGGGCAGGCCCTGCACGCCCTGCGCGGCATCGGGTTCGGCATGTCCGGGGCGGCGCGGGTTCATCTGCACGCGGATCATCTCGTCGAGCCACTCGCAGGTGACCTCCATCGGATCCTCGTCCTCGATGGGATCCACCACGAGCGCGCGCCCCGGATCCTCCCGCGTTTCGGGAAAGCCCGGAAAGCGCAGGCGCAGAGAGGCGCGCAGATCCGACCAGTTGCCGACAGGGCGTTCCGCCGGGTCGAGCAGGCGGGCCGCGCGGCTCATGTCGATCAGGATCTCGCCCTCGAACAGCCAGACCGGCCCGCTGTCCTGCGCCGCGCGGAACAAGGGCGATTCCTCTGTGTCAGCCATGGCCGGGCAGCGCATGAACCAGACGGATCCAGCCGCGGCGATCACGCACATGGCGCCGAGTATCAGCCACTCCCACATCATCCTTCGCACTCCGCCCGACTCGTTCACCGCTACGCAAGGATCCTGGCGCACCAAAGGTTAACCGCGGTTTAATTCGGGCCGGATCGGAGATTTTGCCGCCGCGCCCGGCAAGAATCCGCCGCTGACGGAAGAAAGCACCGTGGAATCGATCCGTTGGCATTTGTCCGGTGCCAGATTCCGGCATCAGCTCTTCGGTTGGTGCGGGCGGGGGTGCCGGGCGGGGCGGGCCTCGATCCGTTCACGCGGCGACCAGACCACCTCGACCACGGCGCCGTGGCGGCTGCCCCGGCTCTCGGAGGCATGGGCCGGATCCGAGCCGTTGGCGAATCGCAGCCGCGCGCCGGTGCGTTCCAGCAGCGTCTTGGCGATGAACAGCCCGAGCCCCATCCCGTCATAGGCCGGACGCATCCGCGCACCGCTTGCGCGGCCGCGCATGAAAGGTTCGCCGATCCGCCCGAGCAGCGCCGGCGCAAACCCGGTGCCGTCGTCCATGATCCGCACGGCGATGCGGGTTTCGCTCCAGCGGGCCTCGATCCAGACATTCGCGTCGGCGAAATCGACCGCGTTCTGGATCAGGTTGCGCAGCCCGTGAATCAGTTCGGGCTTGCGCTGGATCACCGGCTGCGGCTCGCGTGCCAGCGGGAACTGTTCGAAATGCAGGGTCTTGCCCCGGCTTGCGTGGGGTTCGGCCGCCTCTTCGAGCACGGCGCCGAGCGGCACCTGCCGCAGGTGCGGATCGTCCTCGCCGGCGCGGCCCATGTTGCGCAGGATGTCGCGGCAGCGGTCGGCCTGCTGGCGGATCAGCGCCGCATCCTCGCGCAGTTCGGGGTATTCGGAAAGCTCGTCCACCAGTTCGGAGCTGACCAGCTTGATGGTGGCGAGCGGCGTGCCGAGCTCATGGGCCGCCGCCGCGACGACGCCGCCGAGGTCGGTCAGCTTCTGTTCGCGCGCAAGCGCAAGCTGGGTCGCGGCAAGCGCGTCGTACATGCTCAGCATCTCGGAACTGATGCGCCAGGAATAGGCCCCCATGAACAGGGTGGCGATGATGATCGCAGCCCAGATGCCGAGCCGGAACGTCTCGGGGATCACGAACTCGGCCCCGCCTGCGGTGGTCAGCGGGATGTTGAACAGCGCCAGCAGTGTCACCAGCACGATCGCCGTCGCGCCGATGACCAGGGTAAAGCGCAGCCCCATCATACCGGGCGTTATCGTGACCGGAGCAAGCAGCAGCATGGCGAAGGGATTGTTCAGCCCGCCGGTCAGATAAAGCATGAATGCAAGCTGCAGCAGGTCGAACATCACCATGGGCAGCGCCTGCGATTCAGACAGCCGCTTGTTCTCGGGCAGGACCGTCATGGCGACGAGGTTGAGGATGATCGGCGCGCCGATCGCGACCGAACACAGCCCGAAGGGGATCCGTATGTCGTAGATCAGGTAGACCCCGGCGATTGCGGCGATCTGCCCGAGGATCGCCCCCCAGCGCAGCAGGATCAGCGTGCGCAGCCGGATCCAGTGACGCGGCGCCGAGCCGCTCAACAGGGCAGAGGTGGCTTCGGGCATGACAGAGCCTTGATCAGCGGCGGTGTTGTAACCGCCGCCCGAATTGATAGGAAGATGATCGCGGGCGATCAACCGTCCAGCCGCTGCGGAGAACTTCCATGAAACCGATCCATGCCATTGCCGTCGCCGTCGTTCTTGTTGCCCTCGCGATTGCCGGCGTGGCCTGGTGGCAGATCAGCGGAAAGGCGGGCGGGGACCGCTTTGCCCAGTGCCGCGGCAGCCAGGTCGCCGGCGGCGCGGCACAGATCGGCGGTCCGTTCGAGCTGGTCGATTCGCAGGGCCGCACCGTGACCGACAAGGACGTGATCACGCAGCCGGCGCTGATCTATTTCGGCTATACCTTCTGTCCCGACGTCTGCCCCATCGACGTGGCGCGCAATGCGGTTGCGGTCGATCTCCTGAAGGAGCAGGGGCATGCGGTCACGCCGGTGTTCATCTCGATCGACCCCAGGCGCGACACGCCCGAGGTGGTGGGCGAATTCGCCGAGGCGATCCATCCCGACATGGTGGGGCTGACCGGATCGCCCGAACAGGTCAAGGCGGCGAGCCAGGCCTACAAGACCTATTACCAGGCGCAGCCCTCGGATGACGAATATTACCTCGTCGATCACACAACCATGTCCTATCTGGTGCTGCCGGATGAAGGCTTTGTCGAGTTCTTCCGCCGCGACACCGGCCCCGAGGAGCTTGCCGGGCGCGCCGCCTGTTTTCTCGATGCCGCCGGGATGTGATCCGGGTTTGACCTTTCCCCGGCATATGCACATATTGCGAACAGGACAAAACGACCTGAGGTAGGCATGACCGACGAGGCGTCAATGCTCGAAATCGGGCCGGACAGATCGCTTCTTCTGGTCGATGATGACGAAGTGTTCCTGCGGCGGCTGGCCAAGGCAATGGAGAAACGCGGCTTCGACGTGGAAACCGCCGATACCGTCGCAGTAGGATGCGTGCTGGCCCGGAGCCGGCCACCGGCCTATGCGGTGGTCGATCTGCGGCTCGAGGACGGAAACGGGCTCGACGTGGTGGAGGTGCTGCGCACGAGCCGCCCCGACTGCCGGGTGGTGGTGCTCACCGGATACGGCGCGATCGCCAGCGCCGTCGCTGCGGTCAAGATCGGTGCCACCGATTATCTTTCCAAACCCGCCGATGCCGCCGATGTGACCCATGCGCTGCTTGCCGGGCCGGACGAACTGCCGCCGCCGCCCGAAAACCCGATGAGCGCCGACCGTGTGCGCTGGGAACATATCCAGCGGGTTTACGAGCTTTGCGACCGCAACGTGAGCGAGACCGCGCGCCGCCTGAACATGCACCGGCGCACCCTGCAGCGGATCCTGGCCAAGCGCAGCCCGCGCTGAGCGGCGGCCCAATCGGTTCAGCCGCTTCCTTCCGGGGCGAATCCGGGCCAGTAAAAGGCGTCATTGGTGGGGCGCGGGCCAAAGATCGCCTGCCCGACCCGCACAACATCGGCGCCCTCTTCGATCGCCAGTTCGTAATCGCCCGACATCCCCATGGAGAGCTGCGCAATCTCGGGATGAACCGCCACCGCCTTGTCGCGCAGATCGCGCAGAAGGCGGAAGCAGGTCCGCACACGTTCGTGATCACTGCTGAACACGGCAAGCGTCATCAGCCCCTTGGGGCGCAGACGCGGGTAATCGGGCAGGCGTTCGACAAAGGGCAGGAGCGCATCGGGCGCGAGGCCGAACTTGCTGTCCTCGCCCGAGGTGTTCACCTGCACGTAAACGTCGAGGTCGCGCCCCTCCTGGTCCAGCCGGCGGTTCAGCGCCTCGGCAAGCCGGATACTGTCGAGCGCGTGGAATTCGGCGGCGAAGCGGACTAGATATTTCACCTTGTTGGTCTGCAGGTGGCCGATGATGCACCAGCGGATCGCAAGATCGGAAAGCGCCGCCTGCTTGTCGCGGGCTTCCTGCAGCTTGTTTTCGCCAAAGTCGTGCACTCCGGCGGCGTGGGCCAGGCGCAGCACATGGGCCGGCACGGTCTTGGTCACCGGCAGCAGCCGGACCGAATCCGCCGCGCGCCCGCTTTGCCGGCTGGCCGCGTGGATGCGGTCCTGCACCCTCGCAAGATTGGCGGCAAAGCTGCGCCCGGGATCCTCACCGAAGCGGGCGATGTCCTCGGGCGAAAGCGCCTGTTCGGAAGTCGTGGTCATGTCGGTATCATCCTTCGCAGGGGATCGGGGCGTCCTGCGTCTTCAGGGGGTCACGGGCGCGGGTGGCGGTAATCCAGCACGGTCCCGGCCGCATCGACATCGCAGATATGCAGCCGGTCGCCATCCCGGGCCTCGACCTGGGCCCGTCCGCCGGTTTCGGACACCCGGCGCGAGGTGATGGCTTCGGGCGGCTGCCTGATGTGTTCCGTGATCGCCGCGGTACAGGCGGCCTCCTGCCGGGCTCTCAACCCGTCGTCGGCCGGATCACCGGCCGGTTCCGTCCCGGAACAGGCCAGCAGCGGGACGAGCAGGACTATACCAAGGGCGGGGCGCATGGCGGTCTCCTGAATGCGGGGTCTCTTGCCGGTGAGGATAGGGGCATCCCGAAGCCGCTGTAAAGCCGTGGGCCCGCCGTCAGCTAGATCTGCGCCATGAGCGCGCCGTGCCGCCCCAGATAGGCCGCGCGCACCTGCGCGGGCGGCCGCAGCGTGATCCCGAGCCCCTCGGTCAGGCCGGGCGGGGGCTTGCCGAACAGGCGGTTCGCCTCCGGCAGCGAGAAACCGGCGATCGCCGTGGCCTCTATCCAGGCGCTGATCCGGTCGGCCTGCTTGATCTGGCGCCGTATCGGCGCCGGAAGCACCGCCGGCAGGCCGAAGCGCAGGTGGATCGCCGCGGCAAGCCGCTGGTCGAGATCCTCATAGGCGGGGCCGACCGCTGCCTTGACCGGAGAAATCATGTCTCCGATCACATATTCCGGCGCGTCGTGCAGCAGCGCGGACAGGCGCCATTTCGGCCCTGCTTCCGGGCTGATGCGGGCAAACAGCGTCTCGACCAGAAGCGAATGTTCGGCAACCGAATAGGCGTGATCGCCCAGTGTCTGCCCGTTCCAGCGCGCGACAAAGGCAAGGCCGTGGGCGATATCCTCGATCTCGATATCGACCGGCGTCGGGTCCAGCAGGTCGAGCCTGCGTCCCGAGAGCATGCGCTGCCAGGCGCGGGGCTGTTTCATCGCGTCGTCCGGGTGCGGGTCCCAAAGGGTTTCCGGCCTCGATAATTCCCCGGCCCCGCGGTGTAAACCCGCATGGATTGTGCCAGCCCCCGCAGGGTGATAGAGCGGCGCAAACAGCTGGAGTGGACCCCGTGAGCACAGATTATATCGTCAAGGACATTTCGCTGGCCGAATTCGGTCGCAAGGAACTCGACATTGCCGAAACCGAAATGCCGGGCCTCATGGCGCTGCGCGCGGAATACGGCGCGGCAAAGCCGCTCAAGGGCGCGCGGATCGCCGGCAGCCTGCACATGACGGTGCAGACGGCGGTGCTGATCGAGACGCTGACCGCGCTCGGGGCCGAGGTGCGCTGGGCGTCGTGCAACATCTTCTCGACCCAGGATCACGCGGCGGCGGCGATTGCCGCGACGGGCGTTCCGGTCTTTGCCGTCAAGGGCGAGACGCTGGCCGAATACTGGGATTATGCCGACCGGATCTTTCAGTTCGACGGCGGCGCGAACCTGATCCTCGACGACGGGGGCGATGCGACGCTCTATATCCTGCTCGGCGCGCGGGTCGAGGCGGGCGAAGAGGATCTGATCGCGAACCCCACCAGCGAAGAGGAAGAGGCGCTCTTTGCCCAGATCCGCAAGCGCATCGCGGAAACTCCGGGCTGGTTCGCCCGTCAGCGCGACCAGCTCCGCGGCGTGTCCGAGGAAACCACGACCGGCGTGCACCGGCTTTACCAGATGGTCGAGAAGGGGCAGCTTCCGTTCCCGGCGATCAACGTCAACGACTCGGTCACCAAGTCGAAGTTCGACAACAAGTACGGCTGCAAGGAAAGCCTGGTCGACGGCATCCGCCGCGCCACCGACACGATGATGGCCGGCAAGACCGCCGTGGTCTGCGGCTATGGCGATGTCGGCAAGGGGTCGGCGGCCAGCCTGCGCGGGGCCGGCGCGCGTGTGAAAGTGACCGAAATCGACCCGATCTGCGCCCTGCAGGCGGCGATGGACGGGTTCGAGGTGACGACGCTCGAGGATGCGGTTTCCTCGGCCGATATCTTCGTCACCGCGACCGGCAACCGCGACGTGATCCGGGTCGAACACATGCGTGCGATGAAGGACATGGCGATCGTCGGCAACATCGGCCATTTCGACAATGAAATTCAGGTGGCGGCGCTCAAGAACCACAAGTGGACGCCGATCAAGGACCAGGTGGACATGATCGAGATGCCGGGCGGCAACCGTATCATCCTCCTGTCCGAAGGGCGGCTTCTGAACCTCGGCAACGCCACCGGCCACCCGAGCTTTGTCATGTCGGCCAGTTTCACCAACCAGGTGCTGGCGCAGATCGAGCTGTGGACCCGTGGCGATGCCTATGAAAACAAGGTCTATGTGCTGCCCAAGCATCTTGATGAAAAGGTCGCGCGGCTGCATCTGGACAAGATCGGGGTCAAGCTCAGCACGCTGAGCAGCGAACAGGCCGCCTATATCGGGGTCGAGGCCGAGGGGCCCTTCAAGCCCGATCATTACCGTTACTGACCGGGTTTCGACCCATATGCACAAGAGCCGGGCACCAGCGGGGCCCGGCTTTTTCAGTTCGGGATCACGGTTCAGGCGCGCTGTGATGCCCGGCGCATCCGCAGGCTGTTGCGCGCGAAGGCGATCAGGAAACAGCCGGTCAGGATCAGCACCACCGTCGGCGCCGGCGCGCTGTCGATGAAGAAGCTGAGATAGACACCCGCGAAACTGGCGCCGAGGCAGACCAGCGCGGCAACGGCCAGCATCCGGCCGAAGCTGCGGGTGATAAGAAAGGCGATGGCGCCGGGGGCGATCAGCAGCGCCACGGCCAGGATCAGCCCGGCGGAGGTCATCGCCGCGACGATGGTCAGCGAAAGCGCCGTCAGCAGCCCGTAATGCAGCAGCCCCACCCGCAGCCCCGAGGCCCGCGCCTGCGCCGGATCGAATGCGTGCAGCATCAGGTCGCGCCATTTCAGCAGCAGAAGCGCCGAAACCACGGCGGCGATGGTGCCGGCGGTCCACAGATCCTGCGTGCTCACCCCGAGCATGTTGCCGAACAGGATATGGTTCAGGTGCACGTCCGAACTGATCCAAGTGTAGATCACGATCCCCAGCCCGAACATGCCCGAAAACACCACCCCCATGACGGTGTCCTGCTTGACGCGGCTGTTCTCGGCCAGATAGCCGGTGGCGAGCGCGGTCACCATCCCGGCACCGAACGCGCCGAGGATCAGCGGCAGCCCGAGGATATAGGCCAGCACGACGCCCGGCAGGATCGCATGGCTGATCGCATCGCCCATCAGCGCCCAGCCTTTCAGCACAAGGAAACAGGACAGTAGCGCCGTCGGCACCGCCACGATGGCCGAGATCAGGAAGGCATCCCGCATGAAGGGGAACTGGAACGGCAGAAGGATCTGGTCGATCATGGCCGCACCCCTTCGTCCCTCGATGCCTGCCGTGCCCGGGCGCGGGCCGCCAGCAGCCCGTGTTTCGGCGCCCAGACAAAGGCCGCCAGAAAGATCAGCGTCTGCAGGCAGACGATGATGCCGCCGGTTGCGCCGTTCAGGAAATAGGACAGGTAGGCGCCGAGAAAGCTGGTCAGCGTGCCGATCAGCACCGCGAGCAGGATCAGCCGCGGAAAGCGGTCGCAGAGCAGATAGGCCGTGGCCCCCGGCGTCACCACGAGCGCGATGACCAGAAACGCCCCGACCGTCTGCATCCCCGCCACGACGCAGGCCGACAGCAGGGTGAAGAACACGGCCTTGAGCAGGCGCGGGTGCAGACCGATCGAGCGCGCGTGGTTTTCATCAAAGAACACCACGAGCAGATCCTTCCACTTGGCCAGCAGCACGGCCAGCGAGGTCAGCCCGATGATGGCCAGTTGCAGCGTATCCTGCGGCGTGATCGCAAGGATGTTGCCCATGGTGATGGTCTGCACCGAAAATCCCATGGGCCGGATCGACACCATGAACAGGCCGAGCCCGAAGAACGCCGAAAAGATCAGCCCGATCACCACGTCGGTCTTGAGCCCGGACCGGTTCGACAGGAACAGCATGGCCGCCGCCGCAAGCCCGCCCGAGATGAAGGCGCCAAGCGCGAAGGGCAGCCCCAGCATATAGGCGCCCGCCACCCCCGGCACCACCGAATGCGAAAGCGCATCGCCGATCAGCGACCAGCCCTTGAGCATCAGAAAGGCGGACAGGAAGGCGCAGACGCCGCCGACCAGCGCCGAAACCCACATGGCATTGGTCATGTAGCCGTAGCTGAACGGCTCAAGCAACGAGGTCACGGCCCGCCCTCCTGCGTATGGATGCGATCGGCATAATGGACCAGCGGCCGTTCGTCGTCGCTGTAGATGGTGACGCGGCGGCGGTCGTCATCCTCGTGCAGGGCCTCGCCGCCCAGCGTGAACTGGCGCAGCACACCGCCGAAGGCGCGTTCGAGGTTGGCGCGGGTAAAGGTCGTCCCGGTCGGGCCATGGGCCAGCACCGTGCCCTTGACCAGCACCACCCGGTCGCAGAATTCGGGCACCGAGCCGAGGTTGTGGGTCGAGACCAGCATCACCCGCCCCTCGGCCCGCAACTCGCGCAGCAGGGCGATGATCTGTTCCTCGGTCTTGACGTCCACGCCGGTGAAGGGCTCGTCAAGCAGGATCACCCGCCCCTCCTGCGCGAGCGCGCGCGCCAGAAAGACCCGCTTTTTCTGACCCCCCGAAAGCTCGCCGATCTGGCGGTGGCGATAGTCCTGCATGTTCACGCGGGACAGCGCCGCATCCACCGCCGCCCGGTCGGCTGCCGATGGGCGGCGCAGAAAGCCCATATGCCCGTAGCGCCCCATCATCACCACGTCCTCGACCAGCACCGGGAAGGACCAGTCCACCTCTTCGGCCTGCGGGACATAGGCGACGAAATTCTGCCTGAGCGCCTCGCGGATCGAGCGCCCGAGCAGGCGGATTTCCCCTTTTGCAACCGGCACGAAGCCCATGATCGCCTTGAACAGGGTCGATTTCCCGGCTCCGTTGACTCCGACCAGGCCGGTGATGGTTCCCTTCGGAATCGCAAAACTGGCGTTGCGCAGGGCGGTGTGCCCGTTGCGATAGGTCACGGTCACGTCCCGCGCGGTGATTCCGCCGCCGGGCGCGTCTTCGCCGGCCCGGGGCCGCGGGGCCGTCTGCATCGAGCCGGGGCTTTCACGCGTCATCTTGCATCCTTTTCGGCGCCGGAAAGCCCTCTGGCGATGGTTTCGGTCGTGACCCGCAGCAGGTCGAGATAGGTCGGCACCGGACCGTCCGGTTTTGACAGGCTGTCCACATAGAGGATACCGCCAAAGGCCGCGCCGGTTTCGCGCGCGACCTGCTTCGCCGGGGCGCTGTTCACCGTGCTTTCGCAGAACACGGCCGGGACATCGTGTTCCCGCACGCCGTCGATCACCTGCTTGACCTGTTTCGGCGTGCCGGTCTGGTCGGCATTCACCGGCCAGAGGAACAGCTCCTGCATGTCGAGGTCGCGGGCCAGATAGCTGAAGGCCCCCTCGCAACTGACCAGCCAGCGGTTTTCCTCGGGAACCGCGGCGATGATCGCCCGCAGCGGGTCGAGCTCGGCCCGCAGCTTTTCCTTGTAGGCATCGGCGTTGGCGGCATAGGCTTCGGCATTGTCGGGGTCGTTCGCGGCAAGGGCGGCCTGCATGTTGTCGACATAGATCACCGCGTTTTCGAGCCCCATCCAGGCATGGGGATTCGGCTTGCCGTCGTATTCCCCGCCCGAGATCGAAAGCGGCTCGATTCCTGCCGACACCTCGGCCGAGGGCAGGTCGCCAAGCTGATCCAGGAACTTCTGGAACCAGCGTTCCAGGCCCAGCCCGTTCGACAGGATCAGATCTGCATCCTGCGCCCGCACGATGTCGCGCGGCGTCGGCTCGTATTCGTGAATCTCGGCCCCCGGCACCGTGATCGAGACCACATCGGCCGCGTCACCGGCCACATTCCTTGCCATGTCGGCCAGAACGGTAAAGGTCGTGACCACCTTCATGCGCGACTCGTCCGCCGCAGCCGGCCCGGCCAGCATCGCACCGGCGGCCACCGTTCCGAGGAAATGCGCAAATCTTGACGACATGGGGGATCCTTCCCGTTTTCCACTGACAGATAGAGCATGTAAATGCAACTCATTCTCAATCGTCAAGCGAAATGCGACTCGTTTGCAAAACATTCTGGCCGGACCGGTAACTGGCGCGGTGCCGGATCCGCAGCGGACCGGCGGTCATTCCTCTTTCAGCGGCCGGGCAAGCAGCCTCGCCATCGCATCCGCCGGCGTCACCCGCCGGTCGAGCAGGGCCACGACCGTATCGGTGATCGGCATGTCGAGCCCCAGATCCGGGGCCCGCGCCGCGACCGCCCTTGCGGTTGCCGCCCCCTCGACGGTGATGCCGGAGTCGAACTCCCGCCCCCCGCCGATGGCGAGCCCGAGGCGATAGTTCCGCGACTGTTCGGACGTGCAGGTCAGGACCAGATCCCCGAATCCCGAAAGCCCGGCAAGCGTGCGCGTCCGTGCCCCCATCGCCCGCGCCATGCGCTGCATTTCGGCATAGCCCCGCGTCATCAGCGCCGCCCGTGCGCTGGCGCCGAGCCCGGCCCCGATCGCCGCGCCGCAGCCGATCGCCACCACGTTCTTGAGCGCCCCGCCAAGCTCGGCCCCGATCACGTCCGTCGTGCGATAAAGCCGGATATTGCGGGTCGAAAGCCGCTCCTGCAGCCGGCGGCCCTGTGCCGCATCACTTGCCGCGAGCGTCAGCGCGGTCGGCAGGCCGCGGGCGATGTCACTGGCAAAGCTCGGCCCGGTGAGCAGGGCGTGGGGAGCACCGGGGAGCGTGTCGGTGATCACCGACAACGGGCCGGCACCGCTGCCGAGCTCGATCCCCTTGCAGCAGGCCACCAGCACCGCCCCGTCGAGGGCCTCTGCGCGTTCGTTCAGAACCCCGCGCAACTGCTGCATCGGCACCGCCAGCAGCATGATCGCATGTTCGGACCCTTGCGGGAAATCGGCGCCGACCTCCAGCCCCGGCGGGAAGGCGATGCCGGGCAGGTAACGGGCGTTTTCGCGCCGCTCCTGCATCTCGCGGGCCTGCCCGGCGTCGCGCGCCCAGAGCCGCACCGGCCCCTTCGCCGCGAGCGAGATCGCCAGCGCCGTGCCGAAGGCGCCCGCACCGATCACGCTGATGTTCATGCCCGTGCTCCTTTCCGGCCACTGCCCAGCATGGGCGGGGCCCTGCCGTCGAGCGGCCAGCGCGGCCGCGCCGAAAGCGTCATGTCGTCATGCGCCCCGGCAAGATGGCGTTCGATTCCGGCATAGGCGATCATGGCCGCATTGTCGGTGCAGAGCGCAAGCGGGGGTGCAAGAAATTCAACCCCCGCCCCGGCGCAGGCTTCTTTCAGCGCCGCGCGGATCACGCCGTTCGCCGCCACCCCGCCGGCCACGGCCATGATCGGGGCGGCGGGCGCAAGCGCGGTATAATGGGCAAGCGCGCGGCGCGATTTCTCGGCCAGAACATCCGCGACCGCCTGCTGAAACCCCGCGCAGAGGTCGGCGCGGTCCTGCCGCGTGATGCCGCCCTTTTCGCGCACGATCAGGTCACGCTGGCGCAGCAGCGCGGTTTTCAGCCCGGAAAAGGACAGATCGCACCCGGGCCGGTCAAGCAGCGGGCGCGGAAAGGCGAATCGCGCCGGATCGCCCTTCCGGGCTTCGGATTCGACTGCGGGGCCGCCGGGCTGCGGCAGGCCGAGAAGGCGCGCAACCTTGTCGAAGGCTTCGCCCGGCGCATCGTCGATGGTGCCGCCGAGCCGGGTGAAATCGTCATGTCCCCGCGCGATCAGGAACTGGCAATGCCCGCCCGATACCAGCAGAACGAGGTAGGGCCAGGCAACCTCGTCGGTCAGGCGCGGGGTGAGCGCATGCCCGGCCAGATGGTTCACCCCGATCAGCGGCAGGCCGGTCGCGGCGCAGATGCCTTTCGCGCACATCACCCCGGCGAGCACCCCGCCGATGAGCCCGGGGCCCGCCGTCACCGCGACCGCGTCAAGATCGCCAAGGGTCACGCCCGCCTCGGCCAGCGCCCGCATCACGCAGAGATCCAGCTTTTCCGCATGGGCGCGCGCCGCGATCTCGGGCACGACGCCGCCGTAACCGGCATGAAGCGCATCCTGTCCGTGAACCACCGAGGAAAGGATCCGTGCCTTGCCGGACGTTCCACGCACCACGGCGGCGGCGGTGTCGTCACAACTGCTTTCCAGCCCCAGAACCGTTACCGTCATCATCCTGTGCGGGGCATCTGCCCGCCCGTTGCAACCCGATTGCTGCGCAGGTAACATCCGCAACGCTCGCAAACAATCCCGAGAGGGGCGCCGCGATGGCGAAACCCACCTTGCTGATGACCCGCCCCCCGGCCGCGAGCGAACGGTTCGTCGCCGCGCTGCCCGCCGTGCTGCGTGATGGGCTCGCGGTGCATCACTCTCCCCTGCTGCGGATCGTGCCGCTGACGCCGAGGGTCGAATTTGGTGATGCGCGCGGTATCGTGTTCACATCGGAAAACGGCGTTGCCACCGCGTCGGGCCTGACAGAACGGCGCGATCTGCCGGTTTACTGCGTCGGTGCCTGGACCACGCGAAAGGCGCGCGAGGCCGGGTGGCAAGCGGTAATGCTTGGTGAAAACGCGGCCGAGATGATCGCCGCCATGCAGGCCGACCCCCCGGAGGGGCCGCTTCTGCATCTGCGCGGACGCCATGGCAGCGCCGACATCGCCGGGGCGCTCGCGCCCATCGGCTGCGAACTCCGGGTGCAGGTGATCTACGAGCAGGAGCTTCTTGAACTCGACCACAGGGCGCAGGCGCTTCTTGCCGGGCCGGGCGTGGTGATCGCGCCGCTTTTCTCTCCGCGCACCGCGCAGCAATTCGTCCAAAGCGCGCCGGCAAGGGAGGGCTCGGCCGGGGCTCTCCGGCTCGCCGCGATCAGCGAGGCCGCCGCCCGCCCCTTGCGCGCAATGAAGCCGGAGCAGCTTGTCATCGCCACCCGCCCGACCGCCGGGGCGCTTGCCGATGCAGTCAGCCGGCTGGCCGGGATGGCGCAAATTCCATAGGCAGGGTTGAGGCTTGCCGGGGTGCGAAGTAAGGTCTCCGAAGGCAGCAAGCAATATCCGGGTCAGGACCAGGAAGGACCAGCAAGGTGGCCGACAAGACCGACTCTGAACCCAATGGCAACGACAAGGCCGAGAACGAGACGGACACAACCGCAAAACCCGCTGAATCCCCCCGGCCCGATGCCCGCGCAACACCGGACGAGACGAACGACTCCGGTGCGGAGGTGCCTCGCCCCGATGTGTCGCCCGCGGTGCCGGTCACGGATGGGGGCGGGGATAACGGTGCGGATGACGCGACGCCCGGCGGGGACCTGCCCGATCCGGAGACGCCCGACCGGCCCGCAACGCCGGGCAGCTTTGACGGTGCCCGGAAATCCGACCCCTGGGCAACGGGTGCGGCCGGTTCCACGCCGCCGGCGCCCGAATCCTCTGCCGAATCTCCCGCCGAATCCCTCATCGACGACAGGCCGGAGGACGCTGCGGACAAGACCGCAGCAGACAAAACGGACGTGCCCGGTGCCCTGCCGGGGCTGGACACACAGGACGAGCGAGCCGCCGGGCAGCGGCGCGGCGGGTTTCTTCCGGCGCTTCTTGGCGGGGTTCTCGCGGCGCTTCTCGGCTTTTTCGCCGGTCGGGCCGATCTGATCGACCGTTTCCTGCCCGAAGACCTCCGTTCCTCTGCGCAAAGCGGCGACCTGGCCGATCTGCGCGGCGAAATCGCCGCCCGGGACGAGGCCATCCGCGACCTGCGGGCCGGGATCGACAGCCTTCAGGCCATGGTCGGAGAGGACAATGCCGATGACACCGGCCCCGACATGTCCGCGCTGACCGAGCCGCTTTCCGACCAGATCGCCGAACTTTCCGGTCGGCTTGATGATACCGACACGGCCATCGCCGCGCTCGACGAGCGTATCGAGCGGCTGGGCAATCGCCCTGCGGGCGCCGCCCCGGATGAACTCGCCGCGGATTGGGAAGTCAGGCTCGACACGCTGCGCGAAACCATGTCGGACCAGGTGGCCGAGCAGATGTCCGACCAGCGGGCCGAGATGGAAACCCTGCTGGCCGAGGCACGGCGCATCGACGCCGAGGCCCGTGCCCGCGAAGCGGCGGCCGAAAGTGCCGCGCAGGCGGCCACCGGGCGCGATGTGCTGGCGCAGATCCGGGCGGCGCTCGATTCCGGGCGTCCCTATGCGGACCAGTTGCGCATGCTGGACGGGACCGGACTTTCGCCCCCGCCAGCACTTGCCGGAAGCGCTGCCGAGGGGGTCGCGACGCTGAATGCGCTTCAGTCCGAATTCCCGCCTGCCGCGCGCGAGGCGCTGGCTGCAGTGCGGGCGCAGGATGACGGCTCGCGCAGCTTCGGCACCTTCCTGCAGCGCCAGCTTGGTGCCCGCTCGGTCGCCCCGCGCGAAGGTGACGACCCCGACGCGATCCTGTCGCGCGCCGAGGCCGAACTGAACGGCGGCAACCTCGAAGCGGCGCTGGAGGAACTCGACATGCTTCCCGAGACAGCAGAACCCGCCCTTGCGGAGTGGCGCGCCCGCGCCGAGGGCCGCCTTGCCGCCATCCGGGCCGCCGACGATCTGGCGCAGAGCCTGAACAGCAACTGAAGGACATGCAATGCTCTGGTCGCTGATCAAGATCCTGTTGTTCATCGCCGTCATCGGCGCGCTTGCGCTCGGGGCGAGCCACCTCATGGACATCGAAGGCGGCGTGCAGGTCACCATGGCCGGCACCGAATATACCTTCGGCCCGCTGCACACGGTGATCGCGCTGCTGCTGCTGGTTGTCGCGGTATGGCTTTTGCTGCTGGTGCTGTCCGGGCTGGTGGCGCTGTTCCGTTTTCTCAAGGGGGACGAGACCGCGCTGTCACGCCGCTTCGAGCGCAAGCGCGAGAAACGCGGGCTGCGGGCGGTGACCGAGGCGGTGCTGGCGCTGGCCTCGGGCGAGGGGCGCGCCGCGCTGAAGGAAGCGCGCCGGGTCGAGAAATACCTTGACGATCCGGCGCTTGCCGAACTGCTCAAGGCGCAGGCCGCCGAGCTTTCCGGCGAGACCGCGCTTGCCGCCGAAAGCTATCGCAAGCTGATCGAGAATGATCACACCCGTTTCGTCGGCGTGCGCGGCGCATTGCGGCAGCGGCTTGCGAAGGGCGATCGCGAGACGGCGCGCAAGCTGGCGGAACGGGCACTGGCGCTGAAGCCCGCCCATGAGGAAACGCAGGACATCCTGCTGCGGCTGCAGGCGCAGGCCCATGACTGGGCGGGCGCCCGCCAGACCCTGAGCGCGAAGCGCCGCTCGGGCACGATCCCGAAGGACGTCTATACGCGGCGCGACGCGGTGCTGGCGCTGTCCGAAGCGCGCGACGTGATCCGGACCGATGCGGGGGTTGCGGCACAGGAAAGCGCGATCGAGGCGAACCGGCTGTCGCCCGACCTGATCCCGGCGGCGGTGATGGCCGCGCGCGCCTATATCGCGCAGGACCAGCAGCGCAAGGCGGCAAAGGTGATCCGCAAGGCGTGGGAGGTCCGCCCGCACCCCGATCTGGCCGCCGCATTCGCCGAAATCCGCCCCGCCGAGACCCCGCAGGAGCGGCTTTCGCGCTTCGAGGCGCTGACCCGCACCCATCCCTATCATCAGGAAACCCGCCTGTTGCGGGCCGAACTGAATATCGCCGCCGAGGATTTTCCCGAGGCGCGCCGCGCGCTCGGCGATCTGACGGACGGTGACGGCGATGCGCGGGCCTTTACCCTGATGGCGGCCGTCGCGCGCGGCGAAGGCGCGTCGGATGCGGTGGTCGAGGGCTGGCTGACCCGTGCGCTGAACGCGCCGCGCGGCCCGCGCTGGGTCTGCGAGAACTGCCGGCATGCCCATGCGGAATGGGCGCCGATCTGCAGCAACTGCCAGAGCTTCGACACTCTGAGCTGGAAAGCGTCCGAATCCCCGCGCCCGGGCGGCGACGTGCCGGCAAGCGTGGTGCAATCGAGCCTCCTGCCACTGATCGTCGGCCGCGATCCGGGTCCCGATATCGACCGCGATCCGGGGGAAGGGCCGGACCCGGAACCCG
The DNA here is from genome assembly GCF_900156525.1 of Pontibaca methylaminivorans. Taxonomy (NCBI): domain Bacteria; kingdom Pseudomonadati; phylum Pseudomonadota; class Alphaproteobacteria; order Rhodobacterales; family Roseobacteraceae; genus Pontibaca; species Pontibaca methylaminivorans. Next base: position 1,423,002 of record NZ_FTPS01000001.1, read on the forward strand.
GCCCCGGCGGTGCCCCGGACCTGGGCCCGATACCCGAGGCCAATCTTGTCGATCTGCCGCGCGCCGGCGATCCCGATCAGGGCGGCACGGACAAAAGCGGCGACGCGGCGCGGAAATAACGCTTTCCAGAGCGCCGCACCGGTGCTATCAGCGCTGCGCGCGACGCCGCCGGCGGCGCACGCGCACACGGGGCCGATGTAGCTCAGCTGGTAGAGCAACGCATTCGTAATGCGTGGGTCGGGGGTTCGAGTCCCTTCATCGGCACCATTCCTCACGACGATGATCCGACATGTCAGCCAATGCCGAGGGACAGGCGTTCAATGTCCGGCGCCATCTTTTCGGCGCTTGGCATCGGGCTCGCGCGCATCAGGCAACGGGCAGTCACCAATTCTTGATCTTCAATCGACAAGAGGCAAAACTGCTTCGGGAGTGACATGGCCCGTGCTGGAGACGTGAATGAGAGTTGTTACACTTGTGCTTGTTGGTTCATTGACATTTGCCAGCCCCGTCATTGCCTGGCCATGGGGCGGCGACAAGGAGCTGGATTTCTCGTCTGTTGAAACGATGCAGAAATCCGTGGACGCGGTGACAAGGGATATGTCACCCGACGACAAGAAGGCATTCGGGCAAGCGCTTCTGGCGATCCTGATGGAAAGGAATCCCGTCACGGGCGCAGCCGAGCCGGGCTTTCCTCAACTCATGGCCATGGGGCAACTGGGCGACAGCTTCTATGACGGGATGAACGTCTGGATGTCGGGGGTTACGGTCGATGAAGTAAAGGCGAAGGCAACCGCCCTTGCGGCACGGGACGCGGCCCAGGCGGATGCGGCCGCGACCGCAGAAGCCGAAAAGCAAAGGAAGGCCGAGGCGCTTGCAGCCCAACAGCAATGCCTGAATGACCGGATCGCCCTTTCCAATGTGCGGGTGGAAAAAGGCGCTTATTCACACAACCTGACCTTTGATATCACCAACGGCCTTTCCTTTGCCATCAGCGGGGTTCAATTCGAATATGTGGTGAGGCAGGACGGCAGGTCGGTTCCGATCAGCAAGGACAAAAGCTCGTTTTCCATTTCCGGCGGTGTCGAGCCCGGCGAGACGAAATCCCTGTCCTACCATTACTCCGGCCCGGCGGGAGAGGCCGGAAAGACGTTCGTCGAAACCCGGATGATAAATGCGTTCGATGCCGTCGAGCGTCCGTTGCTGGACACGAACACAATGTATATGGGCAGACCGGAAGGGTTTTCCGACCAGACATGCGAGTGAGCGCCGGGGCGGCCCGACAGATTTCCCGGCAGCGCCCCCGCCCGGCGACCCTGCATGGCACAATGTGCGGAAAATCCTGCTTTTTCGGCGGGCCGGATCGTGGCAGCATCCGGTCAGGCGCCGAGGACTCCCTTGCGTTGGGAACGGGTCCGGGCATGAGTGGTTGGCAGCCTTGCTCTGCCGGGGCTTGATCGGGCAGCTCGGCCTCGTGTGACGACACGACATTTGCGCCGGAGGGGCGATATGCTGCGAATTGGTTTCTTCATTCCCGAATTTCCCGGGCAGACCCATATATTCCTTTGGCGTGAACGTCAGGCGCTGGCCGAACTGGGGATCGAAACCGACCTGATTTCCACCCGGCTGCCGCCGCGCGCCGTGACCTCGCATGCCTGGGCGGCCGAGGCGCAGCGCCAGACCCGTTACCTCCTGCCGGTCGGGATGGCGGGGATGGCCGCCGCCCTGGCCGAGATGCTGCGCAACCCGGCCGGCGCCCTGCGCGGGATTGCCGCCGCCATGCGGGCGGAAACGACGGGGGGTGCGAAACAGCGGCTGCGCATGCTGGGCCTGCTGCTCATGGGGGCGCGGCTCAAGCGGATCGCGCGGCAGCAGGGCTGGAATCATGTCCATACCCATAGCTGCGCCGACAGCCTGAACATCGCCATGCTGGCCGAGCGCCTGGGCGGTCCCGGTTACAGCCTCACGCTGCATGGCCCGACGCTCGAGGGCTACGGCGTCAATCAGCGGCAGAAATGGCGCCATGCACGCTTTGCCACGATCATCTCGCGGGTGCTGATGCGCGAGGCCGAGCGGCAGATCGGCGTGGACCTTCCGTCGGTCATCAACCTGGCGCCGATGGGGGTGGACCTTGAGCAGATCCGCCGCGCAACGCCCTGGCAGGCGCCGGACGCCACCGGTCCGATACGGATCTTTTCCTGCGGGCGGCTCAACGCGGTGAAGGGGCACGACGATCTGGTCGAGGTCATATCGCTGCTGCGGGATCGCGGCCTTGACGCACGGCTCGAGATTGCGGGCGAGGACGAACAGGGCGGATCGGGCTATCGGCGCGAACTAGAAGCCCTGATTGTGCAGCGGGGGCTTGGCGATCAGGTTCGGCTGCTGGGCGCAGTCAGCGAAACCGTGGTGCGCGAATCGCTGGAGCGGGCGCATATCTTCGCTCTGGCCAGCCTGAACGAGGGCATCTCGGTCGCGATCATGGAGGCCATGGCGATGGAGATGCCGGTGGTCGTGACCGATGTCGGCGGCAATCACGAACTGATCGACAGCGGCCATGACGCGATTCTCGTCCCCGCCTCGGATCCGGCGGCGATGGCCGACGAAATCGCGGGGCTGATCGCAGATCCGGGGCGCGCCGCACGGCTGGCCCGGGCGTCGCGGGCGCGAGTCGCGGCCGATTTTCATCACCGGCGCAGTGCCGAAGCGGTGGCCGACGGCCTGGCCCGAACCCTCCCCGGCGCGCCGTCTCTGGCTCCCGCGCCCGCGACACCGGGGGTCTGACGCCGCGGTCCGTCAGCCGCCGATACGCGTTTCTATTGCCCGCTCCAGCAGGCTCGTGTGCATTTCCTGCCTTATCTTCTCTGCAACGTCATTCACCCATGAGTTGTCCGGGTAAAGCGCCAGCGACTTTTCGATATACAGGTGAACGTCCCGCAGGGCGGCTTCGATGCTTTCGGTTTCGTCGGGTTCGAATTCGACATCGGACAGGTAATCGGACGCATTGCGGGCAAATTCCGAAACCTGCGCGGTCTTGCGGATGATTTCGTCCAGGCTTTTCGGCTCCATGACCTCCTCCGTTACGCGCGCCGGCGATTGCGGCCGGCCTCTCTCCCGATTCTAGGCCGCCGCCCGCCGTCTCCAAGTGCCGCTGTCAGGGCAGGCGCCTTTCCGCGCGGGGCATATCCGCAGAACGGGCGGTGTTTGCGGCGCCGACGGGCGGGCCGGGCCGCGCTCTCCGGCGCCAGAACCGATCCACGATTTCCCGGGTCCAGCCGATGGTGCGGGCCCGGTTCGGGCGCAGCCAGGCCCAGTTTATCATCCCCGCGGGCACGCCGATGACCAGGCCGATCACCCCCGCCCAGACAAAGGTCCAGACGTTGATTTCACCCATCGCAAGCCCCGCCGTCATGGCGACGCCGGCAACACAGGCCACCCAGAGATGAATCAACAGGATGCGAAGCAGCGGAACCATGGTGTCCTCCTTTACCGATCGTTTCGGTCCCCGGCCCGGCGGGCGAAAACGGCCCGCCTGCGGTCGCGGCCTGGTGTCGCACCTGCGACGGCGGGGCCGGGGCTACATGACATCAACGCCCGCATTGTCGTCTTGTTCCCCGAAATCATGGTGGTCCGCCTGCAAATCCTTGGAAAACCGCGAATGATCGTGGCAGGAGGAGCCATGCCGCCGATCCGCCGCCGCCATCTGCCCTCGCTCGTGTTCAAAGGCCGTCGGGACGATTGGATGATATCGCGTATCGCGCGGCGGCTGCCTGTGCATCGCGGGCCGGCGGCCTGATCGGTGATCCAGCCGGATCCGGGTGCGCTGGTGCGAATGCCGCGCGCGGGACGAATGAGCGGACGCCGGCGCTGACGGGCCCCTGTCCGGTCAGTCGCGAGGTGGGGTAAAGTGCGCCCGCTGCACCGGCGGCAGGGTCGGATCCTCCTTGGTGCGGTCGCGCCGCAGCGCTGCGCGCCCCAGCGTGATCAGCGTCGCCGGGGTCGTGGCCACCACCAGCACCACGATCACCAGCTCATGCAGGACCACGCGCCCGCCGAGAAAGGAAAACAGCAGCGCCGAGGCCATCGCGATCAGCGTCACCCCGAGCGTCGTGCCCAGCGTCGGCGCATGCAGGCGCTGATAGAAGGACTGCAGGCGGATCAGCCCGACCGCGCCCAGAAAGGCAAGGGTGGAGCCGAGGATCAGCAGCACCGCGACCAGCACCAGCACAAGAGGGGGAAGGGCGTCGAAACGGCTCATTCGATCACCTCGCCGCGCATGAGGAATTTTGCCAGCGAAACCGTGGTCACGAAACCAAGCAGCGCGATCACCAGCGCCGCCTCGAAAAAGAACGGGCTGGCATAGCGCATCCCCAGAACGATGATCAGCAGGAGCGCGATGAAATACATCGTGTCCATGCCCAGCACCCGGTCCTGCGCCCGCGGGCCGAGCATCATCCGCCAGCAGGCCAGCACCAGCGCCGCCCCGAGCGCGACCTGCGCATAGACAAAGGCGATCTGCAGGAACAGCAGGCTCATTCGAAGATCTCCAGCAAAAGCGCCTCGTAGCGTTCGTGGATCTGCCGGGTGAGATAGGCCGCGTCGATCAGGTCGAGCACATGCAGCATCAGCCGGCCGCTTTCGGGGTCATATTCTACCCAGGTCGTGCCCGGTGTCGAGGTGATGATCACCGCCAGCACGGTCAGCGCATGGCGGTCGCGCAGGGACATGTCCAGTTCGAGAAAGCTCGCCCGCGCGGCACAGGCGTCGGGCCCGGACAGGATCAGCCGGACCACGGCGATGTTCGAGCGCACGACATCGACGGAAACGATCCCCAGAAGCCGGATCACCTTGGTCCAGTTGCGGATGCGCACCGCTGGCATGCCGAGCGGCGCCATGGCGAGCCCCGCGATCAGCGCCACCGCCGCCCCGAGCAGCGCCATGCCCACCGAAAACCGGGTCAGCAGCAGCCAGGCAAGCAGCAGCGTGGCCGACATCAGCGGATGGGGCACGAGGCGGCTCATGGGGCTTCCCCGCTGCCGCCTTCGGCTTCCCGTTCCGCGGCTGCCTCGGCCTTGGCCGGGTCGGCGGTCGGGGTCGAGGTCAGAACGGAATCGGCATAGGCCGGGGGCGCAAGCAGGTCCGCGGCCGTCTGTTGCGTATAGCGCATCGCCTGGTTTCCCTGCACCGTCAGGTCGACCAGCACCACCAGCAGGATGATCACCGGCGCGCTTTCCAGTGCCAGCACCGGGATCCGGTCGCCGGGCGCCACCCAGAACCGCGCGATGCCGAATCGCAGCAGCGCGACCAGCACCGCGAATCCCGATGTCAGCAGGACGGCGATGAAGATCCAGGCGATCACGGGCACCGACCCCGTCGGCCCCGAGGCGCCGGTCACCACGCCCGAGATCATGGCGAACTTGCCGATGAAGTTGGAAAAGGGCGGCACTCCGGCCAGCACCCCGGCCAGCATCATGAACGACACCGCCAGACCGATGGTCGAGGCGGAAAGCGTTATGGCCGGCGCGTCATCGTCCTCGACCGTGTCCATGCCCATCGGTCCCCAGAAATGTTCGGGCTCTTCCGGTTCGGCCTGGGTGTCGGCCTCCTTGTCGTCGGGGGCCTCGCGCGAGAGGGGCTCGGCCAGCAGGAAAAGCGCACTGATCGCAACGGTCGAGCCGAACAGGTAGTAGAGTGCCCCGCCCAGCATCTGTTCGCCGCCGCCGTTCAGTGCAAAGCCGGTGATCGCGACCACCGTTCCCGACGAGATCAGCGTGATATAGCCGGCCTTCAGGGCGAGGCGCGGCACCGAGAGGACGCCGAAGGCGCCGTAAGCCATGGTTGCCATGCCGGCGATGGCCAGTGCCGGGCCCCCGAACCCCTCGATCCCGCCCGAGCCGGGCGCATAGAACAGCATCGACAGCCGCAGGATCGCGTAGGCCCCGACCTTGGACATGATCGCCATCATCGCCGCAGCGGGCGGTGCGGCGGCGGCATAGGTGCGCGGCAGCCAGAAACAGGCGGGCCAGATCGCCGCCTTGACCAGAAACGCCAGCACGAGGATCCCCGATCCGGTCAGGAACAGCGGCCGCTGCTCCATCTGCAGGTCGGACAGCAGGCGCGAGATCTCGGCCATGTTCAGCGTTCCCGCCACGCCATAGATCAGCGCGACCCCGATCAGGAACAGCAGCGAGGCCGCGAGGTTGATCGCGATGTAAAGCAGCCCGGCCTTGATCCGCTCGGGCCCCGACCCATGCAGCACGAGCCCGTAGGACGAGGCGAGCATGATCTCGAAGAACACGAACAGGTTGAAGATGTCGCCGGTCAGGAACGATCCGTTCAGCCCGACCAGGAGGAACTGGAACAGCGAATGATAATGCTGCCCCTTTCCCTGCCAGCCCGCCGCCGTGTAAAGCAGCGCCGGCAGGGCCAGCACCGCGGTCAGCATCACCATCATCGCCGACAGGCGGTCGAGCACCAGCAGGATTCCCATGGGCATCGGCCAGTTGCCCAGCAGGTAAAGCCGGATGTCGCCCTCGCCCCGCATCCGCTCGAGCAGTTCGACCGAAACCCAGAGCATCGCCAGCACCGAGGCGAGCCCGATCCCGAGCTTCAGCCAGCGGCGGCTGTCGCTGTAGAACAGCATCAGCGTGCCCGCGAAGAACGGGATCAGCAGCGGCAGGATCAGCAGATGCTCGGGGCTGGCGAGGATGGTGGTTTCAAAGGAAATGTCCGGGGTCATGTCTGGCCCCCCTCGCCCGGTTCGCGCACCCTTGCGCTTTCGACGCCATCGACGTGATCGGTGCCGGTCGCGCCGCGCGCGGCCATCAGCACCACGAGGAACAGCGCCGTGGTGGCAAAGCCGATCACGATCGCCGTGAGCACCAGCGCCTGCGGCACCGGGTCGGAATAGGCGGTCGGATCGACGAAGCCGCCCTTGGGCATGACCGGCGGCGCGCCGATCCGGGGGCGGCCCATGCCGAAGATGAACAGGTTCACGCCATAGGACAGCAGGCAGAGGCCGATGATCACCTGATAGCTGCGCGGCCGCATCAGCAGCCAGAGCCCCGATCCGATCAGCACGCCGATTGCAATGGCCAGGATCAGCTGCATGTCACACCGCCTCTTCCCGGGGTCCGCCCGCTCCGGCCGGTTCGGGCCCGGGCTCTTCGGGGTCCACATCGGCCAGCGCGACGCCGCTGCCCTTGCGCACCCGCAGCGACTGGTGGGCGATGGCGATCAGCATCAGCACCGTCGCGCCGACCACCGTGGCAAAGACGCCGAGGTCGAACAGCAGCGCCGTCGCCGCCGGGGCACGGCCGATCACCGGCAGGTCGACATATTGCGCGTGCTGGGTCAGGAAGGGATAGCCGAACAGCCAGGCCCCGACCCCGACCAGCATGGCCAGCGTCAGCCCCGCCGCCATCCAGCGCACGGGAAGGACGATGATACGTGCCTCGACCCAGCGGACGTCGCGGGCGAGATATTGCAGCAGAAGCCCGATGGCCAGTGTGACACCGGCAGCGAAACCGCCCCCGGGCAGGTCGTGGCCGCGGAAGAACAGGTAGGCGGAGGCAAGGACCGTCGCGGCAAAGACCCAGTTCATGATGATCGCGGTCACATACATGAAATCGGTGGATCCGCCGCTGTCCATGATCCGCTGCGAATTGGGGACGCCGGCGCTCGCCGGGGCGGGGCGGAAGCGGCGCAGCAGCACGAAGACCGTCAGAGCCACGATGCTGAGAACGGTGATTTCCCCGAACGTGTCGAAGGCGCGGAAATCCACCAGGATGACATTGACGACATTGGTGCCCCCGCCCTCGTCGTAGGAGTTGCGCAGGAACCAGTCGCCGACGGTCAGCCCCGAGGGCATCGCCATCACCGCATAGGCCATCGCCGTCATGCCCATGCCGCCCAGGATCGCGATCAGCAGGTCGCTGCCGCGGCGGATTCGGGCCCGCATGTCGCGGTCGCCCGGGATGCGCTCGTTGCGCTGCGGCAGCCAGCGCAGCCCGAGCAGCAGCAGCACCGTGGTCACGATCTCGACCAGAAGCTGGGTCACCGCGAGATCCGGCGCCGAGAGCCACACGAAGCTCACGCAGGTGACCATCCCCGCCCCGCTCATCAGGATCAGCGCGGCGAAGCGGTGATACTTTGCCTGCCAGGCCGCGCCGATCGCGCAGGCGCCGCCGACCAGCCACAACAGCGCGAAGAGCACTTCCGACAGGCCGATTTCCGGGGTCCGCGGCCACCAGCGGGTGCCCGGCAGCACCAGGATCCCGATCAGCGCCGCAAGCAGCACCAGGATGCGCAGCTGGACCTGCACATGGGTCGTGCCGAACGCCGCGGTCAGCATCTGCGGCAGGGTGCGGGTGGCGACCTGCAGCAGGCGCTCGAACATGGCGACGGCGTCGATGCGCACCATCACGCGCGGCTCCTGCGGTCTGCGGCGCAGAAGGACGTAAAGCAGGGCGCCGCCGCCATAGGCCGCGAGGCTCATCATCAGCGCCGGGGTCAGCCCGTGCCAGAGCCGGATGTGCAGTTGCGGCGCAAGCGGCCCGATGATCGCCGAACCGACCGAAAACAGCAGCCGTTCGGTGGCGCCGGGAAACAGCCCGATGGTCAGGCAGCCGGCGGCCAGCACGGCAACCGGCAGCCACATCAGCGGGCGGGGGTCGTGCGGCTTTTCAACCGGCAGATCGTCGGGCGGCGGGCCGAGAAAGGCGCCGATCGCCAGTTTCAGCGAATAGGTCACGCCGGCCGCCGCTCCGATCACGGCCAGCGCGATGAAGATCTGGCCGGGCCAACCGTTCGCACCCAACTGATGGGCGGCATCGAGAAACATCTCTTTCGACAGGAATCCGTTCAGGAACGGCAGCCCCGCCATGGCCGCGGCGGTGAGCGCCGTGAGCAGCGCGGTGATCGGCATCAGCCGGACCAGTCCCGACAGGCGGCGCAGATCGCGCGCGCCGGTTTCGTGGTCGATGATGCCGGCGATCATGAACAGCGCGGCCTTGAACATGGCGTGGTTGATGATGTGAAACACCGCGACGGTGATCGCAAAGGGCGTTCCGATCCCGGCCAGGGCGGTGATCAGCCCGAGGTGGCTGATGGTGGAATAGGCCAGCAGTTCCTTGAGTTCGGAGCGGAACATGGCGATGACCGCGCCCATCGTCATGGTGATGATGCCGGTTCCCGCGACCAGCCAGAGCCACCAGTCGGTGCCCGCCAGCGCCGGCGCAAAGCGCAGCATCAGGAACACCCCGGCCTTGACCATCGTTGCCGAATGCAGATAGGCGCTGACCGGCGTCGGCGCCGCCATGGCGCCGGGCAGCCAGAAATGGAACGGGAACTGCGCCGATTTGGTGAAGGCGCCCAGCAGGAACAGTATCAGCACCGGCAGATAAAGCGCGTGTTCCCGGATCTGCTCCCCCGCTTCCAGCACGGATTCGATTTCGTAACTGCCGGTGATCTCGCCCAGGAGGATCATCGCCGCCAGCAGGCAGAGCCCGCCCGAGGCGGTCACGATCAGCGAATGGCGCGCCCCGTCGCGGGCCTCGGCCTTCTGGCTCCAGTAACTGATGAGCAGGAACGACATGTAGGTCGTCAGCTCCCAGAACACGACCAGCATGATGATGTTGCCCGAAAGCACGATCCCCGACATCGCCCCGGTAAAGCCGAGCAGGCTGGCATAGAACCGCGGGGCCGGGTCTTCGGACGAAAGATAGCAATGGGCAAAGGTCACGACCAGCAGCCCGATCCCCGCCACCAGCCCGATGAACAGCGCCGCAAAGGCGTCGATCCGGAACCGCAGGTTCAGGCCGATCGTATCGACCCAGTCGATGCTGCGGATGATCGGGCCGTTCGAAAGCTCGGGCGCCAGAACCGACAGGATCGCCAGCATCAGCACCATGGTCATCCCGGCAAGCCATGCCCCCGCGTTGTGGGCGCGCGCATGCAGCGTCACTACCGCAACCGCCATCAGAAATGGCAGGATGACGAGAGTGATCAGCAGGCTTTCATAATTCATCCGCTCAGGGCTTCCCGGCTAGGTTGCGGAGTTTTCTTATAGGGCGCGTCTCGTTTCAACACAACGCGAGCAAGGGCGAAAAGTTGTAACAGTTCAGTCAGGTGGAAGATTTTTGCCTGTCCCGCGCGGTTTCTGCCCGGGGTTGCGGCGCGACCGGTCCGCTCCGGTCCCGGCTGCGCGTGTGGCCGCCTTCGCCGGCGCCGTCTCGCACCGGCCCGCGGCGCGCTGCGCCCGCTCAACCCTGGCGGCATCGCGCCCGGTGCGCTGCTCGTGAAATGCGGGACGGGCACCGGTCGGCCTTGCGCTCCGGTAGCGATTGCGGAACTCTGCGGGACAGGGACGGGCGTTGCAATTCGTTGCAATTCCAGGAGGGGAGCGCGGGGATGAATTCGATCCGGGCCGTGTTCGCGGCATTGCTTGTGGCATCGCTTCTGCCCGCGCCTGCGGCAGCCGCGCCCTGCACGACGCCGGATCCGTCGGGGCAGGTCGTGGCGCAGGTGATCCGGTCGATCAACACGCTGCGCCTGCAGGCCGGGCTCGTGCAGCTCCGGCCTTCTGCCGCACTGGCCCGGGCGGCGCAGGATCACGCCTGCGACCTGGCGGCACAGGGCCGGATTTCGCATGTCGGCAGCAACGGGAGCCGCCTTGCCGACCGGCTGGCCCGCACCGGGCAGGGCTTTGGAAGCGCGCGGGAAAACGTCGCGCAGGGGCCGCCCGGTCATGATGTCGTCGCGTCATGGATGGGGTCGCGGGGACATCGGGCCAATCTTCTGGCAGGAGATCTGCGCGAGATCGGGCTCGGCGCGGCGCTTGGTGCGAACGGGCATGTCTTCTGGGTGATGACCGCCACCGGCCCCTGAGCCGGCGCGGACACGGGCGGAGTCCGCCCCTTGCCGATCTGCTCGTAAACTCTTTGCGTGCGATAACAAATCCGTTACGCTCCTCCACCAGCGGCCGGCCGGCCATGCGAAACGGGGTGCGCCGGACCATTTGCGGACCGGTCGCGCTGCAGGTGCAAACAAGTGTAAAAGGTGTGTTCCATGGAACATCTGCATAATGCGGTCAGCTGGCTGAACGATCTGGTCTGGGGCATTCCCATGATCGTCCTGATCCTGGGAACCGGCTTTTACCTGCAGGTGCGGCTGAAGTTCATGCCGCTCGCCAAGATCATCTACGGCTTCCGGATGATCTGGCTCAGCCGCAAGCCCGGCGCCGAGGCCGAGGGGCAGATCACCCCTTTCGCGGCGCTGATGACCGCGCTGTCGGGGACCATCGGCACCGGGAACATCGCCGGTGTGGCGACCGCGATCACCTTTGGCGGGCCGGGAGCGCTGTTCTGGATGTGGGCCACCGCCTTCGTCGGCATGGCAACCAAATATGCCGAGGTCGTGGTCGCTGTGAAATACCGCGAGGTGGACGACCGGGGCGAACATTCGGGCGGGCCGATGTTCGCGATCCGGAACGGACTGGCGCGGCGCTGGCACTGGCTGGGCTTTGTCTTCGCGCTGTTCGGCGGGCTTGCCGGGTTCGGCATCGGCAACATGGTGCAGGCCAACAGCATTTCGGAGGCGATGGGCAAGGCCTTTTCCATGCCTCCCTGGGCCACCGGCGTGATCCTGACCCTTCTGGTCGGGCTCGTGGTTCTCGGCGGGATCAAGCGCATCGGCGCGGTCGCCGAAAAGGTCGTGCCGACAATGGCGATCTTCTACATCCTTTGCGTCCTGGTGATTCTCGTCCTCTTTGCGGATCGGGTGCCGGGCGCCTTCGCGACCATCTTTTCCGATGCCTTTACCGGCACCGCCGCCGCCGGCGGTTTTCTTGGCTCGACCGTGCTGATGGCGATCCAGCGCGGCGTGGCCCGGGGCATCTTTTCCAACGAGGCGGGGCTTGGCACCGCGGGCATCGCCCAGGCGGCCGGTTCGACCTCGGACCCGGTGTTTTCCGGCGTGGTCGGGATGATGGGCACCTTCATCGACACGATCATCGTCTGCACCATGACCGGGCTTGCGATCATGGTGACCGGGGTCTGGGTCGATGGCGAGACCGGTGCCGCGCTGACCTCGACCGCGTTCGAGACCGCCCTGCCCGGCTTCGGCAGCTATCTGCTGGCCTTTGCGCTGGCGCTGTTTGCCTTTACCACGATCCTTGGCTGGGCCTATTACAGCGAGAAATGCTGGGAGTTCCTCTTCGGCACCGTTTCGACAATGCCGTTCCGCGTCGTGTTCACGATCATCGTGTTCTTCGGCGCGACCCAGAGCCTCGATTTCGCCTGGCTGGTTGCGGATACGCTGAACGCGCTGATGGCGATCCCGAACCTGATCTCGCTGCTGCTGCTCAGCCCGCTGGTCGTGAAGCTTACCAACGAATATTTCGCCAATCCCCCGCATCGGTGAACCGGGCGCCATGACTCGGGCGCCTGTCCCGGGCAACCTGTCCCGGGCGGCCCTGTCTCTTGCACCCGCCGTGAAAATTGTGTTCCATAGTATACATTGCAGTGACGCCGCCCCGGCCGTGCAGGACTCCCATGCGACAGCACGCCGCCAGCCGGACCGGTCGCCACGAGGAGCAGGCCCGAAGCAGGAGAATCGCGATGCCAGGCACGTCCCGAGCCCGCCCGCTGGATGAGGCGCCAGGTCCCGCCTGGAGCCACCACGACACCGTCTGGATGCTGAGCCTGTTCGGAACCGCCGTCGGCGCCGGCATCCTGTTCCTGCCGATCAATGCCGGGCTCGGCGGGTTCTGGCCGCTGGTCGCCATGGCGCTGCTGATCGGGCCCATGACCTATTATTCGCATCGCGGGCTGTCGCGTTTCGTCTGTTCCGGCAGCAGGCCGGAAACTGACATCACCGAGGTCGTCACCGAACATTTCGGCCCCGCCGGCGGGCAGATCATCACCATTCTCTATTTCCTGGCGATCTATCCGATCGTGCTGATCTATGGGGTCGGCATCACCAATACGGCCGGCAGCTTTCTGGTCAATCAGCTTGGCATGGCCCCGCTGCCGCGATGGCTCCTGTCGGGGGTGCTGATCGCGGGGATGATGCTGGTCATGATCGCCGGCGAAAAGGCGATGCTGGTGGTGACGCAATGGCTGGTCTATCCGCTGGTGGCGATCCTGATCTTCCTGTCGCTTTACCTGATCCCCGAATGGAACCTCGCGGCGGTGCGCGAGACCACGCCGGTTTCCGAGGCCCTGCCGGTGATCTGGCTGACGCTGCCGGTGCTGATCTTTTCCTTCAATCATTCGCCGGCGATCTCGCAGTTCTCGGTGGCGCTGCAGCGCGAATATGGTGCCGCCGCGCCGCAGAAGGCCGGGCAGATCCTGCGCTACACCGCTGTGATGCTGGTCGGATTCGTGATGCTGTTCGTGTTTTCCTGCGTGCTCGCGCTCTCGCCCGAGCAACTGGCCGAGGCCAAGCAGCAGAACCTGCCGATCCTGTCCTATCTGGCCAATGTCCACGCCAGCCCCTTCATCAGCTATTTCGGGCCGCTGATCGCCTTCACGGCCATCGTCTCGTCCTTTTTCGGGCATTATCTGGGCACCGCCGAGGGGCTCAAGGGCATCCTGCGCGGCTTTCTGGTCAGTGACCGCTTTGCCGCCACGCGACGGATGGATTACCTGATCGCGGGCTTCGTGTTCTTCACCACCTGGGGCGTCGCGATCCTGAATCCGTCGATCCTCGGCATGATCGAGACGCTGGCCGGCCCGGTGATCGCGGCGATCCTTTATCTGATGCCCATGTATGCGATCCACAAGGTACCGGCGCTCGCCCCCTATCGCGGTGCGGTGTCGAATGCCTTTGTGACGGTGGCGGGGATTGTCGTCATCAGCGCGATCTTCTACGCGCTGGTCTAGCGCAACTCGCGCGCGGCCGCGCCGCAGTCCGCGTTCCCGCAAGGAGCCACCGAACCACCATGCGAGCCACCCTGATCGAGCGCCCGCAAAAGCGCCCCGGAAATCCCCGGTTTTCCTCGGGTCCCTGCGCCAAGCGGCCGGGGTTTCGGCTCGACGGTCTTCGGGGCGCGCCGCTCGGGCGCAGCCATCGCTCCGACATCGGGCGCGAGAAGTTGCGCACCGCACTTGATCAGAGCCGTGAAATTCTTGGCATTCCCGACAGCCACCGCATCGCCATCCTGCCCGGATCCGACACCGGCGCGTTCGAGGCGGCCATGTGGAACCTGCTCGGTCCGCGTCCGCTCGAGGTGCTGGTCTGGGACGAATTCGGCGCGCGCTGGGCCGAGGATGCGGCGCAGCAGCTTGGCCTTGAACCCGAAATCCGGCGCGTTCCCTATGGTGACATCGTCGATCTCGCCGCCGTGAACTGGGATCGCGACGTCTGCTTCACCTGGAACGGGACTGCCTCGGGGGTGCGGATACCGGAAAGTGCGGAAATCCCGGCCGGGCGCGGGGGGCTTGTGCTTTGCGATGCGACGAGCGCGGCCTTCGCCATGGACCTGCCGTGGGAGCGGCTCGATGCGGTGACGTTCTCCTGGCAGAAGGTGCTGGGTGGCGAAGCGGCGCACGGGATGCTGGTTCTTTCGCCCCGCGCGGTTGCGCGGCTGGAAAGCCACCGCCCGCGCTGGCCGGTGCCGCGGCTGTTCCGCCTTACCCGCGACGGGCACCTGATCGACGGCATCTTTCGCGACGAGACCATCAACACGCCCTCCATGCTTTGTGTCGAGGATTACCTGCAGGCGCTGTGCTGGGCGCGCGAGATCGGCGGCCTGCCGGCGCTGGTCGCCCGGGCGGAGGGGAACGCCCGCACGGTCTGGGAATTCTGCGAAAGCCGCGACTGGATCGAGAACCTTGCCCGCGATTCCGCGACGCGTTCGACCACCAGCGTCTGCCTGCGCCTTGTCGATGCCCGGATCCGCGATTCGCGCGCTTTCGTGCAGAATCTGACCGCCCGGCTCGAATCCGAAGGAGTGGCCTTTGATATCGGCGCCTATCGCCATGCCCCGCCGGGGTTGCGCATCTGGTGCGGGGCGACGGTGGAAAAAGCCGATGTCGAGGCGCTTCTGCCCTGGATCGAATGGGCCTATGAAAGCGAAATCGCCGCGCTCAGGTGACCTGGGCGATCCCGAACCCCGCGGCCGCCCCGATCAGCAGCGCAAGCATTGTCGCCAGAACCAGCAGCGGCCAGCGCCGCCGTCGCCGCACCGGCGGGGGAGGCGGGCCGGCCTCGCGCATCAGCGCCGCCTCGACCATCCCCGGCAGGCGCGGACCGAATCGCGCCATGACGCGGGCGGTGCGGGCAAGATCGTTCATCAGCGCACGCGGGCCGATGGATTTCTTGATGTAATCCTCGACGACGGGGCGCGCCACATGCCAGATGTTCATGTTCGGATTGAGCGAGCGCGCCACGCCCTCGACCACCACCATGGTGCGCTGCAGCAGGATAAGTTCGGTTCGGGTCTGCATGCCGAACCGTTCCGTTACCTCGAACAGATAGGCCAGCAGCCGCCCCATCGAGATGCGCGAGGCATCGCGCCCGAAGATCGGCTCTCCCACCGCGCGGAGCGCCCGGGCGAATTCATCCACGTCGCGGTCCGGCGGCACGTAACCGGCGGCGAAATGCACTTCGGCGACCCGGTGATAGTCGCGGCGGATGAAACCATACAGGATCTCGGCATAGACCCGGCGGGTATATTCGTCGATATGCCCCATGATGCCGAAGTCATAGGCGATGATGTCCCCGTTCGGCGCGACCTTGAGATTGCCCTGATGCATGTCCGCGTGAAAATAGCCGTCGCGCAGCGCATGTTGCAAAAACAGCCGCAGCACGCGTTCCGACAGGGCCACGCGGTCATGGCCGGCGGCGTCGATCGCGGCATTGTCGCCAAGCGGCACGCCCTCGGCCCAGCCGAGCGTCATCACCCGGCGCGACGACAGGCTCCAGACGATCTCGGGCACGGCGAACCCCGGGTCATCCGCCGTATTCGCGGCAAATTCCGAGGCAGCCGCGCTTTCCAGCCGCAGGTCGAGTTCGCCCTGCACCACCCCGTCAAAATGGGCGATCACGTCCATCGGCCGCAGCCGCCGCGCGCCGGGCGCAAGCCGTTCGATCATCTGCGCCGCAAGGTAAAACGCATCAATATCCTTGCGGAACGCCCTTTCGATCCCCGGGCGCAGCACCTTGACCGCGACCTCCTGCCCGGTGGCGGCAAGGCGCGCATGGTGAACCTGGGCGATCGAGGCGGCCGCGATCGGTTCGCTGAACTCGGAAAACATCGTCGCGAGCGGCTGGCCAAGCTCTTTCTCGACCTCGGCCCGGGCAATCTCAAGCGGGAAGGGCGGCAACTGGTCCTGCAGCACCCGCAGCTGCGTGGCCAGGCTGTCGCCGACCACATCGGGCCGGGTGGAAAGAACCTGCCCGAACTTGATATAGGCCGGGCCCAGCGCCGTGATCGCGCGGGTCGCCGGCGGCATGGCGGGGTCGCCCCTGTAGCCAAGCCACCTGAAGGGCTTGCCCAGCGCATGGGCGACGAAGCGCAGCGGTTTCGGCGCATCGAAAGCGTCGAGCACCACGTTCATCGCACCGCTGCGCTCAAGCGTCGCGCCGGTGCGGATCAGGCGCCAGATGTTGTGAGGCCCGCGCATCTCAGATCTTCCAGCCGGAATGCAGCGCCGCTATGCCGAGACTGAGATTGCGATAGGATGCGTTTTCGAATCCGGCGCTTCGGATCATGGCCAGGAACGTCTCCTGATCCGGGAAGCGGCGGATCGATTCGACCAGATACTGGTAGCTGTCGCGGTCCTGGGCGATCACCTGCCCCATGCGCGGAATCACGTTGAAGCTGTAGAGATCGTAAAGCCGTTGCAGCGCCCGGTTCGGGATCTGCGAGAATTCGAGCACCATGAGCCGCCCGCCCGGGCGCAGCACGCGGAACGCCTCGGCCAGCGCATCCTCGGGGCGGGTCACGTTGCGGATGCCGAAGCTGATCGTGTAGACATCGAAACTGTTGTCGGCAAAGGGCAGCGCCATGGCATCGCCCGTCAGCCAGTCGAGGCTGTCGGCCATCTGCGCCGCCTCGGCGCGCTTGCGTCCCTCGACCAGCATCGATTCGGTCAGGTCGACCACCGTCACATGGCCCGATCCGGCGCGTTTCAGGAAGCGGAAGGCGATGTCGCCGGTGCCGCCCGCCACGTCCAGCAGGCGCTGCCCCGGCCGCGGCGCGAGCCAGTCCATCATCGCGTCCTTCCACAGGCGGTGGATGCCGCCGCTCATGACGTCGTTCATCACGTCATAGCGCGACGCGACCGAGGTGAAGACGCCGCGCACGCGCCCGGCCTTTTCGCTTTCTGGAACGGTCTGATAGCCGAAATGCGTGGCCTTGTCGTCGTGTTCGGGCATCCGGGGATCCTGTCGCCTGGCGGTGTCGTCCCTGTTATAGAGTGCCTGCGGCTGCGCACAATGCGCCCCCTTCGCCACAGGAGCCCCCATGCCCGAACTGCCCGAGGTCGAAACCGTTCGCCGCGGCCTTGCGCCTGCCATGGTCGGACAGGTGATCGAAAGCGCCGAGATCCGCCGCCCCGACCTGCGCTGGCCGTTCCCGCCCCGCATGGCCGAACGCCTTGCCGGGCAGCGGGTGGACAACCTGCGGCGGCGGTCGAAATACCTGCTTGCGGATCTTTCGGGCGGGGAAACGCTGCTTGTCCATCTGGGAATGAGCGGGCGGATGACGGTTGCGGGGCTTGCGCCCGGCACCTTCCACCACGGGCAGGGCGGCGCGCCGAAACACGATCATGTCGTGTTCCATATGGAAAGCGGTGCGCGCATCACCTTCAACGACCCGCGCCGTTTCGGCATGATGGATCTGGTCGCGCGTGAAGAACTTGAGGCGCATCGCCTGCTCGCCGGGCTCGGGCCGGAGCCGCTCGGCAACGGGTTTCACGCGGATTACCTTGCCGCCGCGCTGCGGGGGCGGCGCAGCTCCATCAAGGCGATGCTGCTCGATCAGCGCATCGTTGCGGGGCTTGGCAACATATATGTCTGCGAGGCGCTGTTCCGGGCCGGCATCTCGCCCGTGCGGCAGGCGGGGCGGATTTCAGCGCTGCGCATCGGGGCGCTTGTCCCGGCGATCCGCGAGGTGCTGGAACAGGCGATCGCGGCCGGCGGGTCGAGCCTGCGCGACTTTCGCCAGGCCGACGGGGCGCTTGGTTACTTCCAGCACAGTTTCGACGTCTACGGCCGCGAGGGACAGCCCTGCCCGCACCCGGATTGCGGCGCTGCCATCCGGCGGCAGGTGCAGGGCGGGCGATCAACCTTCTACTGCCCGGCCTGCCAGCGTTGACGCCTGCCGCGCCGCCGGTCCCGGGCGCGCGAGAGAGCTTGAAGATGAGGGCCCGCGTGCTAAGGACTCTCGGCTGAGGCAACAACCGAAGGGCCCGTTTGATGGCATTCGAGACGATCACCGTTGAAATCGAGGATCACGTGGCGCTGATCCGGCTCGACCGGCCGGAGGCGCTGAATGCTCTCAACCGGGAGCTTGCCGGCGAGCTGTGTCAGGCGCTGCGCGAGGCCGACGCCAACGACAAGGTGCGCTGCATTGTCCTGTCGGGATCGGAAAAGGCCTTTGCCGCCGGGGCGGATGTCAAGGAAATGGCCCGGCTGCGCTATGTCGAGGTTTTCGGAGACAACCTCTTCGCCGGCCTGAACGACCAGTTCGCCGCCACGCGCAAGCCGATCGTCGCCGCCGTTGCCGGTTATGTCCTTGGCGGGGGCTGCGAACTGGCCATGGCCTGCGATTTCATCATCGCCGCCGATACCGCGAAGTTCGGCCTGCCCGAGATCAACCTCGGCATCATTGCCGGAATCGGCGGCACGCAGCGGCTTGTCCGCGCGGTCGGCAAGGCCAAGGCCATGGACATGAACCTGACTGGTCGGTTCATGAACGCCGACGAGGCCGAGCGCGCCGGGCTGGTGAGCCGCGTCGTCCCGGCCAAGAAGCTGATGGAAGAGGCTATGGGCGCGGCCCAGAAGATCGCCGAGAAATCCCAGATCAGCGTCATGGCCGCGAAGGAGGCGGTGAACCGCAGCTTCGAGACCACGCTGGCCGAGGGCATCCTGTTCGAGCGCCGCCTGTTCCATTCGATGTTCGCCACCGAGGACCAGAAAGAAGGAATGGCCGCGTTCCTGGAAAAGCGGCAGGCGCAGTTCCGCGACAAATAGTCCGCCCGGCAGGGCTATCCGTGCCGGATCTGGTGCCGGATTCGCGCCGGGACAGGCCGGTCTGCGACGTTTCGCCCCGGATTCGGTTGCAACCTTCGGGAAATACGGGTATGCGCCGCGCCAGACATGCGCGCGCGGCCCGCTTTGGCCTGAAACGAAATCGCCGTATCCGGTTGGCACGGATCCGCGTTGCGCCTGAAACCGTATATATTGCAACGCTCCGCAGAAAGGTCAGCCCTTATGGCAAATACGCTTCAGTCCCGC
The DNA here is from genome assembly GCF_900156525.1 of Pontibaca methylaminivorans. Classification (NCBI taxonomy): domain Bacteria; kingdom Pseudomonadati; phylum Pseudomonadota; class Alphaproteobacteria; order Rhodobacterales; family Roseobacteraceae; genus Pontibaca; species Pontibaca methylaminivorans. The sequence goes on from NZ_FTPS01000001.1 coordinate 1,442,460, forward strand.
AAACGGGTCCGCCAGATCGAATCCCGCACCGCCGTCAACAAGGCGCGTCGTTCGCGCATCCGCACCTTTATCCGCAAGGTCGAAGAGGCAATCGCCTCGGGCGACAAGGATGCGGCCAGCGCGGCCCTGCGCGCGGCCCAGCCGGAACTGATGCGCGGCGTGACCCGGGGCGTCTTTCACCGCAACACCGCGGCCCGCAAGATTTCGCGGCTTTCGGCCCGCATCAAGGCAATGGGTTGATCCGGGGCTGTCCGCGCCCCTGATCACAACCATGACGGGACAACCGTGACAGGCGCCGCCCCCTTGGGGCGGCGTTCCTGTTTTCATGATCGGAAACATGCCGATTTTCGGGTTGTCTGGATTCGTTCCGCGCAAAGCGCGAGTCAATGGGATAGTTTCATTGCCGCGTGATGGAAGAAGTTGCTAGGACATGGGGCAGCGATTCACTCGCCTGGGGGACAGGCTGCCAGCCGGCCATTTCCGATCCGTTCGGGCATGGCCACCAGCAAGGCCACGATAACCGGTGCTGCGCCGGGGATGTGGCACGCCGTTCACGGCCGTTCGGCCAGTGAGTGGCCTGTCGTGAAAGATGATAGCGTCCGGCCATTGGACGCAACGAGTATGTGTTGTCATGCAACGCAGGGTTGATGTGCTGGCCGGATGTTTTGCCCGTTTCGTGCGGGCACCGCAAATCCTTTACGGGTCTGCGATCCCTATCCCCGTGCCGTGAGTCCGAAAACCGGGAGCGATTCCCGGGCGAACAAGGATCAAGATTTGCCGGAGAGCCGGCGACTGGCTTGTCTAGGGGCACTGCATGATACGGGAAAAATGGGACGATCTGAGGGAAACGCTGCTGCGGACCGTAGGAGAGAACAATTTCAGGACCTGGATCGAACCGCTCCGGGTCGTCGAGGTGCAGGACGGGATTGCGCTTTTCGACGTGCCGACCAATTTCATGGGCAACTATGTGGCGCAGAACTTTTCTGACGCCATCCTGCATGTCCTGAACACGAACGGCGAATCGGTTCAGCGGCTGTCGTTCCAGGTTCCGGCCGAATTCGGCGAGCGCACGTTGTCGAATACGATGCCCAATCCGGCCCCGACCGTGCGCCGCGAAGCGCCGACCGCCACGCCGGCGAGGGCAGGAGATGCGATCCAGACCGCCCCGCTTGAACCGCGTTTCACCTTTGACAGTTTCGTGGTCGGCAAGCCGAACGAGCTTGCCCATGCGGCGGCGCGGCGGGTGGCCGAAGGCGGTGCCGTCACCTTCAATCCGCTGGTGCTTTACGGCGGGGTCGGGCTCGGCAAGACGCATCTCATGCACGCGATCGCCTGGGAGCTGAAGGCGCGCAAGCCCGAGCTGAACGTGCTCTATCTCTCGGCCGAGCAGTTCATGTATCGCTTCGTGCAGGCGCTGCGCGAGCGCAAGATGATGGATTTCAAGCATCTGTTCCGCTCGGTCGATGTGCTGATGGTCGATGACGTGCAGTTCATCGCCGGCAAGGAATCGACGCAGGAGGAATTCTTCCATACGTTCAACGCGCTGGTGGACCAGAACAAGCAGATCATCATTTCCGCCGACCGCGCGCCGGGCGAGATCAAGGAACTTGAGGACCGGGTGAAATCGCGCCTGCAATGCGGGCTGGTGGTCGATCTGCACCCCACGGATTACGAGCTTCGCCTCGGCATCCTGCAATCCAAGGTTCTGCAGTATCAGGACAGCTATCCGGGACTCGAACTTGCCCCCGGCGTGCTTGAATTTCTAGCCCAGCGCATCTCGACCAATGTGCGCGTGCTGGAAGGGGCGCTGACGCGGCTTTTCGCCTTTGCGTCGCTGGTCGGGCGGGAGATCGACATGGACCTGACGCAGGATTGCCTCGCGGACGTCCTGCGCGCGGCCGAACGCAAGATCACGGTCGAGGAAATCCAGCGCCGGGTGTCGGAATATTACAACATCCGCCTCAGCGACATGGTGGGCCCCAAGCGGCTGCGCTCCTTTGCGCGGCCGCGGCAGGTGGCCATGTATCTGTCCAAGCAACTGACCAGCCGGTCGCTGCCCGAGATCGGGCGCCGCTTCGGCGGACGCGATCACACCACCGTCATGCACGGCGTGCGCCGCATCGAGGAGTTGAAGCAGACCGACGGCCAGATCGCCGAGGACGTGGAAATGTTGCGTCGCACGCTGGAAGCGTAAACAGCGGCTTGCCGGCCTTGCCCCCTGTCCGGGTGCCGAATTTCCATGCTTCCCTCTTGACGGGCCTGCGTTTCATGCGAAGAAATCTACAACTCATCCGCCCGGGCCGGGCGCTGCATGTGGGCCGGGGAAGGCCAGGGCTGCCCCGGACGCAGGCGGAGAAAGGACAGAGATGAAGATCAGCATCGAACGCAGCGCGCTGTTCAGGGCCGCGTCCCAAGCCCAGTCGGTGGTGGAACGGCGCAACACGATCCCGATTCTGGCGAATGTGCTGATCGAGGCCGAAGGCGATGCGGTCCGGTTCCGCGCGACCGATCTGGATGTCGAGGTGGTGGATACCGCCCCCGCCCAGGTCGAACGCGCCGGCGCGACCACCGTTGCCGCGACCCTGCTGCATGAAATCGTGCGCAAGCTGCCCGAGGGGGCGCTGGTCACGCTGGCCCATGACGGCGCGTCGGAGCGCCTGCTGATCGAGGCCGGGCGGTCGAGCTTTTCGCTCGCCACGCTGCCGCGCGAGGATTTCCCCGTCATGGCCTCGTCGGAATATGAAAGCGAATTCGCCATTCAGGCGGCGGTGCTGCGGCGGCTTTTCGACAAGTCCCGCTTTGCCATTTCGACCGAGGAAACCCGCTATTACCTGAACGGCGTCTACCTGCATGTTTCGGATGCCGACGGCGGCAAGGTGCTGCGGGCCGTGGCGACGGACGGGCACCGCCTGGCGCGGGTCGATGCCGACCTGCCGTCGGGCGCGGCAAACATGCCGGGCGTGATCGTGCCGCGCAAGACGGTGCTGGAACTGCGCAAGCTGCTCGAGGATGACGAGGCGGAAATCCGGGTCTCGGTCAGCGAGACCAAGGTGCGCTTTGCCATGCCCGCGATCACCCTGACGTCAAAGGTGATCGACGGCACCTTCCCCGATTACAGCCGCGTGATCCCGCAGGGCAATCCGCGCCGGCTCGAGGTCGATGCGGCGGAATTCGCCCGCGCGGTCGATCGGGTCGCCACCGTGTCATCGGAACGCGCCCGGGCGGTCAAGCTGCAGCTTGAAGAGGACCGGATGGTGCTTTCGGTGAACGCCCCGGACAGCGGCGCCGCCGAAGAGGAACTCGCCGTGGCCTATGGCGACGAGCGGCTCGAGATCGGCTTCAATGCGAAATACCTGCTGGAGATCGTGGCGCAGGTGGATCGCGAGAATGCGGTGTTCTTTTTCAACTCGGCCAGCGACCCCGCGCTCATGCGCGAGGGGAACGACGCGAGCGCGATCTATGTCGTGATGCCGATGCGGGTCTGATCCCGCGCGGCCGGGGCCGGTTGCGGGACGGATCGGGGCGTGCGTCCCGGAGATGAATGACCGACGATTCGCATCAGAGCGGCGACAGGCCGGCGCAGGCGGCGGCGCTGCTTGAACTCGGCCTTCTGCATTTCCGCTCGCACGGGGCTGCGCGGCTTGCGCTCGACACCCGTCCGGTGGTGCTGTTCGGGCCGAACGGGGCCGGCAAGACCAATCTTCTCGAGGCGGTGTCGCTGCTGTCGCCGGGCCGGGGGCTGCGGCGCGCGACGCCCGGTGAGATTGCGCGCCGCCCCGATGCGCCGGGCTGGGTCGTGCGGGGAACGGTCCGCACGCAGGCGGGGCTGCGCGAGGTCGAGACCCGCTCCGAGCGCGGCGCATCGCGCGAGGTTCGGATCGACGGCAAATTGGTGCCGCAACTGGCGCTCGGGCGGTTGCTGCGGATCCTGTGGCTGATCCCCTCCATGGACCGGCTCTGGATCGAGGGGGCCGAGGGGCGGCGGCGCTTTCTCGACCGTGTGACCATGAGCTTTGTCCCCGATCACGCCGGCGCGACGCTGGATTACGAAAAGGCCATGCGCGAGCGCAACCGCCTGCTCAAGGATCAGGTGACGGATCCGGGCTGGTATGAGGCGCTCGAGGCGCAGATGGCGCGGGCGGGCACACAGATCCATCAGAACCGGCTTGCGGCGCTCGGCCATCTGCGCGCGGCGCAGGAAGGGGCCGAAACCGCCTTTCCGGCCGCCGGGCTTGCGCTCGATAACGGCACTGGCGGCTGGGACGGCGCCGAGGGGACCTTGCGCGAGATGCTGGCGCAGGGGCGCGCACGCGACATGGCCGCGGGGCGCACGCTCGCCGGGCCGCATCGTGCCGACCTGCTTGCCCATTACGCGGCCAAGGGCATCAATGCGCGGGACTGTTCGACCGGCGAACAGAAGGCGCTGCTGCTGTCGCTGATTCTGGCCAATGCGCGTGCGCTCGCTGCCCTGGGTGGCGAAGTCCCGGTGCTGCTGCTCGACGAGGTGGCGGCGCATCTGGATGCAGGCCGCCGGGCGGCGCTTTACGACGAGATCTGCGCGCTTGGTGCACAGGCCTGGATGACCGGAACGGAGCGGGCGATCTTTGACGACCTGGGCCGGCGCGCGCAATTCATCCATGTCGGCGAGGCCGCGGGACTCTCGACACTGGACCCGGACTGACAGCGCCCTGCGGTCTTTGGCGGAATCGGGGCAAGCGCGTGACAATCCGTGCCGGAAGTCCTATAGAGAGGCCACAATCGCAAAGGATTAGTGGATGGCTCAGGACGCACAGGCGATCGAGAATTACGACGCTGATTCCATCAAGGTTCTCAAGGGGCTGGACGCGGTGCGCAAGCGCCCCGGCATGTATATCGGCGACACCGACGACGGCTCGGGCCTGCACCACATGATCTATGAGGTGGTCGACAACGGCATCGACGAGGTGCTGGCCGGCCATGCCGACGTGGTGAGCGTGACCATCCATGCGGATTCCAGTGTGTCGATTACCGACAACGGGCGCGGCATCCCGGTCGGAATCCACGAGGAAGAGGGCGTCTCGGCCGCCGAGGTCATCATGACCCAGCTGCATGCAGGCGGGAAATTCGACCAGAACAGCTACAAGGTGTCGGGCGGCCTGCACGGGGTCGGGGTGTCAGTGGTGAACGCGCTGTCCGACTGGCTCGAACTGCGCATTTTTCGCAACGGCAAGGAACATGTTGCCCGTTTTGAACGCGGCGAAACGGTCGAACACCTGCGCGTTGTGGGCGACGCGAACGGGCGCAGCGGCACCGAGGTGCGTTTCCTCGCCTCGACCGAGACATTCTCGAACCTGAACTATGATTTTCAGACCCTGGAAAGGCGCCTGCGCGAACTGGCCTTCCTGAACTCCGGCGTGCGCATCCACCTGGCCGACGAACGCCCCGAGGAACCCGTCCGCGTCGAGCTGTTCTATGACGGCGGGGTGCGTGAATTCGTCAAGTACCTTGACCGCTCCAAGTCTCCGATCCTGTCCGAGCCGGTTCATATCGTGGGCGAGCGCGACGACATCGTGGTCGAGGTGGCGCTCTGGTGGAACGACAGCTATCACGAGACGGTGCTTCCCTTCACCAACAACATTCCCCAGCGCGACGGCGGGGCGCATCTGGCCGGGTTCCGCGGCGCCCTGACGCGCACGGTGAACAACTACGCCCAGTCGAGCGGCATCGCGAAAAAGGAAAAGATCGCGCTGTCGGGCGACGATGCCCGCGAGGGCCTGACCTGCGTGCTTTCGGTCAAGGTGCCCGATCCCAAGTTCTCCAGCCAGACCAAGGACAAGCTGGTTTCCTCCGAGGTGCGCCCCGTGGTCGAGGCTCTCGTCGGCGAGAAGCTGGCCGAATGGTTCGAGGAAAACCCGAACGAGGCGCGGCTCGTGGTCGGCAAGATCGTCGAGGCGGCCGTGGCGCGCGAGGCGGCGCGCAAGGCGCGCGACCTGACCCGTCGAAAATCCGCCATGGACGTGAATTTCCTGGCCGGCAAGCTCAAGGACTGTTCGGAAAAGGATCCGTCCAAGACCGAACTGTTCCTGGTCGAGGGCGACAGCGCCGGCGGCAGTGCCCAGACCGGGCGGGACCGCGGCACCCAGGCGATACTGCCGCTGCGGGGCAAGATCCTGAACGTCGAGCGGGCCCGGTTCGACCGGATGCTGTCCAGCCAGGAGATCGGCAATCTGGTGATGGCGCTCGGCACCGGGATCGGGCGTGATGAATTCGACATCTCGAAGCTGCGCTATCACAAGGTCATCATCATGACCGACGCCGATGTGGACGGTGCCCATATCCGCACGCTGCTGCTGACGTTCTTCTATCGCCAGATGCCCGAACTGATCGAGCGGGGGCATCTCTATATTGCACAGCCGCCGCTTTACAAGGTGACGCGCGGGCGCTCCGAGGTCTATCTCAAGGATCAGGCGGCGATGGACGATTACCTGGTCCGGCAGGGGATCGAGGGCAGCGCGCTGCGCCTTGGCAACGGCGAAGAGATCGGCGGACAGGATCTTCTGCGCGTGGTCGAGAATGCGCGCCAGCTTCAGCGCGTGCTGGAGGCGTTCCCGACCCACTATCCGCGTCATATTCTTGAACAGACGGCGATCGCGGGCGGTTTCGCCGCCGGGGCGGTCGAATCGGATCTGGAGGACGTGGCGGCGCGGATCGCGGCGCGGCTCGATCTGGTGGCGCTGGAATACGAACGCGGCTGGGAGGGCCACGTGACCGAGGAGGGCGGCATCCGCCTGACCCGCATGTTGCGGGGGGTGGAGGAACTGCGCCTGCTCGACGGGGCGATGCTGCGCTCGCCCGAGGCCCGCCGCACCGGGACACTGACCCGCAACCTGCAGGATATCTATGCCGCCCCGGCAAGCCTTTTGCGCAAGGACCGGCGCGAGCCGATCCACGGGCCGCTCGAACTGCTGGCCGCGATCCTCGAGGAAGGCGAACGGGGAATTTCGGTGCAGCGCTACAAGGGGCTCGGTGAAATGAACCCGGATCAGCTTTGGGAGACCACGCTCGATCCCGATGCGCGCACCTTGCTGCGGGTCAAGATCGACGACGTGGCCGATGCCGACGACCTGTTCACCAAGCTGATGGGCGACGAGGTCGAGCCGCGCCGCGAATTCATCCAGCGCAATGCGCTGAGCGTCGCCAACCTCGATTTCTGAAACATCCGGCCGGGGCAGAGGGCGCGGCCGGGATCGCTGCGGTTACTCCTGCTCCGGCTGTTCCGGGCCGTCCTCGCCCTCGCTCTCGTCCGCGTCCTCGGTGGAGTGGCAGTCGCGGGGATTGTCGGGGTCGGACAGATCGGTGAGCGTCGCCGATGACCCCTTGGTCCACCATTCGTATTCGCCCGAGACATAGCGCGCGCCCGATGCCGCGATCACGTTGACGAAAATGCGGTCCTCGCCGTCGATCGGCACCAGAGCAAGCGAATTGCCACCCGCATTCACATATTGCACCGCATAGGTTCCATCCGGGTCGCACTGATACTCCATGGACAGGATCGTCGTCTCGGCATCCGGTTCGAGCGGCAGCGAGACGTTGACGCCGGCGAGGGCCGGCAGCGAAAAGGCGGCGAGCAGGGGAACCGCCGCGGCAAGATAGGTCTTCATCGGTCACTCCGTCTTTGGTGCGGGGCACGACACCGCCCGGGCGGCCCGGAGTCAAGGGACCATGGTGCGCCGCCCGCCCGGAGCCCCGGCAGGGCGGCAGTTGCAGCCGGACCCGCGCCCCGTTATCATCCGTCCGCCCGAGACCTGTCGAAAGGATTTGCCGTGAGCACCGTTGTCGCAACTAAATCCTTGAGTGTCATGGATATTCGCGCCCGCAAGGGCGGCGTGCCGCTGGTCTGCCTGACCGCCTATACAACGCCGATCGCGCGCATCGTGGACAAGGAATGCGACCTTGTTCTGGTCGGTGACAGCGTCGGCATGGTGCTGCACGGGTTGCCCTCGACGCTTCCGGTCACGCTCGACATGATGATCATGCACGGGAAGGCCGTGGCGCGGGGGCTCGAACATGCGCTCATGGTGGTTGATCTGCCTTTCGGCAGCTACGAGCAGGGTCCGCAGCAGGCATTCGCGAGCGCCGCGCGCATCATGGCGGAAACCGGCGCCGCGGCGGTCAAGCTGGAAGGCGGACGGCGGATCGCCGGGACGATCCGCTTTCTGGTGGAGCACGGCATCCCGGTTCTTGCCCATGTCGGCATGACCCCGCAATCGGTGAATGCCTACGGCGGCTATCGCGTGCAGGGCAAGGGCGAGAGCGCCGACGAGATCCATGCCGATGCCCGCGCCGTGGCCGATGCGGGCGCATTCGCCGTGGTGCTGGAAAAGATGCCCGCCGGGCTGGCCGACCGGATCACGGCCGATCTTGCCATTCCGACGATCGCCATCGGCGGCTCGGCCGGTTGTGACGGCCAGATTCTGGTGATCGACGACATTCTGGGCCTGTTTGATGATTTCAAACCGAATTTCGTCAAACGCTATGCGCATCTCGCGAAGGACGCCGCCACCGCCGTCGCGGCCTATGCGGACGACGTGCGCAACCGCAGCTTTCCCGAGGACGAGCACGTGATCCGGGACAACTGAGCGGACGGCACCCGCGCCCGCCCGCGCGTGGCCGGAGCGGTGCCTATTCGGCGGCTTCGCGCGCGGCAGGAATGGTGCGGTCGCGGTAAAGATAATCGCGCGTCAGCGGCACCACGTTGCGTTCCTGCCCGATCTGAAGCTGGAACACACCAAGCCGGCCGACCTCGAAGGTGACGATGCAGGCGATCAGGTAGAAGCGCCACATGCGGATGAACCGCTCGTCATACATCTTGCGCACATCCTCGATCCGGGCGTCGAACCGTTCGAGCCAGTGGCGCAGCGTCATGGCATAGTGCAGGCGCAGGATCTCGATATCGAGATACCAGAGCCCGGCATTTTCCACCGGGACCGCGAGTTCGGAAAGCGAGGGGATATAACCGCCCGGAAAGATGTATTTGTCGATCCAGGGCGAGGGCACGTCGGGCGGCGCATTGCGTCCGATCGTGTGAATGAGCGCGACCCCGTCAGCGGTGAGCAGCTTGCCGACCTGGTTGAAATATTCGGCGTAATGGGGCGCTCCGACATGTTCGAGCATGCCGACCGACACGATGCGATCGAACGACTCGGACAGTTCGCGGTAATCCTGCAGGCGGAAATCAAGCTGATCCTCGAGCCCGGCCTCGCGGGCACGGGCCTTTGCGGTGGCAAGCTGGTTCTTCGACAGGGTAACCCCGGTCACATGGGCGCCGAAATCGCGCGCGAGCGTCAGCGCCATGCCGCCCCATCCGCAGCCGATGTCGAGCACGCGCATCCCCGGCTCGATCTGGAGCTTGCGGGCGATATGCGCCTTTTTCGCGGCCTGTGCCTCGGCCAGCCCGGTTTCCGGGGTCTCGAAATAGGCGCAGCTGTATTGCATGTCCTCGTCGAGAAACAGACGGTAAAGATCGTCCGAAATGTCGTAATGATGGGCCACATTGGCGCGGGCGCTTTTGCGGGTGTTGCGCATGAGCGGCCCGCGCAGAACATAGCGCCCCCATTCGACCGCGCGCACCCAGAGCGGGGCGAAATCCGTTGAAAGGTTGCTCATGAGAAGGCGCAGCAGCGTGTCGAGATCGTCGCCCTCGATCACGATGCGCCCGTCCATGTAGCCCTCGCCCAGGGCGAGTTCGGGGTTCATGCAGAGCGCGCGCAGCGTGGCGTCGTCCCTGACGGCGATATCGGACTCGTAACCGCCTCCCGGTCCGTAGTCCCGGCGGGATCCGTCCGGCATCGTGACTTCCAGCCGCCCGCTTCGGATCAGTCGCGACGCCATCTTGTCGAAAACGGTCTGCCACATATCCGCACTCGCCTCCCGCATTCCCTATGATCTGCGCGATCGACGCCTTCGCGCGGCGCATAGCTTAGGTCAATCAGAAATGAAGGGAAACCGTTAATCCTTTCGCGCGGACCGGGCGCAACCCTTGACTTTGACCCCCCGGCACGGTGTATCGGCCCGATACGTTCCGCCGGTTTTCACCCGCCTGCTTTACCTGAAGGACAAAGCTCATGCATGCCTATCGCAGCCACACCTGTGCCGATCTTCGCGCCGCGAATGTCGGAGACACGGTCCGCCTTTCCGGCTGGGTGCACCGGGTGCGCGATCATGGCGGCGTGCTTTTCGTCGATCTGCGCGACCATTACGGGCTGACGCAGGTGGTGGCGGACGGCGACAGCCCCGTTTTCGCCGAGATCGAAAAGCTGCGCAGCGAATGGTGCATCCGCATCGACGGCAAGGTGCTGGCGCGCGACGAAAGCCTGGTGAACCCCAAGCTGCCGACCGGCGAGATCGAGGTCTATGCCAGCGCCATCGAGGTTCTGGGCGCGGCCCGCGAACTGCCGCTGCCGGTGTTCGGTGATCAGGACTATCCCGAGGAAACCCGCCTGCGCTATCGCTATCTCGACCTGCGCCGCGAGGCGATGCAGAACAACATGAAGCTGCGCGCCGATGTCGTCGCCTCGATGCGCCGGCGCATGTGGGACAGCGGCTTCCGCGAATATCAGACCCCGGTCATCACCGCCTCGTCGCCCGAGGGCGCGCGCGATTTTCTGGTGCCTTCCCGCCTGCATCCCGGAAAATTCTACGCGCTGCCGCAGGCGCCGCAGCAGTTCAAGCAGTTGATCATGGTGTCGGGGTTCGACCGGTATTTCCAGATCGCGCCCTGTTTCCGCGACGAGGATCCGCGTGCCGACCGTTCGCCCACGGATTTCTACCAGCTCGACATGGAGATGTCCTTCGTCACGCAGGACGATGTGTTTGCGACGATCGAGCCGGTGCTTTCCGGCATCTTTCACGAATTCGGCGCGGGCCGTGTGGTCGATGCCGACTGGCCGCGCATCCCCTATGCCGAGGCGCTGCTGAAATACGGCACCGACAAGCCCGACCTGCGCAACCCGATCGAGATGCAGGATGTGTCGGACCATTTCCGCGGCTCGGGTTTCAAGATCTTCGCGAAGCTGCTCGAACAGGAAGGCACCGAGATCCGCGCCATCCCCGCCCCCACGGGCGGCTCGCGCCGGTTCTGCGACCGCATGAACGCCTATGCCCAGAAAGAGGGCCTGCCGGGGATGGGTTATATCTTCTGGCGCGAAAGCGAGGGCGCGATGGAAGCCGCCGGCCCGCTGGCCAAGGCGCTCGGCCCCGAGCGGACCGAGGCGATCCGCGCCCAGCTTGGCCTTGGCACTGGCGATGCGGCCTTCTTCCTCGGCGGTCACGCGGCGGAGTTCGAAGGCTTTGCCGGCCGCGCCCGCAGCGAGATCGGGCAGGAACTGGGGCTGATCGACGAGAACCGGTTTGCCTTTGCCTGGATCGTCGATTTCCCCATGTACGAAAAGGATGCCGAGGGACGGATCGACTTTTCGCACAACCCGTTTTCCATGCCGAAGGGCGGGCTCGAGGCGCTGTCGGGCGATCCGCTTGCGATCACCGGCTATCAGTATGACCTGGCCTGCAACGGCTACGAGGTGCTGTCGGGGGCGATCCGCAACCACCGCCCCGAAATCATGTTCCGCGCCTTCGAGATCGCCGGCTACGGCGCCGACGAGGTGCGCGCGCGCTTCGGCGGCATGGTCAACGCGTTCCAGTATGGCGCCCCGCCGCATGGCGGCTGCGCGGCCGGGATCGACCGCATCGTCATGCTGCTGGCCGACGAGGAGAACATCCGCGAGGTCATCATGTTCCCCATGAACCAGCGTGCCGAGGATCTGATGATGAACGCCCCGTCCGAGGCCGGCGCGGAACAGTTGATGGAGCTTGGCCTGCGGCTCATCCCGCAAGACAAGGGCTGATGTTCGAGCGGCTGCGCGAGGCGGGTTTCGACGTTGCCGCGCGCAACCATGCCGAGGCGATCCTCGCGGTCGATTTCCCGGACGAAATGCGGGAACTGGTCGCCGCCCTGCTGGAGGTGCGGATTCCCGTGGCCGAGCTTATCGCTTCGGGCGGGGGTGAGGCGCGCTCCACCCAGCGGCTGCGCCGGGTGCTCGACGCCGCCGGGTGGGGCAAGCACAACTTCCGCATCGAGACCACCGTTGACGGCGTTCCGCTCGGTGACGGCACCAGCCACGAGATCGACCACGTGCGTCAGGCGGTGAACGGGCGGATCGCGCTTGAAATCGAGTGGAACAACAAGGATCCGTTCTTCGATCGCGACCTAGAGAGTTTCCAGCGCCTGCATGCGCAGTCGGTGATCTCGGTCGGCATGATCGTGACCCGCGGTGCGGCGCTTCAGGCGGCGATGCAGGAACTTGTCGCCGGTTTCCTGACCGCGGCCGGTATCGACGACGAAGAACCGCTGCGGGCCATCGGCATGAAGGACCGCACCGCCCGCCAGCGCGAAAGCGTGCGCCGCGCCATGGACGCCGGGCAGGATTTCGCGCCCGCCTTTGCCCGCAGCTTTGTGGCCGACAAGTTCGGCATGGCCACCACCCATTGGAAAAAGCTGACCGACCGGGTGAACCGGGGCGTCGGCAATCCCTGTCCGCTTCTGCTGATCGGCCTGCCGCGCAGGACGGTGCTGCCCTATTCGGCGGCGACGCCCGAGTTGTAGGAATAGGTTTTCCAGTCGGGCTTGTAATCGGCATCGGCCTGGTTGCCCCAGACCGTCCAGCCCTCGCGGACGCCGCGGCCGAACAGTTCCAGATAAGGCCCCCAGGAGCAGCTTTCGATCAGGTCGTATTGCTCGTCCGGCTTGCGTGAATGTTCGCGTTTGCGGGTCTGGAGCATGTTCACCTGCCGCCGCCCCGGCGCCAGCGTGCGCGCGTTGGTGCCCTTGGTGCCGAACAGCAGGATTTCGGTCACGTTGCGGAAATAGAACCCGACGCCCCGCCCGTCGCTGCCGCCGTCCTTGCGAATCTTGTGCCAGATGATGTTCGACTTGTAGTCGAACCCCCAGGCCGCGAGCACCCGCAGCCCCTCGGGCAGCAGCGCATTCGGCACCCAGAGATAGCAATGCGCCCGCTCCTCGAGGTGATCGGCAACCGGCAGGGCGCAGATCTCGTCAAGCGTCATGGTCGGATAACGCGACAGGCGCTTGTGCTCGGGCGCGACCTTGCCGGTGCGATTGGTGAACCGCCACGGCGGATCCGCCATGACGGTTGCAAAACGGTCGCGTCCGAGGAAATCGGACAGATCCTGGCTGGCAGCATGTCTCATGCCCGGCATATTGCGGTATCCGTCCTGACTTGTCACCTGGGTCTTGTCACCCGGTCCCGGGGGCGCTCGCGGAACAATATGCGAACATTCCACGAATGACAAGCATCGGGGTTGCGCGCCATGCTATCCTGTGCCGAGACATGCGAACCCTGCCGGAGGCGGCGATGAAATTCGATGCGAATGACCGCGAAACGCTGCTGCGTATCCTGCGCTGGCGCCGCGATGTGCGCCATTTCCGCACCGATCCTGTTGCGCCCGCGGTGATCGCGCGGCTGCGCGCGGCGATGGATGCTGCGCCATCGGTCGGCAATGCGCGGCCCTGGCGGGTGCTTCGGGTCGAGGATCCCGCCATACGCGCCCTGATCCGGGCGAATTTCGAAGCCTGCAATGATAGGGCAGCGCAGGGCTATGACGGGGTGCAGGCGCGCGAATACCGGGCGCTGAAGCTCGCCGGGCTCGACCGCGCGCCGCTGCAGCTTGCCGTATTCACCGAAACCGATCCCGAGGCCGGGCACCGGCTGGGGCGCGCCACCATGCCGGAAACGTTGCGGCAATCCACGGCGATGGCGATCCATACGCTCTGGCTGGCGGCGCGGGCCGAAAATATCGGCATGGGCATGGTCTCGATCCTTGAACCCGAGGTGGTCGAGCGCGCGCTTTCCGTGCCGGGCAACTGGGAGTTCGCCGCCTGGCTCTGCCTTGGCCATGCCGAGTTCGACGACGATACGCCGCTTCTGCACCGTGAAGGCTGGCAGGAAAACAGCGCGACGGAATGGGAGCGGCGCTGACGCTGCCGCCTGGCCCTAGCCCAGTTGCGCCAGCAGCTCGCGCGAGGGCTCTCCCGTGACCGCGATGCCGTTGCGGCGCTGCCAGGCGCGGATCGCCTCCTGCGTCTTTGCGCCGATCACACCGTCCGCATCGCCCGCGTCGAATCCGGCCGCGTTCAGCCGCCGCTGGAGCGCAACCCGGTCGTCTTTCGTCAGCCCGTGGCGATCCGGTGGAAAGCGCGCCTGCAGCGGCCCCGCGCCCCGGATCCGGTCGGCAAGATGCCCGACGCCGATGACGTAATTTTCGGCGTTGTTGTAGCGCGTGATCACGGTGAAGTTGCGGAACACAAGGAATGCCGGGCCGCGCGTCCCCATGGGCATCAGGATCGACCCCGCGCCGTGATCGGGAAGCGATCCGCCGGCAACGGGCCGCACGCCCATCCCGGCCCAGGCCGATGTGCCGCGCGTCGTGCCGCGCCCCGCAAGCGCCGGGTTGAACCCTTCGGGCAGGGCGACCTCGATGCCCCAGGGCTGCCCGCGGGTCCAGCCGGACCGCCTGAGATAGGCGGCGGTCGAGGCCAGCGCGTCCGTCGGGTCGTCCGACCAGATGTCGCGCCGCCCGTCGCCGTCGAAATCGACCGCATAGGCCAGATAGGATGTGGGAATGAACTGGGTGTGCCCCATGGCGCCGGCCCAGCTTCCGGTCATGCGCTCGGGCGTGGTGTCGCCGGACTGGAGGATCTTCAGCGCCGCGATCAGTTGGCTTTCAAAGAACGATCCCCTGCGCCCGTCATAGGCCAGCGTCGAGACGGCCGAGATCACCGGCGCGTCGCCGCGCCGCTCGCCATAGCGGCTTTCGAGCCCCCAGACGGCGGCAACGACCGGGGCATCGACGCCATAGCGCGACTCGATCGCCTGCAATGTCGCGTTGTGGCGCTGGAAGGCGGCGCGCCCTTTCGAGATGCGTTCGTCCGAGGCGGCGATGGACAGGTAATCTTCGAGCGTGCGGGTGAATTCGGTCTGGTTGCGGTCGCGTTCGATCACGCCGGGCAGGTAACCGGCACCGCGAAAGGCGCGGTCGAGCGTGGCGGCAGAGATGCCCTGCGCCTGCGCGCGCGGGCGGAAGGCCGCAACCCAGGTATCAAAGCCGGGGTTCGGCTCGGTTTGCCAGGTCTCGCCCGCGGGCGACAGACGCAGCGCACCGCCGCTGCAGGCGGCCAGCATCCCGGCCGCGCCCATGAGGATCGTGTTGCGTCTGGTGAATGTCATCGCTGCTCGCTGCCCCGTATTTCGGCCTGTGTTTTCTATTTCGGCCTGTGTTTTCTGCTTTTCGCAACAGTCTAGCGGCCGCGGCAGCAGGGGCAAAGCGGGGATTTGCGGCAAGGCCGGGTTCTGCCGATGCCGGGCGGTGTCAGCCGGCGGCGGGCAGGTGGGTTTCGCCGCGCGCGCGGGCCAGTGCGATCTGGCGGCGCCGTTCGCGGAAGCGCGCCTTGTCGCTGGCGCTGGTCTCGTCATGGCAGTGATGGCACGAAACGCCGGCCTCGTATTCGGGGCGCGCCCTGTCCTCGGGCAGGATCGGGCGGCGGCAGCCGTGGCACAGCAGATGCGGCCCCCGCTCCAGCCCGTGGCCGACGCTCACGCGGTTGTCGAAGACGAAACAGTCACCATGCCAGAGGCTGTCTTCGGCCGGCACCTTTTCCAGATAGTTCAGGATGCCGCCCTTCAGGTGGAACACCTCCTGTTCGCCCTGGCCAAGCAGCCAGTTGGTCGATTTCTCGCAGCGGATCCCGCCGGTGCAGAACATGGCGATGCGCTTGTTGTGGAACCGCGCGCGGTTCTCTTCCCACCAGGCCGGGAAGTCGCGGAAACTTTCGGTGCCGGGGTCGATCGCGCCCTCGAAACTGCCGATCGCCACCTCGTAATCGTTGCGGGTGTCGATCACCACCACATCAGGGGCCGAGATCAGCGCGTTCCATTCCTCGGGCTCGACGTAATGGCCGACCCGGGCGCGCGGATCCACGCCGGGTTCTCCCATGGATACGATCTCGCGCTTGAGGCGCACCTTGAGCTTGCCGAACGGGGCGCCGGGGCTGGTCGCTTCCTTCCATTCGAGGTCGCGGCAACCGGGCAGCGCCCGGATATGGGCAAGCACCGCGTCGATGCCGGCCCGCGGCCCGGCGATGGTGCCGTTGATCCCCTCCTGCGCAAGCAGCAGCGTTCCCTTCACCCCGCCGGCCTCGCAGACGGCGAGAAGCGCGGGCTCCAGCGCGCCGGGATCATCGAAGCGGGTGAAATGGTAAAGCGCGGCGATCACATGCATGGTGGCGATCTACGCAGGATGAGCGGGTCACGCAAGAGTTCCGCGCGTGAGCGTCGCATTGACGCAGACACCGGCGCACCCTACCCATTTGCGAGGTTCAAGAAACGGGAGGTTCCCTGATGACCAGCGCCCTGCTCGTGATCGACATCCAGAACGATTTCTGCCCCGGCGGCGCGCTCGCCGTGCCGGAAGGCGACCGGATCGTGCCCCGCATCAACGCGATGATGGCCGAACACCGCGCGGTGATCCTGACCCAGGACTGGCATCCGGCCGGGCACCGGTCCTTCGCATCGAGCCACGCCGACCGGCTGCCTTACGAAATGATCGAGATGCCCTATGGCCCGCAGGTGCTGTGGCCGGATCACTGCGTGCAGGGAACGAAAGGGGCGGAGTTTCACCCCGAACTCGATATGGACCGCGCCGACATGATCATCCGCAAGGGTTTCCGCCCGGAGATCGACAGCTATTCCGCGTTCTTCGAAAACGACCGCAAGACGCCGACCGGGCTCGAGGGCTATCTGCGCACGCGGGGGATCCGCGACCTCACGCTTGCGGGGCTCGCCACCGATTTCTGCGTGCATTATTCTGCCGTGGATGCGGCGCGCCTTGGCTTCAGCGTGACCGTCTGCACCGAAGCAAGCGGTGCGATCGACCTCGACGGGTCGCTCGCCGCCGCGCTTGCGGCAATGAAAGAGGCGGGCGTGCGGCTTTAGCCGCTTCAGGCCGCGGACCGACAGGAGAGCACCCTCATGGTCGATATCGCCACCCGCGTTTATAACCACAAGTGGAAGATCGACCCGATCGTGCGCTCGCTGATCGACACCGATTTCTACAAGCTGCTGATGTGCCAGTCGATTTTCCGAAATCGCCCTCATACGCGCGTCACATTCAGCCTGATCAACCGGTCGACCCATGTGCCGCTCGCCGAACTGGTTGATGAGGGAGAGCTGCGCGAACAGCTTGACCATATCCGTTCGCTTTCGCTTTCGCCGGGCGAAAGCACATGGCTGCGCGGCAACATGTTCTATGGCAAGCGCCAGATGTTCCGCCCCGATTTCATGGAGTGGTTCGAGAACCTGCGCCTGCCGCCCTATCACCTCGAGCGTCGCGGCGATCAGTATCACCTGAGCTTCGAGGGATCATGGGCCGAGGTGACGCTTTGGGAAATTCCGGCGCTCGCGGTGTTGATGGAACTGCGCAGCCGCGCGGTCCTGAACCGGATGGACCGGTTCGAACTGCAGGTGCTCTATGCCCGCGCCATGACCAAGCTCTGGGAAAAGGTCGAGCGGCTGCGCGGTATCGAGGGGCTCAACCTCGCCGATTTCGGCACCCGGCGGCGGCATTCCTTCCTCTGGCAGGACTGGTGCGTTCAGGCCCTGCGCGAGGGGCTCGGGGCGGCCTTTGTCGGCACCTCGAACTGCAAGATCGCCAAGGATCGCGAGATGGAGGCGATCGGCACCAATGCGCACGAACTGCCGATGATCTATGCGGCCCTTGCCGACAGCGATGCCGAACTGGCCCGCGCCCCCTATGACGTGCTTTCGGACTGGCACGAGGAACACGACGGCAACCTGCGGGTGATCCTGCCCGACACCTACGGCACGAAGGAGTTTCTCGACAAGGCGCCGGACTGGCTGGCAAGCTGGACCGGCATCCGCGTGGACAGCGGCGACCCCGTAAAGGGCGCGGAGCTTGCCATCGAGTGGTGGAAATCCCGCGGCGAGGATCCGCGCAAGAAGCTCGTGATCTTTTCCGACGGGCTCGAAGTGGACAATATCATCGCCCTGCACCGCCGGTTCGCCCATCGGGTGCGGCCCTCCTTCGGCTGGGGAACGCTGCTGACCAATGATTTCCGCAGCCTCGTGCCCGGTGATGCGCTCGCGCCGTTTTCGCTGGTGTGCAAGGCGGTCTCGGCCGACGGGCGCCCGACGGTCAAGCTTTCGGACAACCCGGAAAAGGCCATGGGGCCGCGGGACGAGATTGCCCGCTACAAGCGCGTCTTCGGCATCGGCGAACAGGAGCGGATCCCGGTCACGGTCTGATCCGGCCGGGCGCGAAACAAAACAGGGGGCGGCATGGCGCATATCCTTGCGATCGACCAGGGAACCACGTCGAGCCGGGCGATCCTGTTCGACGCGCAGATGAAACGGTGCGCGCTGGCGCAGCAGGAGTTCGCGCAGCACTTCCCCGCCGCCGGCTGGGTCGAACACGACCCCGAAGAGATCTGGTCAACCGTGCTTGCCACCGCGCGCGGGGCGCTGGACCAGGGCGGCATCGCGGCGCGCGATCTGGCAGGCATCGGCATCACCAACCAGCGCGAAACCACGATCCTGTGGGAGCGCGACAGCGGACGCCCGCTCGCCCCGGCGATTGTCTGGCAGGACCGGCGCACCGCGGCGATCTGTGCGGAACTGCGCGACAGCGGTCATGCGGAACGGGTAAGTGCCCTCACCGGGCTCGTGATCGACCCGTATTTTTCCGCCACCAAGGTGAAATGGATCCTTGACCGCGATCCGGGGTTGCGGGCCCGGGCGCTGCGCGGCGAAATCCTGTTCGGCACCGTTGATACATTCCTGATCTGGCGGCTGACCGGCGGAAAGGTGCATGCAACCGATGCGACCAACGCCGCGCGCACCATGCTGTTCGACATCCATGCGGGGTGCTGGAGCGCCGCGCTTTGCGATCTGTTCGGCGTGCCCATGGCGATGCTGCCCGAGGTGCGCGATTGCGCCGGCGATTTCGGCGTGACCGACCCGGACATCTTCGGTGCAAGGGTGCCGATCCTTGGTGTTGCCGGCGATCAGCAGGCGGCGGCCATGGGGCAGGCCTGTTTCACGCCCGGCATGATCAAGGCGACTTATGGCACTGGCTGTTTTGCCCTGCTGAACACCGGGGCCGAGCCGGTCGCCTCGCGCAGCCGGCTGCTCACCACCATCGCCTGGCAGCTTGACGGGGCGCGGGCCTATGCGCTTGAAGGATCCATTTTCGTGGCCGGCGCCGTGGTGCAATGGCTGCGCGACGGGCTTGGCCTGATCGACAGGGCCGAAGACAGCGGCGCGCTTGCCGCGGCGGCCGACAGCGAACAGGATCTGGTGATCGTGCCGGCCTTCACCGGGCTTGGCGCGCCGCATTGGGCGGCCGAGTGCCGCGGTGCCGTGTTCGGGCTCACCCGCAATTCCGGCCCGGCCGAGTTCGCCCGCGCGGCGCTTGAAAGCGTGGCCTTCCAGACCCGCGACCTCTGGGAAGCGATGCGCGCCGACTGGGAGGGGGCGGGCGAAACCGTGCTGCGGGTCGATGGCGGCATGTGTGCAAGCGACTGGACCATGCAGGCGCTGGCCGACACGCTGGGTGCGCCGGTCGATCGCGCCCTGGTGCTCGAGACCACGGCGCTGGGCGCGGCCTGGCTTGCCGGGATGGCCGCCGGGATTTATCCGGGGATGGCCGAGTTCTCGCAAGGCTGGGCCTGCGAGCGGCGTTTCGAGCCGCGGTCCGGGCCGGAGCTGCGCGAGCGGCGCTACCGGCGCTGGCAGCGCGCGGTCCGGGCGGCGATCAGCGTCTAAGGCGTGGCGGCGGTGCCCTCGCGGTTCACCTCGCTCCAGCAGGGCAGGATGTCGCCGGGGGCGGGGCGGGCCAGCCAGACCCCCCGGGCGATGGCGCGGGCCAGGCACAGCGCCGCCGCATGGCCGATCTCCAGCAGATCGTCGCGCGATGCGGGGTGCAGGTCCGTTGACAGCGCGAACACCAGATCGCCGTCATAGGGCGTATGCGAGGGCACGACCGCGCGGGCGATCCCGGCGTGCGCAGCGATGGCGAGCCGCTGGCAGCCGGCCTTGTCGAGCGTCGCATCGGTCGCGACGATGGCGATCGTGGTGTTCGCGCGCATGTCGCGCTGCTGCATCGCCTCCCATTTGATGCTGTCGATCCGGTGCCCGATGCCGCTGGACGGGTCCGGGCCAAGGCCGCCGAACTCGGCGCCGATCTCGAACGGGGCGGCCCAGAAATGGCGCCGCCCGGGCGTGGTCACGCAGCCGACCGGATTGACCGCGACAAGGGCGCCGACCGAAATGCCGCTGTCCAGCACGACGGAGGCCGAGCCGAGCCCGCCCTTCAGTGTCCCGCTCAGCGCGCCGGTGCCGGCGCCGCTGCTGCCGAGCGTGAAATCGGGGGCTGCAGCGTGAAAGGCGCGTTCGCCCAGCGCCCGCCAGGGGTTTTCGGGCCAGTTCCTGTCGCCCCCGTTCAGCAGATCGAACAGGATCGCCCCCGGCACGATCGGCACGCATACATCGCCCACGCGGTAGCCCCGCCCCGCCTTGCGCAGCGCATCGGCGACCCCCGAGCAGGCATCGAGCCCGAAGGCCGAGCCGCCGGACAGCACCAGCGCATCGACCCCGGCAACGGATCGGTCCGGCGCCAGCAGGTCGGTTTCCCGCGTGCCCGGGGCCCCGCCCATCACGTGCACGGCGGCGGTAAAGGGCGAATCGGCAGTGAGCACGGTGGTGCCCGATTTCAGCACCGCATCACCCGCATTGCCGACCCGCAGGCCCGTAATGTCGGTGATGAGGTTGCGCGCGCCCGGAATCATGCCGGCCGCCGTGCCCCTGTCCGGCCGCGGGGGCCTCCGGCGGGGATATTTTTTCGCCAGAAGAAGACGGGGCGTCCGGTCATTTCGGAGGTCATTCTTCGGAGACGGGGCCGCGCAGCGTCTTGATCCGGCTGCGGGCGCGTTTGGTGTCGAGGCGGCGGCGTTTCGAGGCCAGTGTCGGGCGGGTCGGGATGCGCCGCTTTGGCGCGACGAGCGCGCGGCGGACGAGGTCGGCCAGCCGTTCGCGGGCGATGTCGCGGTTTCGCGCCTGGCTGCGGCTTTCGCTGCACTGGATGATGATGGCGCCCTCGCTGTTCCAGCGCCGCCCGGCGATGCGTTTCAGCCGTGCCTTGACCGGCGGTGGCAAGGACGGCGAGCGCGCCGCCTCGAACCGCAGTTCGACCGCGGTTGCGACCTTGTTCACGTTCTGCCCGCCCGGGCCCGACGCCTGGATGAAGCTTTCGGTGAGTTCCCAGTCTTCGAGAGAAATCTCGTCGGTAATCCGCAACATGGGTGGATGTTAGCGCGTGCCGCGCGACACAGGAAGGGCCGCCCGTTGCGCGGACGGCCCCGAAAGCTTTCGGAAGGCGGTGCCGGTCCGACACCTGTGCCGGATCAGACCGGATACCGGATGCCCGGGGCTGCCCTAGCGCCCGGCCTCCGTACCTGTTCCGACACCACGTTCCATTATCTTTCTCGACACTGGACCACCTCCTTTTCTTGCTGTTGAACCTGCGGGCAGGGTGCCATGGACCGGCGCAAATACCAAACGATATTTCAGGCAGTCCGCAGATGGCGGCCGAACCGCGCGACGATCATGCGGAAGGGGACGAGCGCGAGGAGCGCGAGCGCGAGCTTGACCATCCAGTCGGCAAGCGCGAGCGATACCCAGAGCGGCAGGGCCGGGCCGAGCCCGAGCAGCGGCAGCACCTCGTTCGCCCAGGCGATGTCCGCGCCGGGATCAATCATCGCGAGCCGGGCCGAGAAGGCGATGGTGAAGAAAAGCACCGTGTCGACCATCGAGCCGAGCAGGGTCGAGACCAGCGGCGCCTGCCACCAGCTGCGCCGCCGCAGCGCCGCGAAGATCGCGACATCGAGCATCTGCGCGGTGAGGAAGGCGGTGCCCGAGGCGAGCGCGACCCGCAGCGTGACGATCGGCCCCGATATGCCCATGATCTGCGTGCCGATCAGCGAGCAGGCGACGCCGGTCAGGAACCCCGCGAACACCACGCGCCGGGCCGCCGCAGCGCCATGGAAGCGGTTGGTGAGGTCGGTCACCAGGAACGCCAGCGGATAGGTGAAGGCCCCCCAGGTGAGCCATTGCCCGAACAGGAACTGCACGAGGATGTTCGAGGCCACCACGATGGCGGCCATGGCGATGATGCCGGGGAGATAGCGACGCATGTGCCGGGTCCGTTTTGACAAGGTTGCGGAAACTTGGCCCTCCGGGGCGGCTGCGGGATAGCGCGGGCAGGCGCGGCATGCAAGCGCCCGCGGCGCTAGTCGGGCAGCCGGTATTCCACAAGCTCGGTGCGCTGGAGAAAGAAGAAATTGTCATCCGACACCATGGTGGCGCGCAGCCGGCCCCTGTCGTCGCGCCAGATGGCGACGCCTTCGAGGTTGTCATGGGTGCCGGTCGCGGTTTCGAGCAGGGTTTCCTCGTCATGGGGCCGGTCGCCGTCGATACGCCAGCGGCGCAGCCGGCTTTGGAACCCGAGCGGCGGATTGAAGGCGCGCTCCAGCACATAAAGCCGCCCGTCGGGGCCGAAATCCGCGCCCACGGGAACGAAGCGCCCGCGCGGCGGCAGGGTGAAGGGCACGGACCATTCCCTGCCGTCCCAGCGGAAGACCGGGATCGCGCCGCTGGCGTCGCGCCATTCCTCGGGCATCGTGTAAAGACGGCCCCGGTCGTCGATCGCAAGCGATTCGAGCGAACCGTTCCGGGGCATCTCGCGGAACGCCGGAGGGCGGGGCAGCACATGGGCCTTGCTGTCGGGGCGATCATAGCGAACGACGCGCGTGCGCCCTTCGAAGGAGACGTAGATCGTGCCGTCCCCGGCGATGGCGAGTCCCTCCGAATCGGCCCCCGGGCCTTTCAGGCGCCTGCCGACCGCCGATTTCAGATGTGCGGGCTCGCCGGTCGCGATCGCGGCGATCCGGCCGTCTTCGCGGGTGACGCGCGTGCGCAGCAGCACGCCCTCGTCGCTCAGCACCGTCATTTCGATGCCGTCGGCCGATATGTCGATGCCCGACCAGCCGCCGAACCATGGCTCGTCGATCTGCCAGCGCGCACTGTGCAGATGCACCCCCGCCGGGTGGCCGGCGGCGGCGGGAACGCAGACGAGCGCAAGCGCGAGGATCAGTTTTGTTGCAGGACGGAAACGCATTGCGCGGGCAGGTCGGCGAGGGTGTATTCCCGCTTGGGCTGGGGTTTGGGCGCATTCGGATCAGGCGGCGGCGGGTTCAGGATGTTGTTGACCCATTGCTGTGCCTCGGCGCAGCCGTCGCCGGGGGGCGGCGGATCCTGATCGACGCAACCCGCAGCGCCTTTGGGGCAATTGAGCCGGACGTGGAAATGGGTCTGGTGGCCCCACCACGGGCGGATCTTGCGCAGCCAGTCGCGGTTGCCGGTGGCCTCCTGGCAAAGGCGCACCTTGGCCCCGGGAAAGATGAAGATGCGGGCGACGCGCTTGTCCATGGCGGCGGCGCGCAGGATCAGGTGATGCGCCGCGCTCCAGTTCTCGTTGACGAAGGCGCCGTTCGGACTGCTGAGTGAGATCGAGGAGATATTCTCGCGCTGCTGCGGCGTGAGGTCGAGCCGGGTCGCCGGCAGCAGCCAGATGTCGGCGTCGAGCCCGATCTGGTGACTGGCATGGCCGGTGCGCATCGGTCCGCCGCGGGGCTGGCTGATGTCACCGATGTAAAGCCCGCTCCAGCCGGGCTGCTGCGCGGCATAGGCGCTGAGCCCGGCAAGGAAGTTCAGCGTCTCGGGGTGGCCCCAGTTGCGGTTGCGCGACAGCCGCATCGCCTGCCATGTGGGGCCGGTTTCGGCAAACTGCATCGCCCCGGCGACACAGCCGCGCGAATAGCCCCCGAAAGCGGCCGGCTGATGCGGCGATCCATTCCGCACCGCGCCGAAAAGCTGTTTGGCGAGCGGTTCGGCGCTTGCCGGCAGGGCAAGGGCGATGACCATCAGGCAGGCTGTGACGATGCGTCCCATGTGCGATCTCCGTCAGGTTTGACCCAGGTTAGCAGGAACAGGCCCGCAAGGAACAGCAGGATCAGCGGCGCGACGCCCAGTTGCTGGCTGCCCGTGGCCCAGGTGGCGATGCCGATCGCGAGCGGGGCAAGGAACGACGTGGCCTTTCCCGAAAGCGCGTAAAGGCCGAAGGCTTCGGTCATGCGGGCGGGATCCGCCTGCCGCACCATCATGGTGCGGCTTGCCGCCTGCAGGACGCCGCCGGCGGCGCCGATCGCCATGCCGACCACGTAAAACAGCGCATCGGGCAGGACCGACCCCGGCGCGACCGCGATCCCGAACACCGACTGACGCGAAATGAACAGGATCGCGCAGGCCACCAGCAGAAGCAGCAGGTTGCAGGCCACGATCACGGGCTTCGGCCCGAGCGCACTGTCCGCCCGGCCGCCGATCCAGGCGAAGACCGCGCCCGAGACGATGGCCAGGATGCCGAAGATCCCGGTGTCGGTCACGCTCCAGTCCAGCACCCCGGCGGCGTAGATGCCGCCGAAGACATACATGCCGTTCAGCGCATCGCGGTAGAACATGGACGAGGCCAGATAGGAAAACAGGCTGCGTTCCCGCGGCAGGCGGCGCAGGGTCCGGCCGAGATCGCGCAGCGCCGCCGCCGTGGCTCTGCCGGGAGCCGGCGCCGGGCCGCGCTCGCGCATCCAGAGGAAGAACGGCACCATGAAAAGCGCATACCAGAGGGCGACGAAGGGGCCGACGAAACGGGTTCCCTCGCGCGCCTGCGGATCAAGGCCGAACAGCGGCTCGATCCCGGCAAGGGTGCGTCCGGTCGCCGGGTTTTCGGCAAACAGGGCCAGCATGATCACAAGCGCAAGCAGCCCCCCCACATAGCCGAAGGCCCAGCCGTTGCCCGAGATCCGCCCGATCTGCTCCGGCGGGCCGAGATCGGGGAGCATGGCATTGGTAAAGATCGTCGCGAATTCCATCCCGATCAGGCCAAGTGCAAAGAAGGCAAGCGTCAGCACGAGGTGGAAATCGTCGGGCCTTGCCTGCCAGAGCCCGAGGCTCCCGATCAGGTAGAGCACCGAAAAGGCGAGGATCCAGCGCATCCG
Organism: Pontibaca methylaminivorans; assembly: GCF_900156525.1. Classification (NCBI taxonomy): domain Bacteria; kingdom Pseudomonadati; phylum Pseudomonadota; class Alphaproteobacteria; order Rhodobacterales; family Roseobacteraceae; genus Pontibaca; species Pontibaca methylaminivorans. The sequence continues at coordinate 1,467,694 of NZ_FTPS01000001.1, forward strand.
GTGCCCGCCCGTGTCCGCAAGTGCCCCGAGCACCGGCGCCAGCAGCGCGATCACCACCCCGGCCAGCCCGACGCCGAACCCCCAGGCGCTTTGCGCGCCCGCACCGCTGCCGAGGATCTCCTTGACATAGGGCCCGAAGATGAAGGTCAGCAAAAGCGTGTTGTAGGGCTGGCTGGCAAAGTCGAAAAAGAACCACCCCCAGATGCGCCGGCGCGGCGAAATCACTTGCATGGCTGTCCCTTCCCTGGCCGGCCGCGAAGATGGCGGGCTTTACCCCGGCGATCAAGCCGCAACCCGCTGTTGCGGCCTTGTCCTTTTGCGCTTCTCCGCTTAGGTCAGGGGCGTTCGCAGACGGAGAGGCACGATGCAGTCCCTGTTTCAGATTCTGATGCTGTTGCTCGATGTCGTCTGGTTCATCGTCATCGCCCATGTGGTCATGAGCTGGCTCATCAATTTCCAGGTGCTGAACCTGCGCCAGCCGCTGGTGGCGCAGATCTGGCAGGGGCTGTCCCGCCTGCTCGAACCGCTCTATGCGCCGCTGCGCCGCATTCTGCCGCCCATGGGCGGGCTCGACCTGTCGCCGCTGGTGGTCCTGCTCGGCATCTTCGCCCTGCGCATCATCCTGATGAACAATAGCGCCGCCTTCTACTGATGGCGCCCGCCGCCACCGCGATCCTGCGCGAAACCTTCGGGTTCGACGATTTCCGCGCCGGCCAGGCCGAGATCATCGAGGCGGTGAGCCGCGGCGAGAACGTGCTGGCGATCATGCCGACGGGCGGGGGAAAATCGCTCTGCTACCAGATCCCGGCGCTGATGGGCGAGGGGCTTGCGGTCGTGATCTCGCCGCTGATCGCGCTCATGCGCGACCAGGTGTGCGCGCTCAGGGAAGCCGGGGTCGAGGCGGGGGCGCTGACCTCGGCCAACAGCCCCGAGGAAACCGATGCGGTCCTTGACGCGATCGGCGCCGGGCGGCTGAAACTGCTTTACATGGCGCCCGAGCGGCTGGCCTCGGCGGCGGCGCTGTCGCTCCTGCGGCGGGCGGATGTGCGACTGATCGCCGTGGACGAAGCCCATTGCGTGAGCGAATGGGGCCATGATTTCCGCCCCGATTACCTGCGCATCGGCGACCTGCGCCGCGCGCTCGACGTGCCGCTGGCGGCCTTTACCGCCACCGCCGACGAGCAGACCCGCGAGGAAATCGTGGCGCGCCTGTTTCAGGGCCATGCGCCGCGCATTTTCCTGCGCGGGTTCGACCGGCCGAACATCCACCTTGCCTTTGCCGTCAAGAACAGCCCGCGCCGCCAGATCCTTGCCTTTGCCGAGGCGCGCCGCGAACGCGCGGGCATCGTCTATTGCGCGACCCGTGCCAAGACGGAAGCGCTGGCCCGCGCGCTGCAAGAGGCCGGCCATGCCGCCTGCCATTACCACGGCGGCATGGAGCCCGATGCGCGGCGTCTGGTCGAGGAACGTTTCGCGCGCGAGGACGGGCTCATCGTCGTGGCCACGGTCGCCTTCGGCATGGGGATCGACAAGCCCGACATCCGCTGGGTCGCCCATGCCGATCTGTCCAAGAGCATCGAATCCTATTACCAGGAAATCGGCCGTGCCGGGCGCGACGGTGCCCCGGCCGAGACGCTGACCCTGTTCGGCCCCGAGGACATCCGCCTGCGCCGTGCCCAGATCGACGAGGGGCTTGCCCCGCCCGAGCGTCGCGCGATGGATCACGGGCGGCTGAATGCACTGCTCGGACTGGCCGAGGCGCAGGAGTGCCGCCGCATCACGCTGCTCGGGTTTTTCGGCGAAAGCGCGGCGCCCTGCGGCAACTGCGATCTCTGCGATGCGCCGCCGCAACTGTTCGATGCGACGACCGCCGTGCGCAAGGCGCTCTCGGCGGCGTTGCGCACGGGCGAGCGTTTCGGCGCGGGCCATCTGATCGACGTGCTGACCGGGAACGCGACCGAGCGCCTGCGCGGGCTTGGCCACGATGCCTTGCCGACCTTCGGCGTCGGGCGCGAATTTTCCCGCAGCGAATGGCAGGGCCTGTTCCGGCAGATGATGGGGCACGATCTGCTGCGCCCGGACCCGAGCCGCCACGGTGCGCTGCGCATGACCGAGGCGGCGCGCCCGATCCTGAAGGGCGAGGCAGCGATCACTCTGCGCCGCGACACGATCGCGAGCATTGAGCGCCGGCCGGTGGTGCGGGCGCTGGTGCGTGACGAGGATCAGCCGCTGTTTTCGGCGCTGCGGGCCAAGCGGCGCGCGCTGGCCGAGGCCGCATCGGTCCCGGCCTATGTGATCTTTCCCGACCGCACCCTGATCGAGATGGCCGAAAACCGTCCCGCCGACATGGACGCCATGGCGCGGATCAGCGGCGTCGGGGCGAAAAAGCTGGAGCGTTACGGCGCGGCCTTTCTCGAGGTCATCGCGGGCGAGGTGGCGCCGCTGCACCCGGCACGGCGCAGGCTTGCCGGGGGCGAGGCCGGGCCGATATACGACAGGCTGATGGAGGCGCAGGCCGAGCTGGCCCGGGGACCGGGCGGAACCGGCAAACCGCTCAGCTGCTCGCATGCGCAGCTCGCGCGGGTGGCCCGGCTGGGGGCGGCCGATGCGGATATGCTCGAGCGGCTTCTGGGAGAGCGGCGCGCCGAGCGTTTCGGCGCGGCATTTCTGGAAATCCTGCGCGCCGGTGACTGAAGGCGCGCGGCGCAAGAAAGGGGAACGGCCATGCTCGTGGTGATTTCGCCGGCGAAGAAGCTCGACTGGAGCGAGCGCGACATCGTGACGACGCAGCCCGCGTTCCTGGCCGAGGCGGACGAGCTTGTCGGGGTCGCGCGCGGGCTCGGGGTCGGGGATCTGCGCCGGCTGATGAAGATCAGCGAGAATCTGGCGCGGCTCAATCACGGGCGGTTCCGTGACTTTGCCCCGGCGCCTGCGCCCGAAGACACGCGCCCCGCGGCGCTGGCCTTTGCCGGTGACACCTATCAGGGGTTCGACGCGGCCAGCATGGATGCCGACGAATGGCACTGGGCGCAGGATCACCTGCGGATTCTGTCCGGGCTTTACGGGCTGTTGCGCCCGCTCGACGCGATCCAGCCCTATCGGCTTGAAATGGGGAGCCGCCTTGCCACGGCGCGGGGAAAGTCGCTGTACGATTTCTGGGGCGACCGGCTGGCCGAGGCGCTGACCGAAACGGCGGCGGCGCTCGGCACCCGGGTGCTGGTGAACTGCGCGAGCGAGGAATATTTCCGCGCCGCCGATCGCGATGCGCTCGGGCTCGATGTCGTGACGCCGGTCTTCATGGAGGAGCGCGACGGCAAGCCCGTGATCATCAGCTTTCACGCCAAAAAGGCGCGCGGCGCCATGGCGCGCTTCATCATCCGCCACCGCCTGAGCGACCCGGAGGCGTTGCGCGATTTCGACAGCGGCGGCTATGTCTGGAACGCCGCGCTTTCGGGACCGGGGCGCCCGGTGTTCCTGCGCGCGGGCTGAGCACCCCTTATTCTGCGGCCAGCAGGATCGGCATGGCATCACCCGGGCAATATTCGGCGATCTGCCGGATGATCCGGTCCTTGCGCAGCGGTTTGGCCATGTACTGATCAAGCCCGGCGGCGAGTATATCCTCGATATCGCCGTCCATGGCATGGGCGGTCAGGGCGATGATCGGCACATGGGTGTCGGTTTCGCGCTCCTGCCGGCGGATTTCGGCGGTGGCGGCCTTGCCGTCCATCCCGGGCATGGAAATATCCATGAAGATCAGGTCGGGCCGGAAATCCGCAAACAGCGCGAGCGCCTCTTCGCCATTGGCGGCCATGCGCAGGTCGATCGGCAGATCCTTGACCATGCTGCGGAAAACCAGCTGGTTGGTGCTGTGGTCTTCCGCCGCGAGCACGCGCATGCGCCGGGCGAGGTCGGGCGCCGGTCCGGCCCCGGTGTCGCTGGTCCCCGGGCGGGCCGGGCAGCGGGCGCCCGCATCCGCCACGTCCCCTGCCGGGCCGCAACCCGACAGGAGGGCAAGGCAGGAAAGCAGGTCGCTGCGCAGATACGGAACCGGCAGGATGTCGCACGGATGATCCGCCATCGCGGCCCGGCGCGACCCGGCCGGGTCGGGGCTCAGCAGGATCAGCGGCGGCGCATCCGCCCCGGCCAGGGCGCTGCCGGCGCTCTCTGCCATGGCCAGCGGGGCGACGACCAGATCGGGTGCGTCATTCACCCCGGTGCCGGTCTCGTCGGTCGTGACCTCGATGCCCAGCCGGGCAAGCTGGCGTTCGAGAATATCGCGCCCTGCATCCGCCGGGCCCGCGACCAGAACCCGGCGCAGCCCCCCGGGCAAGGCTGGCACCGCCGGATCCGCCTGCCCGGGCGGGGCGGGGACAAGCGGCAGGCGGCAGGTAAAGACCGAGCCGCGCCCGGGTTCGCTTTCCACCGCGATGGTCCCGCCCATCATCCCGATCAGACGCTTGCAGATCGCAAGGCCAAGCCCGGTGCCCGGGAATTCGCGGTTGCGGTCGGCGTCGATCTGGTTGAATTCGCCGAAGATGTGGTCGAGCTTGTCGGCGGCGATGCCGATGCCGCTGTCCTCGATGCCGAGTTCGATGCCGTTCCCGTCATCGGCCGGGGCGACGCGGATCATGACGTGGCCCTTGCGGGTGAACTTGATCGCGTTGCCGACAAGATTGGTCAGCACCTGCCGGATTCGCCCCGGATCGCCGATGAACCGCCCCGGCAGGAACATGTCGTAATCCACAAGCAGCGCCAGCCCCTTGTCGGCTGCCGCCTGCTGAAGCAGCAGCACCACCTCGTGGATGCAGCGTTCAAGGTCGAAGGGTTCGGGGTGCAGGGTGAGCCGGTCGGCCTCGATCTTGGAATAATCCAGGATGTCGTTGATGATGACCAGAAGCGCCTCGCCCGAATTGCGGATCGTGTCCGCGTAAAGGCGCTGCTCCTCCGACAGGGCGGTTTCCGACAGCAGTTCCGCCATGCCGACCACCCCGTTCATGGGGGTGCGGATTTCATGGCTCATATTGGCGAGAAAGGTCGATTTCGCCCGGTTCGCGGCCTCCGCACGGCTGCGCGCGGCCCGGAGTTCGGCCTCGTGGCGCACCGTTGCGGTGATATCGAGCGCAAGCGTCACCACGTCGCCCTCGTGGCCGCGCCGGTCGATCAGCTTGACGTAGATGTCGTTCCAGAACCGCAGCACGACCGGTTCGGGCTCGGGCTCGTTCCAGCGGTGGATCATCATCGCCCGCCAGTCGGCCGGGGCGAGCGCGCCGGTATCCACGAGCCCCTCGTCGGTCATGAGCTGGAGGATACGGGTATAGTGAACGCCCGGGCAGACTTCCTCGAGCCCCTCGAAAACCTCGAAATAGGCGCTGTTCGCCCCGACCAGCAACCCGTCGTCGTCGAACACGGCGAAACCGTCCTGGATGGTCTGGATCGAATGCCAGAGCCGCCGCTCGGCGATGGCGACGCGGGCATTGGCCACGGTGAGATCGGATTTCACCCGCGCGTTCTCGTCGCGCACATTGGCGACCTCGGCCTGGGTCTCGCCGATGCGGCGGGTCAGGGCGAGCGCGTGGCGGCCGAGCTTGCGGTTCGCCGCCAGAAGCTCGGCCTGCTTGAGCTCAAGCAGGCGCTCGGCCGCAAGCCGTGCGCGCCGTTCCTCGGCCAGCTTGGTGGCAAGACTCATGGGGCTGACCTCATGGCGGGCTCCGACTCGCGTCATCCGGTGCATGGGGTCAGCATCAGCCGCGCCGGTAAACAAGCGCTTAAGCCCCGCGCATGGAAATTCTTGTAAAGCGGCCCCTGCTCGGGCAACCATGAGCGCCAGCAAGAGGGAGACGGTGATGCGGCATCTTGGCCTCGTGGTGCGGATCTGGCTGTGTGCGCTGCTTGGCGCCGGCGCGCTTCAGGCGCAGGAGGCCGTGCCCGATTTCCGCTATCTCGTATCGCGCGATACGGATTTTCACGGCACCGACCTGGATGCCCTGTTCGACACCGATCTTGAATCCTGCACCCGTGCCTGTTCCGCCAATGCGGGCTGCGAGGGGTTCACGTTCAACAGCCGCTCGCGCGCCTGTTTTCCGAAGACCTCGATAGACCGGCGCAGCGACTTCGCCGGCGCCGTTTCCGCCATGCGTGTCGCCACCGAGCCGCAGGTGCTCCAGCAGCAGGAGCGGCGGCGCGGGACGCTCGATTTCCTGCGGGCCGAGGATTTCACCCGTGCGGCGGAGCTGGCGCGCGATCTTGGCTTCCGCCATCCGGCGGCGGGGCATGATCTTGACCAGGCGCTTGCCTCCCGGCGCAGCGAGGAATCCGCCGGGGCCCATGCGTCCGCGCTCGAATGGGCCGGCATCGCGGTTTCCCTGTCCGACCGCAGCGACCTCTGGGCCGATTATTCCCGCCTTTCGCTGTTGCGCGCCGAAGATGCCGACCGTCCGCGCCCCCTGCGCGAGCGGGCGCTGTCAGCCGCGGTCAGCGCCTATATGCGCGCCGAAGGCGATGGCGCGCGGGCGAGCGCGCTGGTGCAGATGGCGAAGGCGCTCGAAAGCCTTGATCGCGGCGCGGTCATGATACCGGCGCTGCGGCTGGCCAATGATCTCCAGCCCCGGGCCGAGACCGGGGACGCGCTGGAAGCGGCCATCGGCAAATACGGCTTCCGCGTCAGCGACACGGTGGTCGAGAGCGACAGCGCCGAGCCGCGCATCTGTGCCGAGTTTTCCGAGCCCCTGCGCACCTCCGGCGTCGATTACGAAAACTTCGCCCGCCTGCCCGAATCCGGCCTGACGGTCACGAGCGAGGACAGCCGGCTTTGCGTCGAGGGTGTCGAACATGGCAAGCGCTACCGCGTGACCCTGCGCCGGGGCCTGCCGGCCGCGAGTGGCGAGGAACTCGTGAAAGACGTTGAAATCGCGCTTTATGTGCGCGACCGGGCGCCGGCCGTGCGCTTTCCGGGGCGGGCCTATATCCTGCCGAAGGCGGCGGATGCGGCGCTCCCGGTCGAGACGGTGAATGCCTCGACGCTTGATCTCACGCTGCGGCGGATCAGCGACCGCAACCTGCTCCGCAGCATGCAGGAACAGCTTTTCGCGCGGCCGCTGTCCTACTGGCAGGAACAGACCTTTGACGAGAACATCGCCGAAGAGGTCTGGTCCGGCACGGCCGAGGTCATGCAGGAGCTGAATGAGGACATGACCACGCGCCTGCCGCTCGGTGACATGATCGGGGATCAGCCGCCCGGCATCTATGCGCTGACGGCGCGGATTCCGGGGGCCGACCCTTACGACAAGCCGGGCGCGACGCAGTGGTTCGTGCTTTCGGATATCGGCATCAGTACCATGTCGGGCACGGACGGGCTGCATGTGACGCTGCGTTCGCTTGCCGATGCAGGCCCCATCGCCGGAGCCGAGGTGAGCCTGGTCTCGCGCGCGAACGCGGTGCTGGCCCGCGCGGTGAGCGACGCAGAGGGGCGCGTCACCTTCGATCCGGGGCTTGTGCGCGGGCTTGAGGGCGCGGCACCCGCGCTCGTTCTGGCCGAGCGGGGCGGGGATCAGGACGCGAAACAGGGCGGGCATGATTTCGCCTTCCTGTCGCTGCTCGACCCGGCGTTCGATCTTTCCGACCGTGGCGTGTCCGGCCTGCCCCCGGCCGGGCCGATCGACCTGTTCCTGACCACCGACCGCGGCGCCTATCGCGCCGGGGAAAGCGTTCATGCGACCGTGCTGGCCCGCGACGACAAGGCGGCGGCGCTCGACGACCTGACCCTGACCGCGGTGCTGAAGCGCCCCGACGGGGTGGAATATGCCCGCGAGGTCTCGCAGGGGGGATATGCTGGGGGCCATGTGTTCGGCTTTGATACCGGTGCCGACGTGCCGCGCGGAACCTGGCGGCTCGATATATATTCCGACCCCGAGGCGCCCGCGCTTGCGAGCCAGCCGCTGCTGGTCGAGGATTTCCTGCCCGAGCGGATCGACTTCGATCTCGAACTTCCCGACGAGGGGCTGCGCCTTGGCGAGGTGGCGATGCTCGGGATCGAGGCGCGTTATCTTTTCGGTGCGCCGGGCGCGGATCTCGAGATCGAGGGCGAGGTGAACCTTGCCGCGGCCGAAAACCTTGAGGGCTGGCCCGGCTACAGCTTTGGCCGCGAGGACGCGCGCGGCTCGACCACGCGCAGGGAATTCGGCGGCGAACAGACCGATGCCACCGGCCATGCGACCATTCCGCTCGACCTGCCCGAACCCGATGTGACGGGCCAGCCGCTCGAAGCGCGGATCGTTGCCCGGCTGAGCGATGGCTCCGCCCGCCCGGTGGAACGCGACCTGACCGTCCCGGTGCGGTCCGAATCGCCGCTGATCGGCATAAGGCCGCTATTCGAGGATGTGGTGCCCGAAGGCGGCACCGCGGCCTTTCAGGTGATCGCGCTCGATCCCGACCTCGCTCCCGAGGCCACGGACCTGCGCTGGACCCTGAACCGGATCGAGACCCGTTATCAGTGGTATGAGCTTTACGGCGACTGGAACTGGGAGCCGATCACCCGCCGCAACCGCGTCGCGACCGGCACCATCGAAAGCGGAACCGCGCCGGTCCGGCTTGAAAACGGGGTGGACTGGGGCGAATACGAACTGGTGATCGAGCGTGCGGATGGCGCCTATGCCGAAACCTCGCTACGCTTCCATGCGGGCTGGTATGCGGGCGGCGATTCCACGGCAACGCCCGACCGGCTCGAGATGTCGCTCGACCGGCCGTCCTACAGCCCCGGCGACACCGCCCGGCTGCGCATCAATGCGCATTTGGACGGCGAGGCCGAAATCGCCGTCCTGTCGAACCATGTGATCGACCGCCGCGCGGTGACGCTCGAGGAAGGCGAGACCGTGATCCCGCTCGAAGTGACCGAGGACTGGGGCACCGATGCCTATGTGAGCGCAACCCTGATCCGGCCCATGGACGTGCAGGAAGGCCGGAATCCGGCCCGCGCAGTCGGCCTTGCCCATGCGCAGATCGAACCCGGCGACCGGCGGCTCGAGGTCGCGATCAAGGCTCCCGATTCGGTGCGGCCGCGCCAGACACAGGCGATCGACCTGGAGATCGCCGGCGCCGCGGAGGGGGAAGAGGTCTGGCTGACCCTCGCGGCGGTGGATCTCGGCATCCTGAACCTCACCGGTTTCGAGCCGCCGGATCCGGAAGGGCATTATTTCGGGCAGCACCGGCTCGGGGTCGAACTGCGCGATGTCTACGGGCGGCTGATCGACGGCATGAACGGGGCGCTCGGCATCATCCGTTCGGGCGGCGACGCGGGGGCCGGGCTGCGCCGGCAATCGCCGCCGCCGACGCAGAAGCTGCTGGCGCAGTTCAGCGGCCCGGTCAGCGTCGATGAAAACGGGCAGGCTTCGGTCGATATCGACCTGCCCGATTTCAACGGCACGGTGCGGCTGATGGCGGTTGCCTGGTCGAAACGCGCGGTCGGGCAGGCGAGCCGCGACATGACCGTGCGCGATCCGGTGGTGGTCGCGGTCTCGACGCCGAATTTCCTTGCCCCCGGTGACGAAAGCCGCGTGCGCCTTGACGTGACCCATGCCGACGGCCCTGCGGGCGCGGTCTCGATCGCGCTCGAACCGCGCGGAGAGGGGATCACCTTCGGCGATACGCCCGGAGAATTCACCCTTGCCGATGGCGAGAAGCGCAGCTTTTCGGTGCCGGTTCAGGCCGGTGCCCCCGGTGATCCGGGCTTTGACGTGGTGCTGACGGGCCCCGATGGCGAGACCCTGCGCCAGAGCTTCACCCTGCCGGTGCGCGCCAATGATCCGGTCGTGGCCCGGACGCAGCGGATCACGCTTGATGCGGGCGGAACCTTCGATTTCACCGGGGATGTCTTTGCCGGCCTGCGCCCGGGTGGCGCGCAGGCGATGATATCGGCCGGGGCGCTGGCGAAATTCGACGTGCCCGGCCTGCTTTCCATGCTGGACCGCTATCCCTATGGCTGCACCGAACAGCTCGCCTCGCAGGCGATGCCGCTGCTTTACCTGTCGTCGGTCGCGCAGGAGATGGGGCTCGGCAGCCAGTCCGCGCTTGCGGCACAGGTGGACCGGGCGATTGCCCGGGTGCTGACCCGGCAGGCGCCGAACGGGGCCTTCGGCCTCTGGAGCGCGGAATCGGGCGATTTCTGGCTTGATGCCTATGTGGCGGATTTCCTGTCGCGCGCCCGCGCAAAGGGCCATGACGTGCCCGACCGGGCCTTTTCCATGGCCATGGACAACCTGCGCAACCAGGTGAATTACGCGCCCGATTTCGACGAAGGGGGCGAGGCGCTGGCCTACGGGCTGCTGGTGCTCGCCCGCGAGGGCGCGGCGGCGATGGGCGACCTGCGCTATTATGCGGATGTGAAGGGCGATGCCTTTTCCACTCCGCTTGCCGCCGCACAGCTTGGCGCCGCGCTTGCGGCCTATGGCGACCAGACGCGGGCCGATGCCATGTTCGCCCGCGCCGGGCGGATGATCGAGGCCCGCCGCGAGGATACCGCGCTCTGGCGCGCCGATTACGGCACCGACCTGCGCGACAGTGCCGGGGTGCTGACCCTGCTGACCGAGGCCGGCAGCCAGGCGGTGGATCGCGAGGACCTTGTGACGCGCATCGCCGCCAGCGACCGTCCGCGCTCCACGCAGGAGGCCGCCTGGAGCCTGCTCGCCGCGCAGTCGCTGGTGCGCCAGTCCGAGGATTCCGGGCTCCGGCTGGACGGGGAGCCGGTCAGCGGCCCCTTCGTGCAACTGCTTGCCGGGGACACGCCGGGCGCGGGCCACAGGATCACCGCCGCCGGCGGGCGCGCGGTCGAGCTGACCCTCACCACCATGGGCGTGCCCGAGACGCCGCCCGCGCCGGGGGGCACCGGCTACGCGATCGAGCGGCAGTTCTATTCGCTTGATGGCGACCCGATCGAGATGGACGAGCTTTCCGTCGGCACCCGTTTCGTCACGCTGCTGAAGGTCACGCCGTTCGAGAACACCGGCGCGCGCCTCGTCATCGACGACCCGCTGCCGGCGGGGGTCGAGATCGACAATCCGAACCTCCTGCGTTCTGGCGACATGAGCGCCTTTGACTGGATCGACCCCTCTGATGCCGAACATGCCGAGTTCCGCTCGGACCGGTTCGTCGCCTCGGTGCTGAACAGCGGCGGAAACGAGGTGCGGCTGGCCTATATCGCCCGCGCGGTGAGCCCGGGCCGGTTCCACCACCCGGCCCCGTCGGTCGAGGACATGTATCGCCCGGCGTTCCGGGCGCGCGGTGAAACCGGCAGCCTTGCCATCACGGAATGAAACGGCTCTGGCTGTTCGCGCTGGTCGCCCTGCTGCTTGCGGGTGCCCTGCTGCGGGACGGGTTCGACCGCTGGATCGCGGCGACAACCCTGCCGCCGCTGCCGGCGGCAACCTCGGCCGAGATGCGCGACCAGAGCGGTTCCCTGCTGCGCGCCTGGCAGGTCGAGGACGGGCGCTGGCGGCTTTCGCCGGGGCCGGTCGATCCCCGGTTCATCGAGATGCTGGTGGCTTACGAGGACCGGCGCTTTCGTGAACATGGCGGCATCGACCTGCGCGCCGCCGCTCGCGCCGCCTTGCAGGCGCTGCGCCATGGGCGCGCGGTCTCGGGCGGCTCGACCCTTTCCATGCAGGTCGCCCGGCTGATCGAGGACGGCACGACCGGGCGCTGGGCGGGCAAGCTGCGCCAGATCCGGGTGGCGCTGGCGCTTGAGCGGCGGCTCGGAAAGGACGAAATCCTGCAGCTTTATCTGACCCATGCGCCCTATGGCGGGAACTTAGAGGGGGTGCGCGCCGCGTCGCTTGCATGGTTCGGCAAGGAGCCGCGTCGCCTTACTCCGGCGCAATCCGCGCTCCTGGTGGCGCTGCCGCAGGGGCCGGAATCGCGCCGCCCGGACCGCCACCACGACCGCGCGACCCGCGCCCGCGACCGGGTGCTGATGCGGGTGGGCGCGCGCGGCCTGCTCGACCCCGCGCAGGTCGATGCGGCAAAGGCCGAGCCCGTGCCCGGACGGATCCGCCCCTTTCCCCGGCTTGCCGCACATCTTGGCGAGCGGCTGCGGCGTGCCGATCCGGGCGCCATGCGTTTCGATACGACGCTCGACGCCGGCGTGCAGGCCAGGGTGGAGGCGCTGGTGGCACGCGCCGCGCGCGCTGCCGGGCCCGGGATTTCCGCGGCGGCGGTGGTCGCGGATCACCGCAGCGGGGCGATCATCGCCACCGTCGGTTCGCCGGGCTTTGACGAACGCGACGGGCGGCGGGGGTTCGTTGACATGACGCAGGCGCTGCGCTCGCCCGGTTCGACGCTCAAGCCGCTCGTCTATGCGCTTGCCTTCGATCAGGGCCTTGCCCATCCCGAAACGCTGATCGCGGATACGCCGGCGGCTTTCGGGCGCTATGCGCCGCAGAACTTCGACGGCCTGTTCCGGGGCGAGGTGCGGGTGCGCGAGGCGCTGCAACTGTCGCTGAACATCCCCGTGGTGCGGCTTTTGCAGGAGTTGGGGCCGGCGCGGATGATGGCGGCGCTGCGCCGTTCGGGGGCGCGCCCCGTGCTGCCGGGCGGACGCCCCGGGCTGGCCATTGCGCTTGGCGGGCTCGGGATCACGCTCGAGGATCTGGTGCAGCTTTACGGCGCGCTTGCCGCTGGCGGGCAGGGGCCGGTGCTGCATGCGCTGCAGGATGACGGACAGCCGGAGCCGGGGCGGCGGATCGTGTCCGAAAGCGCGGCCTGGCAGGTCGGGAACATCCTGGCCGGGCTCATGCCCCCGCCCGAGGCGCCGCGCGGGGTGCTGGCCTACAAGACCGGCACCTCCTACGGGCATCGTGATGCGCTTGCGGTCGGTTATGACGGGCGGCACGTGATCGGCGTCTGGATGGGGCGCGCCGACGGCACTCCGGTGCCCGGTGCCTTCGGCGGCGACCTTGCGGCGCCCGTGCTGTTCGAGGCCTTCGGGCGGCTCAAGACCCGGTTCGACCCGCTGCCGCCACCGCCGCCCGCGACGCTGATCGTCGCGAACGCGAAACTGCCCGCGCCGCTGCGCCGCTTCCGCCCCCGCGAGGCAAGCTTCAGCCCGGCCACGGGCGCCCCCGAGATCGCCTTTCCCCCCGACGGCGCGCGGCTTTCCGGCACGGGCGAGCGCGTCACCATCAAGCTGCGCGGTGGCACGGCGCCCTATATGGTGCTTGCCAACGGGCGCCCGCTTGCTGCGCATCTGCGCGCGGGCGAGGCCGAGATCCCGAGCCCCGGGCGCGGCTTTTCCACACTGGTCGTGATCGACGCGAACGGGAAATCGGACCGGGTGCGGCTCGAGCTTGACTGAACCTGCTCAGCGCCGCCCCTCGCGCAGCCACCCGGCAAGGATCAGCCCGCCCGCGAGCAGCAGCATCGCCCAGGGCGGCAAAAGCGGGTGCTGGCGCAACTCGGTCGTCTCGTAGGCGCCGCGCGGGGTCAGGCCGATCCAGCCGCGCCCGGCCGCCGCCGCGCCTTCGCGCACGTCCCGGATCCGGGGCAGCCCGTCCTCGAGCCGCAGGATGCCGCCGCGCATCGGGGCAATCACGGGGTCGAGCACCTCGCCCGTGGCGATGGTCTGTTCGAATTCCTTCGGCGCTTCCGGGCCAAGGCCGATCACGGCCTCCTGTTCGCCCTCGCGCAGCCGGTAAAGCCCGATCTCCGCACCCTCGTAATCCGCCTCGAACCGCCCGGGCGCCACCTGTTCGAGCGTGACCTGCGCGCTTTCGCCGCCGGGGGCCGTGACCGTCACCGCGCCGACCCCGTCGCCCAGTGTGCGGCGGGTGATGCGCATGTGCTGGCCGGTGGCCTGCGCGGTCAGCGCCTCTTCCTCGAGCTCGGGCTCCTTCATCAGCCAGTGCGCCAGCCGGCGCAGCAGGTCGAGCTGCGGCCCGCCGCCCTTGTAGCCCCGCCCCCAGAGCCAGGCCTGATCCGATGCGAGCAGCGCCACCCGCCCGTCCTCCACCCGGTCGAGCACCAGAAGCGGCAGGTCGTTCGCCCCCTCCATCAGCACTTCGCCGGAATCGGGGCTGACCTCGATCTGGCGCAGCCAGGGGCCCCAGGTTCCGGCCCCCTCAAGCCCCTCGGTGACCGGGTGACGCGCCCCCGTGTCCGAGATCGCGGGCCGGAAGCTGCGTTCGATCACCCGCGCCGTCGGCCCGGCCGGCAGGACCGCCCCGAGCGGCGAGCGCCAGATGCTGTCCGGCCCGGCAAATTCCGGCCCCGCGGCCACCAGCACGGCGCCGCCGTTGCGGGCATAATTCGCCACATTGGCAAAATAGGCGGGCGGAAGGATGCCGCGCCGCTTGTAGCGGTCAAAGATGATCAGGTCAAAATCGTCGATCTTTTCCATGAACAGTTCATAGGTCGGAAAGGCGATCAGGCTCAGTTCCTCGACCGGGACGCCATCGTGCTTGTCGGGCGGCCGCAGGATGGTGAAATGCACAAGATCGACCGAACTGTCGGATTTCAGCAGGTTGCGCCAGGTGCGCCCGCCAGCGTGGGGTTCGCCCGAAACCAGCAGGACGCGCAGCCGGTCGCGCACACCGTTGATCTGCACAATGCGGGTGTTGTTGCGCGCGGTGAGCTCTCCGGGCACCTCCGGCGTGCGGAGTTCGATCACGTTGCGTCCGCCCCGCGCCAGCGTGACCGGCACCTCGATGTCCTCGCCGACGGGAAGATTGAAACGGCGCGGTTCGCCGCCGTTCAGCGAAATATCGACCGGGGCAGAGCCCGCCCCCTCGGGCGCGGCGCCGCTGTCCTCGACCCTTAGCCGCATCCTGACCGGCTCGCCGATGATGGCGAACGACGGCGTGTCCGAGACCGCAAGCCGGCGGTCCCAGTCATCCGCGTGACCGGTGAGCAGAAGATGGAGCGGCGCCGGCAGCGGGGGCGCGCGATCGGCGTCATGCACCTGTCCGTCGCTCAGCGCGATGATCCCGGCGATCCGGCCGCGTGGCAGTTCGGCCAGCGCCTGCGCGAGCGCGCCCATGAGCAGCGTGCCCTCGTCCTCGCCCTGTTCGCCGTCCCCGTCGCCCACGGTGATGCGGCGCAATTCGGTGTCGGGGCGCGCCTCGATCCGCTCGGCAAGCTCCTGCGCCGCTGCTCCGGTCTGCTCGCTGCGGTCGGACAGGCCCTGGCTTGCGCTTTTGTCCTCGATCATCACCACGATATCGGGAAGCGGGCGGCGATCCTCGCTGCGCCAGGATGGTCCGGCGAGCGCGCCAAGCAGTGCAATTGTCGCAAGGCCGCGCCATGCCCAGCCGGACAGCCCGCGCCAGAGCGCGAACAGCACCGCGCCCAAAGCGATCACCCCGAGCACGGCGATCACGGGCCAGGGCAGCAGCGGGTCGAAATGGACCGACCCGTTCATTGGCCGAGCCGCTCCAGCAGCGCCGGCACGTGGACCTGATCGGATTTGTAGTTCCCGGTCAGCACATGCATCACCAGATTGACGCCGAAGCGGTCGGCCAGTTCGCGCTGCCGCTCGCCCGCGCTGCCGCGTCCGACCGGCACCAGCACACGGCCATTCCGGTCGACCGCCCAGGCGGCGGCCCAGTCATTGCCGCCGATCACCACCGGCGTCACCCCGTCGTTGAGGTTGCGGAACGGCATGCCCTCGGCCGCATCGCCGCCGGTGGCGGCCTCGACCCAGATGTCGCGCCCGTCGTGGCGGCCGGGAAAGTCCTGCAACAGGTAGAAGCTGCGGGTCAGCACATGATCCTGCGGCAGCGGTTCGAGCGGCGGAATATCAAGCGGTGCCGCCAGTTCGCGCAGCTTGCGCCCGTTCGGGCTGGCGCTGCCGTAATCCGCCACATCGGCATCGCGGGTGTCGAAGAGGATCAGCCCGCCATTGCGCAGATAGTCGTTGAGCCGCGAATAGGCCTCGCGCGAGGGGCGCGGCTGATCCGGGGTGATCGGCCAGTAGAGCATCGGGAAAAAGGCGAGTTCATCCGTTTCCAGGTCAACCCCGATCGGCTGTGCCGGCTCGACCGAGGTGCGGAAGAACAGCGTATCCGAAAGCCCCCTCAGCCCGGCCTGCGCGATGTCATCGACGCGGGAATCGCCGGTCAGGACATGGGCAAGGGCCAGGTTGCCGCTGGCGCGGGCGGCAAAGTCATCCGCTTCGTCCGCCTGCACCGGATGCGAGGCAAAAAGGCAGGCCAGAACCAGAACCGCCGCGCCGCCAATGGGCCGCAGCCGCCCCGAAACCGCAAGCGCCGCCAGCACGTCGATCACAAGCAGGCCGAGCGCGAGCGCAAGCAGCACCCCGCCGAGCGGGCGCTCGGGCGCGGCGGCAAGGGATGCAACCGGCACATCGCGCGGCCATGCCGAGGGGGTGAGCACCGCGTCGGCGGTCAGCACATTGCGTGCGATCCGCCTGTCACCGCCTGCGTAAAGCCCCGGACGCAGGTCCGGGCCGGGCGGTTCGGTCGCGAGCATCGCGCCATCGACGCCGGGCAGTGTGTCGGCCTCGGAAAGCATGCCGAAGCCGTCCATCACCTGCAGCGGCTGCCAGACGGTGCCGGCCAGATCATCGGGCCCGGGCGCCGCGCCGCCGGCGGAAATCGCCAGGCGGTCCAGCATCTCGACGAACAGGCCCGAAAGCGGCAGGCTCGACCATTCGGCATTGGCGGTGACGTGGAACAGCACCACCCGTCCCTTGCCGAGCGCCTTGCGGGTGACAAGCGGCGTTCCGTCGGCCAGCGCCGCGATCGTGCGCGCGGACAGATCCGGCCCCGGCTCGGCCAGCACCTGCGCCGATACGGTGACCTCATCCGGGGGGGTGAGCCCGGCAAAGGGCGAGTCCTCGGCAAAGGGCGCAAGCCGGCGCGGCTCTCCCCAGCTCATGGCGCCGCCGATGCTGCGCCCGCCACTGCGCAGCCGCACCGGCAGCAGCGGGTCATCCTCCTGCCGTCCGGCCTCGCTCGCGGCAAGGCGGGGGCCGGCAAAACGCAGCAGCATCCCGCCCGCTTCGACCCATTCGCGCAGGGCCTCCGCCTCGGGAGGGGGGAGTGCGGCCACATCGGCAAGCACGACCACATCGGAATTGGCCGCGATCAGCTCGCGGAGCGGGCCTTTCAGCAGTTCCGCATCGGGCGCGAGCGCCTGTTCGAGGAAATGCAGCGGCGACAGCAGCGCCAGCGCCTCGCGCCCCTCGCGCCCGGCAACAAGCGCGACCTTGCGCTGCGCCAACCCGTCATCGGCAAGCACCACCGCCCCGGCCGAGCGCGCGCCATTGATCGAAAACCGCGTGACGCGCGCGGCGAGTTCGCGCGGCAGCGACAGTTCGGCCCGCGCCTCAGCCTCGCCCGGGCCGAATTGCGCCTGCGTGGTGGCCAGCCGGCGCATTGTGCCGCCGGGATCGCGCCCTTCGGCGCTGATCGTGACATCGCGCGCGGCATCGTTCCCGGTGCGCAGGATGCGGAAGCTCAGCACGCCGTCCTTGCGTTCCGGCGGTGCGAGGGCAAGAACCTCCTGACCCGGCACCACATGCAGGCTGCCGCGGGCGCGCAGGGCCGCGACCAGCGACTCGCGCCCCGGATAGGCCAGCCCGTCGTCAAGCCAGATCGTGTCGAACCGCCCCTCCGCCGCGTTGATCGCGTCGAGCGCGGCTTCGATCTGCGCCGTGTCCGGGAGGAAGGGCTCGGGCGCGAGGCTGGCAAGGCGGCTGCGCTGGGCCTCGGCGGGCTGAAAGGTGATCTCGTCCGGGGCCGTCAGCGGCAGGAGCGCGACGCTGCGACCGGCCCGCGCCGCCCGCACCAGCGCGGCGTCGAGCTGTTCCATCCGCCCCCGCCAATGGGCCGCCCCGGCCCAGCCGGCGTCCAGCACGACAAGCAGCGGGCCGCGCGCGGTGTCGGGGGTCTGCGGGTTCAGGACCGGGCCGGCGAAACCGACGATCATCGCCGCCGCCGCCACCGCCCGCAGCAGCAAAAGCCACCAGGGCGTGCGTTCGGCAATGCTTTCGTCGTCGCGCAGGCCCAGCAGCAGCGCGACCCCCGGAAAGCGCCGGCGGATCGGCGCGGGCGGCAGGGCGCGCAGCAGCAGCCAGAGCAGCGGCAGCGCGAACAGCCCGAGCAGCAGCCAGGGCGCGGTAAAGCCGATGCTGCCGAAAGCGATCATCGCGCCCCCCGCCCGAGCGCGCGCCAGATCCAGAGCAGCGCCGCCTGTGCGCTTTCGTCGGTGCGATGCAGCCCGACCTGCCAGCCGCTCGTGCGCGCGAGCCGGTCAAGCTCGTCCCGGCGTTCGGCAAGGCGCGCGTCATAGCGGCTGCGCAGATCCTGCGCCTTCAGCGTCTCGTGGCGCAGGCTGCCGGCCATGCTCTGGAACAGGGTGCGGCCGCGATAGGGGAAATCCTCCTCGGCCGGGTCGAGCACCTGCAGCAGGATGCCCTGCATCCGCCGCCCGGCTGCCTGCGCGAGCATGTCGCGTAGCGTTTCAAGCGGGCCGAGGAAATCCGAAATCAGCAATGCACGCCCGCCGAAGGGCAGCACCACCGCTTCGGGGCTGGCGTGGTCGCCCGCGGTTTCGGGCAGGAATGCCGCCGTCAGCCGCTCGACCTGCTGGCGACCGCGGGCGGGCGGCAGCGCGGGGCCAAGCAGCCCGACCCGTTCGCCCCCGCGCAGCAGCAGGATCGCGCAGGCCAGCGCCAGGAGCCGCGCGCGCTCCCCCTTGTCCGGCAGGCCGGAAGCCGAGGAAAACCCCATCGACGCACCCCGGTCGACCCAGAGCATGACCGATTGCGCCGTCTGCCATTCCCGTTCGCGCACGAAATGCTGATCGCCCCGGGCGGAGCGGCGGTGGTCGATCATGCGGCTGCTGTCGCCCGCGCCGGCAAGACGATACTGCCAGAAGTCATCGCCCCGCCCGGCCCGGCGGCGCCCGTGTTCGCCCAGTATCAGCGTCCCGGCAAGTTGCTCGGCATGGGCCAGGAGCGGCGGCAGGGATGCGGCGGCGCGCTCGGCCGATTCTCGCAAGGCAAGGTGGTCATTCACGCCGCGGCCTCGCTCCGGGTGATGCGGGCGGCGGTGGCCCGGATCAGGTCGGGCAGGCTTTCGCCCCGCGCGCGGGCCGCAAAGCCGAGCGCCATGCGATGGATCAGCACCGGCACCGCCATTGCGGCCACGTCCTCCACATCCGGCGCGAGCCGCCCGCCAAGCAGGGCCCGCGTGCGCACCGTCAGCATCAGGGCCTGCGTCGCGCGCGGCCCCGGCCCCCAGGCAACGCTGTCGCGCAGCCTGTCACCGGCCTCGGGCGAGTCGGGGCGCAGGGCGCGCACGAGATCAAGGATGGCCTCCATGACCGAGTCGCCGACCGGCATCCGCCGCAGAAGCCGTTGCGCGGCCAGCAGTTCGGGCGCGCTGAAGACGGTGCCCACCTCGTCTTCGGTCGCGCCGGTGGTCGCGATCAGGATCGCGCGTTCGGTGTCGCGGTCGGGATAGGGCACGTCGATCTGCACCAGAAACCGGTCAAGCTGCGCCTCGGGCAGGGGATAGGTGCCCTCCTGCTCGATCGGGTTCTGGGTCGCGAGCACATGAAACGGCGCGTCGAGCGGACGGTCCTCGCCGGCGATCGAGACGGTGCGCTCCTGCATCGCCTGAAGCAGGGCCGACTGGGTGCGGGGGCTTGCGCGGTTGATTTCGTCCGCCATCAGCAACTGGCAGAACACCGGCCCCGGCACGAAGCGGAAATGCCGCCGCCCCGCGGCATCCGTGTCCAGCACTTCGGAGCCGAGGATATCGGCCGGCATGAGGTCGGGGGTGAACTGGATGCGGTTCCCCGAAAGCCCCATCACCATCGCGAGCGTCTCGACAAGGCGCGTCTTGCCAAGCCCCGGCAGCCCGATCAGAAGCCCGTGGCCGCCGCAGAACAGCGTCGCAAGCGCCAGATCCACGACGCTTTCCTGCCCGATGAAACGGCGTGTGATTTCGGCACGTGCGGCTGCAATTCGCACTTCGAGCGCTTCGATTTCCGCAAGCAAGCTGTTATGATCTGCCATAAAATCGCCCCCGGCGGTCGTGATCCCTGCCGGTGAGTCTAACCTGTTTCGAGGTGATCGCAAAAGCAATGAACAGACAAATGAACGTGACAACAACGGCCGAAGGCATCGCGGCGGCTGCAAGGGCGGCGAGTCGCGAATCCGGCGGTCTGCCGCCGGTTCATCTCTGGGATCCGCCTTATTGCGGTGACCTGGACATCAGGATCGCCCGCGACGGAAACTGGTTCTATCTTGGCACGCCGATAGGGCGGCCGGAAATGGTGCGGCTGTTCTCGACCATCCTCAAGAAGGAAAAGAGCGATTATTTTCTGGTGACCCCGGTGGAAAAGATCGGCATCACCGTCGATGACGCGCCGTTTGTCGCCGTCGATTTCACCGCGAAGGGCAAGGGCCGGAAACAGGTGCTGACCTTCACCACCAATGTGGGCGACAGCGTCACCGCCGACGATGAACACCGCATCCGCGTCCATCGCGACAAGAGCGGAGAGCCCTCGCCCTATGTGATGGTCCGCGGCGGGCTTGAGGCGCTGATCGACCGCAAGAGTTTCTACCGCCTGATCGAGCGCGGCTCGCACAAGGACGGCTGGTTCGGCATCTGGTCGAGCGGGAGCTTTTTCCGCATCATTCCCTCGGACGAGCTGCCGGAGGGCGAATAGGCGCCGATCAATGCGCCTGGGCCCAGTTCGGGCCGCTGCCGGCGTCCACGGTCAGTTTCACGTCAAGGTGAACCACCGGATCGGCGGCGTTTTCCATCACGTCGCGGGCGCGGGAGATCACCTCGTCAACCGCGCCTTCGGCCACCTCGAACAGCAGTTCGTCATGCACCTGCAACAGCATCCGCGCCGGCAGCCCCTTGATCGCCGCCGGCATGCGGATCATGGCACGGCGGATCACATCGGCGGCGGTGCCCTGAATCGGCGCGTTGATCGCGGCGCGATAGGCCAGCCCCGAGCGCGGCCCCTTGGCATTGATTTCCGGCGTGCGGATGCGGCGCCCGAACAGCGTCTGCACATATTCATGTTCGCGGGCAAATGCCTTGGTCCGCTCCATATAGTCGCGGATGCCGGGGAAGCGTTCGAAATAGCGGTCGATGAAACCCTGGGCCTCGGCCCGGGGGATGCGCAGGTTGCGGGCAAGGCCAAAGCCCGAAATGCCATAGATCACGCCGAAATTGATCGCCTTGGCCTGGCGGCGGATTTCCGGCGTCATCTGGTCGAGCGGCACGTGGAACATCTCGCTCGCGGTCAGGGCATGGATGTCG
The DNA here is from genome assembly GCF_900156525.1 of Pontibaca methylaminivorans. NCBI lineage: Bacteria > Pseudomonadati > Pseudomonadota > Alphaproteobacteria > Rhodobacterales > Roseobacteraceae > Pontibaca > Pontibaca methylaminivorans. Next base: position 1,488,981 of record NZ_FTPS01000001.1, read on the forward strand.
AGCCCCTCGGCAAAGGCCGCCTTCAATTCGTCGATGCCGGCGATATGGGCAAGGATGCGCAATTCGATCTGGGAATAGTCGAGGCTGACCAGCAGGTTGCCTTCCTCGGCCACGAAAGCCTCGCGGATGCGCCGCCCCTCTTCGCTGCGCACCGGGATGTTCTGGAGGTTCGGATCGGTCGAGGCCAGCCGCCCGGTGTTCGCGCCGGCGATGGAATAGCAGGTATGCACCCGCCCGGTCTCGGGATTGATATGGGTCTGGAGCGCATCGGTATAGGTCGATTTCAGCTTCGAGATCGCGCGCCAGTCCAGCACCCGGCGCGCCAGGTCGTGCTCGGTGGCAAGGTCTTCGAGCACGTCCACATTGGTGGAATAGGCGCCGGTCTTGCCGCGCTTGCCGCCGGGCAGGTTCATCTTGTCGAACAGGATTTCGCCAAGCTGCTTGGGGCTGCCGATATTGAAGGTCTCGCCGGCAAGGCCGTGAATTTCGGCCTCGAGCCCGGCCATTTTCTGCGCGAATGCGCTCGACATGCGCGAAAGCGTCGCGCGGTCGACCTTGATGCCGTTCATCTCCATCTGCGCCAGCACCGGGATCAGGGGCCGCTCCAGCGTCTCGTAAACGGTCGTGACCCGTTCACGGTGAAGCTGCGGCTTGAACGCCTGCCAGAGCCGCAGGGTGACGTCGGCATCCTCGGCCGCGTAGGGCAGCGCATCGTCAACCGTAACCCGGTCGAAGGTGATCGCCGATTTGCCCGCGCCGAGCAGCGGCTTGATCGGCAGCGGCGTATGCCCGAGATAACGCTCGCAAAGCGTGTCCATGCCATGCCCGTGCAGCCCGGCATGAAGCGCATAGGACAGCAGCATCGTGTCGTCGATCGGCGCGATGTCGATGCCGCAGCGGGCAAGGATCTTGGCGTCATACTTGATGTTCTGCCCGATCTTGAGGATCGCCGGATCCTCGAGCACCGGTTTCAGCAGCGCGAGCGCCTCGTCCACCGGCATCTGCCCCACGGCAAGGCTGTCGTCGGCGAACAGGTCGCTGCCCGCGCCCGGCCGGTGGCGCAGGGGCAGATAGGCGGCATGGCCCGGCTCGACGCAGAGCGCGACACCGACCAGTTCGGCCTTCATTTCGTCAAGCGAGGTGGTTTCGGTATCGACCGCCACATAGCCCCGCGCCCGGATCCGCTCGATCCATTGCGCAAGCGTTGCGGCGTCGCCGATGCGTTCGTGTTTCACGTCGTCGAACCCGGGTGTCTCCGGGGCCGCGGTCGCGGTCGCTTCGGGTTCGGGGATCGCGGGGGCTTCGACGCCCAGATGTTCGGCAATGCGCCGGCTCAGGCTGCGGAATTCCATCTCGGCCAGGAACGGCAGCAGCACATCGGGGTCGTAGTCGCGCACCGCGAGATCGTCGAGCGAGAAATCGAGCGGCGTATCACAGTCGAGCCGCACCAGTTCGCGGCTCAGTTCGATCTGCACGCGGTGTTCGATCAGGGTCTGGCGGCGCCGGGGCTGGGGGATTTCTCCGGCGCGGTCCAGCAGGGTGTCGAGATCACCGTATTCGTTGATGAGCAGCGCCGCGGTCTTGATGCCGATGCCGGGAGCGCCGGGGATGTTGTCGACGCTGTCGCCGGCGAGCGCCTGCGCGTCCACCACCCGTTCGGGCGGCACGCCGAAGCGTTCCTCGACCGCTGCGGCGTCGATGCGCCGGTTCTTCATCGGATCGAGAAGTTCGACGCCTCCGCCGACCAGCTGCATCAGATCCTTGTCGGAGGACAGGATCGTGACCCGCCCGCCGCGGTTGCGCGCCTCGCAGGCGAGGGTGGCGATGATGTCGTCGGCCTCGTAGCCCTCGATTTCGTGGCAGGCGATGTTGAAGGCTTCGGTCGCCCGGCGCGTCAGCGGGATCTGGGGACGCAGATCCTCGGGCATCGCCTCGCGGTTGGCCTTGTAGAGATCGTAAAGATCATTGCGGAAGGTGTGACCGCTGTGGTCGAAGATCACCGCCGCATGGGTCGGGGCATCGCCGCCGTTGCTGTCGAGCACATAGCGGTGCAGCATGTTGCAGAACCCGGCAACCGCACCGATCGGCAGCCCGTCGGATTTCCGGGTGAGCGGGGGAAGGGCGTGATAGGCGCGGAAGATATAGGCCGAGCCGTCGATCAGATGCAGATGACATCCCTTGTCAAAGGCCATGGCCGTCCTCCCTGGCTGGTTCCGGGGTCTGTTCCGGGCGCACCCCGGGCAAGGCGGTTCGCTGCCCGTGCCCCGATGCAGGACAGGGGCGCATGGCGGCGTGGATCAGACCTCTTTCCCCATGCCGCCGACACTGGCCTTATCGACGCAGTCGCGGTGCACGAAGCGCGCATCGCAATAGCCGCATTCGACCCAGCCCCGCTCCGGCGGGATCCTGAGCCAGACGCGGGGGTGGCCGAGCGCACCCTCGCCGCCATCGCAGGCGACCCGCCAGCTGTTCACGATTCTGGTCTCCGGCGCCTCGACGGTCATGCTCTGACGATCCTTCTGGTTGTCGCCTGGATGGGCTTGCATTAGGTGCTTTATGAGCCATGGGAAAAGCAGGGGCAAGAGGCGGCAATGACCGAGGATGCGATCCGGATCGAGGGGTTGACCAAGATCTACCGCGCCCAGCGCAGCCAGCCGCCCAAGCATGCGCTGAAAGGCGTCGATCTGACCATCCCGCGCGGCTCGGTCTTCGGGCTGCTGGGGCCGAACGGAGCGGGGAAATCGACGCTCATCAACATCCTTGCCGGGCTCGTCATCAAGACCTCGGGCCGGGTGACGATCTGGGGCTTCGATCAGGACCGCAACCCGCGCCAGAGCCGCGCCGCGATCGGCGTGATGCCGCAGGAGCTGAACCTCGACCCGTTCTTCACGCCGCGCGGGGCGCTCGAGGTGCAGGCCGGGCTTTACGGGCTGTCGCGCAAGCAGCGCCGCAGCGACGAGATCCTGGAAATGGTCGGGCTTGCCGACAAGGCCGAAGCCTATGCGCGCACCCTGTCGGGCGGCATGCGGCGGCGGCTTCTGCTGGGCAAAGCGCTTGTGCACAGCCCGCATATCCTGGTGCTGGACGAGCCCACCGCCGGGGTGGACATCGAATTGCGCCAGATGCTCTGGCAGAACGTGCGCCGGCTGAACCGCGAGGGCATGACCATCATCCTCACCACCCATTACCTGGAAGAAGCGCAGGAGATGTGCGACGAGATCGCGATCATCGCCGACGGCGAGGTGGTGGCGCGCGACAGCACCGGCAGCATGCTGGGCCGGCTTGACGCGCGGGCGATGATCATCTGGCCCGACGGGCCGGTCGGGGAACTGCCGCAGGCCGAGGGCATCGAGGCCGAGTTGCGCGGCGACGGCGCGATTGTGCTGAGCTACCGCAGCCGCCAGACCAGTGCCGAGCGGGTGCTCGAGGTGGTGCACGGGGCCGGGATCCGCATCCGCGATGTGCAGACCCAGGAGCCCGATCTTGAGGATGTGTTCCTCGCGCTCACATCGAGGCGGCAGCCGGGGGCTCTGCCCCCGGACCCCCGGGATATTTCCCCGCCAGAAGAAGATGCCGGGGCGGGACGCCGGCGCGGTTGAGGCGGGCCGCTCTTGCGCGGGGCCGCCGGCGGCGCCATAGTCCGGTTTTTCGCGCAGAACAGGAGCGGCGCCCATGGCGAAGGGATATATCATCGGTCATATCACCGTGCGGGATCCGGAGGCCTACAAGGACTATGTCGCGCTCGATACGCCGATCCTCGAGCGGCTCGGCGGACGGTTCGTGGTGCGGGGCGGACAGGCCGAGGTGGTGGAAGGTGAGACGAACGAGCGCCATGTGGTGATCGAGTTCCCGAGCTACCGCGCCGCGCTCGATGCCTATAACGACCCGGATTATCAGGCGGCAGCGGCGATCCGCCGCCGCGCGGCCGAAACCGTGATGCTGGTGGTCGAGGGGGTCTGAACCCGCCTCAGCGCAGGCGCTCGAGCAGTTGCGGCGAGGCGTAGCCGTCGGGCGCCATCCCCTGTGCGATCTGGAACGAGCGCACCGCCGAGACGGTGCGCGGCCCGATCTGCCCGTCCACCCCTTCGGTGTCGAATCCGAGCGCGGTCAGGCGTTCCTGCATCTCGATCTTTTCGTCGCGGGTCAGTGCGCGGTCATGGCGTGGCCACTCGGCCCGGATCGGGCCCTTTCCGCGCAGCCGGTCGCTCAGGTGGCCGACGGCGAGCGCATAGGAATCGGCGGCGTTGTAGCGCCGGATCACGGAAAAGTTGTCGAAGATCATGAAGGCCGCGCCACGCCCGCCCGCCGGCAGCAGAATCGCCGCCTGCCCGTGATCCGGCACCTTGTGCCCGTTTGTGTCGCGGATGCCGAGGCGGGCCCAGTCCGAGGGCATGCGGGTGATGTCGCGGTCGGCCAGGCGATAGTCGAAGCCGCGCGGCAGCGTGACCTCGACCCCCCAGGGCTGGCCCTTTTTCCAGCCGAACCGGGCGAGATAGGCGGCGGTCGAGGCCAGCGAATCCGCCGGATCGTCGGACCAGATGTCGCGCCGCCCGTCGCCGGTGAAATCCACCGCGTGTTCAAGGTACGAGGTCGGCATGAACTGGGTATGCCCCATCGCGCCGGCCCAGCTTCCGGTCATGCGGCGGGGCGGGATGTCGCCGTGCTGGATGATCGTCAGCGCGGCGATGAGCTGATCCTCGAAGAAGGCGGCGCGGCGCCCGTCATGGGCGAGCGTGGCCAGCGAGGTCACGATGTCGCTTTTGCCGCGGTGGCTGCCGTAGGAGGATTCGAGCCCCCAGATCGCCGCGACGACCTCTTTTTCCACGCCGTAGCGGGATTCGATTGCCGCCAGCGTGCGGGAATTGTCCTGGATCGCCGCCTTGCCGTTGCGGATCCGCGAATCAGAAACGGCGCCGTCCAGATATTGCCAGATCGTGCGCGAGAATTCGGACTGGTTGCCATCGCGGGCGACGATGTCGGGGTCGGGGCGCACGCCGTCGAAGGCCGCGTCGAAGGTGCGGGCGCTGATCCCTTTGCTCAGGGCGCGCTGGCGGAAACTGCCGACCCATTCCCGGAAATCGCGGATGATATCGTCGCCTGCCTGTCTGGTCATGACCACCTGCCGTGCCGCCGGGCGGAGCGACTGCGCGAGCGTCGGGCCGGGCATCGCGACGCGGATGGCCTGCGGCGGGCGTGTCTCGGGGCGAAGCGATTGCTCGACCGCCCCGGCCGGCATGCCATGGATGAGGAACACGCCGAAAAGCGCGGCGCCTGCCTGTCGTTTCATGTCTGTCCCCGGTTTTCCGGTTTTTCTGCTCGCGGGCAGCATAGCGCCGAATCGCGCGGACACCAAAGGGTTTGAGCAGGCCCGGCAGCGATTTCAGCGGCGCTTGCGGAGCACCTTGCGCTTGTGCTTTTCGGCCTTGCGGGCGGCATGGACGGGTTTGCGCCGGGGGGAGCGCCCCTTCGGGCCGGCAGGGCGGGGCAGCGGTTTTCCATCGAGGTCGAGCAGTTCGAATTCGAGCCCCCCGCTCACCGGCGCCGCCTGCACGAGCCGCACGGTGACGCGCTGACCGATAGCGATCACAGCGCCGCTGTCGGCCCCCATGAGCGTCCCGTTCCGCGCATCGAGGTGGAAATACTCATGCCCGAGCGAGCGCACCGGCACCAGCCCGTCGGCGCCGGTCTCGTCCAGGGTGACGAACAGGCCGAAACGGGCGATGCCGCTGATCCGGCCCGGAAAATCGGTTCCGAGCCGTTCCGAGAGATAGGCGGCAAGGTAGCGGTCCGTGGTGTCGCGGTCGGCCATCATCGAGCGCCGCTCGGTGTCCGAGATATGGGCCGCGACCTGTTCCAGCCGCTCGGCCTGTTCGGGGGCAAGCGCGCCCCGGCCCCAGCCATGGGCCGTGATCAGCGCCCGGTGCACGACGAGATCGGCATAGCGGCGGATCGGCGAGGTGAAATGGGCATAGCGTGGGAGGGCGAGCCCGAAATGGCCGAAATTCTCGGGCGAGTAATAGGCCTGCGTCATGGCCCTGAGCGTCGCCATGTTGATGAGGTCGGCATCCTCGCGCCCCGTGGCTTGCGACAGCAGCGCGTTCAGGTGCCGCGTCTGCAGCACCTGTCCTTTCGCGAGGGTAAGGCCCGAAGCGGCAGCGGTTTCGCGCAGCGCGTCGATCTTTTCCGGTGCCGGTTCCTCGTGTACGCGGAACAGCAGCGGCTGGCGGCGCGCGATCAGCGTCTCGGCGGCGCAGACATTGGCGAGCACCATGAATTCCTCGATCACCCGATGCGCATCGAGCCGCTCGCGGAAGTTGACCGAGGTGACCTTGCCTTCGTCCGAGAGCATGATCCGCCGCTCCGGCAGGTCGAGGTCGAGCGGCTGGCGCCGGTTCCGCGCCGCGTCGAGCGCGCGCCAGGCGGCAAAGACCGGCTCCAGCACCGGGGCGAGCAGCGGCTCGGTGCGTTCGCTCGTCTCGCCGTCGATGGCGGCCTGCACCTCTTCGTAGCTGAGCGAGGCGCCCGAACGGATCAGCACCCGGTGAAAGCTGTGGGCGACCCTGTTGCCCTCGGCGTCGATGCGCATCTGCACGGCGATGGCGGGGCGCGGTTCGCCCTCGATCAGCGAGCAGAGATCGGCCGAGAGGCGCTCGGGCAGCATGGGCACGACACGGTCGGGAAAATAGGTCGAGTTGCCCCGCTCCAGCGCATCGCGGTCCAGCGCCCCGCCGGTATGGACATAGGCGGCGACATCGGCGATCGCGACCCAGATCACATGTCCGCCCTTGTTGTCGGGCGCCTCGTCCGGCCAGGCGCAGCAGGCATCGTCATGGTCACGGGCGTCCGCGGGGTCGATGGTCACAAAAGGCAGCGCCGTCAGATCCTCGCGCCCGTCGGGTCCAAGCGGCAGCAGCGCCTCGGCCTCGGCAAGGGCGGCTTCGGAAAAGCGGTCGGGGATGCCGTGCTGGTGAATCGCAATCAGCGACACGGCCTTCGGCGCCGTCGCATCGCCGAGCCGCTCGAGCACCCGTGCCTTCGGCAGGCCGAGCCGATCCCGGCGCCCGGACAGTTCCGCCTCGACCAGTTCGCCGTCGGTCGCCCCGCCGGCGGCTTCGAGCGGCACGATCCATTCCTTGTGCCGGCCCTTGTCGATCGGCACGATCCGTCCGCCTTCGGCCCCGGTGCGGTAGATGCCGAGCACGGTTTCCGGGCTGAAGCCGATGCGGCGGATCACCCGCGCCTCGTAGTTGTGATCTTCGGCATGAACCACCGAAAGGCGCGCGAGGATCCGGTCGCCCTCGCCCAGCGCCGGATCCGAGTCGCGCAGGCGCAGCAGCACGATGGGCTCGACCCCCTCGCCGCGCCATTCGAGCGGACGTGCGAAAAGGTCGCCCTCGGCATCGGGCGCAAGCACCTTCAGCACGCTCACCGGTGGCAGGCGCTCGGGGTCGCGATAGCTCTTGCGGCGTTTTTCCAGGTGGCCCTCGTCCTCGAGCTCGTGCAGCACGCGCTTGAGGTCGATGCGGGCCGCGCCCTTGATTCCGAACGCCTTTGCGATCTCGCGTTTGGAGGCGAGCGAGGGATTCTCGGCGATCCACTCGAGGATCTCGGCCTTGGTCGGGATACGCGTCATGACGCTTCCCTACCACGGCCGCGCGGGCGCGTCATGAGCAAAGTCGAGCCCCCCATCCGGGTGGGGGCGCTATCAGCCGCCGGCCCCGTTCGTCCCGGTTCCGGCATCCTCGGGCGCGCCGTCGAAGAACGGTGTCATCTGCGCGACGATCACCGCGTTTTCGTCCATGGCGCGCTGCATCAGCGCCGCCTCTTCGCTGTCGATCTCGTGACCCAGTGCCTCGCGTTCCGCGCGGGTGCCGTAGCCGGTCACGTCAAGCGGCGCGGTGCCGGCCTGTTTCAGGACGGCGACCGTTTCGCGCACCGCTTCGGCCTCGTCCACGCCCGAGGCATAGACCATGAGCGCGGCCCCGGTCGCCTTGTCGGGCAGGCCGTCGCCCGGTTTGCGCCCGAGCTGAACCAGCAGGGTGAACACCTGCTGGCGCGAGCCCGAAGCGGTTTCCGCCCGTTCGGCCATGACAACGCCCCGCGCCGTCAGCGTGAAATGGCGCGCCAGCCCCAGATCAGCAGGCAGGCCCCGACCAGCCCGACGATCAACTGAGGAATCCAGGCGTTGGCGGCGTAGATGCCGACGATACTGAGTATCCCGTTCAGCACCACCGCGCCGACGATGCCGAGCACGATGTTGAGCAGGATCCCGGTGTTCGCGCTCATGATCATGCTGGCGATCCAGCCGGCGAGCCCGCCGACGATGATCGCTCCGATAAAGCCGATGCCCATTCTGCGTTCCTTCCCTGACTGTTTGCGGCCGCACTGATGTTCGTGCCTCTTCCGGCTATAAGCGCGCAGCGTGCCCGAGGCAATCATGGCCGTGTCGAACGCGCCCCGGCCGGCGGCGAGAGCACCGGCTGCGCAGCCCCGTGGCGCAGATCGGTGACGGGTGTTCGGTGATGGGGGCCCGTGACGGGGCGGTGATTGGGGCCCCTGATGGGGGTTGAAGGCATGCGGGCGATGGGTCAGGAATGAACGCATTGAAACGCAAGGATCTGCGATGAAAGACGACCGCCGGAGCCGCTTCCGCGATGCCCATTCCGACCGGCAGGCTGCCGGCGGAGTGCCAGACACGCCCCAGACGCGCAGCCCGGCCTATCGGCTGGCCTTTGCCGATGACGATTTCCTCTGCCGCAAGGAACTGCGCCCGGTGCGGCTGCAGCTTGAACTGCTCAAGCCGCAGATGGCGCTTGACGAGATGGGCATCAACAGCACCATCGTGCTGTTCGGCGGCGCCCGCGTCCCCGCGCCCGAGCTTCGCCACGAAGCCCGCACGCCGGTGCTGGCCTCGCTCGCGGAATATTACGAGGAGGCGCGCATCTTCGCCCGCCGCATCACCCAGCGATCCCTTGCCGAGGGAGGGGCCGACAACATCATCTGCACCGGCGGCGGACCGGGCGTCATGGAGGCCGGAAACCGCGGCGCGGCCGATGCGGGCGGGATCTCGATCGGGCTCAATATCGTGCTGCCGCATGAGCAGGCCCCGAACGCCTGGGTGACGCCCGATCTGGCCTTCAACTTTCACTATTTCGCCATCCGCAAGATGCATTTCCTGATGCGGGCGCGGGCGATCTGCGTGTTTCCTGGCGGATACGGCACCCTTGACGAGACATTCGAGAGCCTCACCCTGATCCAGACCGGCCGCATGGAACGGATTCCCTTCCTGCTGTTCGGGCGCGAATTCTGGGAACGGATCATCAACTGGGAGGCGCTGGCCGAGGCCGGCACGATCTCGGACGAGGATCTCGACCTGTTCCGCTTCGTCGAATCGGCGGAAGAGGCGATCTCCCTCATCGACAACTGGCCGGACAGCGGCGAGCGGCGCTCAAGCATCCCCGACCTGCCCCAGTCCTCGCCGACCGGCGGGGCCTGACGAGGGGGTCAGCCGGTGGTGGTGCCGGTCTCGGCGGCGATCTGCGCCCGGCTCTTGCGGGCGCGTTCGGTCGCGGATTTGAGCTGCCCGCAGGCCGCCATGATGTCCTCGCCGCGCGGCGTGCGGATCGGGCTCGCGTAGCCGGCCTTGTAGATGATGTCGGCGAATGCGCGGATGCGTTTTTCGGGCGAGCGGCGATAGGGCGCGCCCGGCCATTCGTTGAACGGGATGAGGTTGATCTTGGCCGGGATCCCCTCGATCAGGCGCAGCAGCCGGCGTGCGTCCTCGTCGCTGTCATTCACCCCGTCGAGCATGACATATTCAAAGGTGATGCGTTCGGAATTGGACAGTCGCGGATAGGTTCGCAGCGCGTCGAGCAGCGCGGCGATGTTCCATTTGCGGTTGATCGGCACCAGCGTGTCGCGCAGCTCGTCAGTGGTTGCGTGGAACGACACCGCCAGCAGGCAGCCGATCTCCCGCGCCGTGCGCTCGATCTCGGGCACGACCCCGCTGGTCGACAGCGTGATGCGCCGGCGCGAAAGCTGGATGCCCTCGGCATCCATGGCGATCTTCATCGCGTCGCGCACGTTCTCGAAATTGTAAAGCGGCTCTCCCATGCCCATGAGCACGATGTTGGACAGGAGCCGCGTTTCGTCCTTGGGCGCGCCGGGGGTCGGCCATTCGCCCAGGTCGTCGCGCACCACCATGACCTGGCCGATGATCTCGCCCGCGGTGAGGTTGCGGACGAGCTTCTGCGTGCCGGTGTGGCAGAAGGAGCAGGTGAGGGTGCAGCCGACCTGGCTGGAGATGCAGAGCGTGCCGCGATCCGCCTCGGGGATATAGACCACTTCGACCTCATGCCCGCCGGCGATCCGCACGAGATACTTGCGCGTGCCGTCGCCGCTCAACTGCCGGCTCACGACCTCGGGCAGGGCGATCGTGAACTGTTCGGCAAGCCCGGCGCGGTAATCCTTGGCAAGGTTGGTCATCTGCGCAAAGTCGCGCACGCCCCACTGATAGATCCACTGCCAGATCTGGCTGACGCGCATCTTCGCCTGCCGCTCCGGCGTGCCGGCGGCGATCAGCGCATCGCGCATCGCCTCCCGCGTCAGGCCGACAAGGTTCACGCGCCCCTCGCTCTCCGGCAGCTTGCGGGGGAAGGTCACGACATCCTGCGTGATCGGGGCGGTTGCGGACATGGCGTTACCTGTGCGGTTCGGGGGCGCGGGGCTCCCGGGGCATATGGGGCGCTCTGCCCCCTTGTCCAAGGTGGCGGTGCTCCGGTTGCTGGTGCACCCGGCCTATTTCGAGCAGCGCGCCTGCGCGTCATCGACCGCCGCGGTGAACCCCATGAGCGAGAACGTGTCCCTGGTCTGGGTGCCCCGGCTCGACCGCGCGGTCAGCACGGCATCGCTGCCCCGTTTCATGGCGGCGACGATCTTTGCATCGTCATCCGGGCTTGCCGGCCAGGCCCATTCGCCATCGCTGAACAGTTCGAAGGACTGGCTGCCCACCTTCAGGTCCACGGTCGATCCGCTGGCGAACGGATAGCCGCCGGTGAATGTCACCTGACCCTTTACCCCGGCGGTCGGACGATAGAACACGAACAGCAGGATATCGCCGCGCCGGACCTCGACCGCGCGGCCGTCGCGGGTGTTTTCGGTCTTGGTGGGGGCGGAAACGCTCCAGCATTCGGTGGGATTGTCCTCGACGAAGACGCTCCAGTCCGATTTCCCGGCCACCCGGTTCGTGCTCTGCTGCTGTGCCGGCAGCGCGGTGGCTGCGACAACCAGCGCGAGGCCCGCGGCCATCCCACGGACGAGTGATGATTTCATGTATTCAGCCTCCAGACTGTCCTTGACCTCAATTCCCCCGGAAAACGCCTTGCGAGCCTTGCCGGCCGTCTGAAAATGGCGCTGCCGCATGGATGCCGGTAAGGCAGCCACGGGCAGCACCCTAGCGCATCTAGCATTTCCGTTGAAAGAGCGGAAGGACGCAATCTCGCCAAGTTGTGAGGCGACCCGCCCCGCGCGGATTCAACCCCGTGGTGGTCGTTGCGGCCGATGAAATGTGTGTCCTGGGCAACAGCCTGCCGTCATCGGTGCGGCGCAGGCGCGGTCCGGACCCGCGCCCGGTGCTTGACGTTGCCATGATCCGAGGTGCGCTGTAATGGCATATGGCAAAGACTCACTCGGGGTATGACATGACACGTCTGCTTTCTCTTTTCCTGGTCCTCATTCTTGGTCTGTCAGCCTGTTCCGGGCTGGAGCCGGTGCAGCTTGGGCCGGATGGAAAGCCGCTGCCGCGCCCCTATCAGATCCGGCCGGGCGACACGTCGCGGATCCAGTTCGGGCTGCTCGATTCGGTCAACTCCCTGCGGAGCGCGGCCGGCCGGCCCGAGGTGCAGCTGAACGCGCGCCTGAACGCCGCCGCCGAAACCCATTCGCGCGACATGGCGAATCAGAACCGGCCCTGGCATTTCGGGTCGGACGGATCCTCGCCCTTCGACCGCGTACGTCGCGCCGGCTATGAGGGGCGGATGCTGGGCGAGAATATCTCGGAAAGCTACGAGACCGAGCACCAGACCCTGAGCGCCTGGATGGAAGATCGCAGCACCCGCGACGTGATCCTTGACCGGCGCGCCCGCGATCTGGGCTTCGGCTGGTATCAGGAATCGGGCGGCAAGATCTGGTGGACGTTGCTCATGGGCGGCTGAACCCGCCCGCACCAGCGCACTTGCCTGCTCCGGCTTGCATTTGTCCCGCTTCGGCCGGATATGTGGGTCGCCTGAACGGGACGTGACCCGTTGATGACGGGGCGGCCACAGGGGCCGCCCGATCCGGTGCCTGACCTTCAGGGCATCAGAAAGACCGGCGTGCCGTCGCGCACCATGGCGTAAAGCTGCTCCATCTCGCGATTCTTCACGGCGATGCAGCCCGCGGTCCAGTCGCGGCGGCTGATCGCGCCGGCGTTCGGCTCTCCGTGAATGAAGATGTCGCCGCCAGGGCTGCGGTTGAAGGCGCGCGCCGCCTCGATATCCGCCGGGCTCGGATAGGAAATCCCGAGCGACAGATGATAAAGGCTGTTCGGATTGCGCCGGTCGATGAAATACAGCCCCTCGGGGGTTCTTCCGTCCCCTTCGAACTGCTTGTGGCCGACCGGGGCAAAGCCGAGGTCGAACTCCACATCCTTGATGACCTGATCGTTGTTCAGCAGATACATCCGCCGCTCGCCCTTCTTGATGATGACCGATGTCACCTCGGGGCCGTTGTAGGTCTGGAACTTGGTCGGCTTGCGGCTGCAAGCACCAAGGGCGAGCGCCGTTGCGGCGCCCAGTGCGAAATGTCTCCGTTTCATTTTTTTACTGTCTCTGCCTCGTTCTATCCTTGGAATACAAGGGCCCGGACAGAAATCAAAATCAAATTTGTTACGGAACGGTGAATGCCGCCGGACATCATGCCGCGCGGGTGAAGCTCGCGACCAGCTCGACATGGGTCGACCAGCGGAACTGATCGACGATCCGCACCCAGTCCAGCCCGTAGCCCGCATCGCGGAGCTTGCGGGCATCGCGCGCGAAACTGACCGGGTTGCAGGAGACATAGGCGATGCGCGGAATGGCGGAGTCGCCGAGCGCCATGGCCTGCGCAATGGCGCCTGCGCGCGGCGGGTCGAGCACGGCGGCATCGAACCCGCGAAGCTCGCCACCCGCGAGCGGTGCGCGGAACAGATCGCGCGCCTCGGTGGTGACGTGTTTCAGCCCCGCGGCATGACGCCAGCCCTCGTCAAGCGCGGCCAGCATCGCCGCGTTGCCCTCGACCGCGTGAACCCGCGCATCCACGGCCAGCGGCAGGGAGAACGTGCCGCAGCCGGCGAAAAGATCGACGATCCGCGCGGCGCCATGCACCACCTCGCGCACCGCCTCAAGCAGCGCCGATTCGCCCTCGCGCGTCGCCTGCAGGAAGGCACCCGGCGGCGACGTGACCCGGGCCGGGCCAAAGACCTGCCCGGGCCGCGCGGCCAGGGCGACGGTTTCGCCCTCCCATGTGAGGCGGGCAAGGCGATGGCGCGCAGCGATGGCACCCAGCGCGGCCCGCAGCGGCCCGTCAGCCGGCTTGCCGCCCTTCACCGCCACATCGAGCCCGTTTTCCGAGGCGGTGACGGTCACCGCAAGCGCGCTCTTGCGGCTCGCCCCGACAAGTGCAAGGTCTTCGGCGCCGCCGCGCCCGGCCAGCACTTCGGGCAGCAGCAGATGGCAGTCGGGAATCGCGGTGATCGCATCCGAGGCCCGGCCGTGAAACCCGGCGAGCGCCCCCTTGCGCGTGCGCCGCACCGCGAATGTCGCCCGTCGGCGCGAACGGGGCGGCGACGTGACGGTCGGGCGCAGCACCGTCGCAAGCCCCTGTGCCGCGAGCGCCTCCTGCACCACCTCCTGTTTCCAGCGGGCGGTGAAATCGTCACTCGCGTGCTGCAACTGGCAGCCGCCGCAGGTGTCGTAATGCGGGCAGGGCGGCGTGATCCGCTGCGGCGACGGCGACATGATCGCGATGTCGCGCAGGCGCTCGCCCTCGCGCCGCCCGCTCACGGTTTCGCCGGGCAGGCAGCGCGGCGCAAAGATCGGCCCCGGCGCGATCCCGTCGCCCAGATGGCCGAGCCGCTCGATCAGCACGGTTTTGCGCGTCATTCGGCCGCTTCGGCGCGGATGAACCCGCCCGACTGCCGGTTCCAGAACCGCGCGTAAAGTCCGCCGAGTTCCAGCAGTTCGTCATGGGTGCCGCTTTCGGCGATCCGCCCGTGATCCATCACCACGATGCGATCCATCTCGGACAGCGTCGAAAGCCGGTGCGCGATGGCGAGCACCGTCTTGCCCTCCATCACCCGGTGCAGGGCGGTCTGGATGGCCGCCTCGACCTCGGAATCGAGCGCGCTCGTGGCTTCGTCCAGCACGAGGATCGGCGCATCCTTGAGGATCGTCCGGGCAAGGGCGATGCGCTGGCGCTGGCCACCCGAAAGCTTTACGCCGCGTTCCCCGAGATGGGCCTCATAGCCGCGCCGGCCCTTGTGGTCCTCCATGAGTTCGATGAAATCATGCGCCTCGGCCTTCTGGGTGGCCTCGATCATCTCGTCATCGGCGGCGTTCGGGCGACCATACAGGATGTTGTCGCGGGCCGAGCGGTTGAACATGGCGGTTTCCTGCGTGACCACGCCGATCTGGCGGCGCAGGCTTTCCTGCGTGACCCGTTCAATATTCTGCCCGTCGATGCGGATCTCGCCCGATTCGGGGTGATAGAGCCGCAGCAGCAGCGAAACCAGCGTCGATTTCCCGGCCCCCGAAGCGCCGACAAGGCCAAGCTTTTCGCCCGGGGCGATCACCAGATCCAGATTGTGAACGCCCCCGATGCCGCGCCCGTAGGTAAAGGACACGTTGTCGAAGGCGATCGCGCCCCGCGGCACCTCTAGCTCGGGCGCCGCCGGGACGTCACGGATGCGGCGCCTCGGCGTCAGCGTCTTCATGCCGTCCTCGATCTCGCCGATGTTGGAATAGATCGCCATCAGGGTGAAGCTGACCCAGCCGGTCATCTGGGCGATGCGGATCGCGATCGTGCCGGCGGCGACGATATCGCCGGTGCTGGCCTGCCCCCGCTGCCAGAGCCACAGCGTCGCGCCGATCAGCAGCACCGGCAGGGCCCCGGACAGGATCGTGAGGCAAAGCCGGAACAGGGCCGAAATCATGCCGAAATCGAGCGCCCGACCGCGATAGTATTCCATCGCATCGAGCGCCTCGCGGTCCTCGTGTTCGTCATGGGCGAACAGCTTGACCGTGCGGATATTGGTGATCGTGTCCACCACATGGCCCGACACCATCGCCCGCGCCCCTGCGCGAGATCCGGCGCGCTTGCGCACCCGGGGCAGGAAGAACGAGATCAACAGCCCATAGGCGCAGAGCCAGCCCAGGAACAGCAGCATGGTGGCCGGCTGGATCGCGGCAAGAAGCAGAAGCGCCCCGGCCAGCGATGCCAGCGAATAGGCGACCACGTTGATGACCTCGGCCGCCACGTCGGTCACGGCGCGTGCGGTCTGCATCTGCTTCTGGGCGATGCGCCCGGCGAAATCGTCCTCGAAAAACGCCACCGCCTGCCCGAGCGTCCAGCGATGCAGCCGCGACAGCACGAGCGGCAGCACGTTCGGCTGGACGATGGCCGAGTTCGACGTGGCCGAAAGCCCCGAAAAGATCGGGCGCAGAACCAGGAAGAACGCCGCCGCCCCGACCAGAAGAATCAGGTTCGAACCGTCGAAAAACTCCTCCGGGCCGCTGGCCTGCGTGGCGTCGATCACCCAGCCGAGGATCAGCGCCGTGGCGGCCTCCAGCGCGCCCGCTGCCCCCGAGAACAGCGCCGCGAGCCAGAGCGCCGGCCAGCTTCCCGACAGGCACCAGCGCATGAAGGCGGACAGCGTTTGCGGCGGCGGCCCCTTGGCGGGGCGAAAGGCGTCGATCAGGTTTCCATATTTCATGATGCCGTCACTTTTCTGCCGGGAACCGTGCCCGGGGCATGTCTGTCCGCCTCCCACGCCGCCCCTTGTCCACGGTTTTGCCGGCTTCAACAAGCAGGCAGTGGATGCTGTCACGCAAGCGCAAGGAGCGCCTCGCGATCCAGCGCGAAATCCGATGCGATCCAGCGTCGTTCGAGCGTTTCGAGCCGCGCACCCAGGTCGGGCCCGGAGAACCGCGGCATGAGATCCCTTGCCGCGACCGGGAAGTCCTGTTCCGCGCCGCGGACAAGGGCGGCTTTCCAACCGTCCGGCAGATCGGCGCCGCTCATGGCCGCCCGCAGCAGCAGCGCATCGCGCCCCGCCTCCGGGCCGTGCCGATAGCCAAGTTCCGCCGCGCCCATGGATCCGGTGGCGGCGTCGCGCATGACGGCCATGCGCCGCCGGTCGCGCCGCGCAAGCCGGAGTTCCGCGAGTTCCGCCCCCCACCCGAGTGCCGCAAGGCGGCGCAGCGCGTCCGGCTCCGCCCCGGCCTCCTGCTCGAGATGCACAAGCGGTGCGAGCGGCGCGTCATCGGCACCGGGCAGCACCGCGCGCAGCACACCGCAGGCGCGCATGGCCGCGCAGGACCGCACCGGATCGGGCGCCGCCAGCAGTTTCAGGATCTCGGCGGTGATGCGTTCGCGCGACAGCCGTGCCAACCCGTCGAGATTGCCCGCGATTGCTGCCAGCGCCTCCGGGTCCGGGCCCTGATCGGCGTCACCATACCAGGCGTGCAGGCGGAAATAGCGCAGGCTGCGCAGGTAATCCTCGCGGATGCGGGCCGCTGCGTCGCCAATGAAACGCACCCGCCGCGCGCGCAGATCCGCAAGGCCCCCGAGCGGGTCGATCACCTCGCCGTCCGCGCGCGCGTAAAGCGCATTCATGGTGAAATCGCGCCGCGCCGCATCCTCGGCAAGGCTGCCCGAATAGGCCACCACCGCGCGCCGCCCGTCGGTGGCAAGGTCGCGGCGGAAGGTCGTCACCTCATGCGCGTGCCCCTTTGCAACGAGCGTCACCGTTCCATGCGCAAGCCCGGTCGCCACCGCCTTGATCCCCGCCGCACGGGCGAGGCGTATCACGTCTTCGGGCCGCGCGTCGGTGGCGATGTCGATGTCGCTGACCGCAAGCCCGAGCAGGGCGTTGCGCACGCAGCCGCCGACGAACAGCGCCTGGGCGCCCTGGGCCGCGAGCGCCCGCATCACCGCCTGCGTGCCCGGATGCACGAGCCATTCGCCCGCGACGCGCGTCACGGTGCCATCCTTTCGGCGAGCGCCCGCAGCATCCGCGCGGTCGCGCCCCAGATGTAATAGGGCCCCCAGGGAACGATGAAATAATGCCGCCGCACCCCGCGCCAGAGCCGCGATTCGATCAGGTAGTTCGCGGGATCGAGAAGGTGCGAAAGCGGCACCGAAAAGACCTCCTCGACCTCGCCGGGTTCGGGGATGATGGGGAAATCCTCGCGGATCACCGCGACCACCGGGGTCACGCGGAAACCGGTCACCGTCTCATGCGCAGGCAGGTGGCCCAGCACTTCGGCGCCCATCTCGGGCAGGCCGATTTCCTCGCGCGCCTCGCGCAGGGCGGCGGCGGTCACGTCGGGGTCGCTTTCGTCCTGCTTGCCGCCCGGAAAGGCGATCTGCCCCGGATGGTGCCGGAGCAGGGACGAGCGTTTGGTCAGGATCACGCGCGGCGCGGCCCCGTCCAGTTGCACCGGCACCAGCACGCCGGCAGGGCGCAGGATGCGCCCCGCCTCGAGCACGGTTTCGGGGTTCAGGTCGAAATCCGACGAGGGCGCACCCGGGCGGGCAAGCGCGCGGCGCAGGGCCGATGCGGTATCGTCACTCAGCAGAGCCGTCATGGTCGAATCCGACCGTTGCCGGATCAAGCTCGTAATGGGCGCCGCAGAACTGGCAGTCGGCGGTCACGCGCCCCGCATCCGTGGTCATGCGGCCGATGTCGCGGGCCGAATAGATCGACAGGCTCTGCCGCACGCGGGCCTCGGAACAGGTGCAGCCGAAGCGCACCGCCTGCGCGTCGAAGGCGCGCGGCTGCTCTTCGTGGAACAGGCGCACCAGAAGGTCGGTCGGCGGCAGGTCCGGGCCGATCAGTTCGTCGCGCTGCACCGTATCGAGCAGGATATTGGCGCGGTTCCAGTTCTCCATCGCATCGCCATCCAGGAGATCCTGCGCCGAGACGAGCCCGCCGGTGCCCTCGCGACTGGCCATGAGCGGCGAGGCCTTGGGCATGTGCTGGAGCATCACGCCCCCGGCGCGCCAGTTTCCGCCCTCGCGTCCGAAGCTCAGCGCGAAACGCGTCGGCAACTGTTCGGACTGGGCGAAATAGGCCTCGGCCGAATCCTTGAGCGAAGGCCCGACCAGCGGCGTGATGCCCTGATAGGGGCGCATGTCCTCGCCCTGATGGATCAGGATCGCGAAATAGCCCTCGCCAAGCTGGGCGAAGGGTTCGTTCCCGCTCAGGCGGTCGGCGTCGAAACTGGCATAGGCGCGGATATGGGCGGCCTCGCCCTCGCGCTCGGGGGCGAAGTAATCGGTCGCGATCATCCGCACCGCGCCCTTGGTCTGCACCTGCAGCGAAAGCTTCCAGCGCAGTTTGACGGTCTGGCCGATCAGCGCCGTGAGCAGCGCCATCTCGGCCACCAGCGCCTCGACCGGCGCGGGATAGGCGTGTTGCGCAAGAATTTTGCCCAGCGCGCCGTCAAGCCGCGCCACCCGGCCGCGGATGTCGGAGGCGTCGAGTTGAAAGGGCAGAACGCTGTCGTCCCATGCGAGTTTTGATCCGAAAGTCATGGAAATCCTTTTTGCCGCTGAAATGGCATTTGGTCGCTATATAGGCAGCGCACGCGCCGTTGAAAGAGGCGCGTGGCAGAGCCGCGGGGGTCAGCGGCCGATGCGCGGCTCGGTCCCGGCGGCAAGGCGGGCGATATTGGCGTGGTGGCGCCCGACCACGAGCGCCGCCAGTAACAGCGACAAAAGGAACATGTCACCGGGGCCGAGCAGCAGCACCCAGAGCGGCGAGGCAACCACCATCGCCAGCGCCCCGAGCGAAGAAATCCGCGCGATCAGCACCGTGACGAGCCAGGTGGCGCAGCAGACCACCCCGACCGGCCATGAGAGCGCCAGCCAGACGCCGATGAAGGTCGCGACCCCCTTGCCGCCGCGGAACCGCGCCCAGACCGGCCAGCAATGCCCGACCAGTGCCGCGAGCGCGGCAAGCTGCGCCGCCGCCTCGCCGGCGAATGCGGCCGCCAGCCAGACCGCGACCGTGCCCTTGGCTGCGTCGAGCAGCAGCGTCGCCGCCGCCGCACCCTTGCTGCCGGTGCGCAGCACATTGGTCGCGCCGGTGTTGCCGGAGCCGATCGCGCGAAGGTTGCCGAGCCCGAGCATGCGCGTGAGCAGCAGACCGAAGGGCACCGAGCCGAGCCCGTAAGCGATCAGCCCCCAGAGGATCAGTTGCAGAAGGGTCGCATCCATCACGGGCATGGCATTACCGGCATGTCAGGGCCTCTGATAGACGGTGCGGCCGGCGACCAGCGTCGCAAGCACCCGCCCCTGCAGGCGCGCCCCGTCAAAGGGCGTGTTGCGCGATTTGCTGTGCAGCGTCTCGCGGTCCAGGACGAAGGGCGCGTCCGCGTCGAACACCACAAGGTCCGCAGGCGCACCGCTCGCAAGCCGCCCCGAAGGCAGCCCGAGGCGGCGCGCCGGATTGAGCGCCAGCGCCCGGAACAGCGCCGGCAGGGAAATCTGCCCGCCATGGACAAGGCGCAGCGCCGCCGGCAGCAGCGTTTCCAGCGCCACCGCGCCGCTTGCGGCCTCTTCATAGGGCAGGCGCTTGGATTCCTCGTCCTGCGGCGTGTGCATGGAACTGATGATGTCGATCAGCCCCTCGCGCAGCGCCTCGACCACGGCAAGACGATCGTCTTCCGCCCGCAGCGGCGGCTTCAGCTTGAAGAAGGTGCGATAGTCGGCCACGTCGAATTCGTTGAGCGTCAGGTGATGAATGCCGGTGCCGGCGGTGATGTCGAGCCCGTTTCGCCGGGCGCGCGCCAGCGCGGGCAGGGCGCGGGCGGTGGTGATCTGGTCGGCGTGATAGCGCGCGCGCGTCATCTCGATCAGGGCGATGTCGCGGTCGAGCCCCATGCGCTCGGCCATGGGCGAAACGGCGGGCAGGCCGTAGAGGCTTGCGAACTTTCCCGAGGTGGCGGCGGCGCCGCGCGACAGGCCGGGTTCCTGCGGATGGGCCATGACCAGCGCCCCGCAGGAGCGCGCATAGGCGAGCGCCCGCGCAAAGACCCGCGTGTCGGAAACCACGTGGTCGCAATCGGTAAACGCCACCGCGCCGGCATCCATGAGAAAGCCGATCTCGGTCATCTCGCGCCCCTGCCGGCCCTTGGTCAGCGCGGCCATGGGCAGCACATTGACCGGGGCGGCGGCATTGGCGCGCCGGCGCACGAATTCGAGCGTTTCGGGCGTGTCGATCGCCGGGATCGTGTCGGGCCGGGTCACGATGGTCGTGACCCCGCCCGCCGCGGCGGCAAGCCCGGCCGAGCCGTAGGATTCCTTGTGCCGCTCGCCCGGTTCGCAGACCTTGACGCCGATATCGACGATCCCCGGCGCAAGGCAATGGCCGGCGCAGTCGATAATGGTGGCGCCCTCGGGCGCGGGGTCTTGCGGCGCGCCCCGGCCCTCGATCAGGCCCCCGCGCACAAGCAGGCTGCCCAGGGTGTCGCTTCCGGCCTCGGGGTCGATCAGGCGGGCGTTGCGGAACAGGATCGGCGCGCTCATTGGCCGGCCTCCGCTTCCGCTCTGGCGCCGGCGCGCAGGTTGCGGGCCAGCAGTTCCATTGCCGCCATGCGCACCGCGACCCCCATTTCGACCTGATCCTTGATGACGCTGCGGTTGATGTCGTCGGCAAGCGTGCCGTCGATCTCGACGCCCCGGTTCATCGGCCCCGGGTGCATGACGATGGCATCGGGTTTCGCCAGCGCAAGCTTTTCCGCATCAAGCCCGTAACGGTGATAATATTCGCGCTCGCTCGGGATGAAGCCGCCGTCCATGCGTTCCTTCTGCAGGCGCAGCATCATCACCACATCGACCCCGGCAAGCCCCTCGGCCATGTTCTCGAACACCTCGACCCCGAATTCGCCGATCCCGGCGGGCATGAGCGTCGGCGGGCCGATCAGGCGGATGCGGTTTTCCATCTTGCCGAGCAGGAGGATATTGCTGCGCGCCACCCGCGAATGGGCGATGTCGCCGCAGATGGCGACGCTCAGACGATGCAGCCGCCCCTTGGCGCGGCGGATCGTGAGCGCATCCAGCAGGGCCTGCGTCGGATGTTCGTGCCGCCCGTCGCCGGCGTTCAGCACCGCGCAGTTCACCTTCTGCGCCAGCAGATCCACCGCTCCCGACTGCGGATGGCGCACCACCAGCAGATCGGGGCGCATGGCGTTCAAGGTCAGCGCCGTGTCGATCAGCGTTTCGCCCTTCTTCACGCTGCTGGCCTGCATGGCCATGCTCATCACGTCGGCGCCAAGGCGCATCCCGGCGAGTTCGAAACTCGCCTGGGTGCGGGTCGAGTTTTCGAAGAACATGTTGATCTGGGTGAGCCCGGCCAGCACGTCCGAATGTTTCGCGGGCTGACGGTTCAGCGTCACATATCGCTCGGCCAGGTCGAGAACCGTCACGATGTCATCCGGGGAAAGGTGCTCGATCCCCAGAAGATGGCGGTGGGCGAAGGTCATCCGAAGGGCTCCGGCGCGGGCTTGCGTCATCCGCGGTTATAGGAACGGGCGCCTGACGGGGCAATAGGGCGCACCATTCCCGGCACCCGCGCGCGGCCCTGCCGCTTTCCGAGCGCGCAAGGCAGGGCTATCATGACGGGTATGGAATCGAGACTCGACCCGGAAATCGCGCGCGCGCTGCTGGAATGGCAGTTCGACATGGGCGTTGTCGATGCGATCGGCGACGCGCCGATTGATCGTCGCGGCCTGCCCGGGACGCCCCCCGGGGCCGCGCGGTCCGGCCCAATCGCCGCCGCCCGGCCGCCCGCCCGCGATCCGGGGCCTGCCGCGGGGGACGAGCCCGCGTCCGAATCCGAAACGTCGCCGCTGGCGGTGGCGGAACGTGCCGCCGCGGATGCGCGCAGCCTCGATGACCTTCGCGCGGCGCTTGCGGCTTTCGAGGGTTGCGAGTTGAAGAAAGGCGCGCGCAATCTTGTCTTTGCGGACGGGACCGCGCCGGCGCCGGTGATGATCGTCGGCGAGGCACCGGGGCGCGACGAGGACCGCGAGGGCCGCCCCTTTGTCGGTCAGGCCGGAAAGCTTCTCGACCGGATGCTGGCCGAGATCGGGCTGTCACGGCAGGAAAACGTCTATATCACCAATGTCCTGCCCTGGCGTCCGCCGCAGAACCGCACCCCGACCCGTGAGGAAATCGCGATGCTGCTGCCCTTTCTGCGCCGCCATGTCGAACTGGTCGCGCCCGAGGTGATCGTGGCGATGGGCAACACCAGCATTCAGGCGCTGCTGGGCAAGACCGGCATCACCAAGCTGCGCGGACAGTGGACCGAGGCGCTGGGCCGCCCGCTGCTGCCGATGCTGCACCCGGCCTATCTGCTGCGCAATCCGATCGCCAAGCGCGAGACCTGGGCCGATCTGCTGTCGCTGTGGGCGCATCTGCACGGCGCCTGAACACGGAACACCGAAAGGAACACGAATCCATGGCCGGACTTGACGAAAGCCGCCCCTTCATCCCGGTGCGCATTGCCGTGCTCACCGTCTCGGACAGCCGCGATCTGGCGCAGGACCGCTCGGGGCAGATCCTGGCCGACCGGCTGCAGGCGGCGGGCCATTCGCTGGCCGACCGCCGCATCATTCCCGACGAGCGCGAAGAGATCGCGGCGCAGCTTCGCGCATGGATCGCGGATCCGGGGGTGGATGCGGTGATTTCGACCGGCGGCACCGGGCTGACCGGGCGCGATGTCACGATCGAGGCGCATCGCGACGTCTATGAAAAGGAGATCACGGCCTTTTCCGTCGCCTTCACCGTGATCTCGATGGAAAAGATCGGCACCAGCGCGATCCAGAGCCGCGCGACCGCGGGCGTTGCCGGGGGCACCTATCTGTTCGCGCTGCCCGGCAGCCCCGGCGCCTGCAAGGATGCCTGGGACGGGATCCTCGCGCGGCAGCTCGATTACCGGCACATGCCCTGCAATTTCGTCGAGATCATGCCGCGGCTTGATGAAAAACTGCGACGGAAATAGCCGGCTGCTGCGTTAAGACAGGTAGCAGGGCCCGCGAACGCGGGCGCGAGGGGCAGATCTGCGGGCGAATCCGGCATGCGTTTTCTGAGACAAGGCCTGTTTGGCGTTTTTCTGGCGGGGCTTGTGCTCGCGCTGCTGCTGTTTGCCGGACAACTGGTGGTGGGCGCGATCCAGAGCCGCCTGTCGGCCACGCCGCATCAGCCGCCGTCGCGCGAACGGGAATTCACCGTGAATGTGCAGACCGCCGCTCTGGGCGACGCGGTGCCGATCCTGCGTGCCTATGGCGAGGTGCAGAGCCGCCGCACGCTTGAACTGCGCACCGCCGTCGGCGGGCGGGTGATCGAACTGGCCGATGCTTTCGAGGAAGGCGGCGCGGTCAGGGCCGGGGAGGTTCTGCTGCGTATCGACCCGGCCGATGCCCAGGCCGAGGTCGATCGCGCCGAAAGTGACCTGATGGATGCGCGCTTCGAGGTGCGCGACGCCGAGCGCGGGCTTGAACTTGCCGAGGCCGAACTCGCCGCCGCCGAGGATCAGGCAGAGTTGCAGAACCGGGCCGCCGACCGGCAGCGCGACCTGCAGGAACGCGGCGTCGGCAGCACCGCGCAGGTGGAGGCCGCCGATCTTGCCGCCGCCGCCGCGCGCCAGTCGGCGCTGGCCCGGCGCCAGGCGCTGGCGCAGGCCGAGGCGCGGATCGACCAGGCGCAGACGCAACTGTCCCGCAGCGAGGTCGCCCTTGCCGAGGCGCAGCGCAACCTGCGCGAAACCACGGTGAGCGCCGGCTTCGACGGCACGCTTTCGGATGTGACCCTGGTCGAGGGGCGGCTCGTCACCGCCAACGAACAGCTTGCGATGCTGGTGGACCCGGATGCGCTCGAGGTCGCCTTTCGGGTCTCGACGGCGCAATACGCGCGCCTGCTCGACGATTCGGGCCGGCTGATTGCCGCCCCGCTCACCGTCGCGCTCGAGGCGGCGGGGGTGGAGCTTACGGCAAGCGGGCAGATCAGCCGCGACGGCGCGGTGAGCGGCGAAGGGCAGTCGGGGCGGCTGCTTTTTGCCCGGCTCGACGATCCGCGCGGTTTCAAGCCTGGCGATTTCGTCACCGTCCGGGTCGAGGAGCCCGCGATCGCGCAGGTCGCGCGCCTGCCGGCCTCGGCCTATGACGCGGCAAGCCGCACGGTGCTGGTGCTTGGCGACGACAACCGCCTGCAGGCGCTCGAGGTCACGCTGATGCACCGGCAGGGCAACGAGGTGCTGCTCGCGGGTGCGGAACTGGACGGACAGGAGGTCGTCATCGGGCGCACGCCGCTGCTGGGCGAAGGAATCCGGGTGCGGCCGCTGCGCGACAATGGCGCCGACCCGTCCGGGGATGGCCGCGAACAGGCCATGCTGGAGTTGAGCGCCGAGCGGCGGGCCGAGCTTGTCGCCATGATCGAGGCCGATGCCACATTGGCCGAGGACGATCGCGCCCGGCTTCTCGCGCAGCTTGACGCGCCCGCGGTGCCGGCCGCGGTGGTGCGGCGCATCGAGCGCGAACGGGGAGGCTGAGAGCTTTGATGCGCGATCTACCCGACCGGGCGCAGGGCCTGTTTTCCTATTTCACGCGTCACCGCACCGCCGGCAACCTGCTTTTGATGCTGATGCTGGTGCTTGGCGCCGTGGCGATCCCGAACATGCGGGCGCAGTCGCTGCCGGACGTGGTGGTGAATACGGTCTCGGTCGGCGTGACCTGGGAAGGTGCGGGCCCCGAGGACGTGGACCGCGCCATCGTGCAACTGCTTGAACCGGCGCTGCAGGCGGTCGATGGCGTTGCGGAAACCCACGCCACCGCGCGCGAGGGACGGGCCAGCATCACGCTTGATTTCGAGCCGGGCTGGAACATGATGCAGGCCTCGGACGATGTGCAGGCGGCGGTGAACGCGGTCACGGACCTTCCCGAAGAAGCCGAGGTTCCGACGGTGCGTCGCGGCACATGGTGGGACCGCGTCACCGACGTGGTGATCACCGGCCCGGTGGCGCCGCTTCAGCTTGGACAGTTTGCCGACGAGATGGTGACGCGGCTGTTTGACGCCGGGATCACCCGCACCACGATCCAGGGGCTGGCCGCGCCCGAGACCCTGATCGAGGTTCCGACCGTGCGGCTGATGGAACATGACATCGCCATGAGCGATATCGCCGCCGCCATCCGCGCCGAGGTGGATGCCGCGCCGGCGGGCGAGGTCAAGGGCGCCAATGCGCGGGTGCGCACCGGGATCGAGCGGCGCTCGCCCGAGGCGCTGGCCGAGATCGTCCTGCGGCGCAACCGCGACGGCACCACGCTCACCATTGGCGACGTGGCGGATATCCGCGTCGAGGGGGCGGACCGCGAGCGCGCCTATTACGTGAACGACGAACCCGCCATGGCGATCCGGGTCGAGCGGTCGGCACAGGGCGATGCCGTGGCGATCCAGCGGCAGGTCGAGAGCATCGCCGCCGACATGCGGGCCAGCCTGCCGCAGGGCGTCACGGTCGAACTGGTGCGCACCCGGGCCGAGGAAATCTCGGCGCAGCTCAGGATGCTGCTCACGAACGGCATCGAGGGGCTGGTTCTGGTGCTGGTGCTCCTGTTCCTGTTCCTCAATGCGCGCACCGCAATCTGGGTGGCGATGGGAATCCCGGCCTCGCTCTTTGGCGCCATCGCGGTCATGTATGTGACGGGGATGACCTTCAACACCATGTCGCTGTTCGGGCTCATCATCGTGCTCGGCATCGTGGTGGATGATGCGATCGTGGTCGGTGAATATGCCGACCAGCGTGCCCGCAGGCTTGGCGAATCGCCAACCGCAGCGGCGGAAAACGCGGCCCGGCGCATGGCCATGCCGGTGATGGCGGCGACGCTCACGACGATGCTCGCCTTTCTAGCGCTTTATGCGGTGGGCGGACGTTTCGGGGACATGATCCGCGACGTTCCTTTTGCCGTGATTGCGGTGCTTGCGGCCTCGATGGTCGAATGTTTCCTGATCCTGCCCGGCCACATGCGCCATGCGCTGACCCATGCGGCGCAGGATCACTGGTACGACTGGCCGAACCGGATCGTGAACCGGGGCTTTCGCCATGTGCGCGACCACCTGTTCCGTCCGCTGGTCGGCTGGATCGTCACCTTTCGCTATGTGGTGCTTGCGGGGATCGTCCTTGCGCTTGCGAGCCAGCTTGCGCTGCTGGTTTCGGGTGAGCTGCCCTGGCGGTTCTTCAACGCGCCCGAGCAGAACTCGGTCGCCGGCGATTTCGCCATGGTCGAGGGGGCGAGCCGGGCCGATTCGCTCGAGATGATGGCCGAGATGCAGCGCGCGGTGGACGAGATCGGCGCCGAATACGAGGCCCGCTACGGCAGGAACCCGGTGCGTTACGTGATGGCCCAGGTCGGCGGCACGGCGGGCTGGGGCCTTGCGGGGGCCGACAACAAGGAACCCGACCTGCTGGGCGGCATCAGCGTCGAACTGATCGACGCCGACCTGCGCCCCTATTCCAGCTTTGCCTTCGTCGGCGACCTGCAGGAGCGCGTGCGCCAGCACCCGCTTGCCGAGATCGTCAGCTTTCGCGGCGCCCGCATGGGACCGGGGGGCGATGCGCTCGATGTGCAGTTCTACGGCGCCGAGGTGGGCGTGCTGAAACGCGCGAGCCTCGAATTGCAGAACACGCTCATGCGCTATCCCGAAATCTCGGGGCTGAACGACGACCTGCCCTATGACAAGGAAGAGCTGATCCTCGATCTGACGCCCCAGGGCGAGACGCTCGGGTTCGACATGGCCGGGCTGGGGCAGGTGCTGCGCGCGCGGCTGAACGGGATCGAGGCCGCGACCTATCCTGATGGGCGGCGCAGCGCGGAGATCCGGGTCGAACTGCCCGAATCCGAACAGACGGCGGATTTTCTCGACCATACCTATCTGCGCACCGGTTCGGGGAGCTATGTGCCGCTTGCCGATATCGTGACCGTCACGCGCCAGACCGGGTTTTCCACCGTGCAGCGGGAAAACGGGCTGCGGGTGATTTCGGTGACCGGCGACATCTCCGAAGACGATCCGGCGCGGGCGCAGGACATCATGCAGACGCTCGAATCCGAGATCCTGCCCGCCATCGCCGCCGACCTTCAGGTGGACTGGCGCCTGTCGGGGCTGAAAGAACAGGAAAGCGAATTTCTGGGCGATGCGACGACCGGGCTCATTCTCTGCCTCACCAGCATCTACCTCGTGCTGGTCTGGGTGTTTTCGAGCTGGACCCGGCCCTTCGTGGTGATGGCCGTGGTTCCCTTCGGGCTCGTCGGTGCGATCTGGGGGCACTACATCTGGGATATGCCGCTCAGCATGTTTTCGGTGGTCGGGCTGCTCGGGCTGTCGGGCATCATCATCAACGATTCGATCGTGCTGGTCAGCACCATCGACGAATATGCGCAGACAAGGGGGCTGCGGCCGGCGATCATCGACGCGGTGGCGGACCGGCTGCGCCCGGTGTTCCTGACCACGGCGACGACGGTTCTGGGGCTTGCGCCGCTGCTTTACGAAAACAGCCGCCAGGCGCTGATGCTGAAACCGACGGTGATCACGCTGGCCTATGGCCTTGGCTTCGGGATGGTCCTCGTTCTGCTGCTGGTGCCGGCGTTGGTGGCGATGCAGCATGACCTGATGCGCCCGCTGCGCTCGCTGCGGCGGGGATTGCGCAGCCCGCTCACCCGCAATCCGCTGCGCCTTGCCGCGCTGCTGGTGATGCTCTGGTTCGGGATCACCATGCTCTGGCCGGCGCTGTCCGGGGCGCTGCCCGCCGGGATCGCATGGCTTGCGCCGCAGCTTGCGCCGCTCACGGCGGGGCTGATCCTGTTCGTCATCGGCTCGGCGCTTCTGGTCGGCGGGGTTTACGGGGCCGCCGTGTCGCGGCTTGCCGGTCGGGAAAGCTGATCGATGCGGGCAAGCGCAAGCATTGCCAGTTCCTCCACCCGGTCGCTGGCGGGGAGCGCGCCCGCCCGCAGGTCGCCGGGTGTGACGAAGGCGGCGTCGAGCGCGTCATCCGCCGCCACCGGCTCGCCCGCTTCGCAGCGGCAGAGCACCGCCGCCAGCAGGTAATGGGCGGTGAGCGTGCCGCCGGGATCGCGGTGGATCACGTCGATATTGGTCAGATATTCGACCGCCTCGCCGCGCAGGCCGGTTTCCTCGCGCAGTTCGCGCACCGCGGCGGCAAGCGCGGTTTCGCCCGGTTCCACATGACCGCCGGGAAAGCCCCACCGCCCCGCGTCGGGCGGATTGCGCCGGCGCACCAGCAGCACGCGCCGCCCGCGCACCACCACCGCGAGCGCCGCAAGCCGCGGCATCGGCAGCGCCGGGGTCATTCCCCGCTGCAGCCCCGGATGTCGGCGGCCTGCGCACCGCCGAAGACGGTGATGCGGATCTTCGAGCGGTCGAGTGCGAGCCCCTCGCCCGTCTCGTCGATGAATTCGGTCGAGGTGACAAGCTGCGGGCCCTCGCGCCGGGTCTCGGCCTGCCCGGCCCAGACGCCGGGGACACCGGGTTCGATCACCGCGACCTCGCTGCCGGTGGAGGGCGGCGGCAGGTCGATGCGCGCGGTCAGGCGGATGCCGTCCTGCGTCGGCTGCATGGAACAGCTTGCCCCGGTCACGCCCGCCTCCCGGGCGGTGGAGGGGCGGTCGGCCAGTGCGGCGACGATCTGCGGGTCGCGCGGAGCGGCCGCGTCGAGCGCCTGGTCGAAGCTTACGTTGCCGGGGATGCAGATGTCGCTGCACAGGCCCAGATCCATCCGCCCGGCAAGGCGCACGTCCTGATCCGCATGTTCCGGCGTGATCTCGACCGGCAGCACCAGCCGGTCGGCATAGCCGAAGGAGCGATAGCCGCTTTGTTCGAACACCATCGGAGTCGGCCAGTGGATCTGCACCTGGCCGAGATTCTGCGATCCGCTCCAGTCGAAGCGCGGCGGAATCCCGGCCTCTCCCGGGCTGCGCCAGTAGGTTTTCCAGCCCTCCGCCAGAGTGAGTTCGAGCGCTGCCATCCGCGTTCCCTCCGCGGTGGTGCCGCCGTCGAGAACGCGCAGGCGCACCAGCCGATCCGGGTCGGGAATCGCGGATTGCGCCGCGGCCGGGGCGGCGGTGAGCAGCAGCGCGAGCACCATGACAAACGACGCGGCAAAGGCCATGACGGCGGGGAAAGCCGGCGATGCGGTCAGCGCGGTCGCGGGCGTGTGTCGGGGAGCAGGTTCTGTCATGACGCCATTGATGCGCCCGTGCCCGGACCGGAGCAAGTCACGTTCGGGTCATGGCATCGTGTCGCGCGACATGCCCCTTGCACGGGACAGCCGGCACCGCCATGCTGGAGGCGCGGTAGAATTCAGGCAGGAAAGATGGATCTCAGCGGAAAGCTTCTGATCGCGATGCCGACGCTTGGCGACAACTGGTTCCAGCGTTCGGTCGTGCTGATGTGCCGCCACTCGGATGAGGGCGCGATGGGGCTCATCATCAACAAGCGCGCCCGCGACCTGCAGCTTTCGGACCTGCTCGAACAGTTCGAGATCACGCCCGATCCGCCCGATTTCAACATGCCGGTGCATTTCGGCGGCCCGGTCGAAACCGGGCGCGGCTTTGTCCTGCACTCGGGCGAATACAAGTCGCAACTGCAGACGCTCGAAGTGACCGGCGCGCTCGGCATGACCGCGACCATCGACATTCTCGAGGATCTGGCGACCGGCAAGGGACCGGAGCGCGCGCTTCTGATGCTCGGCTATGCCGGCTGGGGGCCCGGTCAGGTCGAGAACGAGATCACCATGAACGGCTGGCTGACCGTCGATGCCGATGCCGATCTGATCTTTGCCCGTTCCGACGGCGAGAAATGGGAAGCGGCGCTGGGACGGCTCGGGGTCAATCCGCTCACGCTTTCGGCAGCGGCGGGGCGCGCCTGAACCGCCTGCGGCTCGTGCTGCGGCAGATGCACGGCACGGATGCGGGCCTCAGTCGCGCGGCGCGGCGGCGCGGCGCAGCCGGTCGTTGATCGCCCGCCCGATCCCTTGGTCGGGGACCGGCGCCACCGCGATCGGCCGGCCGGTTTCATCAAGCCGGTGCAGATGCCCGAACAGCATTGCCGCAGCCTCGGCCAGATCGCCCGCAGGCGAAAGGTTCAGGTCGCATTCCATGTCACCGAAGCCAAGCAGGACCTCGCCCGGCGCGGCGCTTTCGGCATTCAGCCGCAGCGGCGCGCGCGGCGCATAATGCGAGGCAAGCTGCCCCGGAGAACGGGGCCGCGCGCCGGCGGGCACGGGTGGGCGGGGCGACAGCACCGGACCGGTCAGCGCCTCGATCATTTCCACCGGGGTGCCGCCCGCGCGCAAGAGCCGGGGCGGGCCGGAGAGGTCGAGAATGGTCGATTCGACCCCGACCGCGCAGGGCCCCGCGTCGATCACGGCGGCGATGCGCCCGCCGAGGCCGGCAAGAACATGGGCCGCAGTGGTCGGGCTGATCCGCCCCGAGGGATTGGCCGAGGGCGCGGCGACCGGCAGCCCGGCCGCGCCGATCAGCGCCTGCGCCACGGGATGCGCCGGCACCCGCACCGCGAGCGTGTCCAGCCCCGCCGTCACCAGCGGCGATATCCCGTGCCCGTTGGCCAGCGGCAGCACGAGCGTGAGCGGCCCCGGCCAGAACGCCGCCGCAAACCGTTCGGCGGTATCGGACCAGCACACATGGCGGCGCGCCGCATCCGCATCCGCCACATGGACGATGAGCGGGTTGAACGACGGCCGCCCCTTGGCCGCATAGATCGCGCCGACCGCCGCGTCGTTTCCTGCATCGGCGCCGAGCCCGTAAACCGTTTCGGTCGGAAAGGCGACGAGGCGCCCCGCGCGCAGGAATTGGCCGGCGCGGGCGATGTCTTGGGGCGCGGTGCCCAGCACCTCGGTTTCCGGCTCCGGCATGGGGCGATATGCCCTTTCGGCATATGGGCGGCCGGGCTGGTATCGCGGCCCGGCTCTCTGATATAGGGCTGAAGGTCTTTAGCCCGGCTGCCCCCCGGTTGCCAAGCCTGCCCGGGCGGATCAGGAGCCCCGTTGATGTTTCATGCGCCGCTCGAGGATTACCGCTTCATCCTGCGCCACGTCGCGGGTTTTGATCGTAACGGTGGCCCGTCCGCCGCCGTCGATGCAGAGACGCTCGACGCGATCCTGACCGGGGCCGGGCAGCTTTGTGAGGGGGTTCTCGCGCCGCTGAACCGCGCCGGTGATGTGCATCCGGCCCGCCTTGAGGACGGAATCGTGCATGCGCCGCCCGGCTTTGCCGAGGGCTATCGCATGATCGCCGATGGCGGCTGGATCGGGATCAGCGCCCCGCCCGGATACGGGGGCATGGGGCTGCCGCTCGCGCTGTCCGCCGTGGTGCAGGAAATGATGGCCGGCGCCTGCCTGTCGCTGCAACTGCTACCGGTGCTGGCGCGCGGCGCGATCGAGGCCATTGCCCGCCACGCAGGCCCGGACTTGCGCGACCTTTACCTGCCGCGCCTCATCAGCGGCGAATGGACCGCGACCATGAACCTGACCGAGCCGCAGGCGGGCAGCGACCTTGGCGCGATCCGCTGCCGGGCGGAGCCGCGGTCCGACGGAACCCACGCGATCACCGGCGAAAAGATCTTCATCACCTGGGGCGACCACGATCTTGCCGGCAACATCATCCACCTGGTGCTGGCCCGGCTGCCCGGCGCGCCTGCGGGGGCGAAGGGCATCAGCCTGTTCCTGGTGCCGAAACATCTGCCCGATGCAGACGGGAACGCCGCCGCGCGGAACCGGGTCGAGGCGGCGGGGATCGAGCGCAAGCTCGGCATCCATGGCTCGCCCACCTGCACCATGCGCTACGATGGCGCGACCGGCTGGCTGGTCGGCGGGGAAAATGGCGGGCTTGCTGCCATGTTCACCATGATGAACAACGCCCGGCTCGGCGTTGGCGGGCAGGGCATCGGCATGGCTGAAGCGGCCTATCAGCAGGCGCTTGCCTATGCGCGCGAGCGGGTTCAGGGCAACCACGCGGGCAGCACCATCATCGACCACGCCGATGTGCGCCGCATGATCCTGACCATGCGTGCCGAGATCTTCGCGATCCGCGCCATCGCGGTCGCCGCCTCGGCGGCCGGCGATCTGGCTGCCGCAGGCGATGACGGGGCGGCGGCGCGGGTCGCGCTGCTCACGCCGATCGTCAAGGCGCATGGCACCGATATCGCCACCGAGGTCGCCAGCGCGGCGCTGCAGGTTCACGGCGGACTCGGCTATATCGAGGACACCGGCATCGCGCAGCTGGTCCGCGACGCCCGCGTGCTGCCGATCTACGAGGGCACGAACGGCATTCAGGCCATGGATCTTGCGGGGCGGAAGCTCGCGGACGGGGGCAGGGCGGCCTTTGCCCTGCTCGACGAGGTGGAGGCGGCGGCGCGGCAGGCGGTGCTTTCCGACCTTGCCGCCCCGCTGCTGCAGGCGGTGGCGAACCTGCGCGGGGCGACCCGCTGGATGGTCGGGCGCGAGGACGTGCAGGATCGCCTTGCCGGCGCGGCGCCCTACCTGCGGGGTTTTGCCCGTGTGCTCGGCGCCGGTTGCCACCTGCGCGCGGCAGAAGCGGCGCCGGGCGGCGCGCGCGAACATCTCGCGCGGTTCTTCATCGCCGCGATCCTGCCCGAACATGAGGCGCTGCTTGCCCGGGCGCGGCTCGGGGCGGACGTGCTGTTCGCGCATCCCGTGGATGAGCTTTGAAAGGAAACGGTCATGGACGGAGCTGACATCGGCGCGCTGCGCTATCCCTGGACCGAACCGCCCGCGCCCGGAGAGGCGGTCGAGGTGGCGGATGGCGTGCTCTGGATGCGCCTGCCGCTGCCGATGAAGCTTGACCATGTGAACATCTACGCGCTGGATGACGGCGACGGCTGGTCCGTCATCGACACCGGCTTCGACAGCCGCCGCAGCCGCGAGGCATGGCAGACCCTGCTTGCCGGGCCGCTTGCCGGGAGGCCGGTGCGCCGGGTGATCGTGACCCATCACCACCCGGATCACGTCGGGCTTGCCGGCTGGTTCCAGCGCGAACACGGGGCGGAACTGGTGATGACGCGCGCCGGCTGGCTGTTCGCGCGGATGCTGACGCTTGATGTGCAGGAGAAATGGCCGGAAGAGACGCTCGCCTTCTATCGCGGCGCCGGGATGGAGCGCGAGTTCTACGCGCGCCGGGCCAAGGATCGTCCCTTCAACTTCGCCGATGTGGTCGCGCCCATGCCGCTTGGCTTTTCCAAGGTGAAACAGGATGACCGCATCCGCATCGGCGGGCGCGACTGGGTGGTGCATACCGGCGGCGGCCACGCGCCCGAACAGGCGACCTTCTGGAGCACGGACGACAACCTCGTGCTGACCGGCGATCAGGTGATTTCGACCATCAGCCCGAATATCGGCGTCTATGCGACCGAGCCGCTGGCCGATCCGCTGACGGAGTGGCTGGAAAGCTGTGCGCGGCTGTCCCGCCATGCCCGTCCCGATCAACTGGCGCTCGCGGGGCACAAGCTGCCGTTCATCGGCCTGCCGCATCGCCTGCGGGCGCTGGTCGAGAACCACGAAAGCGCCCTCGCGCGGCTGCTTGAATACCTGGACCGGCCGCGCTCGGCCGGGGACTGTTTCCAGCCGCTGTTCCGGCGCGGCATCGGCACCGCCGAATACGGCCACGCGCTGGTCGAGTCCGTGGCGCATCTGAACCACCTTTATCACAAGGGGCTCGTGACGCGGGTGGCGGACCCGGAAACCGGGGCCTGGATGTTCCTGCGCTCTGATCGGGCGTGAATGACGGGGCTGCTGCATTTTGCCGGGGTGACAGGATTGGGCGCATCGGTTATCCAGTAGGCAATTGCTGTATAAACGGGACGACGGGACATGGCTGGACCTCATGGGCAGATGGACATTATCGAACAGGAACGGACATTTCGCGGCTTTGTGAAATGGGTCGTCTGGTCGATCATCCTGACGGCGCTGCTTCTGATCTTCCTGGCTGTTTTCGCTGCCTGAGCAGGCGCTCCGACTCCGGTGCACCGCGTCCTGCCCTGGCTTGCAACGCTGCTGCTGCTGGCTCTGCCGGGCTGCGCGGAGCGTGCGCCCCGTGCCGATGATGCAACGCTGCGCGAGGTGGCCTGGCGCGAGCCGGGGCCGGCCTCGCTTACGCTTTACACGATGGTCAACAACCGCACCGGCAAGGGCGCGCATTCGTCGATCCTGATCAATGCCTCCGAACGGGTGATCTTCGACCCGGCCGGTTCCTTCCAGTCCGACCTGGTGCCGCAGCGCGACGATGTCCTGTTCGGCATCACGCCACGAATCGAGCGGGCCTATCGGTCGAGCCATGCGCGCAGCACCCATCACGTTCTTCGCCAGAAGATCGAAGTGACCCCCGAACAGGCCGAGGCCGCCTATCGCGCGGCACTTGCCTACGGCCCGGTGCCGGGCGCCTTTTGCGCTGCTGCCGCCTCGCGCGTGCTGGCGGGGGTGCCGGGCCTTGGCGGAATGATCCGGCCGACGATGTTCCCGGCCCGGCTTTCCGAACATGTGGGGGCGATTCCCGGCGTGCAGGAAGACCGCTACCGCGAGGACGGGGAGGATGGCCTTGCCCAAAGTCTGGCCCGCGCCAACCGCGACCTTGCCGCAGCGCA
Source organism: Pontibaca methylaminivorans (assembly GCF_900156525.1). Taxonomy (NCBI): domain Bacteria; kingdom Pseudomonadati; phylum Pseudomonadota; class Alphaproteobacteria; order Rhodobacterales; family Roseobacteraceae; genus Pontibaca; species Pontibaca methylaminivorans. Next base: position 1,523,961 of record NZ_FTPS01000001.1, read on the forward strand.
GGTTCAGGCTCAGCCCAGCAGATAGAGCAGCCCGTAAAGCGTGGCCGCCCCGGCAAGGATCGCGATCAGGACGCTGCGGCTCAGCCAGCCGGCCATGATGGTCGCGCCCGCCGCGATAAGACGTGGCAGATCCGGCGCTCCGCCGGTGGCCGCCGGCCAGAGCACCGCTGGCGTGACCAGCGCCGGCAGGATCGCGACCCCCGTATAGCGCAGGTGCCGCAGCAGCCATTCGGGCATGGTCCGGCTGCCGATCATGCCGAGAAAGACAAAACGCAGCAGGAAGCTCCCGACCGCAAGGCCGACGATGATGGTCCAGAGCGCGAGCGGTGCAGGCGGGGTGCTCATGGCCCGTGCTCCCGTGTGGCGAGGCGCCGTTCCGTTTCCGCCCCCGCGATCATGCCGAGCGTGCCGGCGACCAGCAGCCCGAGATTCCAGGGCAGGACGCCCCCCGGGATCGAGACCAGCGCTCCGGTCAGCGCGGCGGCGACATGAGCGGGTGTGCGCAGCATGGGGGCGATCATGGCCAGAAAGGTGATCGGCAGGGCGAAATCGAGCGCCCAGGATTCCGGGATGGCCGCGCCGAGCGCCGCACCCGCCCAGGTCGACGCCGCCCAGACCGGCGCCATCAGCATCGACGCGCCGGTATAGAAGGCAAGGCGCCCGCCCACGGAAAGGCGGGGGTTCGCCTCGTAATGCAGATGCGCGACCGCATAGGACTGATCGACCAGGAAGAACGCCACCAGCGCGCGCTGCCAGAGCGACGCCGTCCCGAGCCAGGGCGTGAGCGAGGCCGAATACATGGCAAGCCGCAGGTTGACCGCGAGCGATGACGCCAGGACGACGAGCGTCGGCGCCTGTTCCTGCATCAGTTGCAGCGCCGTGAACTGCGACGCGCCGGCAAAGACGGTGACGGCAAAGATCATGGTTTCAACGATGCTGAACCCGGCTTCGGTCGCCAGAACCCCGAACAGCATCCCGAAGGGCACGACCACCAGCACGAAGGGCGCGCCCGCGAGCAGGCCGGCACGGAAACTGGAATTGTGGATGGTGGTTGCCATATGTTGCTCGTAGAATAGGCGCAACAGGCGCAGTATCGCGCGACGGCATGGGGTGCAATTGGCGAAGCTCGAGGAAACCGGCGATTACCTGATCGCTCCCGACCCGAAATCGCCGCGGCTGACGCGGGCCATCGAGGGCGTGGACCAGTCGGGCGAGCGGGTCATGCTCCCCGTGGTCGAGGAACGGCCGCTCACGATCTATCTGAATTCGCAGGAGATCGTCACCGCCATGACCATCGGCGATTATCCCGAATATCTGGCGCTCGGCTTTCTGCGGAACCAGGGTATGTTGCGCGACGACGACGAGATCACGGGCGTCGATTACGACGAGGATCTCGAGGTCGCGGTGGTGCGCACCACGCGCGAGACGAGCTATGAGGACAAGCTGAAGAAAAAGACCCGCACCAGCGGCTGCGCGGTCGGCACCGTGTTCGGCGACATGATGGAGGGGCTAGAGGGGCTGCGCCTGCCGGCGGCGGAGCTGCGCACTTCGTGGCTTTACGAACTTTCCGCGCGGATCAACCGCACGCCCTCGCTCTACCTCGAGGCCGGGGCGATCCACGGCACGGTGCTGTGCCGCGAAAACCGTCCGTTGATCTATATGGAAGACGTCGGGCGCCACAACGCGGTGGACAAGATCTCGGGCTGGATGCTGCGGGAACGTGTCGATCCCGGGGATAAAATCCTTTACACCACCGGGCGGCTGACCTCGGAAATGGTGATCAAGACGGCGCTCATGGGAATTCCGGTGCTGGCGTCGCGCTCGGGCTTTACCGCCTGGGGGGTCGACATCGCGCGCGAGGTGGGGCTCACGCTGATCGGGCGGATGCGCGGGCGCCGCTTCACCTGCCTCGCGGGCGAAGAGCGCCTGATCCGCGACACCGACCCCGAAACCATCCCCGAGGAAGACCGCAAACATCGCCGCAAGAGCGCGGAAGGGTAAGTCATGCAGGATATGGAACAGGGCGCGGTGAATGCGCCGCTCGGGGTGATCCTTGCCGGCGGGCAGGCGCGCCGCATGGGCGGGGGCGACAAGGGGGAGCTTGACCTCGGCGGGCAGAGCCTGCTTTCCCGTGTCATCGGACGTCTTGCGCCGCAGGTGGATGCGCTCGCGCTGAATGCGAACGGCGACCCGGCCCGCTTTGCCAGATACGGGCTGCCGGTCCTGCCCGACAGTATCGGCGGCTATGTCGGGCCGCTGGCCGGGGTGCTGGCGGGGATGGACTGGGCCGCCGCGCGGGGCGCCGACGTGATCGTGACCGCGGCCTGGGACACGCCGTTCTTTCCGCGCGACCTCGTGGCGCGGCTTTCGGCGGCGGCGCAGGGCATGGACCATCCGCTGGTGCTGGCCGCGACCGATGACCCCGAACGCGGTTTTACGCGCCATTCGGCCTTCGGGCTCTGGCCGGTGGCGCTGCGCGAGGATTTGCGCGCGGCGCTGGGCGAGGGGCTGCGCAAGATCGTGCTCTGGACCGAGCGCCACGGCGGACGCTTTGCCGAATTTCCGCGCGGCGCCATTGATCCTTTCTTCAACGTGAACACGCCCGGGGATCTCGAGGCCGCCGCGGCTGTGCTGGAGAATGATCCATGAAGGTTTACGGCATCACCGGCTGGAAGAATTCGGGCAAGACCGGGCTGGTGGAGCGGCTTGTGACCGAGATCGCCGGGCGCGGGCTGTCGGTTTCGACGATCAAGCACGCCCATCACGCCTTCGACGTGGATCAGGAGGGCACCGACAGCTGGCGTCACCGTCACGCCGGGGCGCGCGAGGTGCTGCTGGCGTCGGGCCGCCGCTTCGCGCTCATGCACGAATTGCGCGGCGCGCCGGAGCCGGCGCTTTCCGATCTGCTGGCCCGCCTTGCTCCGGTCGATCTGGTGCTGATCGAGGGCTACAAGCGCGAGGCCCACCCCAAGATCGAGGCCCATCGCGCCGAAACCGGCAAGGCCCTGATCGGGCGTGACGATGCCTCGGTGCGCGCCGTGGCGTCGGATGTGCCGCTCGACTTCGACCGGCCGGTGTTCGATCTGAACGACACACAGGGAATCGCCGACTTCATCCTTGGCGAGACCGGGCTTGCGACCACCGACAGGGAGGCGATGCGCCATGACGCCTGACACCGTGCCCCCCGGCCTGCCGGTCCCGCCGCCCCTGCGCAACGACTGCTTTTCGCTGCCGGCCGGCGTGGACTGGACCCCGGTGGATGAGGCGCTTGCCCTGCTGCGCGAGCGGCTGCATCCGGTCTGCGCTTTCGAGCGGGCGCCCGCCACGGCGGCGCTTGGCCGGGTTCTGGCCGAAGACGTGATCGCGCGGCGCGCGCACCCGCCGCGCTCGAACTCGGCGGTCGATGGCTACGGCTTTGCCGGCCCCGTGCCCGAGGGCGCCCATGTCCTGCCGCTGGTCGAGGGACGGGCTGCCGCCGGGGGGGATTTCGCCGGCGCGGTGCCGGCGGGCCATGCGGTGCGCATCCTGACCGGGGCCGCCGTGCCGGAAGGGGTGGACAGTGTCGTGCTCGAGGAGGACGTGAGCCTTCAGGGCGGCCAGATCGCCTTTCGCGGGCCGCTGAAGGCCGGCGCGAATGTGCGCCCCGCGGGCGAGGATGTCGCGGCCGGGGCGGTCGCGCTTTCCGCCGGGCGGCAGATCACGCCGTCGGACCTTGCCCTGCTTGCCGCGATTGGCGTTGGAGAGGTCACGCTGCGCAAGCGGCTTCGGGTCGGGGTGATCTCGACCGGGGATGAACTGGTCGAGGCGGGAACCGATGCCGGGGTCGGAAAGATCCCGGATGCGAACCGGCCCATGCTGCTGGCGGTGCTTGAACGGCTGGGGCACGATCCGGTCGATCTCGGGCTCCTGGGCGATGACCGTGCTCTTCTGCGCGAGGCGCTCGATGAGGGCGCGGCGCGGGTCGATGCGATCATCACCAGCGGCGGCGCCTCGGCGGGGGACGAGGATCACGTTTCGGCGCTTCTGAACGAGGCCGGCGCGATGCAGCAGTGGCGCGTCGCGATCAAGCCCGGGCGCCCGCTCGCGCTCGGGCTCTGGCAGGGTGTGCCGGTGTTCGGTCTGCCGGGCAATCCGGTCGCGGCCATGGTCTGCACGCTGGTCTTTGCGCGCCCGGCGCTCGCGCTGCTGGCCGGTATGGGCTGGGTCGAGCCGCAGGGCTTTGACCTTCCGGCAGGGTTCGGGAAACGCAAGAAACCGGGGCGGCGCGAATTCCAGCGCGCGCGGGTGCGCGATGGCCGGGTTGAACCTTTCGCATCCGAAGGATCGGGGCGGATCAGCGGGCTGAGCTGGGCCGAGGGGCTGATGGAGCTTGGCGACGGTGAACGCCACGTCCGCCCGGGCGATCCGGTGCGGTTCATTCCCTGGGGCGGATTCGGGCTCTGACGGCCGCTGCGCGGGTCAGAAATCGGGCTCGACCCCCGGAAGCTCCAGCGCCCTGATCATGTCGCGCAGTTCCTGCCGGGCGGCCACGTTCGAGATGTTCAGTTGCTTCACCCCGATGTCCTTGAGGTCGAGCAGGGTCAGGCCGCGCGGGAACAGTTCGCGGAAGATCACCCGCTCGCTGAAGCCCGGGGCGACGCGAAAGCCGATGCGGCTTGCCAGCCGGTCGAGCGCGCGTTCCATCTTTTCCTTGTTGACCATGCGCTGCGAGCCAAGCCGATTGCGCATCACCACCCAGTCGATCGCCTTCAGTCCCGCCTGCGCCCGTAGCTGGCGCGCGTTCCAGACCATTTCGGAATAGACCGAGGGGCCGAGGATTTTCTCCCCGCCCGCATCGGTCCGGGCCAGAAGGTCGAAATCGATAAAGCTGTCGTTCAGCGGTGTGACCAGCGTATCGGCCAGCGAATGGGCGACCTGGCTCAGCCGTGTGTGCGAGCCGGGACAGTCGATCAGGATGAAATCCGCGTCCGGTTCCAGTTGCGCGACGGCGGCGGACAGGCGGTGGTCATAGACATTCTCGCCCGGATCGAGGTTCGTGGCATCGACCTCGGGCAGTTCGTGAAAGGCCGGGGTGGGCAGGCCAAGCCCGGCCATGGCGTCAAAGTTCGCCCGGTTTTCGATATAACGGCCAAGCGAGCGCTGCCGCAGGTCGAGGTCGAGCGCGCTGACCTTGTGGCCAAGCCGGGCCAGCGCCGTGGCCAGGTGCATGGAAACGGTGGACTTTCCCGCACCGCCCTTTTCGTTCCCGACGACGATGATATGCGCCATTCTGCTCCCTTTCCTGCACGGCGTCCTGCACGGTCCGCCGTGATGTCGCGCAGTCTATGTTGCTGATTCGCGCAAGGAAAGGATGAACGGGGCGGATAATCCTTCTGTCTGTGACGGATGTGCACGCGTCCGGGAAACGGAAAACGCCGCCCCTGACAGGGCGGCGTCCGATCCTTGGGATCCGGTCTTTCCGGGTTGCCGGAAGGTCGTCAGAATCCGAGACCCTCGTACTTCTTCTTGAAGCGCGACACGCGCCCGCCGGTGTCGAGCAGGCGGCTCGTTCCGCCGGTCCAGGCCGGATGCGACGAGGGATCGACATCGAGCGAAAGCTGGTCGTCGGCCGCGCCCCAGGTCGATTTCATCTGCACCACGGTGCCGTCGGTCAGCTTGACGTTGATCAGGTGGTAATCGGGGTGAATGTCTTTTCTCATCTGCTCGCTCCTTCAGGATTTGGCGGTCGAGAGCGGCTTGTAGCGCGTATTCTCGGCGATACGGGCGGATTTCCCGCGGCGGGTGCGCAGGTAATACAGCTTGGCGCGGCGCACGCGGCCCCGGCGCACCACGGTGATGCTGTCGATATTGGTCGAATGCAGCGGGAACACACGCTCGACCCCTTCGCCAAAGGAAATCTTGCGCACGGTGAAGGCGCCGGCGATGCCGTTGCCGTGATTGCGGCTGATGCAGACGCCCTCGTAATTCTGGACACGGGTGCGGGTGCCCTCGGTCACCTTGTAGCCGACGCGGATCGTGTCGCCGGCCTTGAAGTCGGGAATGTCCTGCCCGAGTTCGGCGATCTGTTCCGCCTCGATCTGTGCGATCAGGTCCATCGCATTGCTCCTTGAGATGCTCGTGGTTCTTCCACGAAGATTTGCGCGGCCGAGAGCTCCTGGTCTTCATCGGGTTCCGGCAGCGGCCAGCCCGCCCGAGATCGGCACGTCTTTCCTCTTGGTGGCGGCATCACCCGATGCGGTGGCGGACCGAAGAAAGCCCTTTGCATCGTCGGCGGCAATGACACCATCACCCGATAGCGGCAGTCCACCCGGGTTGTCGAGCGTCTAGGCCAAAGGCCGGCCCGGATCAAGAGGCATCAAGGCCCTGTTTCGCGCGGTGGCGCGCCCAGAGGTCGGGGCGGCGGCTGCGGGTCAGGTCTTCGGCCCGGTCGCGGCGCCAGCGGGCGATTCGGGCGTGATCGCCCGACAAAAGCACCTCGGGGATCGGGTGGCCGTGCCAGAGCGCGGGCCGGGTATACTGCGGATATTCCAGCAGATCGCCGGCAAAGCTTTCGTCGACCGCCGATTCGGGGTTGCCCAGCACATCGGGCAGCAGCCGCACCGTGGCGTCGATCAGCGCCTGGGCCGCGATCTCGCCGCCGGTGAGGACGAAATCGCCGAGCGAGAGTTCCTGCACCGGGTAGTGTTCGAAAATGCGCTCGTCCAGGCCCTCGAAACGGCCACAGATCAGGGTGACGCCCGGCCCGGCGGCAAGGTCGCGCATGAGCGCCTGGTCCATGACCCGCCCGCGCGGGCTGAAGCAGAACAGCGGCAGGGCGGGTGCCCGGGCCGCTGCCGCCTCGATCGCGGCGCCGACCACATCGGCGCGCAGCACCATGCCCGCGCCGCCGCCCGCCGGCGTGTCGTCGACGTTGCGATGCCGGCCGATGCCGAAGTCGCGCAGGTCGATGGCATCAAGCCGCCAGCGCCCGTCGCGCAGCGCCTTTCCGGTCAGGCTTTCGCCAAGCACCCCGGGAAAGGCATCGGGAAAAAGCGTGATGATGCGCGCGCACCACGGATCCGCCCGCACCGTCATCCGCGCCCCTTGCCGGGGGCGGGAAACAGCCCCTCCGGCGGATCGGCAACGACACGCCCCTCGCGCAGATCGACCAGCGGCACGGCCGCGCGGGTAAAGGGCAGAAGCACCGTATCCCGCAGGCCGGACCCGTGAATTTCCAGAAGATCGCCCGCACCGTGGTTCAGCACCGCGCGGACATGGCCAAGCAGCGTGCCGCCCGGGTCATGCACCGCGAGCCCGATCAGATCGGCGTGATAGAATTCGTCCTCGGGCAGATCGGGCATGCGCGCGCGGGGCACGAACAGCCGCAGGCCGCGCAGGGCCTCGGCCTCTTCCCGGGTGCGGATACCGGAAAGCCGCGCCGTCAGCGCATTGGCCGCCCGCCCGGTCAGGGTCACGTCAAAGCGGCGCGTGCCGCTTTCGTCGCTCAGGGGCGCATAATCGGCGATGGCCTCGGGCGTGGCGCAGAAGCTCTTGAGCCGCACTTCGCCCCGCACCCCGAACGCCCCGGCCAGCGCGCCGACGCAGACCAGATCGTCCATGGCATCCTTACCCGTCCCGGTGCTCATGCCGGCACCCGCAAGCGGATTCCATAGCCGACGGATTGCGGCAGGGCGCCACCGGGCGCGGCGGCAGGCGCCGCCCGCGCCGGGAGCGCCGCCGCCGCCCGGATGGCCGGTCGGCCGGACCCTGCAAGCCGGGGTTCTTCGCGCGCGCCCGCCACGGGCCTATTCGGCTGCGGCGTCTTCGGGGGCGGCGCTGGCCTCGGCAGCCTTCGCGGCCTTTTCCTCGGCGCGTTCCTTGGTCTTCTTGCTCGGCTCGGCCTTCTGCGGGTTGTTGCGCGCGGTCTTTTCGCGCAGGCCGGCGGCCTCGAGCATGCGGGCGATGCGGTCGGTCGGCTGGGCGCCCTGGGCGAGCCATTGCTGGATGCGGTCGAGATCCATCTTCACGCGCTCCTCGCTGTCCTTGGGCAGGAGCGGATTGTAGGTGCCGAGCTTTTCGAGGAAGCGCCCGTCGCGCGGCATGCGGCTGTCGCAGGCGACAATGCGGTAGAAGGGGCGTTTCTTGCTGCCCGCACGGGCGAGGCGGATTTTCAGGGCCATTTATGGATTCTCCTCTGGATGGCTTGCTGTTTGTCGTCGGGCGGGTTTCCGGGCCGCCCATGGGTCTTGTGGCTCAGGATCGTTGCCGGCGGTGGTGGCGGATCACCTCGGCAATGATGAAATTCAGCACCTTGCTGGCGAATTCCGGGTCGAGGTCGGCCTGTTTCGCCAGATCGCGGAGCCGCTCGATCTGGGCGGCCTCACGGTCGGGATCGGACGGGGGCAGGCCGTGTTCGGCCTTGAGCTGCCCGACCGCCTGGGTGTGCTTGAACCGCTCGCCCAGGGTGAAGACGAGGATCGCATCCAGCCGGTCGATGCTGGCCCGGTGATTTTTCAGAAGCTCGGCGACATCGGTCATCTGCGGGCTCCGCCTGGAGGGTCCGGAAAGCGGGAGCCGGAGAGCCGGGGGCCGGCCCCCGGACCCCCGGGATATTTCCGGCCAGAAGAAAGCTCGGGAGAAGGCGTCGTCCGGGCGGGGGCAGAGGGGGCGTGCGTCATTTCCGTTTGCGCCCCAGCCCGGAAAGACCGGCGGGCAGGTTGGCGCCACCCTGCCCGGGGAGGGTTCCGCCCATCTGGCGCGCCGCGGCCTCGAGCGCCTGCGGATCCATCTGCGAGGGGTCCATTCCGCCCTTGCCGAACATGCCCTTCATGGCCTGTTTCAGCATCTTGCCTTTGCCCATCTTCCCCATCTTCTTCATCATGTCGCCCATCTGGCGATGCATTTTCAGAAGCCGGTTGAGATCGGAGACCTCCATTCCGGCGCCGGCGGCGATGCGCTTTTTCCGGCTGGCCTGGAGAATCTGGGGATTGGCGCGTTCGCGTTTCGTCATCGAGCGGATCAGGGCGATCTGTTGCCGCAGCACACGGTCGTCGAAGCCGGCATCCTCGACCTGTTTCGCCATCTTGCCCATGCCGGGCATCATGCCGAGCATGCCCTGCATGCCGCCCATCTTGAGCATCTGTTCGAGCTGCATGGAGAGGTCGTTCATGTTGAACTGCCCCTTCATCATGCGCTTCATCATCTTTTCGGCCTGTTCGGCCTCGATGGTTTCCTGCGCCTTTTCCACCAGGGCGACGATGTCGCCCATGCCGAGGATGCGCCCGGCGATGCGTTCGGGCTCGAAGGTCTCAATGGCGTCCATCTTTTCGCCGAGCCCGACGAAGCGGATCGGCTTGCCCGTCACCGCGCGCATGGAGAGCGCCGCGCCGCCGCGCCCGTCGCCGTCCATCCGGGTGAGGACGACGCCGGTCACGCCGATCTTGGCGTCGAATTCGGTCGCGACGTTCACCGCGTCCTGCCCGGTCAGCCCGTCGACCACGAGCAGGGTCTCGCGCGGGTTGGCGACATCGCGCACCGCCGCGGCCTGACGGATCAGTTCTTCGTCGATATGGAGCCGCCCGGCCGTGTCGAGCATATAGACGTCGTAACCGCCAAGGCTGGCCTGTGTCCTGGCCCGGCGCGCGATGGCGACCGGGTCTTCGCCCTTGACGATCGGCAGCGTATCGATGCCGATCTGGGTGCCGAGGATCGCGAGCTGCTCCATGGCGGCGGGACGGTTGGTGTCGAGGCTGGCCATCAGCACGCGCTTGCCGTCGCGTTCGGTAAGCCGTTTCGCGAGTTTCGCCGTTGTGGTGGTCTTGCCCGACCCCTGCAGCCCGACCATCAGGATCGGGGCCGGCGGATTGTCGATCTTGAGCTTGCCGGGGTCGCCTTCGCCCTTCAGCACGTCGATCAGCGCGTCATGGACGATCTTGACCACCTGCTGACCCGGCGTCACCGATTTCGTGACCGCCTGGCCGGTGGCCTGTTCCTGCACCCGGTTGACGAAATCCCGCGCCACCGGCAACGAGACATCGGCTTCGAGCAGGGCGACGCGCACTTCGCGCAGCGCGGTCCTGACGTCATCCTCGGAGAGCGCGCCCTGTCTTGTCAGCCGCTCGAAAACGCCCGAGAGACGTTCGGAGAGGTTTTCGAACATGGGCGATCTTGCTCCGTTCCTGTGCCGGCTGGCCGGGGGCGGCCGGGCGGCGGTCAATGCGCGAACGCCCCCACGGGCGCGACGCGCTGGTGGAGGGCGATCCCGGGCACGCCCGGGACCGGAAGGGGCGGACCTCCCGGAGAACAGGCAGGCAGTTAACGGCGCGATGCCCGGTTGTCAAGATGTTCGGGGCCCTGGGCGCGCGATTCCGGAGCTGGACCTAAGTTCGGGGCGCCGGTATTTTCCGGTTGCGTCGGTTCCGTGCCGCAGGCGATCACTGCCGGGACGCGGAACGGCATGCGGGCGGGGAACGTAATCAATGCGCAGCATCATCTATACCATCGGCCTGGTGGTCATCGTCCTGTTCGTCCTGCGCCTGGCCGGGGTGCTCTAGCCCGAGTTCGGCGGCGAGGAAGCGTTCGAAGGCGTCGAGATCGACCGGTTCGAACAGGCCGAAGCCCTGCATCCAGACCGCAGCGGGGCGGAGCGCGTCGGGCTCCAGCCGGCACCATTTCACGCGGCCGCGGCGTTCCTGGCTGATCAGACCGGCGCGCGCCAGAACCGCGAGATGTTTCGATATGGCGGCAAGCGACACGGCAAAGGGTTCGGCGACATCGGTCACCGCCATGTCGTCCTCGAGCAGCATCGCGAGGATCGCCCGGCGGGTCGGGTCGGCAAGTGCGGCGAACACGGTGTCGAGCGGAGCGGCCATGGGCGCGCGATAGGCCGAAATCCCCGCAATGGTCAACCGCAAGGTTGAACATGCTGGTGCGGGGCGGCGCCGGGCCGGGCCGGCCGGTTGATGCGGTGGGGCGAAAATATCACTTTGCGAACAATGGTCTGGCCGGAACTTCCGGGATGACGGGCGGGAATTGACTCTGCGCGCGGGGCGCTCTAGCACATCAGCGACCTTTCGAGGGGGCAGTGCGGTGTCGGACGACGACCATAGGCAGCGCCTTGCGCAGCTTGAGGCGCAGCTTGACGCCGCCCGGGCGGCAAACGCGCCGAAGCCCCATACGGAGGAAAGCTATTCCCAGGCACATCTTGCCTGGCGGATGGTGATCGAACTGGTTTCCGGTCTGATGATCGGATTCGGCATCGGATACGGGCTCGACCGTTTGTTCGGGACGCTCCCGATCCTTCTGGTGCTGTTCACATTGCTGGGGCTCGCAGCCGGGATCAAGACCATGCTGCGCAGTGCCCGCGAAATTCAGGCCGGCCGCACGGGCACCGGCGACGAGGCGGGCGACAGGAAAGAGGAGCGGGCTAGTGGCGACTGAAGCACAGGGCGAAAGCAGCGGCGGTCTGGTGTTCCACCCGATGGACCAGTTCCAGGTCCGGCCGCTGTTCGGTGGCGATCACGTGGCCTGGTATACGCCGACCAATGTGACGCTCTGGATGGCGATCACCATTCTGGCCGTGATCCTGCTGCTGATCGTCGGCAGCTCGCGCCGCGCCATGGTGCCGAACCGGCGCCAGTCCATCGCCGAACTGGCCTATGGCTTCGTCTACAAGATGGTCGAGGACATCTGCGGCAAGGACGGGGTGCGCTATTTTCCCTATGTCATGACCCTGTTCATGTTCATCCTGTTCGCGAACATGCTCGGGCTCATCCCGATGTCCTTCACCACCACGAGCCATATCGCCGTCACCGGACTGCTGGCGCTCATGGTCTTTGTCACCGTCACCGTGCTTGGCTTCGTGCTGAACGGGGCGGCGTTCCTCGGGCTGTTCTGGCCGCGCGAGGCGCCGCTGGCGCTGCGGCCGGTGCTCGCTGTGATCGAGCTGATTTCCTATTTCGTGCGCCCGGTCAGCCACTCGGTCCGGCTTGCCGGGACCATGATGGCCGGCCACGCGGTGATCAAGGTGTTTGCCGCATTCGCCGCGGTCGCGCTGATCTCTCCGCTGTCGATCCTGGCGATCACCGCCATTTACGGGCTCGACCTCCTGGTGGCCTTTATTCAGGCCTATGTCTTCACGATCCTCACCTGCGTCTATCTCAAGGATGCGGTGAACCCCGGACACTGACGAATCGAAATCGGGCGGGCCCCCCGGCCTGCCTGCAAATCCTATCACCCGTTCCATCGTAAGGAGATGAACAATGGAAGGCGATATCGTACAAATGGGCGCATATATCGGCGCGGGACTGGCCTGCATGGGGCTGGGCGGCGCGGCGATCGGGGTCGGCAACGTGGCCGGCAACTATCTTTCGGGGGCCCTGCGCAACCCCTCGGCAGCGGCCAGCCAGACCGCCATGCTGTTCATCGGCATAGCCTTTGCCGAAGCGCTCGGCATCTTCGCCTTCCTCGTGGCGCTGCTGCTGATGTTCGCCGTCTGAACCTTTCGGACACCGGGTTTGCGCCCGGGCCCCAGGGCCTGGCGCAGCATCCTGCCTGAAAGGGCTTCCGAAGGGAGATCGCGATGGAATCTGACGCACTCGACACCACCGCGCAGGGCGCCGCCGATAGCGGGGCCGGGCTGCCGCAGCTGAACTTCGAGCATTTCGGCAACCAGATCTTCTGGCTGCTCGTCACGCTGGTGGTGATTTACCTGATCCTGAGCCGGGTCGCCCTGCCCCGGATCGCAGCGATCCTTGCCGAGCGGCAGGGGACGATCACCCACGATCTGGCCTATGCCGAAGAACTGAAGACCAAGGCCAGGGCCGCCGAGGACGCCTATGAAAAGGCGCTTGCCGATGCCCGTGCCGAGGCACAGGAAATCGTCGGGCAGGCGCGGGCCGAGATCCAGGCCGAGGTCGACGAGGCGATGAAGCGCGCCGATGCCGAAATCGCGGCCCGTACGGCAGAATCGGAAAAGGCGATTGCCGAAATTCGCGCCGGGGCGATGGAATCGGTGCGTGAGGTCGCAGGCGAGACCGCCGCGGCGCTGGTCACGGCGCTCGGCGGCAAGAGCGACGAGGGCGCCATCAGGGCGGCCGTCGATCGCCGGGTTGAGGGATAAGCCATGCGCAACAGGATGATCCTTGTCACGGCTGCGTTCGCATCGTTTGGCGCCACCCCGGCGCTCGCGGCGAGCGGGCCCTTCTTCTCGCTTTCCAATACCGATTTCGTGGTCAGCATAAGCTTTCTGCTGTTCGTCGCGATTCTGCTTTATTTCAAGGTGCCGGGTATTATCGGCGGCATGCTGGACAAGCGTGCCGACGCCATCCGTGGCGAACTGGCCGAGGCGCGCGCCCTGCGCGAAGAGGCGCAGAGCCTGCTGGCCTCCTACGAGCGCAAGCAGAAAGAGGTGCAGGCGCAGGCCGAGCGCATCATCGCAACCGCGCGCGAGGATGCCGCCGGGGCAGCCGAACAGGCCAAGGCCGATATCGCCCATTCGGTCGAACGTCGTCTGGCGGCGGCGGATGACCAGATCGCCTCAGCCCGCGACAAGGCCATGCGCGAGGTGCGCGAACGCGCGATTTCGGTCGCGGTCGCCGCGGCGGGCGAAGTGGTGTCCGGGCAGATGACGCCCGAACGTGACGCGGCGCTGGTCGATACGGCGATCGAAACGGTCGAGTCGCGGCTGCACTGATCCTTGCCCGGGGGCCGGTCCGGCCCCGGAGCCCGGACAGGGAGACGCCCTTGCTGGCGCTTTCCTGCCCCGCGGGACGGGAAAGCCCTGATTCGGGCAATGCGGCTCGTCGATTGACTTGACGGGCCCGGGCGCGCAGACTCCGGCCATCGCGCCCCTGGCGCGTCCGTGATGCCCCAGGACGGGAACCCGCCTTGCATTTCTCCAGGCTGAGACTGACCGGATTCAAGAGCTTCGTCGATCCGACCGACCTCGTGATTGCGGAAGGATTGACCGGCATCGTCGGCCCCAACGGCTGCGGGAAATCCAACCTCCTTGAGGCGATGCGCTGGGTCATGGGTGAAAACCGCCCCTCGACCATGCGCGGCGCGGGGATGGAGGACGTGATCTTTGCCGGCGCCGCCAGCCGCCCCGCCCGCCATTTCGCCGAGGTGACGCTGCATATCGACAACTCCCGCCGCCTTGCCCCGGCCGGGTTCAACGACAGCGATACGCTCGAGGTGGTGCGCCGGATCACTCGCGATGCCGGCAGCGCCTACAAGGTGAACGCCAGGGAAGTCCGGGCCCGCGACGTGCAGATGCTGTTTGCGGATGCCTCGACCGGGGCGCATTCGCCGGCGCTGGTGTCGCAGGGACAGATTTCCGAACTGATCCGGGCCCGGCCCAAGGCGCGGCGCCGTCTGCTGGAAGAGGCCGCCGGCATTTCCGGCCTTTATCAGCGCCGCCACGAGGCCGAACTCAAACTGAACGCGGCCGAGGCCAACCTGGCCCGCACCGATGACCTGATCGACCAGCTGGCGACGCAGCTTGCGCAGCTTGAACGGCAGGCGCGGCAGGCGGCGCGCTACCGGATGATCGGGCAGGATCTGCGCCGGGCCGAGGCGATGCTGCTGCTGCGCCGCTGGGCCGATGCCGCCGCAGCAGACAGCGCCGCCGCAGCCGGGCTGCGCGAACAGCGCGCGGCGGTGACTGCGACCGAAACCGCCACCCGCGCCGCCGCGCAGGCGCGGCAAGCGGCCGAGGCGGCCCTGCCGGCCCATCGCGAGGAAGAGGCCATCGCCGGCGCGGTGCTGCAGCGCCTGCTGGTGCAGCAGGAGGCGCTCGACGACGAGGAAACCCGCGCCCGGAGCGCGATCGACACCTTGACCGCCCGGCTTGACCAGTTGAACCGCGACCTGGAGCGCGAGGCGGGGCTGAATCGCGACGCGGACGAATCGATGGCCCGGCTTCGGGCCGAGGCAGCCGACCTTGCCGCCGGCGCCGAGGGCCACGGCGAACGGCTTGCCGAAGCGGCCAGCAAGGCCGACGAGTCGGCCGCGATCCTTGCATCGCGGGAGGCCGGGTTCTCGCGCCAGACCGAGGAACTGGCACAGCTTCGTGCACAGCATCACGCGGCCCGCCGGCGGGCCGAGGACAATCAGCGCATGGCGGAGAAATCCGAGGCCGAAGCCGCCGCCGCCCGCCGCCGCCTTGACGAGGCGCGCGAGGCGCAGAACCGCGCGGCGGCCGAGCTGGACCAGCTTCGCGCCGATGATTCGCAGGCACAGCGCATGGCCGAGGCGGCCGAGGCGGTGCTCGCAGGGGCCGAGGCGGAGCGTGCCGCGCTCCAGACCCGCGAGGGCGAGGCGCGCGCGGCCCGCTCGACGGCGGAGGGCGAGCGCGACGCGCTCGCGGCCGAGGTTGCCGCTCTTGCGCGGCTGCTGGAACGGGATGGCGCGGGGACCGGGCAGATCCTCGACCGGCTGCGGGTCGAGCCCGGCTTTGAAAAGGCGCTGGGGGCCGCGCTGTCCGAGGATCTCCAGGCGCCCGAAGCCGCAAGCGCGCAAGACTCGGGCTGGGTGACGCTCGCGCCCTATGCGCAGGTGCAGCCGCTTCCCGACGGGGCCATGCCGCTTGCCGCACATGTCGAGGCACCCGCGGTTCTGACCCGGCGGCTCGCGCAGGTCGGGATCACGGATGCGGATGCGGGGGCGCGGCTGCACGGGCAATTGTTGCCGGGGCAGCGGCTTGTTTCGCGCGAGGGCGATCTCTGGCGCTGGGATGGTCTCTGCACCCGCGCCGGGGATGCGCCGAGTGCAGCCGCCGCGCGGCTTGAACAGCGCAACCGGCTTGAAACGTTGCGCGGCACGCTGGATGCGGTGGAAACCCGCCGGAACGAGGCAGCCGAGGCCCATGCGGCGCTGGCCGAATCGCTTTCCCGCGCGGCAGCCGCGGAACAGGAGGCCCGCGATGCGCGCCGCCGGGCCGACCATGCGCTGAGCGAGGCGAGCCGCGCGCTTTCCCGTGCCGAGGCCGAAAGCAACCTGACCGAAGGGCGGGTCGAATCGCTTGAACTTGCGCTTTCCCGCCACGAGGAGGCGCTGACCGCGGCCCGTGCGGAACTGCGCGATGCGCAACATGCGCTGGCCGCGCTCGGCGATCCGCAGGCGAGTGAAGCCCGCGTCGAAGAGCAGCGCATCGCGCTCGAGGCGGCGCGGATCACCATGATGACCCACCGTTCGGCCCACGACGAATTGCGTCGTGACGGCGAGGCGCGCGAGCGGCGGTCAGGTGCGGTCGCGCGCGACCTGGAAAGCTGGCAAAGCCGCCACGCGACGGCGGACCGCCGGATCGCCGAACTGGACCAGCGCCGCGCGGAGGCCGAAGCGGCGCTTGCCGCGGCGGCCGGTGCGCCCGACGAGATCGCCGCCCGGCGCCAGACGCTTGCGGGAGAGATCGACCGGGCAAGGGCGCGTGCCGATGCCGCGCGCGAGACGCTTGTGGCGGCCGAAGCGGCGGTGCAGGAGGCGCTGGCTTTCGAGCGCGACCGGGAACGCGCCGCGTCCGAGGCCCGCGAGGAGCGCGCCCGCGGCGAGACCCGGGCCGAGGCGGCGCGCCAGGCGCTCGACGAGGCGGCAAGCCGGATCGACAGCGAACGGAGCATGTCGCCGGAACGCCTGCAGCAGGAACTCGGGGTCGAGCCGGGAGCGCTGCCCGGGATGGACACGCTGGAGGCTGAGGTGCAGCGGTTCCGGCGTCAGCGCGAGGCGCTCGGGGCGGTGAACCTGCGGGCCGAAGAGGATGCGGCCGGGGTGCGCGAGGAACATGACACTCTTCTGCGCGAAAAAGGCGATCTTGAAGAAGCGATCGGCACCCTGCGTAGCGCGGTTTCCAGCCTCAACCGCGAGGGGCGCGAGCGGCTGCTCGGTGCCTTCGAGCAGGTGAACCGCAATTTCGCCATGCTGTTCCAGCATCTTTTCGGCGGCGGCGAGGCCAATCTCGTCATGGTCGAAAGCGACGATCCGCTGGATGCGGGGCTGGAGATCATGTGCCAGCCGCCGGGCAAGCGGCTTTCCACGCTATCGCTTTTGTCGGGGGGCGAGCAGACCCTGACCGCGGCGGCGCTGATCTTTGCCGTGTTCCTGGTCAATCCGGCGCCGATCTGCGTGCTGGACGAGGTGGACGCGCCGCTTGACGACGCGAATGTGACGCGCTTCTGCGACCTGCTGGACGAGATGTGCGCGCGCACGGCAACGCGGTTCCTCATCATCACCCACCATGCCGTCACCATGAGCCGGATGGACCGGCTGTTCGGCGTGACCATGGGGGAAAAGGGCGTGAGCCAGCTTGTCTCGGTCGATCTGAAGAAGGCCGAGGCCCTGGTGGCCTGAACGGGATGGCCAGAAGCCCGGCATCATGCCGGGCGTGATGGAAAACTAGCGCTCGGCCCGGCTGCGGATCCGGTTGACGTGGCCCATCTTGCGCCCCGCGCGCACCTCGGCCTTGCCATAGAGATGAAGCGCCACGCCCGGCTCGCCTGCCAGTGCAGGAAGCTGATCCATGTCGTCGCCGATCAGGTTTTCCATCACCACATCCGCATGGCGCTGCCCGTCGCCGAGCGGCCAGCCGGCAATGGCGCGGATATGCTGTTCGAACTGATCGACGGCGCAGCCGTTCTGGGTCCAGTGGCCGGAGTTGTGCACCCGCGGCGCGATCTCGTTCACCAGAAGCCCGCTTTCGGTCACGAAGAGTTCGACCCCGAGCACGCCGACGTAATCGAGCGCGTTCAGGATCTTTCCGGCCAGCAGAACCGCATCGCTGCGCCTCGCGATGCTGAGACGGGACGGAACCGTGGTGCGGCGCAATATGCCGTCCCGGTGTTCGTTCTCGCCGGGGTCGAAACAGGTCACCGCGCCGTCAAGCCCGCGCGCGGCGATCACCGAGACCTCGCACTCGAAGGGAACGAACCCTTCCAGAACGGCCGGGGCGCCGGCCAGCAGCGCGAGCGCGTCGGCGGCCTCTTCGGGCTTGCCGATCCGCATCTGTCCCTTGCCGTCATAACCGAAGCGGCGGGTCTTGAGGATCGCCGGGGTGCCGATGCGCGACAGCGCCTCTTCGAGGCTCGCGAGCGTGGTGATGTCGGCATAAGGCGCGGTTTCAAGCCCCAGATCGCGCAGGAAATCCTTTTCGACCAGCCGGTCCTGGCTGACGCGAAGCGCCTCGCGTCCGGGGCGGATCGGGCGGTGCTGCTGGAGCATGTCCAGCGTGGCGGTCGGGATATTCTCGAATTCATAGGTGATGACATCGACGCTTTCGGCGAAGGCCGCGAGCGCCGCTGCATCGTCCCAGGACGCGGTCGTGGTGCGGGCCGCCACCTGGCCGGCAGGCGGATTGGCGCCCGGCTCGAATATATGCGCCGTAAAGCCGAGCCGTGCGGCCGCCACCGAAAGCATGCGGCCAAGCTGTCCGCCGCCGAGGATGCCGATGGCCGCGCCGGGTTGCAGGGGGTCAGTCATCGCTTGGCTCCTCGGGGATGGACTCGGAAAGGGCGGCGCGCCAGGCATCGAGCCGTTCGGCCAGCGCGCTGTCGGAAAGGGCAAGGATCGCGGCCGCCATGAGCCCGGCATTCGCCGCGCCCGATGCGCCGATCGCCATGGTCGCGACCGGAAAGCCGCGCGGCATCTGCACGATCGAGTAAAGCGAATCGAGGCCCGAGAGCGCGCGGCTCTGGATCGGCACGCCGATCACCGGGATCCGCGTCTTGGAGGCCATCATGCCCGGCAGATGCGCCGCCCCGCCGGCGCCGGCGATGATCACGCGCAATCCGCGGCCCGCGGCGTCCCGCCCGTAGTCCCAGAGCCGGTCGGGCGTGCGATGGGCCGAGACGATGCGCCGCTCATGCGCGACGCCGAGATCGTCGAGGATCATCGCCGCCTCTTTCATCGTCGGCCAGTCGGACTGGCTGCCCATGATGATGCCGACCCGGATGTCGTTTTCGCTGTTCATTTTCGGGTGATGCCCCCCTCGCAGACCCGTGCACTATAATGCGGGGGCCGGGCGGTGCAATGCGAAGTGGAATGCGCAAGGGCCGTCGCGGGCGGAACCGGGCGGTCAGGCGATGATGTCGGGAATCAGCCGGTCCTCGATGCGGGTGATCATGTCCTTCAGCTGCAGCTTCTGCTTTTTCAGCCGCCGCACGGTCAGCTGGTCGGCGGTGCCGCGGTCCTCGAGCGCACGGATCGCCTCGTCGAGATCGCGGTGCTGCCGGCGCAGCACTTCGAGTTCGAGCCGCAGGACCTCGTCCGATTTCATCGACAGATCCGAGGTCGCATCCATGTTGCCGGTCTCCGAAACAGTCACGGGAACGCCGCGCGCGGGCGGCGGCCGCCGCATGATACAGCGGGGCGATGTTTTCGCCTAGATCTTGTTGCGGCGGGATTTCTTTCCCATATTCCTGTCAGGCGGCTGCCGTAACGGGGCCGCGCGAACACGTCGCTTTACTGACAAGGACGAAACCCGTGTCGAAACTTACTCTTGCCTCCTACCCCCATATGCTGGGGTTCGAGCAACTGGAACGCCTGCTCGAGCGGTCGGCCAAGGCCGGATCCGATGGCTATCCGCCCTATAACATCGAGCAGACCTCGGAGAATTCCTATCGGATCACCCTGGCGGTGGCCGGATTCTCGCGCGACGATCTCTCGATCACCATCGAGGACCGTCAGCTCGTGATCCGCGGCCGGCAGGAAGACGACAGCGAAGGGCGTGTGTTCCTGCACCGCGGCATCGCTTCGCGCCAGTTCCAGCGCATGTTCGTGCTGGCCGATGGCGTCGATGTCGGCGAGGCGGTGATGGAAAACGGGCTGCTGCATGTGGATCTCAGCCGCGCAGCGCCCGAGCCGGTGGTTCAGACGATCAGCATAAGGAAGGGGTAAGCCATGAATACGCCGCAGAAATTCGAAAATGACGAAAACCGCATCGTCTATGTGAAGACGGTGAATGTCGCCGACCTGCCGCAGGAGGTTCAGGCCGAGGCGGGAGATCTGAACCGGCTCTATGCGCTGCATGACGCGCAGGGGCAGCAGCTTGCGCTGGTCGCGGACCGCCGTCTGGCCTTCGTGCTGGCGCGTCAGCATGACATGTCGCCGGTCGCGGTGCACTGAACACCGCGGGAGGATGCGACGAGGCGGACGAGGGGCGCTGCCCCTCGCGCTCCCCGGGATATTTCCAGCCAGAAGAAGACCCTGGGAAAGGAAGAAGCCGGGCCCTTGCGGAGCCCGGCCCTGTGCGGTCCGGTCAGGCGGTGAGCAGGCCCGTGCTTTCCAGCTTCAGCAGGATCTGATGGGCGCAGGTGTCCACGTCGTTGGTTTCTGTATCGACGCGCAGCTCGGGCGATTCGGGCGTCTCGTAGGGGTCTGAGATGCCGGTGAATTCCTCGATCTTGCCTTCGCGGGCGAGTTTGTAGAGCCCCTTGCGGTCGCGGCGTTCGCATTCCTCGAGGCTGGTGGCCACATGGATTTCGATGAAGGCGCCGTAATCCTCGATCATCTCGCGGACCGCGCGGCGGGTTGCCGTATAGGGCGCGATCGGAGCGCAGAGGGCGATGCCGCCGTTCTTGGTGATTTCCGAGGCGACGTAGCCGATGCGCTTGATGTTGATGTCGCGATGTTCCTTCGAGAAGCCGAGTTCGCTCGAGAGATGCTTGCGCACGATGTCGCCGTCGAGAAGGGTGACCGGGCGGCCGCCCATCTCCATCAGCTTGATCATCAGCGCATTGGCGATGGTCGATTTTCCCGAGCCCGAGAGCCCGGTGAAGAACACGGTGAAACCCTGTTTCGAGCGGGCCGGGCGGGTGCGGCGCAGTTCCCTGACCACTTCGGGAAAAGAGAACCATTCCGGGATTTCCAGCCCTTCGGCGAGGCGCCGGCGCAGTTCGGTGCCCGAGATGTTGAGCACGGTCGCGCCGTCCTCGATCTCGTCGGCGGGTTCGTACTGGGCGCGTTCCTGCACGTAGACCATGTGCTTGAACGGGACCAGTTCGACGCCGATTTCGGCCTCGTGCTTGCGGAACAGTTCCTGCGCGTCATAGGGGCCGTAGAAGTTTTCGCCCTGGCTGTTCTTTCCGGGGCCGGCATGGTCGCGGCCGACGATGAAATGGGTGCAGCCGTGGTTCTTGCGGATCAGCCCGTGCCAGATCGCCTCGCGCGGGCCGCCCATGCGCATCGCGAGGTTCAGCAGCGACAGCGCCGTGGTGGCGGCCGGATATTTGTCGAGCACCGCCTCGTAGCAGCGCACCCGGGTGAAGTGGTCGACATCGCCCGGTTTGGTCATCCCGACAACCGGGTGGATCATCAGGTTGGCCTGCGCCTCGCGGGCGGCGCGGAAGGTCAGCTCCTGATGCGCGCGGTGCAGCGGGTTGCGGGTCTGGAAGGCGACGATGCGCCGCCAGCCGAGCTTGCGGAACATGGCCCGCAATTCGTTCGGCGTGTTGCGCCGGGCGCGGAAATCGTAATGCGTCGGCTGCTGGATGCCGGTCACCGGCCCGCCGAGATAGACCTTGCCCGCGGTATGGTGCAGGTAGTTCACGCTCGGGTGGGCAAGGTCGTCGGCGCCGAATACCTTGGCGGCCTCGTTGCTTTTGTCAGGCACCCATTTGTCGGTGACGGTCATGGTGGCGAGGATCACGCCCTCTTCGTCGCGCAGGGCGATGTCCTCGCCGATCTCGATGCGCTCCGCGAAGGTTTCGGACACGTCGAGCGTGATCGGCATCGGCCAGAGCGTTCCGTCGGCAAGGCGCATGTTTTCGACCACGCCCTCGTAATCCGCCTGGCCGAGGAAGCCCTTGAGCGGGTTGAAGCCGCCGTTCATCAGCAGTTCAAGATCGCAGATCTGACGCCGGGTGAGGTCGTGGCTCTTCAGGGTGCCGGCTTCGAGCTTGAGTTTCTGCGCCGAGTCGTAGGAGACGAAGAGCTCCGGAATCGGAGCCAGATTGCTGAGCATGGACATACGATCACTCTTATGGTTCTGGAACGGCCTGGGGACGGATCCCGGTGCCGCCATAGACCCGCCGCGGCGTGAATGTCCAGCCATCGGCCGCGCGATCGGGGAAAAACGGCAACGGTGCGGCCCCCTGGCCGGCCGGGAGGGTGTCAGGCCGTGGTTGCACCCACGTCCTGCGCCACCGTATCCGTATCCGCACCCGTGCCAAGCGCATCCTGTTCGGCGAGGAACCGCTCCGCGTCGAGCGCCGCCATGCAGCCCATCCCGGCGCTGGTCACGGCCTGCCGGTAAATGTGGTCGGTCAGGTCGCCGGCGGCGAAGACGCCGGGGATGCTGGTGCGGGTGCTGCCCGCTTCGACCTTCACATAGCCGCCGGCATGGGTGTCGAGCTGGTCCCTTACCAGTTCGCTCGCCGGGGCGTGGCCGATGGCGATGAAGACGCCTTTGGCCGGGCGCTCGGAGATCGCGCCGGTTTCGACGTGCCGCAGGCGAACGCCCTCGACCCCGAGCGGATTTTCGGTGCCGGTGATGTCGTCGAGCACGTGGTCCCAGATGATTTCCACCTTCGGGTTCTTTTTCAGCCGTTCGATCAGGATCTGTTCGGCGCGCAGCCGGTCGCGACGGTGCACCAGCGTGACCCGGGAGGCGAAATTCGTCAGGAACAGTGCCTCTTCGACCGCGGTGTTGCCGCCACCGACGACCACGACCTCCTGCCCGCGATAGAAGAACCCGTCGCAGGTGGCGCAGGCCGAGACGCCGAAGCCCTTGAACTTTTCCTCGGATGCCAGGCCGAGCCATTTCGCCCGCGCCCCGGTCGCGAGGATCACCGCATCGGCTGTATAGGTGTCCCCGCTGTCGCCGCGTGCGGTGAAGGGGCGCTTCGAAAGGTCGAGCGCGGTGATCACGTCGCCGATCACCTCGGTGCCGACGGCGCGGGCATGGGCCTCCATCCGGGTCATGAGATCGGGGCCCTGCACCTCGGTATCGCCGGGCCAGTTCTCGACCTCGGTGGTGATGGTCAGCTGGCCGCCGGGCTCCAGCCCCTGCACCAGAACGGGTTTGAGCATCGCCCGGCTTGCATAGACCGCCGCCGTATAGCCCGCGGGGCCCGACCCGATGATCAGAACTCTGGTGTGGTGCGTCTTGGCCATCTGAGCCGCCTCCGAACATGCTTGCGTTCCGTGGGATATAGGGGTCCGGGCGCGCCGCTGGCAAGCCATGCCGGGCCATGCGCGGTATCCTCTAGCGGGGGAGGATAACGCGATGGCGGCACGGCCGCGGGATCATTCCATTTGTTGCGCTGGCGGGGAACATAATTGCCAGCTTCGCAGGGCTGCTGTAAGAAAAGAAAAATCACGGAGCAGCGGATGATCTCAGCACGACTGGACCCGATTGATCGCCATATCCTTGCCGAATTGCAGGCGGATGGGCGGATGACCAATGTGGAGCTTGCCAAGCGGGTCGGAATTTCGGCGCCACCCTGTCTGCGACGGGTGCGCGCTCTTGAAGAGGCCGGGCTGATCCGGGGCTATCATGCGCGGCTCGACGCGCGGGAGCTGGGCTTCGAGGTTCAGGTCTTCGCGCTGGTGGGGCTGGAAAGCCAGGCCGAATCCGAACTCAGCGCCTTCGAGGCCCGCTGCCGCGAATGGCCGCTGGTGCGCGAATGCCACCTGCTGAACGGAGAGGTGGATTTCATCCTGAAATGCATCGCGCCCGATCTCAGCACCTTTCAAAGCTTCCTGACCGGCGAGCTTCTGACATTCCCCAACGTGGGCAGCGTCAAGACGTCGCTGGTGATTCGCCAGGCCAAGGGCGAGCCCGGAGTGCCGTTCGACGTGCTGGAAGAGCGGTTGCAGCGCAAGCCGTAAGCCGCGCCCCAAGCGGCCGCGGGGCAGGTCAGAGCCGGATCGCCGAGATCAGCCGCCCGTAATCGGCCTCGTTCGCGCGGGTGGCGCGGCGATGGGAAAAGAAGCGGTCGGGGTCGCTGTGGGTGCAGTGGCGGGTCCAGTCCGCCAGCCCGACGCCGGCTTCGCGCAGCCGGTGCAGCCCGTATCCCGGCAGGTCGAACATCAGCCGGTCGCCTTCGCCATTGGCGAAGAAGCGCACGTTCGCCGGATCCTCGACCATGAAATCATCGAAGA
This sequence comes from Pontibaca methylaminivorans, assembly GCF_900156525.1. Lineage (NCBI taxonomy): Bacteria > Pseudomonadati > Pseudomonadota > Alphaproteobacteria > Rhodobacterales > Roseobacteraceae > Pontibaca > Pontibaca methylaminivorans. The sequence continues at coordinate 1,548,030 of NZ_FTPS01000001.1, forward strand.
ACTCGGGCCCGACCTCATAGGCGCGCTGGCTGATTGCCGGGCCGATGATCGCGACCGTATCGGCGCGCCGGGCGCCGAGCGCCTCCATCGCGTCGAGCGTCGCTTCAAGCACCCCTTCGAGCGTGCCGCGCCAGCCGGCATGGGCCGCGCCGATCACCCCGGCGCCGGTATCGGCGAACAGCACCGGCTGGCAGTCGGCGGTGAGCACCGAAAGCGCGAGTCCGGGCGTGTTCGTCACCATGGCATCGGCGCGGGGGCGCTCGACCAGGGGCGAATCGATGCTCACCACATCGGCCGAATGGACCTGGTGCACGCTTACGAGCGCGTCGGGGGACACCTCCATCGCCGCGGCGACCCGGGCGCGGTTGATCTGCACGCTGTCGCGCTGATCGGACGAGCCGCTGCCGCAGTTCAGCCCGGCGAACACGCCCGACGAGGCGCCGCCGCGGCGCGTGAAGAACCCGTGGCGCAGCCCGGACAGATGTTCGGAGACGAGGATTTCGAGGGTCATTGCTCCAACCCCGGTGGCGGAGATGCGGAACCCGGGAACAGCCCGAGCACCTTGAACAGGGTTCCCATTTCCTCGGGGTGCGTCAACCGCCGATGTGCGGCGACGAGTTCGTCCAGTGCCCCGCCGCTCAGGTTGCGGGCCAGTGCCTGCGCCCGGGCGGTGATGCCGAGACGTTCGAGAAACAGGCCCTGACCGACAAGCGGCGCCGTATGGGCGCCGGCACGGCGGGCGGTCTGCGCGAGCGGTTCGAAATCGACATGAGCGGTCAGGTCGGCGTCGCCCGGGCAGTCGAGGATCCCGACCGGCTGATGCGCGCGCAGCGCCTGCAACGTATCCCCGAGCGAGCGCCAGTCGCCATAATCGACGATCAGCGCCGCGCCGCCGTGCTTCGCGATGCGGCCGGCGATCTCGGCCATAATCGGCACGGCCGCAGGGCAAAGCTCGACCACGTCGCCCGGCCGCGTATCCGCAAGCCGATGCGCAAGCGCGGGCACCTCGGCCGGGGCGGACAGGGCGAGCGCAAGGCGGTCGTGTTCAAGCGCGACACGGCGTTCGGCCCAGCCCGTGGTCTCGCGCTGGAACTGGCGCAGGGGCAGGGCATCGAAAAATTCGTTCGCGATCAGGAAAAGCGGCGCCTCGGGAAGCTGCGCGGCGGATTCGATCCAGCGGGGCGCGTGGTCGGCAAGGCGCGCCCGCTGCGCCTTGCGCAGCACCGGCGAGGCTTCGATCAGCGTGACCTGCGCGGCATCATGAAACCCGGCCACACCACGGGTTGCGCGCAGCAGATCGGCCATCAGCGTGCCGCGTCCGGGGCCGGGCTCGGCCAGGGTAAAGGGTCTTGGCCGTCCCTGTGCGATCCAGGCCTGCGCCAGCGCAAGGCCGATCAGTTCGCCGAACATCTGGCTGATCTCCGGGGCGGTGATGAAATCCCCTTTGGCGCCAAAGGGGTCGCGGGTCGCGTAATAGCCGTGCCCGGGGTGCAGCAGGCAATCGGCCATGTAATCGGCGATGGTGATGGGGCCCTCGGCCCGGATGCGCGCCGTCAGCAGGTCGGTCAGCGCCGTGGTGGTGGTCACGCCGGCACGCGCCTTGCCCGCGCGATCAGCCAGAGTCCGATCAGGATCATCGGCAGCGACAGGATCTGCCCCATGGTCAGCCCGTAACCGCCGAGATGCAGCGCAAGCCCGAGCGGATTTCCGGGGCCGGTGAACTGCGCGTCCGGCTGGCGGACGAATTCGACCGCGAACCGCGCCAGCCCGTAGCCGGTAAAGAACAGGCCGGTCACATATCCGGGCGCCTTGAAGGCGCCGCGCCGCCAGGCAAGCCACAAGAGCAGCGCGCCGAGGATCAGCCCTTCGAGCGCGGCCTCGTAAAGCTGCGAGGGATGGCGCGCGCAGAGCCCGGCCACGCCGGGGCAGTCCTGCGCCGCCGTGCCGGGAAAGATCACGCCCCACGGCAACTCGGTCGGACGGCCCCAGAGTTCCGCATTGATGAAATTCGCGAGCCGCCCGAGCAGCAGCCCCGGCGGCACCGCGCTCGCGATCAGGTCGGCGAGCGACAGGATCGGGATGCCCCGGCTCAGGGCAAAGATCAGGCTCGACAGCACCACGCCGAGCAGACCGCCGTGGAACGACATGCCGCCCTGCCAGACCATCAGGATTTCGAGCGGGTGGGCGAGGTAATAGGCCGGCTGGTAGAACAGCACGAAGCCGAGCCGCCCGCCGAGGATCACGCCTATGATGATCCAGGTGAGCAGGCTGTCGATTTCCTCGCGCCGCATGGGCGCAAGGTCACCCGGCCAGAGGTGCGGGCGGCGCAGCGCGGCGGTCACCAGCCACCAGGCAATCAGGAATCCGGCGATATAGGCCAGCGCATACCAGCGCAGGGCGAATTCCATGCTGCCGATCGTGATCGAGAAGATCTCGGGCGAAATGTCGGGGAACTGGATGGATGCGCGCATGAGGCCCATTGCCCGCGAATCCGCCGGAAAGTCAACCTTGCGCCGGTCTTTCCCGGCACCATATTGTATGAAACCCAGCCGGAGAAAGCACACATGCACACGCGTAACAAGATATTCGACGACATCTCGCAGCTCATGACCAGCGCCGCCGGCGTGGCGCAGGGCGCGCGCGAAGAGGCCGAGACGGCGATGAAATCGCTGATCGAACGCTGGCTGGCCGATCGCGACCTGATCACCCGCGAGGAATTCGAGGCGGTGCGCCTTATGGCCGAGAAGGCCCGCGAGGAAAACGCCCGGCTCGAGGCCCGGATCGCCACGCTCGAAGCGCGGCGCTGAGACCCGCGTTCCGCCCCTGTGCCGCCCTGTTCCCGGGCCGTTCGGCAGAGGGCGGCATACGATATATCGGCCCAATGCGCCTTCTATCCACAACTTATCGTTGCTTCCCCCAGTTTTGGGGGTTGCCAGAAGCAACATTGCGGCCCACCATATATTGTATGGCTGTGGGTCGAGCCCTCGGCAGTTAGCGATTGTAGCCAGTTCTGGGGTGATACCGGTCCCGTGCAACTGGCGAATGGGGAGGTTGCAGCATGGCCTTGTATGAATCCTATATCGAATCGGAATTTCATCCGATCGACATTGCCGAGCAGATGGCCGCGCAGCAGGAGTGGCAGTTCGAGCGGCTGGGCGACGACCAGATCGCGATGGTGATCGAGGCGCAATGGCGCAGCTATTCGATCACGCTCGACTGGTCCGCCTGCGAGGAAAGCCTGCGCCTGGTCTGCAGCTTCGAGATGGACCCGCCCGAAGAGCGGCTCGGCGGGCTGAACGAATTGCTGAACGGGATCAATTCGACCTGCTGGAGCGGCACCTTCAGCTACTGGGCGGCCGAGCGGCTCATGGTCTATCGCTATGGCCTTGTGCTGAGCGGCGGGCAGGTGGCGAGCCCCGAACAGATCGACACCATGATCCGTGCCGCCGTGCAGAGCGCCGAGCGCTATTATCCGGCGATCCAGCTTCTGGTCTGGAGCAACCGTTCACCGCGCGAGGCGATGCAGGTCGCCATGGCCGAAGCCTACGGACACGCATGATGGGCATGGATGATATCGCCCGGCGCGGGCTGGTGCTGTTCGGCTGCGGCCATATGGGCTCGGCCATGCTGAAGGGCTGGCTGGCGCGCGGGCTGGCACCGCAGGCGATCACGGTCATCGACCATAACCCCTCCGACTGGCTGCAGGCGCAGGAGGTGCGCCTCAACGGCGCGCTGCCCGAGGATCCGGCGGCTGTGGTGATCGCGGTCAAGCCGCAGGGCATGTTCGATTCACTGCCGGCGATCGCGCGCTATGGCGCGGCAGAGGGGGCGGGGCGCAGCCTTGTGATCACGGTCGCCGCCGGGATTCCGCTGGTGGCCTACGAGCGGGCGCTGGGCGCGGAAACGCCGCTGGTGCGTGCCATGCCGAACATGCCGTCGTCGATCGGGCGCGGCGTGACCGCGATCATCGGCAATGCGGCGACCGACGCGGCGGGGCTTGGCATGGCCGAGGCGCTGCTGGCGGCGGTCGGGGCCGTGGTGCGGCTCGAGGATGAATCGCAGATGGATGCGGTCACGGCGGTGAGCGGTTCGGGCCCGGCCTATGTGTTCCATCTGATCGACACGCTTGCCGCTGCGGGCGAGGCCGAGGGGCTGTCGCGTGACCTTGCGCTGCAACTGGCGCTGGGCACGGTCGCCGGCGCCGGGGAACTCGCGCAGCGGGCCGATGAAAGCCCGGCGGAGCTTCGCGCCGGTGTGGCCAGCCCGGGCGGGACGACCGAAGCCGCGCTTCGGGTTCTGATGGACGACGAAGGCGGGCTTGGGCCGGTGATGAAACGCGCGGTCGCCGCGGCGGCCCGGCGCAGCAGGGAACTGGCGGATGGCTGAAATTTCCTTTGACGATTTCCTCAAGATCGATGTGCGCGTGGGCGAGATCACCCGCGCCGAGCCCTTTCCCGAGGCGCGCAAACCCGCGTTCAAGCTCTGGATCGACTTCGGCGGCGAAATCGGCGAGCGGCGGTCGTCGGCGCAGATCACCGCGCATTACACGCCCGAGGCGCTGGTCGGTAAGCAGGTGCTTGCGGTGGTGAATTTCCCGCCGCGCCAGATCGGCCCGGTGCGGTCCGAGGTTCTCGTGCTGGGGCTGCCGGATCAGGCCGGCGAGGTGGTGCTGGTCGGGCCCGACGGCCCGGTGCCGATCGGCGGGCGGCTGCACTGAACCACCCGCCCTTGCTGCGCCGGCCCCGGACGATCAGCCCTGCAGCGCCTTTACCCCCACGTTGCCCTCGGCCTGGGCCTTGATCGCCAGCGCGGCCGCATGGCTTGCGGCGGCGGTGGTGAAATAGGGGATCTTGTCGTAAAGCGCGACCGAGCGGATACCGCGTGAATCCTCGACCGCCTGCGCCCCTTCGGTCGAGTTCATCACCAGTTGCACCTCGCCGTCCTTCAGCATGTCCACGATATGGGGGCGCCCCTCGTAGACCTTGTTGACGGTGCCGCAGGAAATGCCGTTTTCGGCCAGCCATCCCTGCGTGCCGCGTGTCGCGACGAGTTCGAAGCCGAGCCCGGTGAGGATGGTCGCCGCCTCGAGCATGAGCGCGGTCTTGTCGGCGTCCCGAATCGAGATGAAGGCGCGCCCGCCGGAGGGCAGAGGCATGCCCGCAGCCATCTGCGCCTTGAGAAAGGCGCGGGGGAAGTCGCGGTCCCAGCCCATGACCTCGCCGGTCGAGCGCATCTCGGGGCCGAGGATCGTATCCACGCCGGGGAAGCGGGCAAAGGGCAGCACCGCTTCCTTGACCGAAAACCACGGCATGTCGGGATCGGCGAGCGTCATCGGATCGGCGAGCGGCAGCGGCGTGTCGTAATCCTGATCGGTCGCATAGGGCGGGCGCATCGGGAAATCGGCCAGCTTTTCCCCGGCCATGATGCGCGCGGCGATGGCGGCAATGGCGCTGTCGGTCGCCTTGGCGACGAACGGCACGGTGCGCGACGCGCGCGGGTTGACCTCGATCAGGTAGATGTCGTCGTCCTTGACCGCGAATTGCACGTTCATGAGCCCGACCACGTTCAGCGCATGGGCCAGCGCCTCGGTCTGGACCTTGATGCGGTCGATGATGTCGCGCGGCAGCGAATGGGGCGGCAGCGAACAGGCGCTGTCGCCCGAATGCACGCCGGCCTCCTCGATATGCTGCATGATGCCGGCGACATGAACGTCCGTCCCGTCGCAGAGCGCATCCACGTCAAGTTCGACCGCGCCCGAAAGATAGCTGTCGAGCAGCACCGGGCTGTCGCCCGAGACCACCACCGCCTCGTCGATATAGCGTTCGAGCTGGGCACGGTCGCGCACGATCTCCATGGCGCGCCCGCCCAGAACGTATGAGGGGCGGATCACCAGCGGGAAGCCGAGCCCCTCGGCGATCTCGAGCGCCTGCGCATGGCTCGACGCGATGCCGTTGCGGGGCTGTTTCAGTCCCAGATCCTGCACGAGTTTCTGGAACCGCTCGCGGTCCTCGGCAAGGTCGATCATGTCGGGCGTGGTGCCGAGGATCGGGATGCCCTCGGTCGCGAGCGCCTGCGCGAGCTTGAGCGGGGTCTGGCCGCCGAACTGCACGATCACCCCGTGCAGGGCGCCGCGTTCCTGTTCGACCCGCAGGATTTCCATCACGTGCTCAAAGGTCAGCGGCTCGAAATAGAGCCGGTCCGACGTGTCGTAATCGGTGCTGACGGTTTCCGGGTTGCAGTTGACCATGATGGTCTCGAACCCGGCCTTGCTGAGCGCGAAACAGGCGTGGCAGCAGCAATAGTCGAACTCGATCCCCTGGCCGATCCGGTTCGGGCCGCCGCCGAGGATCACGACCTTCTTGCGCTCGCTCGGGCGGGCCTCGCATTCGACATCGCCCCCGCCGTCCGCCCCGGCGCTGATGGCCGGGGTCTCATAGCACGAATAAAGATAGGGATTCTGCGCCTCGAATTCGCCGGCGCAGGTGTCGATATGCTTGAACACCGCGTGGATGCCGAGCGCGCGGCGGGCGCGGCGGATGTCGCCTTCCTGCTGCCCGCCGAGGCGGGCGAGGCGGGCGTCGCTGAACCCCATCTGCTTGAGCGCGCGCAGGCCGGCCTCGTCCTGCGGCAGGCCGGTCTCGCGGACCCGGTCCTCGGTCTCGACGATTTCGCGCAGCCGGGCGAGGAACCACGGGTCGAACATGGTCACGTCGTGGATTTCGCTGTCGGAAAGCCCGTGGCGCATGGCCTGGGCAATGGTGCGCAGCCGCTCGGGCGTCGGCACCGAGATCGCCTTGATGATCGCGGCGCGGTCGGGCGCGCCGGGGATGTCGACCTCGTCGAGCCCGGTCAGGCCCGATTCCATCGACACCAGCGCCTTCTGCAGGGATTCGTGGAAGCTGCGTCCGATCGCCATCACCTCGCCCACCGATTTCATCGAGGTGCTGAGTTCGGGCCTGGAGCCCGGGAATTTCTCGAAGGTGAACTTCGGGATCTTGGTGACGACATAGTCGATCACCGGCTCGAAGCTGGCCGGCGTGACCCGGGTCATGTCGTTTTCAAGCTCGTCGAGCGTATAACCGACGGCGAGCTTGGCCGCGATCTTGGCGATCGGAAATCCGGTCGCCTTGGAGGCCAGAGCCGAGGAACGGCTGACGCGGGGGTTCATCTCGATCACCACCATGCGTCCGTCGGCCGGGTTTACCGCGAACTGCACGTTCGACCCGCCGGTTTCGACCCCGATCTCGCGCATCACCGCGAGCGAGGCGTCGCGCATGATCTGGTATTCCTTGTCCGTGAGCGTGAGCGCGGGGGCGACGGTGATCGAATCGCCCGTATGCACGCCCATCGGGTCGATGTTCTCGATCGAGCAGATGATGATGGCGTTGTCCGCCTCGTCGCGGATCACCTCCATCTCGTATTCCTTCCAGCCGAGCAGGCTTTCGTCGACCAGGATCTGCCCGGTGGGCGAGGCATCCATGCCGCCCCGGCAGTAATAGAGATAGTCGTCCCGGTTATAGGCCACGCCGCCGCCGGTGCCGCCGAGGGTGAAGGCGGGGCGGATGATCGCCGGCAGGCCGATCTCGTCGAGGATTCTCGTGGCTTCGGCGAGCCCGGTGTCGAGATCCTTGCGCCCGTCGGGGCGGGTCGGGGCCGTGACGATGGTGGCGCGCGGATTTTCGAGCCCGATGCGCTCCATCGCCTCGCGGAACAGCTTGCGGTCTTCGGCCTTCGCAATCGCGTCGCGGCGCGCGCCGATCAGTTCGACCCCGTATTTCTCGAGCACGCCCATATCGTCGAGCGCCAGTGCCGTGTTCAGCCCGGTCTGCCCGCCCATGGTCGGCAGCAATGCGTCGGGACGTTCCTTTTCGATGATCTTGGCGACGATTTCGGGCGTGATCGGCTCGATATAGGTGGCGTCGGCCAGTTCCGGGTCGGTCATGATCGTGGCCGGGTTCGAGTTGACGAGAATCACCCGATAGCCCTCTTCGCGCAGGGCCTTGCAGGCCTGGGCGCCGGAATAGTCGAATTCGCAGGCCTGGCCGATGACGATGGGGCCTGCACCGATGATCATGATCGACGTGATGTCGGTTCGCTTCGGCATGGCGCGGCCCCTCCTGATCCGGTTGCGGGCACGTGGCTGCGCCCGGGCTGGCTGCGTTATATGCGCGAGGCGCAGAGGTGCAAGGGGTTCCGTTCGGGCAGGGCGCGGCAGGGGCGTTCCGGCGCGGCGCCCCGATGCGGCTGGATCCGGGATGCGGATCGGCCTAGATTCGGCCCCGTCCGCCCTGGTTTTTCGGGTCCGGTGGTCCGGGGCGGCCGGTGCGGGAGGGACGCGAGATGGAAATTTCTCCGCAGAAGGTGGTGCAGGTGGCGCTCATGGCGCGCGAGATCGGACGGTCGGAGCCGGAGCTGCGCGCCTTTATCGAACGTATGGACGAGGACGAGCAGGCCGAGCTTGTCGCGATCATGTGGATCGGGCGCGGCAGTTTCGATGCCGATGAACTGGACGAGGCGATCACGACCGCGCAGCAGGAGGCCACCACGCCCTGCGCGGATTACCTTCTGGGGAGCCCGCACCTTCCCGATCACCTGGAAAACGGGCTCGATGCGCTGGGGATTTCCCCGGGCGACGAGGAAGATGATCTGATGTAGCGCCCCGGCAGGCGGACGGGCCGATTCTTCATGCCTCCGGCGGGGATATTTCCCGCCAGAAGAAGACCGCTTCCGCTGCGGCCCTAGAAATGGGTGCGGGCGAAATGGCGGTCGGGCAGGCCGAGATGGGGCACGGAGTTGAACAGCACCGGCGAGAGCACGGCGCCGATCGGCAGCAGCCGGTGCATCGAGGTGTTCATGATCGAAAGCGCAAGCCGCGCCGTGGTGGCGATGTTGAGGTCCATCATCAGCCGCATGGCGATGGCGATCACGCCGCCCGAGGTGACGACGAGGGCGGGCCCGTTGCCGGCGGCGATGTCGTCGAGCGCCTCGCGCACGCGGGACTCAAACGCGGCAAAGGTTTCGGGCGCGCCCTCGATGATGCCGTCATGCCAGGCGGTGAAGACCTGCGGCAGGTGGGCGATGAAATCCTCGCGCGCGGCCGGCAGGGGCAAATCGTGCTGTTCCTGCATGAGGCGCGAGAGGGTGAAATATTCGAGTTCGTTCAGCCGCGGATCGGCGATGCTGTCGGCGGCGAGCGCCATGCTCCCTGCGGTCTCCAGATGGCGCTGCATCGAGCCGGTGTAGAACCGGGGATGGTCGTGGTCCGAGTCGCGCAGGTGGTCTCCGAGCCAGCCGGACTGCCGGTGTCCGAGTTCGCTCAGGCGGTCGTATTCGACTTCGTCGCGCGCCTGCGTATTGGCTTGACCATGACGCACGAGCGTGATGTGGAACATGTCGTGAAGCTCCTGTTCCGGTGCACATGATCCGGATCGGATATGCCGCTTACCAGAAGTGCGGGGGGTTTGCCATCTGCGATCGCGGGAGAGTGAGCGCATACGGTCCGTGAACGGGCCGGAATGGGCTCGCATCCCGGTGCGGTATTGTATACAACAGGCGGCAAGAAGGGAGACGCCAATGTCCGAGTCGATTACATTCACGCTGGATGGAAAAGAGGTCACGGCTCAGCCCGGTGAGACGATCTGGGAGGTCGCCAACGGGCGCGGCCTGATCATTCCGCATCTGTGCCACCGCCCCGAGCCCGGCTACCGCCCCGACGGCAACTGCCGTGCCTGCATGGTCGAGATCGAGGGCGAGAGGAATCTTGCCGCTTCCTGTATCCGCGAGCCGGTCGAGGGAATGGTGGTCACCACCGATTCCGCTCGTGCGGCAAATGCGCGCAGGATGGTGATCGAGCTTCTCGCCGCCGACCAGCCGGCGCGCGAGGAAGCCCGGGACCGGTCCTCGCATTTCTGGGACATGGCCGACATGGTTGATGTCAGCGAGAGCCGTTTCCCGCCGCTCGAGCCCGAACGGGTTCCGCTGCTCGATGCCAGCCATGTCGCCATGCGCGTCAATCTGGACGCCTGCATCCAGTGCGGGCTTTGCGTGCGGGCCTGCCGCGAGGTTCAGGTGAACAACGTCTTCGGCATGGGCGGACGGGGGCATGACGCGCTTCCCGCGCTCGATTTCGACGACCCGATGGGCGAATCGACCTGCGTTGCCTGCGGCGAATGCGTGCAGGCCTGCCCGACCGGTGCGCTGCTCGAATCCAGCATCATGGACGAGCATGAGCACGGCGACAGCAAGGATTATGACCGCGAGGTGCAGAGCGTCTGTCCGTTCTGCGGCGTCGGCTGCCAGATCAGCATCAAGGTCAAGGACGACAAGATCCGCTATATCGACGGCGCGAACGGGCCGAGCAACCAGAACCGGCTTTGCGTCAAGGGACGGTTCGGGTTCGATTACCTCCAGCACCCGCACCGGCTGCTGAAGCCGCTGATCCGCCGCGAGGATGCGCCGGAAAAGGGGCTGAACGTCGATCCGGCACACTGGCAGACCCATTTCCGCGAGGCCAGCTGGGAAGAGGCGCTCGATTTCGCCGCCAGCGGGCTGCGCCGTCCGGGGCGTGAAGTGGCCGGCTTCGGCAGTGCGAAATGCACCAACGAAGAGGCCTATCTGTTCCAGAAGCTGATCCGCCAGGGGTTCGGTCACAACAACGTCGACCACTGCACCCGCCTTTGCCATGCGTCCTCGGTCGCGGCGCTGATGGAAAACGTCGGCTCGGGCGCGGTCACGGCCACGTTCAACGAGATCGAAAACGCCGATGTGGCGATCGTCATCGGTGCAAACCCGATCGAGAACCACCCGGTTGCCGCCACCTATTTCAAGCAGTTCGCCAAGCGCGGCGGAAAGCTGATCGTGATGGATCCGCGCGGGGTCGGCCTGCGCAGGTTCGCGTCGCACATGCTGCAGTTCCGCCCGGGTGCCGACGTGTCCATGCTGAACGCGATCATGCATGTGATCGTCGAGGAAGAGCTTTACGACCGCCAGTATATCGAGGCCTACACCGAGAACTGGGAAGCCGAGAAAGCGCACCTGAAGGATTTCAGCCCGGAAAAGATGGCGCCTCTCTGCGGCATCGAGCCCGAGGTTCTGCGCGATGTCGCCCGCACCTTTGCCGGCGCGCGCGCCGGGATGATCTTCTGGGGCATGGGCGTGTCGCAACATGTGCACGGCACCGACAATTCCCGCTGCCTGATCGCGCTGGCGCTCATGACCGGCCATGTCGGACGGCCGGGCACCGGCCTGCATCCGCTGCGGGGGCAGAACAATGTGCAGGGTGCCTCTGACGCCGGGCTGATCCCGATGTTCCTGCCCGACTACCAGAGCGTGAAGGACGACGGGGTGCGCAGTGCCTTTACCGAGGTCTGGGAATCCGGCGATTTCTCGTCCGAACCGGGGCTGACGGTGACGGAGATTATCGACGACATTCACGCCGGAAATACCACGGCCATGTATATCATGGGCGAGAACCCGGCCATGTCCGACCCCGACGTGGATCATGCCCGCGCGGCGCTGGCCAAGCTCGACCATCTGGTGGTTCAGGACATCTTCCTGACCGAGACGGCCAACTATGCCGACGTGATCCTGCCGTCGAGCACCTTCTTCGAGAAGTCCGGCACCGTGACCAACACCAACCGCCAGGTCCAGATGGGCCGTCCGGCGGTGCCGCTGCCGGGCGACACGCGACTCGACTGGGAAATCACCGTGGACCTGGCCAATCGCCTTGGCCTTGGCTGGACCTACGAGAGCCCGGCGGATGTGTTTGCCGAGATGGCGCTCAACATGCGGTCGCTCGACAACATCACCTGGGACCGGGTGGAGAACGAGGGGTCGGTGATCTATCCGTCGCTGTCGCCCGAGGATCCGGGGCAGCCGATCGTCTTTGGCGACGGTTTCCCGCGCGAAGGCGGGCGGGCGCGGTTCGCTCCGGCCAATGTGCTGCCGCCGGACGAGGTGCCGGATCAGGAATATCCGATGATCCTGACCACCGGCCGCCAGCTCGAGCACTGGCACACCGGCGCCATGACGCGGCGTTCGCGGGTGCTCGATGCGATCTAGCCCGAGGCGAACTGTTCGCTGCACCCCTCCACCCTGCGCAAGCTCGGGGTCGAGCCCGGCGATCTGGTGCGCCTGACGACCCGGCGCGGTTCGGTCAGCGTGATGGCGCGGGCCGATCGCGCGGTGGCGCCCGACATGGTGTTCCTGCCCTTCGCCTTCGTCGAGGCGGCGGCCAACATCCTGACCAACCCGGCGATCGACCCCTACGGGAAGATCCCCGAATTCAAGTTCTCTGCCGTTCGGGTGGAGCCGGTCGAGAAGCAGATCGCGGCCGAATGATTGCGAATGACGGCGGCCCTGACCGGGCCCCGTGACAGCAGTTGCGAAACGAATCACCGGCGCCGGAGCTTTCCGGCGCCGGTTTTCATTTCAGGGGCGGCTCCCCCTTGGCCCGTTCGGTGCCGGTGCGGCGTTGTCCGGTCGGGAACCGGGCGCCCCAATGCAAAAGGCCGCACCCGAAGGCGCGGCCTTTGCCTGAAGAACCGGCGGCGGTTCAGCCCTGACGGGCCTTGAAGCGGCGCTGGGTCTTGTTGATCACGTAAACGCGGCCCTTGCGACGCACCACACGGCAGTCGCGATGGCGGTTCTTGAGCGAGCGGAGCGAATTTCGAACCTTCATGCCTGTCTCTCCTGTTCCTGTGGCGCGGGTCCGGCGCCTGATGCTGCGGGCGTCCCGGCAGGCCGGAACAGTGAATCCATGGTGGGCGATACAAGGTTCGAACTTGTGACCCCTTCGATGTCAACGAAGTGCTCTACCGCTGAGCTAATCGCCCATGAATACCTGCGCTCGCCCTTGTGAACCCCGATGAGGGGGCTGCTTGCGGGCCATGCGCCGGCATCGGGTCTATAAAAGGAGTTCCCGGGGTGATCAAGGGCTTTTGGCGCGGCGGCGTTCCGGTCTATGCTCGCCCTGCACAGGAGAGTTCATGAGCACCGCCGCATTCCACCTGATTCAGCCGGTTCATCTGCGCACGGGCGTGGTGTTCGCCTCTCCTCACAGCGGCAGCACCTATACGGCGGAGTTCCTGCGCGCAAGCCGGCTGGATGAACATGCGATCCGCTCCTCCGAGGATGCTTTCGTCGATCGTCTTTTTGCCAGCGCGCCGGAGTTCGGCGCCCCGCTGCTGAGCGCCGCCATGCCGCGCGCCTATGTCGATCTGAACCGCGCGAGCGATGAACTCGACCCGGATCTGATCGAGGGGGTTCGCCGTTTCTGGCACAATCCGCGCGTCGCGTCGGGGCTCGGGGTGATTCCGCGCGTGGTGGCGAACGGGCGGGCGATCTACAGCCGCAAGATTTCTCTCAAGGAGGCGGGCGCGCGGATCGAGCGCTACTGGCACCCCTATCACGCACAGTTGCAGGCATTGCTGACCGCGGCCCAGGCAAGGTTCGGCCAGGCGATCCTGATCGACTGCCACTCGATGCCGCACGAGGCCATGGACGGGGCCGTCCGGCCGGATCAGCGGCGGCCGCAGATCGTTCTTGGCGACCGTTTCGGCGCCTCGGCCGACGGCGGGATCGTGGACCGGATCGAGGCGGCCTTTGTCCGCGCCGGCCTGGCCGTGACGCGCAATGCGCCCTTTGCCGGAGCATATGTCGCGCAGACCTACGGCAATCCGCAGCTCCGCCAGCATGTGGTGCAGATCGAGATCGATCGCGCGCTTTACATGGACGAGCGGTCCATCCGCCCGAATGCGGATTTCGACGGGTTCTGCAACCTGCTGCGCGGCGTGATCGGGGACATCACCCGCATCGGCCGGGACGAGATGCCGCTGGCTGCCGAATGAGCATGGCGTGAGCACAGGTTGAGCACCGGGGCGGTCCGCTTTCAGGGCAGGCCGCGGCCCTTGCGGATCGCGCCCGGGCCGAAGCGGTCGCGGATCGAATCGCTGGCCCGTTCCGCGCGGCACCGCTGCGCCGCGCCGGGGTCGAGCAGATCGCCCGACTTGTCGGCCTGATCCGCCGGGACGAGATCGGAAAGCCCGCAGCCAAGCAGCCGGAACGGTCCCGGATCCCCGACCTGATCCAGCAGATGCCGCGCCCGGCGATAGATCGTGTCGGCCATCTGCGTCGCCTCTTCCAGCGACTGGCGCCGGGTCAGGATCGAATGATCGGCGCGCTTGAGCTTGAGCGTGACCACCCGGCCCGCAAGGTCGCGCGCCTTGGCCCGGTCGCTGACCTTTTCCGCCATCTTCCAGAGATGCCCGTCAAGAATGTCGCGCGCGCCCGTGTCTGCGTCGAAGGTGGTTTCGTTCGAGATCGACTTGATCGGCGCATCGGCGCGGACCGGGCGCGAATCCTCGCCCCGCGCCAGGTGCCAGAGCCGGTTGCCCGCCGCTCCGAACCGGGCGACGAGTTCGCTGCGGTCCCAGCGCAGGAGGTCGGCGAAATCGCGGATGCCGGCGCGGTCGAGCGCGGCCTGCGTCGCCGGGCCGACGCCCCAGATCAGGCTCACCGGCCTGTCACGCAGGAAACCGGCGGTCTCGGCCTTCCCGATCACGGAAAATCCATGCGGCTTGTCGAGGTCCGAAGCGATCTTGGCCAGAAACTTATTGTGGCTGAGCCCGATCGAGCCGGTGACGCCGAGCTCCTCGCGCATGCGCCGCACGAGCTGCGCCAGCACCACGGCGGGCGGCGCGCCGTGCAGGCGGCTGGTGCCGGTCAGGTCCAGAAACGCCTCGTCCAGCGAGAGCGGCTCGACCGCGGGGGTGAGCGCGGCCATCATGGCACGGATTTCGCGGCTGACCTCGGCATAAAGCGCCATGCGCGGTTTCAGCACCACCGCATCGGGGCAGAGCTTTCGTGCGCGGAACATCGGCATGGCCGAGCGGACACCGCGGATACGGGCCACATAGCAGGCGGTCAGCACCACGCCGCGATTCCCGCCGCCGATGATCACCGGCTTGTCGGCCAGGGCGGGATTGTCGCGCTTTTCGACCGACGCATAAAAGGCGTCGCAATCCATATGCGCGATGCCGAGTTCGAACAGTTCGGGATGACGCAGGACACGGCGGCTGCCGCAGGCCGGGCAACGCGGGCCGGTCGCCGAACAGTCGAAACAGTCGCGGCACAGGGACTGCATGGCAGAAGCGATCCGTCAGGTGATTGCTGGCTGTCCTTTACCACGGGGACCAGCCGCGGAACAGTGGCGCCACGGGGGGCGGGCCTGGGCTGGCGGGCAAAGAAAAGACCCCCCGCAATATCGCGGGGGGCGACGGTTCCGGTTCGGGAGCCGCCGAAAGGGAAATGGAGTATCTGATGAATCCAGCCTGCACATCCGGCACGGGCTTGCAAAGCACGGAATGCCCGGATGGGCAGTAATTCCGGTTATTGTTCCCCCGCAGGCACGGAAATTCAATCAGGGGCTGATCGCATCTCGTCCAGGATCTGCCGGGCGGCGGCACGGGGGTCGGGCGCCTGCCAGACCGGGCGGCCGACGACGATGTGATCGGCCCCTGCCGCGATCGCGTCTGCCGGCGTCGCCGTGCGCTTCTGATCACCCTTGGCACTGTCGGCGGGACGCACTCCGGGGGTGACGATGAGCCGGTCCCGCGCCAGCGGCAGGGCGCGGATCAGGGCGGCCTCCTGCGGTGAGGCGATGACCCCGTCGGCCCCGGCGGCAAAGGCGCGCCCGGCGCGTTCGCAGACCAGATCCCCGATCGCGCCGGGGCGGATCATGGCCGCGTCGAGATCGGCCCGGTCGAGCGAAGTGAGAATGGTCACCGCGAGGATCTTCATGTTGCTGCCCTCGGCGCCCCGCCTTGCGGCCTCGACCACATGCGGATCGCCGTGGACGGTCAGGAAATCCAGATCGAAACCGGCCAGTCCGCGCACCGCCGCCTCGATCGTGGCGCCGATGTCGAAAAGCTTCATGTCGAGGAAGATACGCTTGCCGTGCTCCTGCTTGAGTTCGTTGGCGAGCGCGAGCCCGCCGCCGGTCAGCATCCCGAGCCCGATCTTGTAGAAGCTGCAGGCATCGCCGATCCGCTCGACCAGCGAAAGCGCGCGGAGCGCATCCGGCAGGTCAAGGGCGACGATCAGGCGCTCATCGGTCATGCGCGGGCTCCGTTTCCTGTTGTGCGGTTTCCTGTCGTGGTGCGCACAGCACTAGGCGCGAGGGCAGCGCTTGTCCATCACCGCCGCCGGGGGCGAAAACGGAGCATGCGGATCTTGAATGCGGGGCCATTCCGCCCAGATTGATCGGTGAGGCCCCTGCCGTCATGTGCCGTCCTCGGGCATGGGAAGGGGCGCTTGCGAGAGGAGAAAATACATGGACTTGAACAAGTTCACCGAACGGGCGAGGGGATTCGTGCAGGCCGCGCAGACCATCGCCATGCGGGAAAACCATCAGCGGCTGGTTCCCGAACATCTGCTGAAAGCATTGATGGATGACGATCAGGGCTTTGCCAGCAACCTGATCACCCGTGCCGGCGGCGCGCCCGAGCGGGTGCGCGAGGCGGTCGAGGTGGCGCTGAGCCGCATCCCGCGGGTGAGCGGCGATGCCGGGCAGGTGTTTCTGGACAGTGCCACGGGCCGGGTGCTCGACGAGGCCGAATCGCTTGCGAAGAAGGCCGGTGACAGCTTCGTCCCGGTCGAGCGCGTGCTGATGGCGCTTTGCATGGTGAAATCGCAGGCGAAGGACGCGCTGGATGCCGGCGAGGTCAATGCGCAGAAGCTCAACGAGGTCATCAACGATATCCGAAAGGGGCGCACCGCCGATTCGGCAACCGCCGAAGAGGGTTATGATGCGTTGAAGAAATACGCGCGCGACCTGACCGAGGCCGCGGCCGAGGGCAAGATCGACCCGATCATCGGCCGTGACGAGGAAATCCGCCGCGCCATGCAGGTGCTGTCGCGCCGCACCAAGAACAACCCGGTGCTGATCGGCGAACCGGGCGTCGGCAAGACCGCCATCGCCGAGGGGCTCGCGTTGCGCATCGTCAACGGCGACGTGCCCGAATCGCTGCGCGACAAGAAGCTGATGGCGCTCGACATGGGTTCGCTCATCGCCGGTGCGAAATATCGCGGCGAATTCGAGGAGCGGCTGAAGGCCGTGCTGAATGAAGTGACCTCTGCCGCCGGCGAGATCATCCTCTTTATCGACGAGATGCATGTGCTGGTCGGGGCCGGCAAGGCCGACGGGGCCATGGACGCGGCGAACCTTATCAAGCCGGCACTGGCGCGGGGCGAGTTGCATTGCGTCGGCGCGACCACGCTCGACGAATACCGCAAGCATGTCGAAAAGGATGCCGCGCTCGCCCGGCGGTTCCAGCCGCTTCTGGTGCAGGAGCCGACGGTCGAGGATACGATCTCGATCCTGCGCGGCATCAAGGAGAAATACGAACTGCACCACGGGGTGCGGATCACCGACAGCGCACTGGTGACGGCGGCGACGCTCAGCCATCGCTATATCACCGACCGTTTCCTGCCCGACAAGGCGATCGACCTTGTGGACGAGGCCGCATCGCGCCTGCGCATGGAGGTGGACAGCAAGCCCGAGGAACTTGACGCGCTCGACCGCCAGATCCTGCAGATGCAGATCGAGGCCGAGGCGCTGCGCCGCGAGGACGACACCGCCAGCAAGGACCGGCTTGAACGGCTGGAGCGGGAGTTGTCCGAGCTTCAGGAGCAATCCGCCGAACTGACTGCCCGCTGGCAGGCCGAGCGCGACAAGCTTGCCTCGGCCCGCGATCTGAAGGAGCAGCTCGACCGGGCGCGGATCGAGCTTGATAATGCCAAGCGCGCGGGTGACCTCGCCAAGGCGGGAGAGCTTTCCTATGGCGTGATCCCGGGGCTGGAGAAACAGCTTTCCGAGGCGGAGGCGGCCGAGCAGGACGGTGTCATGGTCGAAGAGGCCGTGCGCCCCGAACAGATCGCCGCCGTGGTCGAGCGCTGGACCGGCATCCCGGTCGCGAGGATGCTCGAGGGCGAGCGCGAAAAGCTGTTGCGGATGGAGGACGAACTGCACCGTCGGGTGGTCGGTCAGGACACGGCCGTGCGCGCGGTCTCGAACGCGGTGCGCCGCGCGCGGGCCGGGCTGAACGATGAGAACCGCCCGCTGGGGTCGTTCCTGTTCCTTGGTCCGACCGGCGTCGGCAAGACCGAACTGACCAAGGCGGTGGCCGAATTCCTGTTCGACGACGACCAGGCCATGGTGCGCATCGACATGTCCGAATTCATGGAGAAACATTCGGTCGCGCGGCTGATCGGCGCGCCGCCGGGTTATGTCGGCTATGACGAGGGGGGCGTGCTGACCGAGGCGGTCCGCCGGCGCCCCTATCAGGTCGTGCTGTTCGACGAGGTCGAAAAGGCGCATCCCGATGTGTTCAACGTGCTGCTCCAGGTGCTGGATGACGGCGTGCTGACCGACGGGCAGGGCCGGACGGTGGATTTCAAGCAGACGCTGATCGTGCTGACATCGAACCTCGGCAGCCAGGCCCTGAGCCGCCTGCCCGAAGGCGCCGATGCCGCGGACGCCAAGCGTGACGTCATGGACGCGGTGCGGGCGCATTTCCGCCCCGAGTTCCTGAACCGGCTGGACGAGATCGTGATTTTCGACCGCCTGTCGCGCGACAACATGGACGGCATCGTCGATATCCAGCTGCGCCGGCTCCAGAATCGCCTGGCGGGGCGCAAGATCGCGCTGGAACTGGACGAGGCCGCGCACAAGTGGCTGGCGGACGAGGGTTACGACCCGGTGTTCGGTGCCCGCCCGCTCAAGCGCGTGATCCAGCGCTCGCTGCAGGATCCGCTGGCCGAACTGCTTCTTGCCGGGGATGTGACGGACGACAGCACCGTTCCGGTGACAGCCGGAGCGGAGGGGCTGGTGATCGGGAACCGGATCACGCCCCCGGGCGGGCACCCGCCCCTGAACGCGGTCGTTCACTGAATATCGGAAAAGACCCGCCCCTCGGCGGGTCTTTTTCTGACCGCCACGGCAGAATCGGGGATGCGGCGGGGAATCGAGGCGGAATCAGCGCCGCGATTCTCCTCCGAATCCCGGGATTCGCGGCGAAAATCACGGAATCGGCCCTTTCGAATCGAGACAGACGCGCCGGTAACGCTGGAAAACCGCGGCACGACGATGGCCAAGGATAAAAGATGTGTTCAGTAACCTATTGAATTTGCTAGGTTATGCATGATTTTTCCGGGAAAAGTTAATATCGGTGGAAATAGGGCTTGCAGATGTCGGCACCCAAGCCTAAATACCCCCTCACCGGCGGCGCACAGACGCACCGACGGGACGCCGAGCGGGCCAGACGGAACGCGGAGCGGACACACAGAGGCAGATCAGGCGGGGCGCGCCGAAGAAGATAAGGGCGCATCCTGTTAAGTTTTGTCGCTACGCTCTTTGAAATTGATAGTATCTGAAGAGATATGTGGGCGGTTTGGTTCGTTTCGATGGATCAACTTCCTGTATATCACGCTCATAGGGGCAACCCGATGATTGAGTGTCAGCTTCACTGTTTGGACGGTTTCTTGTTTTCTTATGAAAACCTGAAGCACAACAAACAGAGACTGCCCCGGTTCCAACGCCGGGGCGATGTGCAGGGGTTCGAACGTCAAGGATAAGCTGGCAACAGCTTTTCAACTTGAGAGTTTGATCCTGGCTCAGAACGAACGCTGGCGGCAGGCCTAACACATGCAAGTCGAACGAAGCCTTCGGGCTTAGTGGCGGACGGGTTAGTAACGCGTGGGAACGTGCCCTTCTCTACGGAATAGTCCCGGGAAACTGGGGGTAATACCGTATACGCCCTTCGGGGGAAAGATTTATCGGAGAAGGATCGGCCCGCGTTAGATTAGATAGTTGGTGGGGTAACGGCCTACCAAGTCTACGATCTATAGCTGGTTTGAGAGGATGATCAGCAACACTGGGACTGAGACACGGCCCAGACTCCTACGGGAGGCAGCAGTGGGGAATCTTGGACAATGGGGGAAACCCTGATCCAGCCATGCCGCGTGAGTGACGAAGGTCTTAGGATCGTAAAGCTCTTTCGCTGGGGAAGATAATGACTGTACCCAGTAAAGAAGTCCCGGCTAACTCCGTGCCAGCAGCCGCGGTAATACGGAGGGGACTAGCGTTGTTCGGAATTACTGGGCGTAAAGCGCACGTAGGCGGATCAGCAAGTTAGGGGTGAAATCCCGGGGCTCAACCCCGGAACTGCCTCTAAAACTGTTGGTCTTGAGTTCGAGAGAGGTGAGTGGAATTCCGAGTGTAGAGGTGGAATTCGTAGATATTCGGAGGAACACCAGTGGCGAAGGCGGCTCACTGGCTCGATACTGACGCTGAGGTGCGAAAGTGTGGGGAGCAAACAGGATTAGATACCCTGGTAGTCCACACCGTAAACGATGAATGCCAGTCGTCGGGCAGCTTGCTGTTCGGTGACACACCTAACGGATTAAGCATTCCGCCTGGGGAGTACGATCGCAAGATTAAAACTCAAAGGAATTGACGGGGGCCCGCACAAGCGGTGGAGCATGTGGTTTAATTCGAAGCAACGCGCAGAACCTTACCAACCCTTGACATCCTGTGCTACATCCAGAGATGGATGGTTCCCTTCGGGGACGCAGTGACAGGTGCTGCATGGCTGTCGTCAGCTCGTGTCGTGAGATGTTCGGTTAAGTCCGGCAACGAGCGCAACCCACATCTTTAGTTGCCAGCAGGTCAAGCTGGGCACTCTAAAGAAACCGCCCGTGATAAGCGGGAGGAAGGTGTGGATGACGTCAAGTCCTCATGGCCCTTACGGGTTGGGCTACACACGTGCTACAATGGTGGTGACAGTGGGTTAATCCCCAAAAACCATCTCAGTTCGGATTGGGGTCTGCAACTCGACCCCATGAAGTCGGAATCGCTAGTAATCGCGGAACAGCATGCCGCGGTGAATACGTTCCCGGGCCTTGTACACACCGCCCGTCACACCATGGGAGTTGGGCCCACCCGAAGGCGGTGCGCCAACCTCGCAAGAGGAGGTAGCCGACCACGGTGAGCTCAGCGACTGGGGTGAAGTCGTAACAAGGTAGCCGTAGGGGAACCTGCGGCTGGATCACCTCCTTTCTAAGGATGTTTCCGCCATCACGGGGCTTGCCCCTGATATGGAAACACTTAGCAGAAGGCCGGTTCTCAAGCCGGCCACATCAGGGCCAGACCGTCCTCATGTCTCTTCAGAACGAAACGCGGGCCACCGCCCGTATGGGTCGGTAGCTCAGGTGGTTAGAGCGCACGCCTGATAAGCGTGAGGTCGGAGGTTCAAGTCCTCCTCGACCCACCATCGGTTTTCGTCAGGGCCATATTCGGCGTCGGCGCAAGGATTTGATCTGTTGCCCGCTCTGGCCGGGCGACGACGAGTTCGGGGCCTTAGCTCAGCTGGGAGAGCGCCTGATTTGCATTCAGGAGGTCAGGAGTTCGATCCTCCTAGGCTCCACCAAATGCCCGATTTGATCAGCAAGCACCGTTTTTTGGTTCTTGCTCATCCAATCGGATGATTGATGCGGTCCAGGATCGCATCGGATTGATATCGTGAAGAGAGATACATAACGACACTGTTTGGTCGTCCGAAGTAGCGGATGACCTCTGTCGGTGCCCTTCGGGGCGAGCGGTAGGACAGGTTGCTTCCTCGACCTCTCGACCGTATGCCGGCCGAAACGAACAGTGTTGTCCAAGTCAAGTACACTAACCCAGGCGGTCGCAAGATCGCCAATGTCCGCGCCTTCGGGTGCGGGCGGGAAAGTATGCTTTTGATCCGGAATAAGGGCGATGGTTGTTACCAGCTTCCATGGCCGCGAAAGGCGCAAGTCTTTCTTTTTCTGGATCAGATCAAGCGCGAGAAGGGCGTTTGGTGGATGCCTTGGCAGTAAGAGGCGATGAAAGACGTGATACTCTGCGATAAGCCATGGGGAGCTGAGAATAAGCTTTGATCCATGGATTTCTGAATGGGGAAACCCACCTGACACTCTGTTATTGTCAGCCGCAAGGTTTTCGATAACGGTGTGAACCAGGTATTTATGACCTGAATACATAGGGTTATAAAGGCAAACCCGGGGAACTGAAACATCTAAGTACCCGGAGGAAAGGAAATCAATAGATACTCCCTCAGTAGTGGCGAGCGAACGGGGACCAGCCGAGCCGTGATGACGACCGGAATGATCTGGAAAGATCAGCCATAGTGGGTGACAGCCCCGTATGGGAAGTCTGAGCGGACGTATTAAGTAGGGCGGGACACGTGAAATCCTGTCTGAAGATCGGGGGACCACCCTCGAAGGCTAAGTACTCCTTACTGACCGATAGCGAACCAGTACCGTGAGGGAAAGGTGAAAAGCACCCCGACGAGGGGAGTGAAACAGTACCTGAAACCGAGCGCCTACAAGCAGTCGGAGGGGCCTTGTGCCCTGACGGCGTACCTTTTGTATAATGGGTCATCGACTTGGTCTCACGAGCAAGCTTAAGCCGATAGGTGTAGGCGCAGCGAAAGCGAGTCTTAATAGGGCGTCAAGTTCGTGGGATCAGACCCGAAACCGAGTGATCTAGGCATGGTCAGGCTGAAGGCAAGGTAACACTTGCTGGAGGGCCGAACCCACTTCTGTTGAAAAAGAACGGGATGAACTGTGCCTAGGGGTGAAAGGCTAATCAAACTCGGAGATAGCTGGTTCTCTGCGAAATCTATTTAGGTAGAGCGTCATCCGAATACCCCGGGGGGTAGAGCACTGGATGGGTAATGGGGCCCCACAGGCTTACTGATCCTAACCAAACTCCGAATACCCGGGAGTACTAGATGGCAGACACACGGCGGGTGCTAACGTCCGTCGTGGAGAGGGAAACAACCCTGACCTACAGCTAAGGCCCCCAATTCATGGCTAAGTGGGAAAGCAGGTGGGACGACCAAAACAGCCAGGAAGTTGGCTTAGAAGCAGCCATCTTTTAAAGATAGCGTAACAGCTCACTGGTCTAAACAAGTTGTCCTGCGGCGAAGATGTAACGGGGCTCAAGCCATGAGCCGAAGCTTAGGATGCCGCAAGGCATGGTAGCAGAGCGTAGTGTGACATAACGCCCTGCGTCTTGAATTCCTTCGGGAACTCCGGACGCAAGACGTTTTCTGTGAAGCCGGCGCGTGAGCGATCCGGTGGAGAGATCACTAGCGAGAATGATGACATGAGTAGCGATAAACAGTGTGAGAGACACTGTCGCCGAAAGTCCAAGGGTTCCTGCTTAAAGTTAATCTGAGCAGGGTAAGCCGACCCCTAAGGCGAGGCCGAAAGGCGTAGTCGATGGGAACCAGGTTAATATTCCTGGGCCAGATGGAAGTGACGGATCATGAAGGTTGTCCATCCTTATCGGATTGGATGGGCTGCTGATTGGTCCCTGGAAATAGCTCCATCATCAGATCGTACCCTAAACCGACACAGGTGGACCGGTAGAGAATACCAAGGCGCTTGAGAGAACGATGTTGAAGGAACTCGGCAATCTACCTCCGTAAGTTCGCGAGAAGGAGGCCCAGTTTCTGCGCAAGCATTGGCTGGGGGCACAAACCAGGGGGTGGCGACTGTTTACTAAAAACATAGGGCTCTGCGAAGTCGCAAGACGACGTATAGGGTCTGACGCCTGCCCGGTGCCTGAAGGTTAAAAGGAGGGGTGAGAGCTCTGAATTGAAGCCCAGGTAAACGGCGGCCGTAACTATAACGGTCCTAAGGTAGCGAAATTCCTTGTCGGGTAAGTTCCGACCTGCACGAATGGCGTAACGACTTCCCCGCTGTCTCCAACATCGACTCAGCGAAATTGAATTACCTGTCAAGATGCAGGTTTCCCGCGGTTAGACGGAAAGACCCCGTGCACCTTTACTACAGCTTCGCACTGGCATCAGGATTGTGATGTGCAGGATAGGTGGTAGGCTTTGAAGCAGGAACGCTAGTTTCTGTGGAGCCACCCTTGAGATACCACCCTTCACACTCTTGATGTCTAACCGCGGTCCGTTATCCGGATCCGGGACCATGCGTGGCGGGTAGTTTGACTGGGGCGGTCGCCTCCTAAATCGTAACGGAGGCGCGCGAAGGTTGGCTCAGAGCGGTCGGAAATCGCTCGTTGAGTGCAATGGCAGAAGCCAGCCTGACTGCGAGACTGACAAGTCGAGCAGAGTCGAAAGACGGCCATAGTGATCCGGTGGTCCCAAGTGGGAGGGCCATCGCTCAACGGATAAAAGGTACGCCGGGGATAACAGGCTGATGGTGCCCAAGAGTCCATATCGACGGCACCGTTTGGCACCTCGATGTCGGCTCATCTCATCCTGGGGCTGGAGCAGGTCCCAAGGGTATGGCTGTTCGCCATTTAAAGAGGTACGTGAGCTGGGTTTAGAACGTCGTGAGACAGTTCGGTCCCTATCTGCCGTGGGTGTAGGATACTTGAGAGGAGTTGCCCCTAGTACGAGAGGACCGGGGTGAACGTTCCACTGGTGGACCAGTTGTCGTGCCAACGGCAGTGCTGGGTAGCTATGAACGGACAGGATAACCGCTGAAGGCATCTAAGCGGGAAGCCCCCCTCAAAACAAGGTATCCCTGAGGGCCGTGGTAGACCACCACGTCGATAGGCCGGAGATGTAAGCGCAGCAATGTGCTCAGTTGACCGGTACTAATTGCCCGATAGGCTTGATCTGATCTGGAAAAAGGCAGACTTGACGCTCGCGTCAAATCGGCCGGATCGAAAGCATGCACATGGTGTGCGACTTGGACAGAACGGAGCGCTTTTCCGGTTTGGTGGTCATAGCGCAAGTGAAACACCCGGTCCCATCCCGAACCCGGCCGTTAAGCACTGTAGCGCCGATGGTACTGCGTCTTAAGGCGTGGGAGAGTAGGTCGCTGCCAAACCTGATAAGCGCTCCGTATCCCGTATCTCTCGCTCACGATCCCCTCCCTACAAAATCTGCACGACATGCGGCGCAACGTGCCCGCATCCCGGCGTTTCTGCCGGGGCTTGGCCTGTTTTACGGGCCTGGGGCTCCGTAGCCGCGTGCCGAAACGGGTGCTGCGGCGGGGACTGCCGCAACGGCAAGGGGGTGGTCGCCCCTACACTTTCCGCTCCCGCGTGATAGATGGCTTGCAATGCTGCTGACGGCAGCCGGAGAAATCCGCGCGCCGTGCCACTGCAAGTCTGCCGGCCGTCAGTTTCCGGCCCAGCCTGGACAGGAGAAAATTGCCCATATCCCCCGGTCAAACGCAATCCGAGGATACACCCACCCCGGAGACAGAGGTCAAGCGGTGGCGGATCCTCGCGATCCTGCTCGCCGCCATCACCATGTCGCTGATCAGCGTCGGTATCGTGAACGTGGCCCTGCCTTCGTTGCAGCGCGACCTTGGCGCCACCGAGTCCGATATCCAGTGGGTGCTCTCCGGCTATGCGCTCACGTTCGGGGTGGTCCTTGTCGCGTCCGGCCGGGCCGGCGATCTGATGGGGCGGGGTGGCCTGTTCCTCGTGGGGGTCACCGTCTTTACCCTGTCCTCGATCGCCGCGGGCCTTGCGCCCGATGCAAAATGGCTGAACGCGGCCCGGTTCGTTCAGGGGTTCGGCTCCGGCCTTCTCAATCCGCAGGGGATCGGGATGATCCAGCAGTATTTCCGCGGCGCGGAGCGCGGGCGCGCCTTTGGCTATTTCGGCACCATGGTCGGCGTGTCCCTGGCCGTCGGGCCGGTTCTGGGCGGGCTTCTGATCGAACTTGGCGGGCCGGGGATCGGCTGGCGGCTGACCTTTCTCGTCAACGTGCCCTTCGGCATCGGCGCCTTCGTTCTGGGCCTGCTCTGGTTTCCAAAGCCGCTGATCACGCGGATTCCCGGTAATCTGCGGACCGAGCTGGCCGCGCTCGATCCGGTCGGTTCGATCCTGCTGGGGCTTGCGGTTCTGGCGGTCCTGTTCCCCTTTGTCGAGGCGCGCAGCGTCGCGCTGACCTGGCTCCTCCTGCCGGTGAGCGGGCTGCTGCTGTTCGCCTGGATCAAATGGGAGCGCCATCACGCAAGGCAGGGCCACAGCCCCATGGTGGATTTGCGGATCTTCGCGACCCGCAGCTTTACCAACGGCACCATCATCATGACGCTTTATTTCCTCGGCATGACAAGCATCTGGGTGCTGGTCGCGCTTTATGTGCAGGAGGGCAACGGCAAGACGGCCTTCGAATCGGGGCTGTTCGGCGTGCCCTCGGCGCTTCTGTCTGCCTATGCGGCCCATTGGGCCGGCAATCGGGTGGCGCGTTACGGGCGCAAGGTGGTCATCGGTGGGCTGCTTCTGGTGCTGGTCGGGCTCGCGATGAACATTGCGGTGATCTTCCTTCATGAAACGGCGGGGCTGAGCATCTGGTGGCTCATGTTTTCGCTCTGTTTCGTCGGGCTGGCGCAGGGCTCGGTGATCAGCCCCAACCAGACCCTGACGCTCGAGGATGTGCCGCTGGATTATGCCGGCAGTTCCGGGGCCATCATGCAGACCGGTCAGCGCATCGGCGCCGCGGTCGGGATTGCGGTCATCACTGCGGCGACCTTCATCACGCTGTCGGTCACGGACTGGGCCTGGGCGGTGTCGGTCGGCTTTGGCCTGATCTGGCTGGTGATGCTGCTGGCGCTCGGGGTTGCGATCAAGGACGAACGCGACCGCAGACCGGCGCGGCGCGACTGATCGCCTGATCTGTCATGACCGGCGGTTTCGGGTGCTTTAGCTGCCAAGCCGCCGCGGGCGGGGCGCCCCGCG
Organism: Pontibaca methylaminivorans; assembly: GCF_900156525.1. Classification (NCBI taxonomy): domain Bacteria; kingdom Pseudomonadati; phylum Pseudomonadota; class Alphaproteobacteria; order Rhodobacterales; family Roseobacteraceae; genus Pontibaca; species Pontibaca methylaminivorans. Next base: position 1,574,806 of record NZ_FTPS01000001.1, read on the forward strand.
CAGCAGCAGCGTATCAAGGAGCCGCCGGCGCAGCGATCTGACCGGCAGGATCTCGAAGTCGCGCTCCCAGGTGGTTCCCGAAATGTCGGGGTCATGCCACAGCGCCAGGTTCACGCCCCAGCGCGCGGCGACTTCGGGGGGCGTTCCGTCTTTGACGCCCATGGTGGTGGCAAGCGCGCCGGGCATCCAGTTGTTGATCACGATCCCCGGAAAGCGGTCGCAAAGATCGCTGACCATGGCGCGGGTGAGGATGCGGCCCGCGCCTTTCGAGACGCTGTAGGCGCTGCTTGCGGGCAGCGGATCGACGCAGGCGAATGTGGAAACGTTCAGGATCCGGCCGCGCCCGACCTCCACCATGTCCTGCAAGGCGCTATGGCTGCAGTTGACATAGCCGCACAGGTTGATGCGGACCGTCTCGCAGAAACTTTCGGGGGTTTCTTCCAGGAAATCGAGGCGCGGATAGACCGCCGCGTTGTTGATCAGAAGCTCGATCCGCCCGAGTTGGCGGATGCGGGCGAAACTGTCGCGCACCTCGTCCGGGTGCGACACATCGCAGGTGAATGCGTGGAACGCACCCGCCGGGCTGGCGCGGGCGGCGGTTTCGGCCAGCGCATCGGCATGGCGCGCAAGCCCGGCAACGGTCGCGCCCCGCGCCACCAGTTCGAGCGCGATCGCCTGCCCGAGCCCGCGGCTCGCGCCGGTGACGACAGCCACCCCTTCTGAAGTCAGTGTGGTCATGAATGATGCTCCATCCGGTGCGCGACGCGCAGGGCGTTCGCGGCGATGGTCAGGCTCGGGTTCACCCCCATCGAGGTGGGCATGAACGAGGCATCCACAACCCACAGGTTGCGCATTCCATGCACCCGGCAGTCGGGGTCGAGCACGCTGTCGGTGCTGTCCCTTCCCATCCGCAGCGTGCCGCAGGGGTGGCCGAGATTCGGCTCGGGATCATATGTCAGGAACATGTTCCGCTGGCCCTTCAGCGCCTTGTGGATCAGGTGGCGGAACAGCTTTCTCCGCTCCAGCAGTTCGGCAGAGAAATCGTATTCGATCAGGATGTGCCCGGGCCGGTCGGGATTCGGGCGCACGCGGTTCTCGCGATAGGGCAGATCCTCGAGCAGGCCGACAAAGACCTTGGCCTGACCGAGTATCCGCGCCGCGGCCGCGGCAGGCAGATGCATGAACTGGCGGCTTCCGGGCAGGTGGTGCAGGTAGGAGCGCGCAAGCCGCAGCCTCAGATATTGCAGGATCTCGTTCTTGCCGACATTGAGCCCCATGGACTGCACCATCCCCAGACGCCGTCCCTGAACATGATAGAGATCGCGGAAGCCGATGGATTTCGCGCTTTCGGTAAAGGCTTCGCCGCGCCGGGGCCAGATCGCGAAGATCTCGTTGAAATGGAACATGAGGTTGCGCCCGGCGAGCCCGTTGCGGTTGCCGAGACCCTCCGGCCAATGCTCGCCGCGCGAGGTCAGAAGCAGCCGGGGCGACGACAGGGCGCCGGCCGCCAGGATCACGCGATCGGCCGTGAAATCAAGGGTTTCATTCCCTTTCCGGGCGCGGATCCTTGTCACGCTGTCCTGATCCGCAACCAGCTCCGTCACTTCGCACTGGTCGATGACAGCCGCCCGTCCGGTCGCGAGCGCGGGCTCTACCCCGGCGGTGCGGCCGTCCATCTTGCAGCTTTGCGGGCATTTGCGCCCGAAGCAGAAGCCGCAGCCCTCGATATGGCGAAAGGCGCAATGCAGTTGATAGGGATGCAGCCCGGCGGTCCGCATGTGCGCCATCATCTGCGCGTCTCCCCGGCCGAGCGGAAGCGGCGGGCGCAGGCGCGGGCTGGCCGCGCTGGCAAGGGGGTCGTCCTCGCCACAGACGGAATACAGCGCTTCGGCCTCGTCATACCAGGGCAGCATCGTCGAATAGCTGACCGGCCAGCCGCCAAGCGGATGCGGACGGGTTTCACTGTCGTCAAGGTCGTGCGGCTCGGGCCGCTCCAGCGTTCCGGCATAGAACACCGAAGATCCCCCGACCCCGGCACCGATCGGGATATAGGCCGTGCTGTCCCGCCCGTTCAGGCGCAGCCGGACCGGATCCGGCCAAGCGCCCCGCAGCGAGCGTGCTATCGGATCGGTATAAAGGTCCCCGCTCAGCCCGTTTCCCTCGCGGCGGTGCCCGGCCCGCCCCTTTTCGAGAAACAGGACCGACAGTCCCTGTTCGGCCAGTCGCCGTCCGATAGTGCCGCCTCCGATTCCGGTGCCGATCACGATGGCATCCCAGTGCCGCCTGTGCATGTCGCCGGTCATGTCCTGCGCTCCCTTTCAGGGATTGTGAAGAACTGGCCAAACAGTCCGCGCAGTTGGAGCGCCCCGTGATTGGTAAGATGATTGTTGTCGAAGTAGAGCGCCTGCCCATCCTCGATCCCGATGCAGTGTCCCTCCTGGTGGGCTTCGGAACAGAGTCTGCCCCATGGATCAATCAGCCGCAGACCGCCGTTTTCGACAAGGGTGCCGATTGCCGCATCGGCGGCGGCATTGCGCTCGTGCAGGTCAACCCGGGAAATACGGGCCAGTTCCAGCGCTTCCGGGGCGCTGATGCGGCCATGTGCCAGCCTGCGGGCAAGCGCGGGGCTGTCGAAGCGGGGAAGCTCGGGCACCTGCCGCAGCAGGAACACCTCGGGAATATGCCGGTGAAGTTCCTGCACGGTCCTCTGCAGCGCCGCGGCAAACAGCGCCTCCTGCGGCGCGGTGGGCAGATCCGTCCCGGCCGTGGGGGCGAGAGTGATAAGGTTGTGGGCATCAAGGCCGATACCGTCGCCGTCGGCGTAATAGGCCCAGCGCCCGACCAGAAGAATCCGCCGGATGTTCGGCATCTCTGCCACCGCCTCGCGGATCCGGGCATTGGCGCGGCTGCAGGCGCGGTCCTGTTCCGGGGTGGCCGCGGTTTCGTGCTTGTCGATGCCGAACAGCGGCGGGCAGCCAGCGTGCCAGATGATCGCGCCCGGGCGCGCGTTTTCATCCGCGGCCGCGCCGAGCCCCTGCATCAGGGCCCGCAGATGGCTGTCGCCCCAGATCAGGACTTCGGGATCGCCTTCGGGGCCGATGGCGCAGGTCTCGATCCCGGACAACGGGCCGTTGGTGGCATGGCTGCAGCGGCTCCAGTCCTGGAAGAAATCCGCCGAGGCGGTGATATAGGTCTGGGCCGGTCCCGAAAAACGGCTTGCCCAGCCGCTGCTTGCATAAAAGCTGGCGCCGGCCGCTATGGTCGCCGCGCTGGCCAGCGCCGCTCCCCCGACGAGGATCCGCGGCGGCAGGCGATAGCGGAAGACCTGCCCGTGGCGGACCGGCTGTTCGACCCAGCGCCAGCTTGCGCTGGCCAGCACGAGGCAGAGCAGCAGCCAGAACCCCGTTTCGACCGGGCCGGAATAGCCGTCGCGCCAGTAATGCGACAGAACCAGCACCGGCCAGTGCCAGAGATAAAGCGAATAGGAAATCAGCCCGGCGAAAATCATCGGGCGCAGCGACAGGAACCGGGCCGCCGGATTGGATTGGACCCGGGCATTGGCGGTGCCGGCGATGATCATGACGGTTCCCGCCACCGGAAGCGCGGCCTGCCAGCCGGGAAAGCCGCTGCTGCGCACCAGCAGGATCGCACCGGCAACAAGCGCAAGCCCGCCCCATGACAGGAGCCCGGAAAGACGGCGGCCGAACCCGTCCGCGGGCAGCAGGATCGCCAGCAGAACACCGCTCAGAAGCTCCCAGGCGCGATAGGGGAAAAGGTAGAAGCTCGCCGCCGGGTGCTCCGGCGTCATGATGACGCAGGCCAGCAGGGACAGCACCCAGATTGCGGCGAGCAGCCCGGCGATCAGGCGACGGCCGCCGCCCAGCGCGGTCACGAGCACGAGAAAGACAGGCAGGGCGATGTAGAACTGTTCCTCGACCGCAAGCGACCAGCTGTGCAGCAGCACCCGGTTGCCCGCGTCGATGTCGAAATATCCGGCGCCGCGATAATAAAGGATGTTCGAGAGCCAGGTGCTCGCCGCGATCAGCTCCTTGCCGAATTCGCGGAATTCATAGGGCAGCAGGATGAACCATGCGGCAACGGTGCTGGCCGCCGCCATGGCGAAGAAGGCCGGGGCAAGGCGGCGGATGCGCCGCAGATAGAACCGCCCGAGCGCGATCCGCCCGTGACTGCCAAGTTCGCTCCAGAGGATGCCGCCGATCAGGAACCCCGAGATGACGAAGAAGACATCGACCCCGACGAAACCGCCCGGGAGCCCCGCTGCGCCGAAATGATAAAAGACCACACCGGCCACCGCGATGGCGCGCAGCCCGTCGATTTCGGGGCGATAACGCATGAAGAACCTGCAATCAGGAAATGGCGCTAAATCAATTATACCTGACAACTGTTAGGCGATCACCTGCTGCGGGCAAGCCCTTTTTCGGGGCTGGCGGAACGGGCGGCGGTCATCGCGACAAAGGGGGCGGTCTGGAGGCGAGTACCGGAATCGAACCGGTGTACACGGATTTGCAATCCTGCCTCGCACATTGAAAACATTAGCGAAGCCTGTAAACGGACCCCGTTTGTTCACGGTCCTAAATCAAGCACTTACGAGCCGTCTGTAAACGAAAACGGGCTGGTGGCAAACGAAAACCCCGGCGCAGGTGGTGCTGCAACCGGGGCTGAACATTCGAGCGATGGGAATAGCTGCTCTGCGGGCGAGTATATCCCGACCCTCGGCAGCGGCGCAACAGGCCATGTGAAGCCCGGCCATCGGCGCACGGCCCGCGCGCTTGAGTTCGCGCTTACGCTCGGCGATGCCGACGCATGGTCGGACTTCGCCGGGCTTGCGGCGCACCACCTGACGGAAGCCGAACGCGCGGGGCTTGCCTTCGCTGCACTGGCCCGCCTTGCGCCGGAACAGGCTGAACGGGTTGCGTGCTTGGCTCTGGGGGCCGCTGGTGCGCCGCTGCCGGCCTTTCTGGCCGTAATGGACGAAGCGCGCCTCTGGGCGTCTCTGGCGAGCCGCGCGGAGCGCAAGGCGTATACGCTCGCGGCCTTCGAGGCCCTGGGCGGGAGTGACCGCGCCGCCTTCCTGCAACACGTCAGCGGGAGGGCAGCGGCATGATCACGCAACGCCTTGAGCGGCCGCTTTCCGGTATCCTCGATCCGGCCGAACTGCTGGATCATGTGCGCGGGACCGACGATGACCTGCCGGCGCTCACGCGCATGGCCATCGCAGCGGCCGGCGACTTCGAAGATTATGCCCAGGTCGCGCTGCGGCGGCAGGCTGTTCGGGTAACGTGGAATGCTTGGCCGCATTCCGGTTCGCTGAAGCTGCCGGTGTGGCCGCTGGTTCTGCCGCAGAGCGTCACGCTGGAAATTGCCGGGGTTGAGGTCGAGGACTTCGAGACAATCGACGGTCGCCGCCCCGAGCTAACGCTGACCGGCCCCCGACCGCGCGGGCCGGTGCTCGTGGAATACATCGCCGGCTTCGGCGAGAGCGGCACAGACGTGCCCGAGGACATCCGGCATGCGCTGCTAGATCAGGTCGCGGCCTACTTCGATGCCCGCGGTGCGGCGGATCGTCAGACGGTCACGCTGTCACCCCACTTCGCACGCCTCTTGGCGCGCTATCGCGGGGTGCGGGCATGACCGGCTACGAGCTTGACGAGATCATGACTGTTCGCTGGCCGCTGATCATGCGCCGCGTGATGGCTGATGGCTCGGACAAATGGCTGATGGGCTTTGTCCGCAGCATTGCGCGACACGCCAAGCGCCCATCGTGGCGACCCACCCCGAGACAGGAACAGGTCATGCGCCGGCTGGTGGTCGAAATGAGCACCATGCCCGGCATGGGCGGTGAGGTGATCGAGAGAGGCTGACCACGTGGCCCCGCGCATGACGGCACGCGGGGGAAGGATCAGGGGGCGGTATGACCAGACGCTGGCCCTGATCCGGATGCGCCCACCAGGGGGCGGAGCCATAGGCAAGGGGAGCCCGAAAGGCGGAACCCCGGCTCCCGGCAGCGCGACCATGCTGCCGCAAGTAGCCGCTGACGAACAGGCGAAGGTCGCACGCACTGTTCGGCCCGAAGCGACGGCCCGGCTCCGGCCAGCAAGATCGCGAGGGTATGGGGACCACCCGGCCAGATGGCGGGGCTGGTCGCCCTATGCCCTACGCTCTGAACCCTCACCAACCAGCAAGAGGGCTCGAAAGGAAACGAGAGGTTGAGATGAAGCGAACCACGAACCACCGCAAGCGGCTGACCAAGATCGCCAAGCGCCACGGCGTCGAGGTCGCGCATGTCAGCAACTGGTACCAGTTGGCCGATCGCTTGACCGATCACTTCGGACTTGCCGGCCGCGCCGACCGCAGCGCGAAACGGTTCTGCTATGAAGTCGCGGAGTGCCTTGGCTGGATCCCCCGCCGCGCGCCCGAACAGAACGAGGCACGCTCATGAGCACGCGCGACCTGTTCGGGGATGGTCCCAATGCCGGCGAAACGTTCGGATCGCAGGACCGGGGGCAGACTGTTCATTTCTCGCTTCTGGAAAAAATCCGGGGAAAGTCGCCGGCGATGCGGGCGATTTCGTTTCTGCGGCAATTGCGGGTGCCCGAGGGCAAAATGGCCGGGAAACCCCTGAAACTGGCCGGGTTTCAGCGGAAATTCATCAAAGGCGCTCTGGCCCCGAAAGTCATGGTCGGCGTGTTGTCGATCGGGAGAGGGAACGCCAAGACCGCGCTTTCGGCCGGTCTGTCGCTCGGCGAGCTGGTCGGCGCTTTTGACGAGGATCCGCAACCGCGCCGCGAGGTGATCTTCGCTGCGAGGAACCGCGACCAGGCGCGCATCGCGTTCGAGTTCCTTCTCGGCTTCATCGCCGGCCTGCCGGAGGCGGATCAGGAGCTGTTCACGATCCGGCGCGGCAGCAAGCTCGAGGTCGAATTCATCGACGGCAGCCTTGCACGCTGCATTGCGGCTGATGGCAAATCCATTCTGGGCGGTGCCCCGACGCTGGCGGTGCTTGACGAGCGCGCCGCATGGGAGCCCGAGAAGGGGGACAATCTTGAAAACGCGATCCTGTCCGGGCTCGGCAAGCGCGATGGCCGGGCGCTGATCATCAGCACCAGCGCGCCGAGCGACAGCAACACGTTCAGCCGCTGGCTCGATGAACCGCCGCCGGGCACATTCGTTCAGGAACACCGCCCCGCCCCTGGCCTGCCGGCCGATGATCTGGACAGCCTGCTTGAGGCGAACCCCGGCGCGGTCGAGGGCATCGGCTCAAGCCCTGAATGGCTGGTGGCCCAGGCGGAACGCGCCATTGCGCGCGGCGGATCGGCGCTTTCCTCTTTCCGCAACCTGAACCGCAATGAGCGCGTCAGCACCGAGGATCGCTCCGTTTTGATCACCGCTGACGAGTGGTTGAGCGCCGAGGTCAACCCCGACGATCTGCCACCGCGCGACGGGCCGGCGATCTTGGGCGTCGATCTGGGCGGTTCGCGCTCCATGTCGGCGGCGGCGTTCTACTGGCCCGAGACCGGGCGGCTGGAAGCGCTCGGCGTGTTCCCGGCGAAGCCCGGCCTTGCGGATCGCGGCGCGGCCGATGGCGTCAGCGATCGCTATGAGCAGATGCACGCGCGCGGCGAGCTGCTGACCATGGGCGAAAACACCGTGCCGACCGGGCCTTTCATGGCCGAGGTTGTGAGGCGTCTCGAGGGTCAGGCTCCGGCGTGCATTGTCGGGGACCGGTTCCGACATGCCGAGTTCATTGAGGCCATGGAAGCGGCCGGCCTGTCGCGCGTGCCGTTCCTCTGGCGCGGCTTCGGCTGGAAGGACGGCTCGGAAGACATCGAGCGGTTCCGCCGCGCGCTGTTTGACGGTGACGTAAAAGTGGCCCCTTCGCTGCTGCTGCGCTTCGCCTTCGCGGATGCGGTGACGCTGGTCGATCCGGCCGGGAACCACAAGCTGGCGAAGGCCCGCAGCCTCGGCCGGATCGACGCGGCGGCGGCATCGGTGCTGGCGGTGGCGCAGGGTGCGCGGATGCTCGCCGCCCCGGCCAGAAAGGCACGGGTCACATGGGCATGACGCATCATCGCCATTCCAAGCGCGTCACCGCGACAAAGCGCTGGCAGGTTCTGCGCCATGCGATCCTCGAGCGCGACGGCTACAAATGCCGCGCCTGCGGCACAAGGCGCGCGCGGCTCGAGATCGACCACATCAAGCCGGTGCGCAGCCACCCGCAGGGCGCGTTCGATCCCGAAAACCTGCAAGCGCTCTGCCCGTCCTGTCACACGAAAAAGACCCGGATCGAGTGCGGACACCCCGCGCCGATCCAATCGCCCGAGCGTGATGCCTGGGCGCAAGCCGTCGCCAGTCTGGCGGCACCACGCAGCAAGCATGAAAAAGGAAAAGACAATGCTTGACAGTATCAAGATCGCCCGGCGGCAAAGCGAAATCCGCCAACAACTGGCCGAGCTTGTCGGCAAGGACAGCCCTTCCGAGGACGAAACCCGCTCGATGGAAACGCTCGATGCGGAATACCGCAGCAATGAGACCCGCTATCGCGCGGCGCTGATTGCCGAGGATACCGAGCGCCGCGAGGCCGGGGCCGAGCTCGAGACCCGTGAGGGCCGGCAGTTTGCCGAACTGGTCGGGCAGTTCGAGTTGCGGCAGGTGGCCCTGTCGCTGGACGAGGGCCGGGCGCTGGACGGCGCGACCGCCGAGGTCGTGCAGGAAATGCGCAGCAAGGGCGGTTATCAGGGCATCCCGATCCCCTTCGCGGCGCTCGAGACCCGCGCGGGCGAAACGGTGGCGGGTGACCAGATCAACCCGAAGGCCATCCGCCCGGTGATCGACCGCATCTTTCCGGGCAGCGTGGCCGAACGTCTGGGGGTTCAGCGCATCAATATCACGCAAGGCGAGGTTGCCTTTCCGGTCGCGACCGATGGCGCGGTGTTCGGCTGGGCGACAAGCGAACTGGGCAATGTCGGCGCGGCGTCCGAATACAAGACCAGCGAACGCAGTCTGAACCCGGATCACACCGGCGGGGCGCAGATGACCATCAGCCGCAAGGCGCTGAAACAGGCGGGCGACGGCCTAGAGGCAGCCATCCGGCGCGATCTGTCGGCGGTCATTGCGACCGAGCTTGACCGCGTGGTGATCAACGGCAGCGGCACGAGCGGCGAGCCTCTGGGCATCATCCCCGGCGCGGGCACCTATGGCATCGCCAGCACCGCCGCCAGCGGCGCGGATTGGGCCGCGTTCCGGGCCGAGATCGTGAGCTTCATGGAAGCCAATGCGATCACGTCGCCGGGCGGCGTCAATCTGGCGCTGACCCCGGCCATCTGGGCTGCGCTTGACGATGCGCTGATCGACGGCACCGCCGTGTCCGAATGGGACCGCCTGACCGGTCATATCGGGCAGCCGGCAACATCGACGGTCATCCCCGACGAAACCGCCATCCTGGCCGCGAATGTCCAGGGCGTTCCGCCCGGCGTGCTCGGCCTCTATGGCGGCGTCGATCTGATCCGCGATGTTTACACCAAAGCGGCATCGGGGCAGCTGGTGCTGACCGGGCTGGTCACGGCGGATTTCACGGTTCCGCGCGGCGTGCAGACCCGCATCCTGACTGACATTGCGGACGGTTCGTGATGCTCTGGGGCGCGGCAATCGGTGGCCTCGAGGTCAGGTCCGAGGGCGGGGCAACCCGCCTTCGGGCAACCTTCCCCTATGGCACAACCGCCGATCTGGCACCGGGCCGGGCCGAGATGTTCGCCCCTCGTGCCTTCGCCGCCCGCATCGAGGCGGGCGAGGAAATCCATCTGCTGGCCGGGCATTCCTATGACCGCCCGCTGGCTTCGACCACGGCGGGCAACCTGATCCTGCGCGACGGTGACGAGGCGCTGACCCTTGAGGCGACGATCGAAGGCGGCACGTCCTGGGCGCGTGACTTCCTTGCGGCGCATGAGGCGGGCTTGATCCGGGGGCTGTCGCCCGGTTTCCGCGTCGATCAGGGCGGCGAGCGGATCGAGCGGCGGAGGAACGGCGTGTTGCGCACGATCACGGCGGCATCGCTGTTCGAGGTCAGCGCCGTCACCCGCCCGGCCTATCCGCAGGCGCAGATTGAGGCCCGCGCATGGGAAACCCATCAGGACCGGCAGCCCGTGCGCGGCCCGGCCTATCATCTTAACAGGTGGCGCGCATGAGCATCCTTGACCTATTCCGTCGCAAGCAGCCGGTCGAGACCCGTGCGAGCGGCACGGGCTACACCGCCGCGCTGATAGCCGCTCGGGAAGGGTGGATCAGCGGCAGCACCGGGCTTGCCGAGTTGACCGGCGCGGTTCAGTCAGCCGTATCCCTCTGGGAAAGCGGGCTGTCCCTGGCCGATGTGAAGGGCACCGACCTGCTGACGCGGCGCACGCTGGCGCTGGCGGCGCGGTCGCTCGCGCTGCGCGGCGAAGCGGTGTTCCTCATTCGTGACCGGCTGATCCCCGTGACGGATTGGGATTTGTCCACCCGGAACGGTGAGCCACACGCATACCGGCTCGGCATCCCCGAGGTCGGCGGCGGGCGCGATGAAACGGCGCTCGCGGGCGAGGTGCTGCACCTGCGCATCGGCTGCGATCCGGCAACCCCCTGGGCGGGCCGCTCGCCGCTGTCACGCGCGAGCCTGTCGGCGCAATTCCTGCACGAGATCGAAACCGCGCTGCGCGACGTGTTCCGCGATGCACCGCTCGGGAGCCTGATCGTTCCGCTGCCCGAGGGCAGCGCCGACGACATGGAAAACCTGCGCCATGCCTTCCGGGGCCGGCGCGGGGCGAGCCTTGTCATCGAGGGCGTGGCGCAAGCGACCGCAGCGGGGTTCAACCCGAGCATCGGCCAGCGCTCGGACCAACTGTCGCCGCACCTGGACAAATCGCTTGCCGACAAGCTGCTGACGGATGCGCGCGGCGCGGTCTGGGCGGCCTTCGGCATCCTGCCGGGGATGATGAACCCGGCGACCACCGGCCCGATGGTGCGCGAGGCGCAACGGCACTTGGCGCAGGTGGTGCTGCAACCCATTGCCGACCTGATCGCCGAGGAAGCCAGCGACAAGCTGGGCGCGAACGTCACCCTCGACGTGGTGCGACCGATGCAGGCGTTCGACCACGGCGGCAAGGCGCGGGCCTTCGGCGCGATGCTGCAGGCCTATGCCACCGCCAAGGAAGCCGGGCTCGACGCGGCGACCCTCGAGGACGCGCTCGCGTTCGTGGACTGGCAGGAGGATTGACGAGACAGGGCCGGGATGCGCCCTGCGGCTCCCCCGCAAAAAGCGTCTGGGATCAGACGGCGAGTGCCCGGCGACCGACATGCCGAAAACCCCGTCATGGCGCGGCCCTTGACGAACTCTCCGAGGGCGCGGCGCAGGCTGCCACGGCGACACCGGGGGCAGCACCACCCGGCGGAGAGGCCGGGTTCAGCCCGCGTTCGGGCAGGGGGCCGGAAGGCATCGGGATGATGCGCCGGCCCCGATTATAGCGCTGTGAACCATATAATTCCGCGTAAAGCTGCGTATAATACTGCCGTTGCACCAATCAACATCAAAAAGGCTAGGCACCATAACAAAATTGGGGGCCAAACTCTTTGTGGGATCATCTGAATCGTTTTCCCCATACCATGCTTCCAACGCACATTAAGCACATATGGAAGCTCTCTTATTGTATCTATCATTGATAAAGTAAAAACCTCATGGCCCGATAAGTTTGGAATTGAAATAACGAGCCGGCCATCCGAGAGGTTGGAAGTAGTATACTGCCTAGGACTCCATATTTCAAAATGTTGTGGAGGATAGTTTAGCACTATTTCAAGGTCTTCGATTGAGGCGCGTCCAGAGTTCTGAAACCAAATTTGCTGCGTGAGGACTGGGAATCTGCCATCCCCACCTAGATTTGGCATTTGGTATTGGTGCTGATGTGATACCGACCAAATAAGCTTGCCGCGGGCAGTCAAGAGCCTTCCTGCGATAGCGGTAAATACCGCAATAATAAGCGCTTGCCCCAAGCCAGTGTTTAGGGTTTCTATAGCCCACTCCATTACTACCCCTTCCGCGCTTCTATCAATTTTCTAATGAACTCGGGCCGCGATGGCACTGGGTCGAGTTTCGCTCGTTCAGCATCTACCCACGCGAGAAGATCGGGCGGCAGTCGGAGCGTGATCGGAGTTGAATTGACCGGTGGTCGCCCCATCCGCTTCTTCTGACTTTCTGGCATTACAAAGTCCTTGACCGCATCAACTAAATGATGGCAGAAAGTAAGCGGGCCGACAAGGTGCAGCAACACCCGGCCGGCCCTGACCAGAAACCGTTCGATAGGAGGAACGATTCCATGGCTATCCAAGCCAATAACACGGGCGCGCTGCCCGTCGCCAGACTTCATGAAATCCACGATTGCCTGAGCCTCGTCCTGGACGCGACCGAGCGGCCGACCCGCTATAGCCAGGCCGAGCGCGAGGCGCGGAGCTATACCCGTGCCGCCCTGCGCCACGTCGAGCGGATGATTGGAGGTGCAGCATGAACCGCCGTTCCTTCCTCGCGGCCGCGCCGGCTGCTGCTGTCACCGGCGCGCTGCCCGCATCGGCCGAGACCGACACGCCGGTGATGCGGTTGTTTCGTGAGTGGCAGCGTCTGGAATCTGCCGCTCATGCTGCCGAGGGCGATGAGTATGAACGGCTTCACGACCTTCGCTGGGAAAATGAAAAACGCATGATCCGCGAACCCAGCCGCAGCGCGCTCGATGTGCTTCTCAAGATCACGGCTTGGACAGGGTTCGGCGAGGGGGACTTGGAGCATGACAGCCCATACATCCCGATCATTTGGGAAGAGGCTCGGGCGTTGGTCAACTCGACGCCACAACGATGAAGTTCACAACTATCCTCTTGCCCCGTCCAATTACCCATGATACCTGTTGTGTGAGACAAGAGGATTTATGCCATGATCACCCCCCATTCTGCCCGTACGAAACTCGCCTGCCAGATCGCTGCGGTTGACCCCGACCGCTTCAACGAGGCCGTCCATGCGGGGAACTACCCATGTGCGCCGCAGACCGCGCGCGGCTCTGCCCGCGTGTTCGACATCGAAGATATGGTTGCCTTGCGCGTTTACAGCCGCTTGCTCAATCAGGAGATTCCCCCGCGCCGGGCCGGCCATATGGCCTGCGGCATCCGGGATGTGCTTCGCCAGCATCCGGGGGCGAACCGTGTCGTTGAAATCATCCTGTCGATGGGCAGCCCCTACTACCTTCGCGCCGAAGACTTTGACTGCGATGCAACGCATATGAGCGGCTTGGACATCATGGAGGTTCGCGAATTTCGCCTGGATTTGATCCGAGAATGCATTGTTCGCGACCTGCATGCGGAAGCCGGGATCATCGGAGAAGAGTGATTCCATGCGCCTGCACCCTCACATTGTTCAGATGATCGGCTTGATCCCTGCTGAGGATCTGGCGGCTTCGTGGGGCTATGCGGGTGCGAACAACGCCTTTCGGGACTTCTGCGTCAAGATGGGCATCAAGCCGGTTCGCCCCGGCTGGTACGACCCGCACCACGTCCGGCACCGGCTGGACGCGGCGCAGGCGATAACCCCGCCTGTGGCTACGACGAGCGCCCCGGCACTGTCACTGGTCGAGCAACGGAGGCTTCGCATTGGCACGCGCTGATCTGCCAAAACACGCTCACCGTGTGAAGCGCATGACCAAGGCGGGCGCGCGCTATCATTTCTATGCATGGCGTGGCGGTCCGAAGTTCTGGACTGACACCCATCGACACCCCACCGACCCGGCGTTTTCCGTTGCCTACGCCGAAGCGGTGAGACGGCCTAAGCAAGACACCTACATGACGCCGCAAATGGTGGACGAATTCCTGTCGAGCGCCGAAATGCCGAAGGGCGCGCGGACCCGCGAGGACTATCGCCTCTGGGCACTGCGATTCGCGGAAGCCTTCAAGGATGACCCGGCCACGATGTTCGAGGAACCGGAGGCGCGGGGCGAGGTGAACAGCTGGCGGGCGAAGTGGAAGCACTCGCCGCGGCAGTATGATTACGCCGGAACCGTGGTGACGCGCATATTGAACTGGGCCTGGAAGGACGCGGGCAAGCTGCGGGTGCACCACTGCGACGGATTCCGCAAGGTCTATGAGGTGGATCGGTCGGAAATCGTCTGGACCCCGGCCTACCGGGAAGTTTTTAACGCGATAGCGCCGGAATGGGTCCGCCGCATTCTCTGCGCAGGCTGCGAAACTGGCTTGCGCCCGGCTGACTTGATCAAGCTGGCATCGACCCATGTCGAGCAGACTCCGCGCGGCCGCCGCCTTCGCGTCAGGACGAACAAACGTAAGCGGCTGGCACATATCCCGATCACGCCCGCGCTTGCCGAGGTGATCGACACGACCCCGCCGGACCGGTTGCTGATCCTCACGAATGCCAACGGCAACCCCTTGACACCGCATCGCGCGTCCGAGGCCGTCCGCCAGTGGCGCGATAAGGCCAAGCTGCCCGATAATCTGCGCCTGTCCGATACACGCGGGACGGCTGCAACGCGCCTGCTGAATGCGGGCCTGTCCCTTGCCGAAATCGCCAATCACATGGGCTGGTCCGTCCGCTATGCGGCGAACGTGATCGAGCATTACGCCCGCGTCTCGCCCGACGAAACCGACGCGGTTCTGGTCAAACTTGCCCAAGCAAAAGGGGGTGTTGCATGAACAAAACTGTAAACGCTGCTGTAAACGGATCAGCCCGCGCACGCGCTGGCGTCATGCAAGTGCTTGAAAGTAAATGGAGGCGAGTACCGGAATCGAACCGGTGTACACGGATTTGCAATCCGCTGCGTCACCACTCCGCCAACTCGCCTCTCGTGGTGCCCGGCCGCATCCGCTGGCAGGTCGCCAGCCACGGCAGGAGGCCGGTTTCGGGGGTCTTCATGGCTTGTTTTGTCCGGGGTCGCAAGCGCTTTCTGAGCGCCGGCAGGTCCGGGAACCGGCGCACCGCGACCGACCGCGCGGGAAAGGCGCGGCGGCGCCTCGGGGGCGCTGCGGCGGAACCGGCATCGAGGTGCGCCGGGCGTTGCCGAAACGGCGGCGATGTGTCAAAAGCCTGAGTCAAGTGACAGCATGGACGGGCCTTGGACAGATGACGGATTTTGCAGAGCGCCGCAACGTGATGGTCGACACGCAGGTGCGGCCTTCGGATGTCACCCGCTTCGGGATCATCAGCGCCATGCTCGAGATGCCGCGCGAGCTTTTCGTGCCGATCAGCCGGCGCGAGGCCGCATATGTGGGCGAAAATCTGCACCTGGGGGGCGGGCGCGTTCTGCTCGAGCCGCGGACCTTTGCCAAGATGCTGGAGGCGCTGGCGCTCGGCCCGGCGGATCTCGTGCTCGATCTGGGGTGCGGCTATGGCTATTCTTCGGCCGTGGCGGCGCGGCTTGCACAGGCGGTCGTCGGGGTCGAATCGAACGAGGAAATGGCCGGCGAGGCGCCGGAAATCCTGGCCGAGACGGGCGCGGACAACGTGGTGATCCAGCAGGCCAACCTTGCCGAGGGGGCGCCGGAACACGGCCCCTATGACGCGATCATGATCCAGGGCGCGGTCGAGCAGGTGCCGGGGCCGATCGCCGAACAGTTGAAAGAGGGCGGACGTATCGTCTGCCTGTTCATGGAAGGCGCGCTCGGCACGGTCCGGCTCGGCATCAAGTCGGGCGGCATACTGGCCTGGCGGCACGAATTCAATGCCACCGCGCCGGTGATCGAGGGCTTTGAAAAACCGCGGGAATTCGCGCTTTGAAGGCGTGAACCCGTCAGAAACAGAACAGGGCAGGCCCGCAGAGGCCGGACGGCAGAAAAGGCAGCGACATGAGCGGATCATTCGGCGCGGGAATGGCGAAAATCACGGGCGTTCTGGCGACGATGGCGCTCCTGCTGGCGGTGCCGCTCCAGGCGCGGGCAGAGAACCTTACCGACGCCATGATCGGCGCTTACAACACCAGCGGGCTGCTTGAACAGAACCGGGCCCTTCTGCGGGCCGCCGACGAGGACGTGGCCGAGGCGATCTCGACCCTGCGCCCGGTGCTCGAATGGAGCGCTTCGGCCTCGCGGTCGCTGTCGCGCTCGCTTTCGGATGTGAGCCCGGATGTCGTCAAGCGGAACATGTCGAATGCCTTTGTCGGTCTGACCGCCGATCTTCTGCTGTTCGACAGCGGCGGGCGGCGCCACGCGATCAATGCCGCCAAGGAAACGGTGCTGGCCACCCGGCAGACGCTGATCTCGATCGAGCAGGATGTGCTGCTGCGTGCGGTCGCGGCCTATTTCAACGTGGTTCTTCAGCAGCAGATCGTTTCGCTGCGGGAAAACAACCTCAACCTGCTGGACGAGGAATTGAGCGCCACGCAGGACCGGTTCGAGGTCGGCGAGGTCACGCGCACCGACGTGGCGCTGGCCGAATCGCGCCAGGCGGCGGCCCGCAGCAACCTGGTCGCGGCGCGGGGCGATCTGGACAACGCGCGCGCCGAATATCTGGCGGCGGTCGGGCACGAGCCCCAGAACCTGGTTCAGCGCCTCGATCTGCCGGGAGCGCCGGCCAGTTCTGATGCGGCAACCGCGGTGGCGGTCCGGAGTCATCCCGACATTCTGGCCGCGCAGCGGCAGGTGACCGCTTCTGAGTACAATGTGCGCCGCGCCGAAAGCGCCATCGGCCCCAAGGTCGCGCTGCGGGGTGATGTGGGCATGCGCGAAAACCTTACCGGCTCCGGCTATGAGCGCGACGCGACGGTTTCGCTCAATCTCAGCCAGCCGATCTATCAGGGGGGCGGCCTGAACGCGCAGGTGCGCCGGGCGATGGCCACCCGCGACAGCATCCGTGCGAGCCTGCTTACCGCGCAGGAAAATGTCGCCCTGAACGCGACCAACGCCTATGTCCGCTTCGATGTCGCGCGGTCGAGCCTGAGCGCCACGGGCGAGCGTATTCGTGCCGCGCAGGTGGCCTTTGACGGCATCCGCGAAGAGGCGCGGCTGGGCGCGCGCACCACGCTTGACGTGCTGCAGGCCGAACAGGAACTGCTCGACGCCCGGACCGAACAGCTTTCGGCACGGGCCGAGGAATCGATCGCGGCCTATCAGCTTCTGGCGGCACAGGGGCTTCTGACGGTCGATCATCTGAACCTTGCGGTGCAGGTCTATGACCCGACGCTTTATTACAACATGGTCAAGGATGCACCGAGCCGGATTTCGAAACAGGGGCGCGACCTGGATCGCGTCCTGAAGGCGCTCGGCAAGGAATGACATCCGCGAGGATGGTCCTGGGGACGAGTGCGTCCAACGATTGTGCGGCCGGGGCGGATTGATTACACTTCGCCGCGCCGGAGACAGGGCGGCGGCCGAGGGGAAAGCGATGTCCGATCCCGCGAAACAGACCGAGATCGAGGATGTGCTGTCCTCGATCCTGCGCCTTGTCTCGGACGATCGCGAACCGCCGGCCGGGCCGCCGGAGCAAAAGCTGCTGCTGACCCCGTCGCTCCGCGTCGCCGCGGAGCCGGGCACGGAAGCGGGGGCCCAAGAGGTGGCCGGGCAGCCGGAAGAAAGGTCATCCCTGCTCGCGGCGACGGCGGCGGCCATCGAGGTCGCGCTTTCCCAAGGCGACGATGCGGAATGGGAACCTGACGACGCCGGGGCCAATCTGCGGGCGCGGATCAATTTCGGCACCACCCCCGAAGACGACTCCCGGGCCGCGCAGGCGCTGGGCGGAACAGGCGATGCGGTGCCGGAGATCGACCCGGACGCGCTCCGCCCGCTGGTGGCGGAGATGCTGCGCGAGGAATTGCGCGGCGCGCTGGGCGAACGGATCACCCGCACCGTGCGAAAGCTCGTGCAGCAGGAGGTGCACCGGATCCTGACGGCGCGCGGCCTGGACTGAGGCGCGCCCGAGCGGTGGACGGATCCACGACGCCCTGAAATGCCCTCGCGATGCTTGATGGGGGTGCCGAATATACGGAAAGCGCGCCACAGGCGCGCTTTTCCGATCTGCAGGCGTTGCTGACAGGTGCCTTTGGATCAGGCGGCTGCGGCTTCTTCCTGTCTGGCGGCCATGCGCCGTTCGCTTTCCTCGCGAGAAAGCGCAACCGAGGTGCGGACACCGCGTCCGACAAAGGCCATCAGCCCCGAGACCACGCGTTCGTTCGGGTCGATCCCGGCACAGGACAGGATTTCGCGCCCGTCGCGCGACCGTGCCCAGCGGGCGATCTGCTCGGGCCCGTTGCCGTATTTCTTGTCGTCGGCAATCGCGTCGTCGAGAGCTGCCAGAACCACGGCAGCAAACAGTTTCCGGGCACGGTTCCCCTGTTCGTTGTTAAAGGCCGTGCCATCCACGAAATCAGTCATCGTGTTTCCCTTGTCATTATTGCTCTTGTTATTTCTGCTTTTCGCCTCTTATGGCGGATGTGGAGCGATTCGGATACCCCGCACACGAATAGCCCCCATGCGTCAGACGCATGGGTTTCTGCGTGCGCAGCACGAGATGGGCGTATTGCTACAGCCCGGTCAGCCATATATAGCTGCGGCATATTCGATATCAAGATTCTGACAAGGTGAATGAATGGCCAAGATCAACGGAAACGAGATTCGGCCCGGCAACGTTCTTGAACATAACGGCGGTCTCTGGGTTGCGGTCAAGGCCGAGCATGTGAAGCCCGGAAAGGGCGGGGCCTTTGCCCAGGTGGAGCTGCGCAATCTGCGCAACGGCAGCAAGCTCAACGAACGCTTCCGCAGCGCCGACAAGGTCGAGCGCGTGCGGCTCGAACAGCGCGACATGCAGTTCCTTTACGAAAACGACGGCATGCTGATCTTCATGGATGCTCAGACCTATGACCAGGTCGAACTCCCCAGCGACATCCTGGGCGAGCGCCGGCCGTTCCTGCAGGACGGCATGACGATCCAGGTCGAATTCCACGAACAGGAAGCGCTGAACGCCACCCTGCCGCAGAAGGTGACCTGCCGGGTGGACGAGACCGAACCCGTGGTGAAGGGGCAGACCGCCGCCAACAGCTTCAAGCCGGCGACGCTCGACAACGGCATCAAGATCATGGTTCCGCCCTTCGTCGGCCCGGACGAGGACATCGTGGTCAACACGGAGACCATGGAATATTCCGAACGCGCCTGAACCGCTGCCGCCCGCCGGACGCGGGGCCGGAATTCAGGCGCGCAGGCGCAGGGCGGGTTCGGCCTCGAGCGAGCGGGCAAGCGAGCGGAAGCGTGCCTCGGCCGCCTCGCCGTAAAGGGCGCTCGCGGCGCGGGTCAGATGCAGTTCAAGCACCCGCTTGCGGGGAAACCAGCGCAGCGCGGCCATGGGCGAATCCTTCTGCATCCAGAGCATGGCGCCGAAGCGCATCGCCTTGCCGAGGATGACCGCTTCGCGGCGGCCCCGTTCGTCCAGCAGATCGCAGAGCCGCTCAAAGCGGGTGCCTTCGCTCTTGTTCGAATAGCGATACAGCAGCGCCATGCCCAGAAACACGCGCTCGGAATGGTCGAGCCCGCCAAGGTTGGCGCGGGTCGCGTTGTCGAAACAGACCTCGGCGCGATAGTTCGGATGCGCCCGCCAGCTCACGTCATGCAGCAGACAGGCGGCCTTGATCAGCCGGATGCGCGATTCGGGCACGGATTTGAACAGCGGCATGACGAAGTTGAACAGGGTCTTGCCGAAACCCGGCATGCGCGCGTCCTTGGCTTCGGAGAAGTGGCAGGATTCGATCAGTGGATCGCGCTCGCGGATATGCTGGGGCATATGTTCGTAAAGCAAACCCTCGCGGATGCCGTAGCTTGAAATCGCCACGTCGCGGGGGCGGAATTCGCGCAGAAGCCGGATCAGCACATCCATGGCGATCGGCACCAGCGCGAGCCGCGCCGCGGAAACACCGCTCAGGCGCCGCAGCCGGTCGGGGGCGGTTTCCTCGATGAAACGCTGGGTCTCGCGCAGGGCGCGCGTGCTCATGCGGTATTCATGCAGCACCGGCAGGGGATAATTACGCCGCGCCATGTCGATCTGGGCGATGGCGCGCCAGCTTCCGCCGACCAGGAACAGGCGGTCCCGCTGCGGCCCCATATGTTCGGCCATGGCCCGCACCAGCGTCTTGATATGGGTCTCGCGCCCCTTGCGCCCGCCCGGCAGATGGGTGAGGCGAAGCGGGCCGAGCGGCGCCGAAAGCCGCTTGCCGATGCGGCCGGCGTTCACCTCGGCCAGTTCCATCGAGGCGCCGCCAAGGTCGCAGACGAGCCCGTGCGCCCCCGGCCAGCCAAGCAGCACGCCCTGCGCGGAAAGCCGGGCCTCTTCGTTGCCGTCGATGACCCAGAGCCGGATGCCGGTCTCGCGCAGCACCTCGTTGCGGAATTCGGCACCGTCGCTCGCCTCGCGAACCGCGGCGGTGGCAACGGCGGTGAGCGGCGGCAGCCCGATCCCCTCGGCCAGTTGCTGAAAGCGGCGCAGCGCCCCGAGCGCCCGCAGCTTTCCCTCGGGGTTCAGCAGGCCGCTTTCCGCAAGCCCGGCGCCAAGCCCGCACATGACCTTTTCGTTGTAGAAGAATGCCGGCGACCGCGCCGCCCCGTCAAAGATGACGAGCCGCACCGAGTTCGAGCCCACGTCCACCACCCCGACCCGCGACAGCGCGCGTGCGCTTGGCGAATCGAACAGCGCATGACCGAACGGATCCCATCCCGGCGTCGCCGCTTGCGCCTGGTCATTCATGTCTTGCTCACCCCCCGGTGATCCGTGCGCAGAATGCGAAATTGGCGGGCATCACGCAAGCGTTGTGCTCAGTCCGCCGCCGGGGTCAGCCGCGGTACATCCGCCGCGCCCGCCGATCCGCGCCCGGACAGCGAAGGATGCTCCATGAAGAAGCGATGGCAGTTGAAGGCCGATTCGGAGCAGGGCGGGCGGCGAAAGCTGCCATCCGGCGCCATCACCCAGCTTTGCGCCACGTCGGAGAGATTCGCCGCCATGATCTGCCCGACGATCTGTGCCCGCACGGTGGGGTTCTCGATCTCGACCATGGCTTCGACCCGGCGCGAGAAATTGCGCCCCATCCAGTCGGCCGAGGACAGGAACACCCGGGCCCGCCGCCCCGGCAACCCGTATCCGTTGCCGAAACAGATGATGCGGGAATGTTCCAGAAACCGCCCGACGATGGACTTGACGCGGATGTTCTCGCTCAGCCCCCTGATGCCGGGGCGCAGCCCGCAGATGCCGCGCACGATGAGCGAGATCCTGACGCCTGCGTTGCTGGCGCGGTACAGCGTGTCGATCACCTCGGAATCGATCAGCGCGTTCATCTTGGCCCAGATCTCGCCCGGACGCCCGGCTTTTGCATGGGCAATCTCGATCTCGATCAACTCGAGCAGGCGCGATTTCAGGTCGATCGGCGAAATGGCGAGGTTTTCCAGCGCCTCGGGCTCGGCATAGCCCGAGATGAAGTTGAAGACTCGCGTGAGATCCCGCCCGATCGCCCGGTCGCAGGTGAACAGCGAAAGGTCCGAATAGATGCGCGCGGTGATCGGGTGATAATTTCCGGTGCCGAAATGGGTGTAGGTGACAAGCTGATCGCCCTCGCGGCGCACCACGGTCGAAAGCTTCGCATGGGTCTTGAGGTTGATGAACCCATAGACCACATGCGCTCCGGCGCGTTCCAGGCGGCGCGACTGGCGGATGTTCGCGGCCTCGTCGAAGCGCGCCTTGAGCTCGATCGAGGCGGTGACCGACTTGCCGTTCTCGGCCGCTTCGCAAAGCGCGCCGACGATCGGGCTTTCGTGCGAGGTGCGATAGAGCGTCTGCTTGATCGCCACCACGTCCGGGTCCCGCGCCGCCTGCTGGAGGAACCGCACCACCATGTCGAAGCTTTCGTAGGGGTGGTGCAAAAGCATGTCCTTCTGCCGGATCGCGGCAAAAAGGTCGCCCTCGTGATCGCTCACCCGTTCGGGGATGCGCGGGCTGAACGGCGGCCAGAGCAGGTCGGCGGGGCCGGCCTGCACCAGTTCAGCCAGGTCCGATATGCCGAGCATCCCCTCGAATTCGACCAGTTGCCCGGCGCCCACGTCAAGCTGCTGCATGATGATCGCCAGCAGCCGCGCCGGTGCGCCGGCGGTATGGGTCATGCGCACCACCTTGCCGCGGCGGCGGCGCTTGAGCGCGATCTCGAATTCCCGCACGAGGTCTTCGGCGTCTTCTTCAAGTTCCAGGTCGCTGTCGCGCAGCACCCGGAAGGCAAAATGCGCCTGCAGCCGATAACCGGGGAACAGCTCGCCGAGCTTGAGCAGCAGCAGCCGTTCGAGCGGAAGGAAGCGGCGCCCGGCCCCGTCCCGCGGCAATTCGATGAAACGGTCGATCTGTCCCGGGATCGGCAGCAGCGCCTGCAGCGGGTGGTTGTCGCGGATGCGCTCAAGCTGCAGCGCCAGCGCGAACCCCGCATTCGGGATGAAGGGGAACGGATGCGCCGGGTCGATGGCCAGCGGCGAGAGCACCGGAAAGACGCGTTCGACGAAAAGCTCGTCGAGATAGGCCAGTTCGGGCTCGGTCAGCGGGCCGCTCTGCAGCAGCGAGATGCCGTTGTCCTCCATCTCGGCGGCGAGGCGGGTCAGGCTCTGCTGCTGGGCCTGCATGAGGCGGCGCGCCTCTTCGTCGATCAGGGCAAGCTGCTCGGCCGGGGTGAGCCCGTCGGCGGCCGGGGTGACGTGGCCGGTGCGCGCAAGTTCGCGCAGGCCGGCCACCCGGACGGTATAGAATTCGTCGAGGTTGCTGGCCGAGATCGACAGGAACCGCAGCCGCTCGAGCAGCGGCACGCGCGGGTTGTCGGCCTCTTCCAGCACCCGCCAGTTGAAGCCGAGCCAGCTCAGTTCGCGGTTGTAGAACCGCCCGGGCCCGGCGATGTCGAGGTCGGGCAGGCTGACCGCCTCGGGGAAGGGATGTTCGAGAAAATCCGCCTCAGTCATGCCTTATGCGCCTGCCCGGGTAGTGATTGATGATTGCCGCGGTGCCAGCCTAACTGCCGGAGGGACGGGCGCCAAGCAGTTGCACCGCCAGCGCCCGCCCGACCGGGCGCCCGCTTGCCAGTGCCGCGCGGTCAAGCGCCGCGACCATCTCTGCCGCCGCGGCAAAGGAGCGGTCGATACGCGTCACGAGATAGGGGATGAGATCCGGGCGCGGGGTGATCTGCCGATCCGCGAACAGCTTGGCCAGCACCGCCGAAAGCAGCGCATCATCGGGTGCCATGAGCGCGGCCAGCGGTGCGGCCTCGAGCCGGCTTTGCAGGTCGGGCAGGACAAGCCCCCAGTCGCGCGGCGCGCCCCGCCCGGTGACGAGCAGCCATTGCCGCCCGGCAAGCAGCAGGTTGTGAAGGTGGAACAGCGCCTCTTCGGCGGCACGGTCGCCAGCGGCCTCCGGTGCGTCCTCGATCACGGTCGCGCCGGTGGCAAGGCTGGCGATGTCCTGCCCGGCCAGGTCGCGCGCGGCAATGATCCGCGCCGCGGCAGGCCCCGCCCAGACATGGGCAAGGTGGGTCTTGCCCGACCCCGCCGGCCCCGACAGCACGAGCTTGCCGCCGTCGGTCCCGGTGGCGCGGTCGATCATCGCCACGGCAAGCGCGTTTGCCGGCGAGACGAAGAAATCGCTCCGCCCCAGCGCCGGCTTCGCGGGCAGGTCGAAAGGCAGTTGCTGCGGCATGTCAGGGCGCGTCCTGCTCCGGCAGGACGGGCGGGGACAGGGCGGAATCTTCCGTGCCGAGTTCCGGGTCGGTGGGCCCGAGATAAAGGCTGCTGGTCAGGTATTTCTGCACGAGGAAGCGCACGATCACCCCGAGCGCCGCCATCAGCGGCACCGCGACCACCATCCCGGCAAAGCCGAACAGCGCCCCGAATACCGAGATCGACAGCAGCAGCCAGACCGGGTGCAGCCCGACCGAATCCCCGACCAGCTTGGGCGTGAGGAAATTGCCCTCGACCGCCTGGCCGATGACGAAGATCACCGTGACCGCCGCCACCCAGCCCCAGTCGCCCCAGAACTGGAACAGCGCCAGCCCGATCGCCAGGATTCCGCCCAAGATCGTGCCGAGGTAGGGGATGAAGGTCAGGATGCCGGCGATGAACCCGACCACCAGCCCGAAGGACAGTCCGACCGCCGTGAGCGCGATCGCGTAATAGGTGCCGAGGATCAGACAGACCAGCCCCATGCCGCGCAGGAAGCCGGCCAGCGACCGGTCGATTTCATGTGCAAGCCGGCGCAGCACCGGCGCATGTTCGCGCGGCAGCAGGTCGTCGATCCGCGCGACCATGCGATCCCAGTCGAGCAGCATGAACACCGCCACCACCGGCGGCACCACCAGCAGGATGCCGATGCCGACCACCGAACCGACCGAGCCGATCACGGTCTTGAACAGCTCGGGGCCCTGTTCCTTCATCGCCTCGCCGACGGAATCGAGCGCATCGCGCAGCGGCCCGCCCTGGTCGAGCGCATGGGGGAAGCGGGCCTCCAGCCCGCTCTGGAGCCGGGCGATGAGCTCGGGCGCCGTCGTCACCAGTTCGGCCGCCTGCGCGATCAGCGTCGGCAGAAGCAATCCGCCCGCGACCAGCAGGATCACCACCGCCACGATGGTGATCACCGCCGTCGCCAGCCCGCGCGACAGCCCCCAGGCCTCCAGCCGGTCGGCGAGCGGGTCGAGGAAATAGGCGATCGCAAAGCCAAGGGCGAAGGGCAGCAGCACATTGCCGAGCAGCCACAGCACCAGCACCAGCAGCAGCGCGCCGATGCCCCAGTATTTCAGTTGATCGCGCGCCGAAAGAGCCATGCCGATCCAATCCATTTGCGGTCTGGTCACTTTGCCCAAAGGCGGGAAGGTTGCAAGTGCGCAGGCGCGCGGGCGGGCCGAGCGCTGCGGGAAAGCATCATGTTGCGGCCGTCCGATTGCGCGATTGCCTGCCTGTGCGCTTTCGCATAGATCCGGGCCACCACGAACAGCCCCGAAAGGTTCCGCCCGCGATGCGCCTCACCCGCTATTTCCTGCCCGTGCTGAAGGAGACCCCCTCCGAGGCGCAGATCGTGAGCCACCGTCTGATGCTGCGTGCCGGCATGATCAAGCAGGCCGCCGCCGGAATCTATTCCTGGCTGCCGCTCGGCTACAAGGTGTTGCGCAACATCGAACGGATCGTCCACGAGGAGCAGATCCGCGCCGGCCATATCCCGATGCTGATGCCGACCCTGCAATCAGCGGAGCTCTGGCGCGAATCCGGGCGCTATGACGACTATGGCGAAGAGATGCTGCGCATCACCGACCGCCACGGGCGCGACATGCTTTATGGCCCCACCAACGAAGAGCTGATCACCGACATCTTCCGCAGCCATGTCGGCAGTTACCGCGACCTGCCGCTGACGCTTTATCAGATCCAGTGGAAGTTCCGCGACGAGATCCGCCCCCGCTTCGGCGTCATGCGCGGGCGCGAATTCCTGATGAAGGACGGCTACAACTTCGACCTGACGAAGGACGACGCGCTTCACGCCTATAACCGCCACATGGTCAGCTATCTGCGCACCTATGAACGCATGGGCCTGCGCGCGATTCCGATGCGCGCGGATTCGGGGCCGATCGGGGGCGAGAACACCCATGAATTCCTGGTGCTGGCCGAAACCGGCGAATCCGAGGTGTTCTATGACGCCGCGATCCTGAACCTCACCCTTGGCGAACGCAGCGTCGATTACGACAGCCGCGAGGAATGTTCCGAGATCGTGCGCGAGTGGACCTCGCCCTATGCCCGCACCGACGAGACCCACGATGCGGCCCTGTTCGAGCGCATCCCCGAAGCCCGCCGCCGTCAGAGCCGGGCCATCGAGGTGGGGCAAATCTTCTATTTCGGCACCAAGTATTCCGAACCCATGGGCGCCGTGGTGCAGGGGCCGGACGGCCAGCAGGTTCCGGTGCACATGGGCAGCCACGGCATCGGCGTGTCGCGCCTTCTGGGGGCGATCATCGAAGCGAGCCACGACGACAATGGCATCATCTGGCCCGAAGGCGTCACGCCGTTCCATTGCGGCATCATCAACCTGCGGCAGGGCGATGCCGAGGCCGACGCCGCCTGCGAGCGCATCTATGCGGCGCTGGTGGCGGCGGGGCTCGACCCGCTTTATGACGACCGCGACGAGCGCGCGGGGGGCAAGTTCGCCACCATGGACCTGATCGGCCTGCCGTGGCGCATCACCGTCGGCCCGCGCGGGCTCAAGAACGGCGTGGTCGAGCTCACCTCGCGCCGCAGCGGCGAAAGCGAGGAACTTTCCCCCGAAGAAGCCGTGCGCCGGGTGGTGGAGATTTACGCACGACCGGGTGAACAGGCGGGCCGGTGAACAGGCGGGCACCTTTCCCCGTTCCGCAGCGGGGCGCCCGCTCCGGGGCCATCCTGCGCGGATGAAACGTCCCGGGGGCTGCCCGCGCCGGGCCGGCGTGGGGCTTTTTCAAACCGGTCAATGATGTCATGGTCCGGGCGCACCGGTTCCCCGTGGGGTCGAAGGCGCTGCATCACCGGCGGGGCCGCGACCGGCTGACCTCTCGGACTGCCAGGGGATGGCCCGCGGCTTGTGCGGGATGGCGGGCTTGTCGGCATGGTGCCGCCGGCGGCGGAACTCGGCACCGATCGCCGAGTTATCCGGCTTGACCGCGCTGCGCTGTCGCCGCAGGTAGGCACGGATAAAGCCACCAGCACCGCCACCATCCGAGGCACGATCTGCCCCATGTCGCCCATGTCCCGCACACCACCCCCCTTTGCCCGTTTCGAGTGGATGATCGCCTGGCGCTATCTGCGGGCACGCCGGGCCGAGGGTGGCGTCAGCGCCATGACCTGGATCAGCCTCATCGGCATCACGCTTGCGGTTTTCGCGCTGATTGCCACGCTCGCCGTGCGCTCGGGGTTCCGCGCGGAATTCGTGAACACGATCCTCGGCGCGAATGCGCATGTGACCGTCTACAGCGCCGGGCAGGTGGATGAACAGGGCCGGGTCAGCCGCACCATCGCCGATTACGGCGATTGGGCGGAACGGGTCGCGGCCGTGCCCGGAGTGACCCGTGTCGCCCCGCTCGTGAAGGGCCAGGTGATGATCACCGCGCAGGGGCGCAACGCCGGGGTCGAGGTGTTCGGCATCCAGGCGGACGACCTGAAAAGCCTGCCGGGCATTGCCGGAAGCGACGAGGCGCAGGGCGATCTGGGCCGCTTCGACGAAGGCATTGCCATCGGCACCGGGGTCGCGCGCGAACTCGGCGTGCGGGTCGGGGACCGGATCAGGCTGATTTCGCCCGACGGGGTCAAGACCGCCTTCGGCACCAGCCCGCGCATCAACGCCTATGAGGTGGTCTATATATTCTCGGCCGGGCGCTACGACATCGACCGCACCCGCGCCTATCTGCCCTTTGCCGAGGCGCAATCCTATTTCAACCGCGAGGGCGTCGCGGACGAACTCGAGGTCATGGTGCAGGATCCCGAGAACGTCGAGCCGATCGCGCTTGCGATCCAGCGCGCGGCGGGCGGTGATGCGCTGGTCTGGACCTGGCGCGATGCCTCGGGCGGATTTCTGCGCGCGCTCGATGTCGAGGACAACGTGATGTTCGTGATCCTTTCGATCCTTGTGCTGATCGCCACCATGAACATCGTTTCCGGGCTGGTCATGCTGGTCAAGAACAAGGGCAGCGACATCGGCATCCTGCGCACGATCGGCCTTTCCGAGGGGTCGGTGATGCGGGTGTTCTTTCTCTGCGGGGCGCTGACCGGGCTGGTCGGCACGCTGATGGGCGTGATTCTGGGCTGCCTGTTCGCGATCTATATCGACCCGATCTTTTCCTTCGTGAACTACGTGATGGGCGGAGGGGTCTGGGATCCGTCGATCCGGGGCATCTACAACCTGCCGGCGGAACTGCGGGCGGGGGATGTGCTTTCGGCGGTGGCGCTGTCGCTCGGGCTGTCCTTCCTCGTCACCATCTTTCCGGCGCGGCGCGCGGCGCGGCTCAATCCGGTGGAGGCGCTGCGCTATGAATGAGCCGGTCCTGAGCATCGAGGGTCTGGAAAAGACCTATAACCGCGGCCGTCCGGGCGAGGTGGCGGTGCTGCGCGGCATCGACCTGTCGCTTGCGCGGGGCGAGGTCGCGGCCCTGGTCGCCCCGTCGGGGGCCGGGAAATCGACATTGCTGCATATCGCCGGGCTGCTTGATGTGCCCGATTCGGGGCGCGTGATGATCGGCGGGCAGGACATGGCGCGCGCGAGCGGGCGGGTGCGCACCGGGGTGCGGCGGCGCGACATCGGATTCATCTATCAGTTTCACCATCTCCTGCCCGAATTCAGCGCCGTCGAGAACATCATGCTGCCGCAGCTTGCCGACGGGGCGGCCCGGGGGGAGGCGCAGGCGCGGGCATTCGATCTGCTTGAAAGCGTCGGCATCCGCAATCGTGCGCAGCACCGCCCCGCGGCCCTGTCCGGGGGCGAGCAGCAGCGTGTCGCCTTCTGCCGCGCGCTTGCGAACCGCCCGCGGCTTCTGCTTGCGGACGAGCCGACCGGAAACCTTGACCCGGCGACCTCGGACCAGGTGTTCGCGGCGCTCATGGAACTGGTGCGCGGCAGCGGGCTCGCGGCGCTCATTGCCACCCACAACATGGACCTTGCCGCGCGCATGGACCGGGTTCTGCGGCTCGAGGCGGGCGTTCTGGCCGAGTGAATCCCGCATCCGCGCCAGCCCGGTTCAGTCGCAGATGCCGCCGACCTCGGCCCCGCTCCAGGGAAGCAGCACGTCATGTTCGCGCGCGCCGGGCAGATCCGAGACCGGGAAGGCGCGGCTCAGCATCTCGTGCAGGCGCTGTGTGCGCGCGGCCTTCGGGGCGAGGGCGCGGCAGCAGATATATTCCTCGACCACCGCGCCCTGCTGCTCGAAGCCGTAATCGAGGAAATCCGGCGTGCCCTCGATCTCGAACAGATAGGGGTCTTCGGTGGTGCGATGTTCGCGCAGGGCGGCAAGCGGGCTGTATCCGGTGCGGGACCGGTTCTGCCACTGCCAGACATGGGTCAGTTCGTGGCCGAGCAGCATCGCCTGAACAAGGTCGATCATGCCGGGGTAATCCGCCATGAAGTCGTCGGAATACCATTCGCGCGTGAACAGCACATGGTTGAAAAGCGTCATCGCCGCCGGCTTGGTGGTCACGTATTCCCGGGTGACGGGCGGAAGCATGCGCTCGCGGCAGGTGGTGCGCGGGCGCTGCGGATAGCGGAACGTGACCGGAGCGAGCGGCGCCCCCCTGACCAGGCGCACCTTGCCGGTATCAAGGCCGCTGCCGTGGAGCGCCCGGGCGAAATCGGTCTCATTCGGCGTCAGTTCACGCCCGCAAGCGGCAAGGACCATGAGCGTCACAATGAAAAGGGCGGTCCGGGCCATGATCGGGCAAATCCTGCGGCGGGTGTAAAGCGGCTGCCCTTCGGTGCCTGCCCGGCGCGGCGCCGTCAAGCGCGCCGCAGAAGCCGCGGGGCGGGGTGCCGGTGCCGCGCAGGAATTTTCATGCCTCCGGCGGGGATATTTCCTGCCAGAAGAAGCAGTGGGGGCAGTTTCACGGCAGGCCTGCGGCGCCGGGGTCGCTTGATATTCGTCAAGCCCCGTGGCAGGGCGATAGTCTAGAGATTTGGTCGGAATGCAATCGGGGGAGTAACCCATGGCCGAGGCTCGTTTCCGGACATCGCGTGACGCAGGCAGGCGGGGCGGGGTTTTCCTTTCGCTCGGCTTCCGCCCGTTCTTTTTCGCGGCGGGGCTGTTTGCGGTGCTTGCCATGGCGGTCTGGATCCTTGCCTGGCACGGGAGCGAGGTGATCGCCCCGTCCATGGGAACGCGCAACTGGCATGTTCACGAGATGATCTTCGGCTATGGCAGCGCCGTGGTTTCCGGCTTCCTGTTCACGGCGGTGCCGAACTGGACCGGGCGCCCGGCCGTGTCCGGGAGCGCGCTTGCCGGGCTGTTCCTGCTCTGGCTGGCGGGGCGCATCGTTCTGCTGTTCCCCCTGCCGCCGGTCTGGGTAGCGGTGATCGACGTGATCTACCTGCCGGTGATGGCGCTGGTTCTGGCGCGCGAAATCCTCGGGGCCGGGAACCGCCGAAATCTGGTGGTTCTGGCGCCGCTCCTGCTGTTTGCGCTTGCCAATATCCTGTTCCATGTCGAGGTGGCGCGGCAGGGGGTGTCCGGCATCGGCATGCGGCTCGGGCTTGGGGGGCTTGTGTTCCTGGTCATGGTGATCGGCGGGCGGATCATCCCGGCCTTTACCCGCAACTGGCTGCTGCAGCGGGGCGCGGCCCGGCAGCCGGCGGCTCCCGGCCGGTTCGACCTTGGGGCGCTGCTTCTGGGGGGCGCGGCGCTGCTGTTCTGGGTGGTGCAGCCGATGGGATGGCCTGCGGCGGCGGTTCTCGGCCTTGCCGGCGTTCTGCATCTTGTCCGTCTGGCGCGCTGGTGCGGGTTCGCGACGCTTCCGAGCCCGCTGCTTTTCGTTCTGCATCTGGGCTATGCCACGGTTCCGGCGGGGCTTTTGCTGCTGGCGCTGGCGGCGGTGCAGCAGGATTTCGTGACCGAGGTCGCCGCGCTTCACATGTTCGGGGTCGGGGTGATCGGCGCCATGACGCTGTCGGTGATGGTGCGCGTCTGTCTTGGCCATACCGGCCGCCCGCTGCGTTCGGACGGCTGGATGAATGCGGCCTTCGGGCTGGTCTTCGGCGCGGCGCTGGTGCGGGTTCTCGCGCCGCTGACCGGGTTCGAGGGGCCGATGATCGACCTTGCCGCCCTGCTCTGGATCGTGGCTTTTGCCCTGTTCCTGCTGCGGATCGGTCCGCTCCTGTTCCGCCCCCGGCTTGGAGGACAGGGCTGATGGGGGGCTGGGGCGAGTTCATCGCTGCATTCGCGGCCTTTTTCGCAAGCCATGTCATTCCCATGCGCCCCGCGATCCGCAGCCGGCTGATGGCGCGGATGGGGGTGCGCGGCTATTTCATGGGGTTCAGCGCGTTGTCGGTGGCGGTGCTGATCTGGCTGATCATCGCGGCCCATGGCGCCCCCTATGTCGAGATTCTGCCGCCCTGGCGGATCTGGCGCTGGGCGCCGGTTCTGGTCATGCCCTTTGTGGTGGCACTGGTGGTGGCGGGGATGATGCGGGTCAATCCGCTGTCGTTCGGCGGCGTCGGGCGGCGCCCGTTCGATCCGGCCGATCCGGGGATTCTGGGGTTCACCCGCCATCCGATGCTGATCGCGCTGCTGCTCTGGTCGGTCGCGCATCTGCTGGCGAACGGGGATCTTGCGCATGTGATCCTGTTCGGGATGTTCGCGGGATTTGCCGTCATGGGCATGGCGCTGACCGACCGGCGCAAGCGGCGCGATCTTGGCGCCGAGGCCTGGGCCGACCTCGCGCGCAACACGGGGTGGTTTTCGCCGTCGCGTCTGGCCGGGCTGCGGCCGGATCCGCGGGCCACGCTGCTTGTGCTGCTGACATTCGCGGTGTTGCTCTGGCTGCACCCGCTGGTGATCGGGGTCTCGCCGCTGCCGTGAGAGCGCGTCAGATCCGCCGGAGGGTCGCATCCCCGGCCTGCATGTCGCCCCCCGCGCGGTCGAAGCGCAGATAGGCGATGGCGGTGTCCCCGGCTCGGGTATGCAGCGTTCCGGCCGGCTTCCCCCCGCTCGTGATCCCGGCACCCGGGCCTGCGTCGCCTTCGACCCGGACCCGCACGAACCCCTTGCGCAGTTCGGTCTTGTGGCGCATCCGCGCGGTGACTTCCTGCCCGACATAGCAGCCCTTGCGGAAATCGACCCCGTTCAGCCGGTCGAACCCGGCTTCGAGGATATAGCTGTCGGGGGTGAGCTCGATCCCGCTTTCGGGAATGCAATGCGCAACGCGGATCGCGTCCCAGTCGCTGCCGTCGTCGCTTTCGGGGGCGGCGCTGTAGGCGCGCCAGCCGAGCGCTTCGTGACGCGGATCGGGCCATGCGCCGGCGGGCGCCGGGCCGGTGCCGCGCTGCAGGTTGAGCCCCGATTCGGCGATGTCCACATCGGCACGCAGCTTGTACATGCGCAGCCGCTTCAGCAAGTCGTCCGCGAGCGGCGCAGCCACATCAAGCAGCACCGCATCATCCGGCGCATCGGGGGCAAGGAAGAAATCGGCGATATACTTGCCCTGCGGCGTCAGCAGCGCGGCATAGACAAGGCCCTGCGCCAGTTTGCCGACATCATTGGTGACAAGCCCCTGCAGGAAATCCCGCGAATCGCGTCCCGTGATGCGGAAGATTCGGCGCGTGGTCATGGTCGCCTCCTGATTTGTCCGGCTCCCTGATAACGCGGGAGCGGGACGGATGACAGGGGCGGCTGCGCTTTCAGCCGAGGAACCGCGCGGTGAGCCGGCGCAGCAGGCCCGGACGGGGCTCGGACGGTGCGGGCAGCATCGGCGGCGGGGCCGGAAGCTCCGGCGCGGCCGTGTCCCGGCCGGGGTCGGATTGCGCGCGGTAGAGATCGGCATAGATGCCATCGCGCGCGAGCAGCTCCTCATGGGTGCCGCTCTCCGCGACCCGACCGCGATCCAGCACCAGAATCCGGTCGGCATTGCGCACGGTCGAAAGCCGGTGGGCGATGACCAGCGTCGTTCGTCCGCCCGAAAGCCGGTCGAGCGCCGTCTGCACGATCTTTTCCGACTGGGTGTCGAGCGCGCTGGTGGCCTCGTCGAGCAGCAGCACCGGCGTGTTGCGCAACAGGGCGCGGGCGATCACGACGCGCTGGCGCTGCCCGCCCGAAAGGGCCGAGCCGCGCGGCCCGACCAGCGTGTCGAGCCCGGCGGGCAGGTCCTTCACGAAATCGCTCACATGGGCGGCGTCGAGGATCGGCACCAGTTCCTCATCGCTCACATCGTCGCGCCCGAGCAGGATGTTTTCGCGCAGGGTCTCGTCGAACAGGAGTGCCTCCTGACTGACCACGGAGAAAAGACCGCGCAGCGTTTCCAGTTCGATCCGGCCGACGGCGACACCGCCGAGCAGCACCTCGCCGGCCTGCGGATCGACAAGACGCGTCAGCACGTTGAAGATGCTCGACTTGCCGGCCCCCGAAGGCCCGACCAGCGCCGTGGTCTTGCCTGCCTCGGCATGGAGGCTCAGATCGTTCAGCACGGTCGCCTCGCCATAGCGCAGGGTCACGTTGCGGAAGGTCACGTCGGGCAGCCCCTCGGGCGGTGCGACCGGATCGGGGGGCGACAGCAACAGGATCGGCGCGTCGAGAAGCTCTTTCAGCCGCTCGAGCGCGGCGGCGGCGGCCTGCCAGGCCGCGCTCATGCCGGCCAGGCGGCGGACCGGATCGAAGGCGAGGCCGATCGCGGTAAAAAAGCTCATGAAATCGCCGACGGTCTTCTTGCCCTCGATGATCTCGGCACCGCCGAGCAGCAGCACCGCCATGAAGCCGAGCCCGGCCATGATGTCGACCACGCCGGTCACCGCCGCCGTGCCGAAGGCCGAGCGGACCTCGGAGCGCACGAATGTGTCGGTGTGTTTCTCGAACTGTGCGGTCTGGTAGTCCTCGAGATTGTTCAGCTTGATCGGCACCATGCCGTGAAAAATCTCGTCCAGCCGCTTGGCCAGCGTCGCGCCCAGGTCGCGCGCCTGCGCGGCCTTCTTGCGCACGTAACGCTGCCCGGCCCCGATCGGCAGCAGGGCGATCGGGGCGCCGATCAGCATCACCGCCGTCCAGCGCCAGTCGATGTTGATCGCGACCCCGAGCAGCACGACCAGCGATATGAAATCGCGGCCCGTCGTGGTGATGATGGTGCGCCAGACGGTGTTGATCGACCCCACATCTGACTGGATGCGCTGGATCAGCACGCCGGGCGGGTGCGCCTGGTGAAACGCGCTGTCCTGCCGGATCAGCCGCCGCAGCAGATCGACCCGCAACTGGGCGGCCGTTTCCTGCGAGATCTTGGACAGCAGCACCTGCTGCACCACGCCCGCGCAGCCGCGTGTCGCAAACACCACAAGAAAGACGACACTGACCCAGGCCAGCATCTGCGCGTTGCCCTGCACGAAGACGCTGTCGAACATCGGCTTCATCATGTAGCTGATCGCGCCGGCCATGCTGCCTTCGAGCACCATGAAAAGCACGGCGATGGACAGCACGCCGACGTGACGGCGCAGATAGCCATGCCATAGCCAGCCGAGCAGTTCGCCGGCCGACTTGTGCCGTTTTTGCCGTGTCCGGGCCTTGACCTTCATGAATCCTGCTCTTGGAATCCAGTTGTCGCCGGGCGCGGAACGGTCCGCCTGACCGGGTTCAT
This sequence comes from Pontibaca methylaminivorans, assembly GCF_900156525.1. Lineage (NCBI taxonomy): Bacteria > Pseudomonadati > Pseudomonadota > Alphaproteobacteria > Rhodobacterales > Roseobacteraceae > Pontibaca > Pontibaca methylaminivorans. Next base: position 1,609,150 of record NZ_FTPS01000001.1, read on the forward strand.
CTACATCCCGCATTCGGACCGGGATGGGAACCCCCTGCGGCGCCGGGGGTCCGAGATCGCGGGGGCAGTTCTCTGCAGGCAACACCTGCGGGACCGGATCGCAGGATTGACATTCCAGCCGCGAAACCGGGGAATGGTTCCGTAATTCGGGAAACCGTCAGGAGGAAAAGCGGCCAATGCGGGATTTTTTCATTCTCTGGCTCGAGCGGATCATCAACATCGCGATCATAATCGGGGCGGTTGCCGTGTTCATCGCGGGACTCGCGGCGATGCTGACCGGCGGGCATGGTGCAGGCATGGGTGCCGGTTTCGCCATGGGCATCGGCATCTGGATCGGCGGGGCGCTTTACCTCGTGGTGATCGGCGGCCTGGCCTATCTGGGGCTTGGCATCTACAACAACACGCTGCGCACGGCGAACGCGGTCGAGCGTCTGGCCGCGCAGGGCGACGACGCGCCGTCTCAGGCGTCGGGGCGCGTCACCACGTAAAGCCCTGCCCCCGAAAGCGCGACCGCCTGGATGGTCAGGATCACCCAGTTGAACCCCATGAAGATGCTGGCGACGAAGGTCAGCGCCATGACTGAAACGGCGAGGATCTTGGCCCTGCGGGGAATGGCGCCGCGTTCTTCCCAGTCGCGGGTCAGGGGGCCGAAGATGCGATGCGCAAGCAGCCATGCCCGCAGCCGGGGCGAGCCCTTGCCGAACATATAGGCGGCCAGCAGCACGAAAGGCGTGGTGGGCAGCACCGGCAGCACCACCCCCGCCGCACCGAGCGCAAGCGCCCCCCAGCCGCCGACTGTCCAGAGCCAGCGGCTGACGGCTGGACGGGATGGAGGCTCTGGGTCGTCTGCGGACATTGATGTTGCCTTTTCCGGGCCGGCCGGCAGCGGCGCTATTCCAGTTCGCGCAGCCGCGCCATGGCGTCGTTCAGCTTCGCGGCCTCGGCCTCCCGGGCGGCAAGGTTCGCCCGGGCTTCCTCGACCACCTCCTCGGGGGCGGAACGGGCGAAATTCGGATTGCCGAGCCGTCCGCGCAGGCCCGAGATTTCCTTTTCCAGCTTGCCGAGGCTCTTTTCCAGCCGCGCCCGCTCCTCGGCGATGTCGATGATTCCGGCAAGCGGCAGGCCGAATACCGCGCCGGGGGCGGCAATGGTCACGGTTCCCTTGGGGAAGACCTCGGCATGGGTCAGCGATTCGATCCGGGCAAGCCGGCGGATCAGCGCCTCGTTGCGCTCCCAGGCGTGTTTGCCGGCGGCGTCGATCTCGCGCACGATCAGCGGCAGGTGCAGCCCGGCCGGAACGTGGATCTGCGCCCGTGCCGAGCGGATGTTCTCGATCAGGGTGATGGCCCAGTTGATCTCGTGATCGGCATCGCGGTCCAGCAGATCCTCGGGGCGGTAATCGGGCCAGTCGGCATGGATCAGCATCTTGTCCCGCCGGCCGGACAGCGCCCAGAGTTCCTCGGTGATGAAGGGCATGATCGGATGCAGCAGGATCAGGCACTGATCGAGCACCCATTTCATGGTCGCGCGGGTCTCGTCGCGCGCGCCCGCGTCACTCCCCTGAAGCAGCGGCTTGGAAAATTCCAGGTACCAGTCGCAGACCTTGCCCCAGACGAAGGCATAAAGCGTGTTCGCCGCATCGTTGAAGCGGAAATTCTCAAGTGCGTCATCGACCTCGGCGCGGGTGCGGGCGACCTCGCCCAGAATCCAGCGGTTCAGCGGCTCGCGCGGGGCGGGGCGCTTGCTGCCGTCGACCGCAAAGACCTCGTTCATCTCGGCAAAGCGCATGGCGTTCCAGAGCTTGGTGCCGAAGTTGCGATAGCCGGCGATGCGCTGGGTCGACAGCTTGAGGTCGCGCCCCATGGCCGCCATGGCGGTCAGGGTGAACCGCACCGCATCGGCGCCGTATTCGTCGATCAGTTCAAGCGGGTCGAGCACGTTGCCAAGGCTTTTCGACATCTTCTTGCCCGACGCGTCGCGCACCAGCGCGTGCACATAGACCGTGTCGAAGGGGCGTTGCCCGACCACCGCATATTGCATCATCATCATGCGGGCGACCCAGAAGAAGATGATGTCGAATCCCGTGACCAGCGTATTCGTCGGGAAATAGCGGCGCAGTTCCGCGGTATCGTCGGGCCAGCCGAGCGTGCCGATAGGCCAGAGCCCCGAGGAAAACCACGTGTCGAGCACATCGGGGTCGCGCCAGACCGGATAGACCAGCCGGGTCGGATCCTGATCGAATTCGTATTGCGCAAGGCTCTCGGCCAGGCGGTGGATGGCCTCGTGGCGGTCCTTCACCTCGATGACCATGGCGCGGCTGATCGGGATCGGCGTATCCGCGATTTCGCCCTCGAACGCCTCGCGTACCTCGTCGAAACTCGCCGCGCAATGCTGCACCGCCCCGGCATGGAGCATCCCGCCCCTGATCAGCAGGCGGTGCATTTCCACCAGGTCGAGCGCGCCGTCGCCCTCGTCGTCGCGGAATTCCGGCGCAGACAGATCGAAACCATACCAGACCGGGATCTGGTGCCCCCACCAGAGCTGTCGCGAGATGCACCAGGGTTCGATGTTTTCCAGCCAGTGGAAATAAACCTTTTCGTCCCGTTCGGGCAGGATGCGCACCTCGCCGCTGCGCACCGCCTCCAGCGCGGGGCCGACGATGGCGCCGGTATCGACGAACCACTGATCGGTGAGCATCGGCTCGATCACCACTTTCGAACGGTCGCCGAAGGGCTGCATGATCGGCCGGTTCTCGACCAGCGGCACCGGGTCGCCGTTCTCGTCCTCGGTCATCACCGCGAGTCCCTCGTCGGTGATGTCGAAGACGATGCGCTTGCGCGCCTCGAACCGGTCGAGCCCGCGATAGTCCTCGGGCACAAGGTTGATCTGGGTCGCGTCCGCCGGGGCCTCCTCGCGCCCTTCGGCGATCGCCTGCGCCCAGGCGGCGGCCTCCTCATAGGGCAGGCCGTCCTCGCGCAGGGCGCCTTTCGCGTCCATCAGCACATAAAGCGGGATGCCGTTGCGCAGGGCCACGGCATGGTCGTTGAAATCATGCGCGCCGGTGATCTTGACCGCGCCCGAGCCGAAATCGGGATCCGGGTATTCGTCGGCGATGATCGGGATCTGGCGCCGCTGCGCCTTCGGCCCGACCGGAATTTCGCACAGCTTGCCGATGATCGGCGCATAGCGGGGATCATCCGGGTGCACCGCGATGGCGCCGTCGCCCAGCATGGTTTCGGGCCGGGTGGTGGCGATGCTGATATAGTCGCGGGTCTCGCGCAGGGTGACGTTGCCGTCGGCGTCGCGTTCGACATATTCGTAAGTTTCGCCGCCCGCGAGCGGGTATTTGAAATGCCACATGTGGCCGGGCACTTCGATGTTCTCGACCTCGAGATCGGAAATCGCCGTCTCGAAATGCGGATCCCAGTTCACCAGCCGCTTGCCGCGATAGATGATGCCCTTGTTGTAGAGATCGACAAAGACCTTCAGCACCGCGTCATGGAATCCCTTGTCCATGGTGAAGCGGTTCCGGGACCAGTCGCAGGAGGCGCCGAGACGCTTCAACTGGTTGATGATGGTGCCGCCCGATTCTTCCTTCCATTCCCACACCCGCTCGATGAAGGCATCGCGGCCCATTTCGCGCCGGGTCTCGCGCCCTTCTTCGGCAAGCTGGCGCTCCACCACCATCTGCGTGGCGATGCCGGCATGGTCCTGTCCCGGCTGCCAGAGCGTGTCAAAGCCGCGCATGCGGTGCCAGCGGATCAGGATGTCCTGCAGCGTGTTGTTGAAGGCATGCCCCATATGCAGGCTGCCGGTCACGTTGGGCGGCGGGATCAGGATGCAGTAACTGTCGTCGCGCGAGGCATTGGCGCCGGCGCGGAAGCATCCGGCCTCTTCCCAGGCGCGGTAGAGGCGGCTTTCGGCCGCAGCGGCATCAAAGGTCTTTTCCATCGCCATCGTGGGATCCTCTCCATCTGGAGAGTCCTCTAGCGAATGGGGCGCGCAAGGGGAAGATCCGCGGTGGAATTTGCGCCCTGCCCGCCGCGCGATGCAAAAAAATGCCCCGCTCCGCCATGGTGCGGCGTCGGGGCGGGGCAGGGCTTTCATGCGACGGGTGGCGGACGGGCGGCGCGTTCCCTCAGGCGACTTTTTTCAGCGGCCGGCGCGGGGTCACGCCGATGGCATGGCAGACGTCGCGGGTCAGCTCGGGCCGGTTCAGCGTGTAGAAGTGCAGCTTGTCCACCCCGCCCGCGATCAGGTCGCTGCAGAGTTCCGCACAAAGCGCGGTGGCAAGCAGGTCTTCCTCGTCCTTGTTGCGGGCGTTGCCGAAGGCGTCCTCGACCCATGCGGGGATATGCGTCCCGCAGTTGCGGGCAAAGTTGCGCGCGCCCTTCCAGTTCTCGATCGGCAGGATGCCGGGCGTGATCGCATGGTCGATCCCCGCCTTCGCGCAGGCGTCGCGGAAGCGGAAGAAGGTCTCGGCCTCGAAAAAGAACTGGGTGAGCGCCTCGCTGGCGCCGGCGTCGAGCTTGGCCTTCAGCCAGTCGATGTCGGCCTGCGCGTTTGCGGCCTCGGGGTGCTGGTCGGGATAGGCACCGACGCGGATCGTGAAATCACCGCTTTCCGCCAGCGCCGTAATCAATTCGACCGAATTCGCGAACCCGTCGGGATGGGGCGCGAACGGCCCGCTGCCCTTGGGCGGGTCGCCCCGCAGCGCCACGAGTTCCTTGACCCCCGCCTCGGCAAAGCCGCGGGCGATGCCGAGCGTTTCCTCGCGGGTCGCGTTCACGCAGGTCAGATGCGCCGCGACGCGCAGGCCGGACGACCTGTGCAGTGTCGCCACCGCGTCCCGGGTCAGGTCGCGGGTGGTGCCGCCCGCGCCATAGGTGACCGAGACGAAACGCGGTGCGAGCGGGGCCAGAACCTGAACCGTATCCCAGAGCCGGAACGATGCCTCGAGCGTCTGGGGCGGGAAGAATTCGAACGAAATCTCTGGACGTGTCATGGCGGCTTATCCTCTGATTTCGACCCTTGTCGCATAGAGCGTATTGTGAGACAAACTCATAATACTCAAGAACAACATGAGCGGGCTGATGAATGCACCTTGAATTTCGCCATTTGCGCACGATCAAGGCGATCCATGAATATGGCGGACTTGGCCGCGCTGCCGAGCAGCTTCATATCACCCAGAGCGCGCTCAGCCACCAGATCAAGGGGCTTGAGGACCAGGCGGGGGTGGAGCTTTTCATGCGCCGCTCGAAGCCGATGAAGCTGACGGCGGCCGGCATGCGGCTTCTGCATCTTGCGGAACAGATCCTGCCGCAGGTCGAAGCGATGCAGGCGGAATTCGCCAATCTGCGCGACGGTGAAACCGGGCGGCTGCATATCGCGATCGAATGTCATGCCTGTTTCGAATGGCTGTTTCCGGTGCTCGAACGGTTTCGCAAGATCTGGGGCGACGTGGACGTGGACATCCGCCCGGGGCTTGCCTTCGATGCGATGCCCGCGCTCGAAAAGGAGGAAGTCGATCTCGTGGTGTCCTCCGACCCCGAGGATCTGCCCGGAATCGATTTCATCGAACTGTTCGATTACGCCCCCGTCTTTGTCGCGTCCTCGCACCATCCGCTGGCGGAAAAGCCCTGGGTCGAGGCGGCCGATTTCCGCGGTCAGACCCTGATCACCTATCCGGTCGAGCGCTCGCGCCTCGATGTGTTCAGCCAGCTCCTGACCCCGGCCAAGGTCGAGCCGGCCGCGATCCGCCAAGTCGAGCTCACGGCGGTGATCCTGCTGCTTGTCGCGTCGAACCGGGGGGTCGCGGTGCTGCCCGACTGGGTGGTGCGCGAGGTGAAATATTCGTCGGATTACGTCACCCGCCCGCTGACCGAGAACGGCGTCACCCGCCGGCTCTATGCCGCGGTGCGCCGCGACGACCGCGAAAAGCCCTTCATGCGCGATCTGATCGAATTTGCCCGCGCCGAGGCCCGGCGCCTGCAGACGGCATGACATTCATGACGTCGCGCACGCCTTGGCAAGCGGCGGCGCCTTGCCTATAGACGCGCATCCCGGAACAGGAGCAGGACATGGCCTTCAGCGCGAATCTCAACATCATGCTCAAGGCGGCACGCAAGGCGGGGCGTTCGCTGGTCAAGGATTTCCGCGAGGTCGAGAACCTGCAGGTTTCGATGAAAGGCGCGGGCGATTTCGTCAGCCGCGCCGACATCGCGGCGGAACGCATCCTCAAGGAGGAACTGCTCGGCGCGCGCCCGACCTATGGCTGGCTTGCGGAGGAAGGCGGCGGCATCGACGGCGACGATCCGACCCGGCGCTGGATCGTCGATCCGCTCGACGGCACGACGAACTTCCTGCACGGGCTGCCGCACTGGGCGATCTCGATCGGGCTCGAACACAAGGGCCAGATCGTTGCCGGCGTGATCTATGACGCGGCCAAGGACGAGATGTTCCTTGCCGAACGCGGCGAGGGCGCCTGGATGAACGACACCCGCCTGCGGGTCTCGGGGCGCACGCGCATGATCGAAAGCATCTTCGCCACCGGCGTGCCCTTCGGCGGACGGCCCGACCTGCCCGATACGCTTGGCGATCTGGGCCGCTTGATGCCGGTCTGCGCCGGAGTGCGGCGCTGGGGCGCGGCGGCGCTCGACATGGCCTATGTGGCGGCCGGGCGCTACGAGGGGTTCTGGGAACGCCACCTGCATGCCTGGGATATCGCCGCCGGCACGATCATCGTGCGCGAGGCCGGCGGGCTTGTCGAGGCGCTCGACCCCGGTGCCGACCTTCTGGAAACCGGATCGGTGATCTGCGCGAACGGGCGGATCTTCGATACCTTCGCCAGGGCGATCCGCGGATAGGCGCGGGGTTCAGCGCCGCGGCACGCGGGGAATTCGCGTCGGGCTGGAGCTTGGGTCGCCCGAGCCCGCCCCGACGCGCTCACCAAGCGGAATGCGCCAGAAGGCCGGCCCGCCGAGGCGCAGCCAGAGCGGCACCGTCAACAGGAATCCGACCGCGAAACCGCCGGTATGCGCCCAATAGGCCACGCCGCCCGCATCCGGATTGCTGCCGAGCCCCGAAATTGCCTGCAGGGCGAACCAGAACGCCAGCATGACCCAGGCCGGCATGGGAAAGATGCGGATGAAGACGATCAGGATGATCAGCACATCCACCCGGGCGCGCGGATAAAGCAGCAGATACCCCCCGAGCACTCCGGCAATCGCGCCCGAGGCGCCGAGTGTCGGCACCGTGGAACCGGGCGCCGTCAGCACATGGATCAGCCCGGCGCCCATGCCGCTTGCCATGTAGAACCCGAGGAACAGCGCATGCCCCATGCGATCCTCGAGATTGTCGCCGAAGATCCACAGAAACAGCATGTTGCCGCCGATATGCAACAGCCCGTCATGCAGGAACATCGAAGTCAGGAGCGTATGATAACCGCTGCCGGCCTCGATCCGCGCCGGGATCAGCGTCCAGTTGTAGTAAAAGCGGCTCATCGCGGAATAGGATTCGAACCCGCCGAGGTTGGCGAGGAACACCAGCACGTTGATCGCGATCAGCGCATAGACGACATAGGGCGTGCGCCCCGAGGGGTTGTGATCGCGGATCGGGAACATGGCCCGACGCTGCGGGCAAACCCCGGCGGCGTCAAGCGCGAAGCCGGTATCGATATGCTCAGGCCAGCCGCCCGAGCAGCGCGGCATTGCCCCCGGCGGCGGTGGTATCGACGCAGATGTGGCGCTCGGCCAGCACATGGGCGGGCTCGGGCAGGCCGGGGATCAGCGGCAGGATCGGCCCTTCACGCCGGGCCAGCGCCTGTTCGCAGCGCCGCGCGGTGTCCTCGTCACCCCACCAGAGCACGCCGGAAATCGCCGGGAACGTCCCGAGCGCCTCGGGCGCGGGCGGCTCGTCCGGGGCGACTGCCTGACCGCCGAGCGCATACACCGCCGCCATCTGTGCGCGCGTTGCTGCCTCGCCGGGCCCGAGGCAGAGCAGCGGCAGGCGCGGGTGCAGTGCCAGCCGGTTCGATTCGCCCGTCGGTCCGGGCAGGGTGATCGCATCCGGTCCGGTGCGGGTGGGCGGGACGGGCGGCGGGGCCTCGGCCAGACGGCGGTCGCGGGCGCAGAAGCGTTGCAGGTAATGCGGCCCGCCGGCCTTGGGGCCGGTCCCCGAAAGCCCCTCGCCGCCGAAGGGCTGGCTGCCGACGATGGCGCCGATCTGGTTGCGGTTCACATAGATGTTGCCGGCGTGCAGCGCGTCGGTCACCTGCTGCACCCGGTCGTCGATCCGGGTCTGGAGCCCGAAGGTCAGCCCATAGCCGGTCGCGTTGATCGCCCCGATCACGGCGTCGATCTCGGTTGCTTTGAAGCGCGCCACATGCAGCACCGGGCCGAACACCTCCTGCCCGAGCGCGGCGATGCCCGGCACCTCGATCAATGTGGGCCCGAGAAAGGCGCCCCGCATGGGGGCGGGCATCTCCTTCAGGATCCGGCCCTGGCTGCGGGCGCGCTCGATATGGGGCAGGATCGCCGCGCGCGCCTCCGCGTCGATCAGCGGGCCGATGTCGGTCGAGACATGCCAGGGATCGCCCAGGCGCAGGCAATCCATCGCGCCCATGAGCATGGTGAGCACCTCGTCGGCGATGTCCTCCTGCAGGTAGAGGCAGCGCAGGGCCGAACAGCGTTGCCCGGCGGATTGAAAGGCGCTCTCAACAATGGCCTGCACCGCCTGTTCGGGCAGCGCGGTGCTGTCCACGATCATGGCGTTCAGCCCGCCGGTTTCCGCGATCAGCGCCGCGCCGGGGCGCAGGTGGTCGGCCATGGCGCTGCGGATATGGCGCGCGGTTCCGGTCGAGCCGGTAAAGGCCACGCCATTGATGCGCGGATCCGAAACCAGCGCGGCCCCGACCTCGCCGGCGCCCGGAAGCAGCTGCAGCGCGCTGGGCGGCACCCCGGCCCGGTGCAGGAGGGTCACGGCCAGATGGGCGATGAGCGGGGTCTGTTCGGCCGGTTTCGCCAGCACCGCGTTTCCGGCCGCAAGCGCCGCGGCGATCTGTCCGGTGAAGATCGCCAGCGGAAAGTTCCAGGGCGAGATGCAGGTGAACGTCCCGGCCGGTTCTCCGGCGGGGATGTTCGCGCCGTAGTAGCGCAGGAAATCCACCGCTTCGCGCAGTTCCGCAACCGCATCGGGCAGCGTCTTGCCGGCCTCACGCGCCAGCAGGGCAAAGATCTCGCCATGGGCGGCCTCGTAGAGATCCGCGGCCCGGCTCAGGATCCGGTGGCGGTCCGGCGCCGTGCCCCGCCACGGTCGCGCCCCGGCAAGGGCGGTTTCGATGTCCTGCATGCTCGCGAAGCGGACCATGCCGGCACTGTCGTCAGGAATGGCCGGATTGCGCGAAACATGTGGCGCGCCGGGGGCGGCATCGCCGGCAAGCAGCGGTGCGGCCTGCCGGCGATGGGTGGCGAAACGCGCGCGGGCGCCATTGATGCGGGCAAGCGTGCGGGCGTCGGCAAGATCGAAGCCGCGCGAATTGATCCGCTCGGGCAGGAACAGCCCGGCGCCGGTCGCCAGCGGCGGGATTGTGGTGGCAATCCGGGCGAACGGATCGGCGGCGACCGTTTCGGGGGCGATGCGATCATCCACGATCTGGTTGACGAAGGATGAATTCGCACCGTTCTCCAGCAGGCGGCGCACGAGATAGGCCAACAGGTCGCGATGCGCCCCGACCGGTGCATAGATCCGGCAGCGGGTTCCGTGGCGCTCCGCGACGAGGCGGTGCAGCGCCTCGCCCATGCCGTGCAGGCGCTGGAATTCGAAACGCCGCCCGTCGCCGGCCATATGGAGGATCGCGGCAACCGTATGGGCGTTATGGGTCGCGAACTGGGGATAGATCCAGTTGGTCAGGCCCAGCAGCTTGCGTGCATTGGCGATATAGGAAATGTCGGTCGCGGCCTTGCGGGTGAAGACGGGAAACCCGGCAAGCCCCTTGACCTGCGCGAGCTTGATCTCGCTGTCCCAATAGGCGCCCTTGACCAGCCGCAGCATGAGCGGCCGGCGGTGGCGGCGCGCCATGTCATGCACCGCGTCGATGACCTGCGTTGCCCGCGGCGAATAGGCCTGCACCACCACGCCGAAGCCGTGCCAGCCCGCGCAGTCCGGGCCGGACAGGGCCGGATCCGCAAGCACTTCGTCGATCACCTCGAGCGAGAGCGCGAGCCGGTCGGCCTCTTCGGCATCGACGTTCAGCCCCATGTTCGCGCGCGCCGCCTGCCGCGCGAGGGTGCGCAGGCGCACCACGAGGTCGCGCATCATCCGGCTGCGCTGGGCGGGCTCGAACCGTGGGGAAAGCGCCGAGAGCTTGACCGAGATGCCGGGATTGTCGCGGATGTCATCCGCCTGCGCCGCATCCGAAAGCGCGGTGATCGCATGGGCATAGGCGGCCAGGTAGCGGGCGGCATCGGCCTCGGTCCGCGCGGCCTCGCCCAGCATGTCATAGGAATGGGTGAAGCCCTTTGCCTCGTTCGCCCGCGCCCGCACCGCTGCCGCTGTGATAGTCTCGCCCAGCACGAACTGACGGCCCATTTCCTTCATCGCCCGCAGGGTGGCGGCGCGGATCACCGGCTCGCCCAGGCGGCGCAACGCTCCGCGCAGGGCCTGCACGGGGGCGGGCCGCTCATCATCCAGCACGCGCCCGGTCAGCATCAGGGCCCAGGTCGAGGCATTCACCAGCGGCGAGGCCGAGCGCCCGAGGTGATGCGCCCAGTCGCCCGGCGCGATCTTGTCCTCGATCAACGCGTCCATCGTCACCGCGTCGGGCACCCGAAGCAGGGCCTCGGCCAGACACATCAGCGCAATGCCCTCGTCGGTCGAAAGCCCGTATTCGGCAAGGAACACTTCCATCATCCCGGGCCGTGCCCCGGTGCGGATCGCGCGCACCAGTTCCGCGCCGTGTCGGGCGATCTGTTTGCGTTCATCGTCGCCAAGCGCCGCAAGCCCGATCAGCCGCGCAATGGCAGCGGATTCGTCGCCGGGGATGCTGTCGCAGCGTGACAAGAGCCTGATCCTCCCGCCGGTTGTCTGCGGACAGTATAACCGCGGAATGGCACGGCGCGACACCGAAAGAGGAGCGTTGCCAGCGTCCCCATGCGGCGCTAGACGACAGGCAAGCCATGCGGACGTGGCGAAATCGGTAGACGCAGCAGACTTTGGAATTGGAGTGCCCGCGGGGAAATCCGCGGAGTAGAACCGCTCAAAGTCGGGGAACGCTAACGGGCACTGCCCCAGGCCGATCCCGAGCCAAGCCCCGGAAAAGGGGAAGGTGTAGAGACTGGACGGGCGGCGCCTAAAGCCTTCGGGCCATGGCGAAGGGACAGTCCAGACCACGAACGCCACATGGCGGCGGCGAAAGTCGAAGTGGTACGAAAATCTGCTTCTCTTATGAGAGTACGGGTTCGAGTCCCGTCGTCCGCACCATGGCCAACGCCCCGCATTCGGTCGGGGCCGGCAGGGGATCCCCCCTTTCCGTTCTCCAGGTGGATCAATCGCGGTGCCGCATCGCCTCGACGAAGGTGACGAAGGCTGGCGATGACAGCCTCCGGTTCGGATAGTAAAGGTGGTAGCCGTCCCAATAGGGGGACCATCCTTCCAGCACGCGCTGGAGCCGACCCCTCGCGATATGTGGCAGTGCGATTTCCTCCGGCACATAGCCAAGACCGTGACCGGCCAGCGCCGCATCGAGAACATGGAAGATGTTGTTGAAGACGAGCTGGCCGTCGACATTCACCTTGATCTCGCGGCCTTCCCGATCCTCGAACTCCCAGACATAAAGCCCGCCCGACGAGGGAAAGCGATAGTTGATGCAGTTGTGCTGCATGAGTTCCTGCGGCTTCTCCGGTATCGCGCGGCCCTTGAAATAGGACGGCGATCCCACGACGGCGAAGCGGAAATCAGGCCCGATCCGGGCCGAGATCATGTCCTTGGCCAGTTGCTCGCCCATGCGGACCCCGGCGTCGAAGCGTTGGGTGACGATGTCGGTCAGGCCATTGTCGAGCAGCAGCTCGACCTTGATATCGGGGTATTTCGGCATGAAAAGCCTGAGCTTCGGCCACAGGATGCTGCTGATGGCATAGTCGGGTGCGTTGACGCGGATCGTGCCGGCGAGCTTGTCCCTCAACTCGCTCAGCGCGTCGATCTCGATCTCGATCTGGTCGAAATGCGGCCCGATGCGCTCAAGCAGCCGCTCCCCGGCTTCTGTCGGCGCAACCGAACGCGTGGTGCGGGTGAGCAGGCGGATGCCGAGCCGCGCCTCCAACTGGCGGACGGTATGGCTTAGCGCCGATTGCGAGAGGCCGAACCTTGCGGCCGCCCTGGTAAAACTGCCCTCCCGCGCGACCGCCAGAAAGGCGAGCAGATCATTGATGTTCTGGCGCGTCACCCGCGAATTCCCTTCATATCGGCGGGGACCATCATACCCGCAAGGCAATACCCATCAATCGACCCGTTCGATCCGCAGGGCGATGGGGCCGGGCCGGTCGAAGATCGAGACGTCGCCCGTCACCTGCCCCAGCACGACGATACCGGGCCGGGGCACCCGCCCGTCGCGGTAATAGATGACGAAATCGCCCGAACTCCACAGGCCAAGGGTGCCGGCGGAAAAATCCTGCTGGCGGGGCAGGTCGGGCAAACCCGATGGCAGCCTGCCGGTCTTTTCCTGCCGCAGATGGTCGCTCATCTCGATGTTCAGCGGCAGCATGTCGGCCAGGGCACTTGCGGCCTTGTTGTCTGCCAGTTCGGCGGTGACTTCGCCCCAGTCCGAGGAAATGCGGATGCGTTCTTGTGCCATGGCGGCTCCCGCCAGTCCCAGTGCAAGGATGGCCGCGCTTAATAGCGGTTTCAACATGCGATGGTCCCCTGTCTGATCGGAAACGACGGGCCTGACCGCGCAGGCAGGCCCATCGCAATCTCAGGCGGCGAGGTGTTCGTTGAAGAAGCCGGCCAGCCTGTCGAACGGAATCTTGTCCATCTGATCATAGAGATCGACGTGATCCGCGCCCGGCACGATCAGCAACTCCTTGGGATCGGGGGCCGCCTTGATGACATCTTCCGAGTAATAGCGCGAATGCGCGTTCTCGCCCGCGATCAGCAGGATCGGGCGGGGAGAGGCCATCTCGATATTCGCATACATCGGAAAGCCGAAGAACGCCATCGGGGTCGTGGCCGTCCAGGCCGTCGTCGAGTTGATGCTTCTGGGGTGGAAGCCGCGCTCCGTCCTGTAGAAGTCGAAGAAGGCGGCCAGAACCGGATCGGGGTTTTCGGGCAGTTCTTCGGGAAGGATGCGCTGCCCCTCCACCAGATTGCCGCTTTCATCGAACGGGACTTCATGAAGGCCGAGGGCATGGGTGCCGTTGTCCACGTCCGCCCAACGCTTCTGGCCGAGATAGTCGAGAACCGCATGGCGCTGTTCGATCGTGTAGCTGTCCTGATGGCTGCGGCTGATGCTGCGCGAATCGCTGGTGATGGCCGTCAGGGCCATGCCGGCAAAGCCGCAGATCCCGATGATGCCGATGCGGTCGCGATCCACGTTCGGCTGCAGGCCCAGGCAATCCACGGCGGCACTGAAATCTTCGGTATTGATGTCCGGTGAAGCCACATGGCGCGGCTCGCCGCCGCTTTCCCCGGTATAGGACGGATCGAAGGCGAGCGTGACGAAGCCGCGTTCCGCCATGGTCTGCGCATAGCGGCCCGAGGATTGTTCCTTCACCGCGCCGAAGGGGCCGCTGACGGCCAGCGCGGGCAGGCGGTTTTCACCCCGGTTCTTCGGCAGGTAGAGATCGCCCGCGAGGGTGATGCCGTAGCGGTTCGTGAACGTGACCTTCTGATGGTCCACATTCTCGCTGCGCGGGAAGGTCTTGTCCCATTCGTCGGTCATGGTCTGTGCCTTTGCAGTGGAAGCGTTGAATGTTGACGCTGCGCCAAGGGCGGCGATGCCGGCCCCGGTCAGCTTGAGCATGTTGCGGCGGTCGAGGCCGGCTGTCTGCCGATCGGCGGCAGGTTCGGTCTGGATAGGCTGGGTCATGGCAGGTTCTCCTTGTGGGGTTAAACATAAAGAGCGCCGGTTTCAGCGATTAGCCCGCCTGTGTCGCATGTGGTCATGAGTTGGATTCATGAATTGATCTGGCCGCACCGCGCGCATGGAGGCGTTATATCGCCGGTGGAATTCATGAATCCGATTCATGAGGTCATGCAATTTGCACCGGCTAGTTGCTGGTTCGCGCCTTGCCTAGGTTCAGGCGCAGGACTGATCCGACATGGGCAGCATCATCGCACGCCCCGCACCACCGGATTCTGCCTGCCCGACTCCCGCAACCCCATGAAAGCGAAACGACATGGCCGCCCGATCAACCGCGATTCCAACTCAGGAACGGCAAGCCAACTGGGGCGGAGTCCTTGCGATGTCGCTTTGCGTCTTTGCGCTGATCGCCTCGGAATTCATGCCGGTCAGCCTGCTGACCCCCATTGCGTCCGAGCTGAACATCACCGAAGGGCAGGCCGGGCAGGCCATCGCCATCTCCGGTGCCTTTGCGGTGCTGACCAGCCTGTTCATCTCGACCATCGCCGGCAGCCTCGACCGCAAGACCCTGCTGCTGGCGCTGACCGGGGTGATGGCGGTGTCGGGAACCATCGTGGCCATTGCTCCGAACTATCTGATCTTCATGTTCGGCCGGGCGCTGATCGGTGTCGTCATCGGCGGCTTCTGGTCGATGTCGGCGGCGACGGCGATGCGGCTGGTGCCGGCGGCGCAGGTGCCGCGTGCGCTGGCGATCTTCAACGGCGGCAACGCCTTGGCAACCGTGGTGGCGCCGCCGCTCGGCGCGTTCCTGGGGTCGATCATCGGCTGGCGCGGCGCTTTCTTCACCGTCGTTCCGGTCGCGGTGATCGTGTTCGTCTGGCAATGGGTCAGCCTGCCCCCGATGAAAGCCGGCCGCCAGCCGGGATCGGGCAACGTATTCAAGTTGCTGAAGCGGCCTCTGGTCGCGCTGGGCATGGGTTCGGTGGCGCTGTTCTTCATGGGACAGTTCGCGCTGTTCACCTACGTGCGCCCCTTTCTGGAGACCGTCACGCGGGTCGATGTCTCGACGCTTTCCCTCATCCTGCTGGGCATCGGCGTGGCCGGTGTCGTCGGCACCAGCCTGATCGGCATCTTCCTGAAGGACGGGCTTTACCGCACGCTGGCCGTCATCCCGGCCGGCATGGCCCTGATCGCGGTCATCCTGATCGCTTTCGGCTACAGCCTTCCCGTCACGGCCGCCGTGCTTGGCATCTGGGGGCTGATCGGCACGGCGGCGCCCGTCGGCTGGTGGACATGGCTGGCGCGTTCGCTGCCGCAGGATGCCGAGGCGGGCGGCGGGCTGATGGTCGCCGTCATCCAGCTTGCGATCACGCTGGGCGCGGTCACCGGCGGGTTGCTGTTCGACATGAGCGGCTACCGCATGACCTTCATCGCCAGCGCCGTGCTGCTGCTGGCGGCGGCGCTGCTGACGATGCGGACCGCGAGAGAAAGCTGAAACAGGTGCAGCCGCTGAAGGATGGCAGCCTGTGGCTGCGCCATGCGGTGGAACGGCCCGCGATGGGGGCCGATTCATCGGCGGCTGGGTGTGTGGGGATAATATCCCTTGCTTGCGCGCCTCGCCGGGACAGGCGTTCCGCCTTTCGCGCCGAAATAAGAATGGGGGGAAATTGTTTCCGCTTCGGCCTTGGCATAGATACTGCATCAAGCCCGCCGTCATGTGCGGGGCATCTCATTTCCCGGATAGAAAGGTTGGAACATGGCCAGACTTGCATTGCGAGATATCGACAACGCGCCCGAAGACTCGCGTCCCCGGGTCGAAGCCGCGCAGAAGAGCAACGGCTTTCTTCCCAACCTGATCCGCGTGCTGGCCAATGCGCCGGTGGCGCTTGAAACCTATCAGACGGTCTCGGCGATCAACGGGCGTGCCTCGCTCAATCTTGCCGAGCGCGAGGCGGTCCAGATCACGGCGGCCGCGACTCACGGCTGCGGTTTCTGCGTCGCCGGTCACACCGCCGTGGCCGAGAAGAAGGCAAAGCTCGACGCGCCGGTGATCGAGGCGCTGCGTGGCAAGACGGATGTGCCGGATCCGAAACTGGATGCGGTCGCGCGTTTCACCGAAGCGGTGATCGCCACCCGCGGCGCGGTCGCGGACGAAGACCTGTCGGCCTTCAAGGCAGCCGGTTACGACGATCAGGCCGCGCTCGAGGTGGTCCTTGGCGTGAGCCTCGCGACGCTCTGCAATTTCAGCAACAACCTGGCCCAGCCGGCGCTGAACCCCGAGCTTTCGGCCTATGAATGGAGCCCCGCAGGCCAATGAGCATCACCCTTCCACAGGATCTGTCCGGCTGGCTGGCCGATTCGGCGCAGGGGCTCGACCTTGGCGAGATCGGGGCGGAGGAGATTCTTCCCCGGCTCGCATCGGCCGGGCTCGCCCGTATCGGCGTGCCCGAAGCAGAGGGCGGCAGCGGCGGCGATGTCGTCGATGCCGTCGGTGCGGTCGCGGCGGTGGCGCGCGAAAGCCTTTCGGCGGCGTTCATCCTCTGGGGGCACCGCAGCTATATCGAATTTCTGCTTCACAGCGACAACGCCGCCCTGCGCGGGCGGCAGTTGCCCGACCTTCTGGAAGGGCGCACCGCGGGGGCCTCGGCCCTGTCCAACGTGATGAAGTCGCTCGCCGGGCTCGAACCGCTCAAGGTCCGGGCGAAAAGCGAAAACGGGGCGCTGGTCGTTGACGGCAAGCTGCCCTGGGTCACCGATCTGCGCCGCGACGGGTTCCATGTCGCGGCCGCCGCCGACGGGGCCGAAAGCGGTGCGCCGATGATTCTGGCGATCAGCCATGACGATCCGGGGCTTGAACGCAGCGCCGATCTCGACCTCATGGCGATGCGGTCGAGCGACACGGCCGCGCTGACCTTCACCGGCCTGCGCCTGCCCGAAGACCGTATCATCACCCGCGACGCCCGGAACTGGCTGCCGCGCGTGCGCCCGTCGTTCATGGCCCTGCAATGCGGCATGTCGATCGGGCTTGCGGCGCGTGCGATCGACGAGGCCGAGGCGAGGGCGGATTCCGGGCGCGGCGTGCTCGGCCCCGACATCCGCGCCCTGCAGGCTGACCTTTCCGATGCCCGGTCCGCGCTTGCCGCCGGGCTGCGCAGCCAGGCTTTCGTCCGGCGCCCCGCGGCGCTGTTCGACCTGCGCATCCGCCTTGCCGGCATCGTCTCCGATGCCGTCGAGCTCGAGCTTCAGGCCGGGGGCGGGCGCTGCTATCTGCGCGGGCCGGGGGCCGATTTCGCCCGCCGCTGGCGCGAGGCGGCCTTCATCCCCGTCATCACCCCGAGCATCGTGCAGCTTCGCACCGAACTCGCCGCGGCACGGCAGGCGGCATGAGCGCCCCGCGCCCGGCATCGGTGCTGAGCGCCTCGGACGTGGCGCTGCGTTATGCGGATGCGCCGCTGCCGGTGCTGGCGGGTTTCAGCCTTGAACTTGCGGCCGGGGAGATCGTCGCGATCCTGGGCCCGAGCGGGGTCGGCAAGTCGAGCCTCCTGCGCGTGCTGGCCGGGCTGCAGGAGCCGGATTCGGGCCGGGTCGCTTTCGAGGGAGAAACCCTGTCGGGCGTGCACCCGCGCCTTGCCGTCGCCTTTCAGCAGCCCGGGCTGCTGCCCTGGCTCGATCTTGAGCATAACGTGGCCTTCGGGCTCGATTTCAAGCGCCAGCCCGAACTCGACCGGGGCGAACGGGCAGGGCGGGTCGCGCGCGCGATTGCCAAGGTCGGCCTGTCGGATGCGCGCAAGATGCGCCCCTCGGCCCTGTCCGGGGGCATGGCGCAGCGCGCCGCGCTTGCCCGCTGCCTGGCCCGCCAGCCGCGCGTGCTCCTGCTGGACGAGCCCTTCGGGGCGCTTGACGAGATCACGCGCGCCGGGATGCAGGATCTGCTGGTCGAGGTGGTGCGGGACTACGGCACCGCGGCGGTGCTCGTGACCCATGACATCGACGAGGCGCTTCTCGTTTCGGATCGCGTCGTGCTGCTTGGCGGCGCACCGGCGGGGGCGCTTGGTGAATGGCGGATCGACCTGCCGCGCCCGCGCGGCGATCACCTGGCCGAGCTTGGCCGGATCCGCGTCGATATTCTTGAACATCTGCGCCGGGCCACACGGCCGAACTGAGCCGGTGCCGGAAAGGGAACCGCCATGCCATATGAAGACAGCCTTTTCTCGCGCCGCGACATCCTGCGGCTCGCCACGCTTCTGACCGCCGCCGGCGCCGCGCCGCTGCTGCAGGCCCGCGCCGCCCGCGCGGATGAACCGGACGCGCCGGTGCGGATCGGCTATCTGCCGATCACCGATGCGACCCCGCTTCTGGTCGCGCATCATCAGGGCATGTTCGAGGACGAGGGGCTGCAGGTCGAAAAGCCGATCATGTTCCGCGGCTGGTCGCAGATCCTCGAAGCCTTCCTTGCCGGGCAGGTCAACGTGGTGCATCTGCTGTCGCCGATCACGGTCTGGGCGCGCTACGGCAGCCGCACCCCGGCAAAGGTCGTCGCCTGGAACCACACATCGGGTTCGGGGCTGACGGTTGCGAACAATATCGAAACGCTGGCCGATCTGGCCGGCACCACGGTCGCGGTTCCGCACTGGTATTCGATCCACAACGTGGTGCTGCAGAAGCTGCTGCGCGAAAACGGACTCAAGATCACCATTTCCGGCAAGCCGGCCAAGGACGAGGTGAGCCTTGCGCTGATGGCGCCTTCGGACATGGTGCCGGCGATCGCGGCGGGCAGCATCAGCGGCTATATCGTCGCCGAGCCCTTCAACGCCGCCGCCGAGGTGAACGGCGTGGGCAAGATGCTGCGCTTTACCAGCGACGTCTGGAAAGACCACGCCTGCTGCCTTGTCTTCATGCATGAAAGCGATCTCGAATCGCGGCCCGAATGGTCGCAGAAGGTGGTGAACGCCATGGTGCGTGCCCAGCTCTGGACCCGCGACAACCGGGCCGAGACGGCGCAGCTTCTTTCGTCGTCGGATCCGCAGAGATACACGCCCCACACGCCCGAGATCCTGGGCCGGGTTCTGGCCCCCTCCGAGGCGGAGACCGAGGAATATGTCGCGTCAGGCGTGATCCGTCACCCCGAATGGCGCGAACGCCGGATCGACTTTCAGCCCTATCCCTTCCCGTCCTACACGACCGAACTGGTCCGGCTGCTGAAGGAAACCGAGGTCGTGGGCAATCGCTCGTTCCTTGACGAACTGGAGCCGGACTTCGTCGCCGGCGATCTGGTCGAGGACCGTTTCGTGCGGCAGGCGGTCGAGGCGGCAGGCGGGCTTTCGGCCTTTGGCCTGCCCGAATCATGGACCCGCGAAGAGGTGATCGAGACATGAGCGCAGTTGCTTCGGAATGGGCGCGTTCGAGGTCGCGCCGTGGGGCCCGCAACAACCGGCCGCGCGACAGCCGTCGCGGCGGTATCGGGCGTGGCAGCGTCATTGTGCAGGGTGCGCTGGGGCTTGTGGTTCTGGTTCTGCTCTGGTGGGTTGCCAGCGACATCCTCGCGCCCGAGCAGGGCTTCGCGCGCCGGTTCTCCCCCGTGGATGCCTTTCCCGCGCTTCTGCGCCTGCTGGCCGGGCCGGACATCTGGGTGCATATGGGGCTCAGCCTGCGGCGGGTTCTGGTCGGGCTCGCCATGGCGCTGGCGATCGGGGTGCCGGTCGGCCTCTTGATCGGGATCGTCCGCCGGGCCGAGGTCATGACCACGCCGGCGTTCCAGTTCCTGCGCATGATCTCTCCGCTGTCACTGATGCCGGTTGCCGTGCTTCTGTTCGGGGTTGGTGATGCGCCGATCTATTTCCTGCTGGCTTTCACCACGCTCTGGCCGATCATGCTGAATACCGCCGCCGGCGTGCACCGGCTTGATCCGCAATGGCTTCTGCTGGCGAAAAGCCTGGCCGCGACCCGGCGCGAAACCCTGTTCCTGGTGATCCTGCCGGGCGTGATCGGGCAGGTGCTGACCGGGCTGCGGCTGGCCATCGGCATTGCCTGGATCGTGCTTGTCCCCTGCGAGATGCTGGGCGTGCAGGCGGGGCTCGGCTATTTCATTCTCGATACCCGCGACCGGCTGTCCTATGACGAACTCATGGCGACGGTGCTCGTGATCGGGGTGGTCGGCTATCTGCTCGACATGGTGGCACGCGCGATGATCCGGCGCTTTTCCCCGCCGGCCTGAGCCGCTGACAGCCGCGTCACCATGGGCGCGGCGGGGCTGCCCTTCACATATGTCCCCACGAGCCGGGCCCGGCGGCTGTCGCGGAAAGGGCCCGTCGTCCGTGTGTACGGTTTCCGAACGGCAGGGGCGGGAATGATGCCCGCCTTGCCCGGCCCTGGGCCATCTGCCTGCCCCGAATGCATGAAAGCCCCCGCGGAGGGGGCTCCTTGCGTTATAGGCAGCGGAGTGGCGGCAAGCTGGCGGATCAAGCTAGGCTGGTGGACCGGCGGCAAAGTCTCCCCGCGATGCCGCGTGATCGGTCCGCGATTCCGCGCCAAGGTGTCGAGCGGAAGAAAGGTGGGAAGAAAGGTGGATCGGGCGCGTTGGGGAGGTGGGATACGCGCCCGATCCGGCAGGGCTACTACCGGCGGCCCTGATTCATGAAGGCAGCATATGCCTCGCGTGCGCTTTCGGTGCCGTATGTGTCACCCCGTCGCGGCAGCCGCACCAGCGGTGCGCCTGATCTCCGGTAGCGCGATTCGGGTGCCATCCGGTGCGGCCGTCGGTCGCTCGGGCCATGGGATG
Organism: Pontibaca methylaminivorans; assembly: GCF_900156525.1. NCBI lineage: Bacteria > Pseudomonadati > Pseudomonadota > Alphaproteobacteria > Rhodobacterales > Roseobacteraceae > Pontibaca > Pontibaca methylaminivorans. Next base: position 1,630,002 of record NZ_FTPS01000001.1, read on the forward strand.
ACCGCCGGTTGCGGAACGCCCAGATCGCGGCCGAGGTTATGAGCGCCATGTTGCCCGCGAGGACATAGGCGCCGATGATCGACCAGAAGGACGCGCCCAGAATGGCGGCGATCACGGCGGCCAGCAGGCCGAAGAACGCCCCGATGATGATGAATGCGATGATCATGACCGGAGCCCCCTAGGCTGCGGCCGACGACGCATGCGACTGGCCTGCCGTATGCGGCAAGGGCATGTCGCCGGCGAGCGCCTGCTCCATCTCGGGGGTCGCGAACACGTCGCCGCTGATGCCGGCAAAGGCGCGCAGGCGGTTGATCCGCTCGTCCGAGCAGTCAAGCAGCGCGGCGAGCGCCGAAGTCTTGCCCATGGGGGTGGTGCGTCCGATGTAATCATAAGGCGCGCAGTCGGAACGCTTGAGCACGCGATCCATGATCGGGTCGATCACGGTCACGATGTCGGCAATCCCCGCATCCTGCGCATATTCCAGGGATCCCACCATCAGTTCGCAGGTCGCATAGCTGACCGAATTGCGCGAACGCCCGCGCCCGAGCGCGGCGGTATCCACGCAGAAACGGGTCGATTCCCAAAGCGTTGCACTGCGCAGCGGCGGTTCGCCGTCCAGGATTTCGTGGAACACATCGGCCAGCATGTGCGGACCGGTGGTCTGAAGCGCGCGAACGCAGGACACCACGTGCCCCTCGTCGTTCAGGCCGATTACATAGGCCGGATCGAGCGCGTCGAACATGTCGATCTCTCGCCCGTTCACGACATCGACATCCCAGCCCAGACGCTCACCAAATACACGGGCACGCAAAGCAAACATTTCGTCAAGCAGACGGCCATAGCGGCCACGGTTAATTCCATCCACAACGATGATCATTTCTCTACTCCCCTCGAATAGATGACATGACCAGTATCATGCGGATGTCGCAGTTTTGGCTATTGGGGAAATCCCGTAGGCGGAATTAAGCCATTTGAATCAAATTCTTGAGCGGGATTCGCCGGCATTTCGCCGGTTTCGGCCCGGATCCGGGGCCAAAGAATCGGTCCCTTCCGCCGGTTCAGGCCGGGTAGATGAGGCCCCGCGCAATGGCGCGCCCGATGGCCTGGGCCGTGGTCAGCGCCGCCAGCTTTTCCCGCGCCGAGCGCAGGTGGACCTCGATCGTGCGGGGCGAGATCGCAAGGATCTCCGCCGCGTCCTGCTGCGACTTTCCGGCAGCGATCCATTGCAGGATCTCGACCTCGCGCGAGGACAGCGACGGCACCGCCAGAACCGATGTCAGCGTATCCGACTGCACCACATGGTCATGAAGGTGGACGGCCGCCTGCTGCAGATCGCCGATGACCTTGGACTTGAGCAGGCGCCATTCATGCGCCGAGCAACTGCGGCTCACGCTGAACAGGCCGATGTCGCCGAACGGGCCGCGCACCGGGATCGTCAGCCCCTGGTCGGGAACGCCGTAATCATGCGCGGCGCGGAATATGGTGTCGAATGCCGGCTCGCCCCGGATTCTGCCCCAATCTACCGGGGCAACGCTGCGGCTGGCCACATGCAGCGCCGGATCGCGATTTTCGAAATGCTGCGAAACGTAATGTTCGCGCCATTCACTTGGATAGTTGACGACGCCATGAAACGTCTGGGCGACCGGATTGGTGCCGGCATAGGCCGCAAAGTCCAGCTCATGAGTCTGGCATATCGAATCCAGATAACCCTCGAGATCTTTCTCCGCATCGGGGAACGTGCTGAGATCTATTACGGCCATGAGCAGGTTTTCTCAATAAATTCTTGTGGTTACCTATCAACTTGTAACGCCTTCGGTTGCGGTCCGATGGGCCTGAAAACAACGGCATGCGCCGGATCGGGATGAACAAATGAGAACTATGGAAACATTTTCGTTACCGCGATCGCCATTGGCGGTCACTCTGTCCCAGGCTCATACGGATTCCCGGTTGATCAAGGATATGACTGCCTGACACAAGGGAATCTGACATTGAAAACAATAATGTCAAACGGAGTTTGGTTAAAAGCGGTCAGATAATCGGGGACCGTCTCCTGCTTGTCGGGCGCCGCACAGAGTGATTCGGGAGGGCAAATCGGAGTTGTTCATGCACTCGCGCGGCAGGGTCGTGTCAACAGGAGAAATGTGCCCCGAGCCCGTGTTTTTCCATGCCATGGCCCCGCGGATGACCGCCCCGGGAGTGTCCTTTCGCCGCTCGCGGATCAGGTGCCGGTAAAGGCGGGCGGCGGCACCGCAAGGCCCGCGCGCAGCTCGCGTTCGTGGAATTCCCGCTCGGAATCCCCGGTCATGCGGCCGAGCGCGCGCGCCAGATCGAAGAACCCCCGCCGCGGCATGCCCCCGGCCCCGCGCCCCACCACCCGGGCCGCGATGAAGGGGCGCCCGGTCACGCTGTCCTCGCGCATCAGATCCTCGAGCGCCGCCGTCACCTTGCGGACCGAACCGGGCGCGTACATGCCAAGCCCGCGTGCAAGCTGGCCATAGGTGATCGGGATCGCGCCCGCCGGCAGGGTTTCGAGATAGGCGCGCACCTCGCGCGGGAAGGTCAGCGCCGCCTGCTCTGCGGGGGAAATCTCCCGCGGGGGCGGCACTTCGCGTGCGCTCCCGTCGGGGAGGACATCGGCCGCCCATGCGCGGTCGCGGCTGCGCGCGACCACCCGGGTCTGGTCGGAATAGGGCGCCGGGCGCGCCTGCGAACTGATGATGATCGAGCCCGCCGCAAGCCCCGCGTGGAGCGCATCCGGCGTCAGCCCCAGACGCGGCGCAAGGTAATCCGGGTCGATCACCAGTTCGCCGTCTTCCCAGCCGATGTGGTCGGGCGGAATCGCGCGGTGGAAGCTCGGGCTCTGGCCGGTGCTGCTCTTGTAGAAGGGGTTCTCGCCGCTCGCGTGGTCGGTGATGTCGACGATCTCGGCGATCTGGGGCAGGGCCGCGCGCAGGATGGTCTCGACCCCGCGCCGCAAAGTCAGCGCCGACGAGGCGCAACCCTGGCAGCCGCCGCCCATGCGGATATAGACATTGCCGTTCTCGACGCTTTCGGCGGTGACTTCGCCGCCGTGGCTTGCGATCGAGGGGTTGGCCTTGCTGTCCAGCAGTTCGTTTACCGCCCGCAGCAGGGCCGCGTCGCTTTCCTTTGTGTGGGTCGGCGCCTGCACGCTGCCGAGCGGCTCACCGGTCGCGTCCAGCACATGCCGCAGCGCCGCAGCGATCGGCGCCTTGAGTTCGTCCCAGTCGCGGCGCGAGGTCCGCGTCACCAGCACGGTTTCCCCGCTCACCTGCACCCGGCGCACGCCGTCGATCGCGAACAGCGCCTGCGCAAGCGGCGCATCGCTTTCGCCGTTCTCGAACAGGGCCGAGCGGCCCTCCTGCACCGGCGCCTCGAGGATGAAGCGCATGAGCAGGGGCTGGCCCGGGCTGCCCTGGGCGCGGATGCGGCGGCGCGCGGGTTCAGACATCCTCGGCCTCGACACTGTCGAGTTCGCGCAGCGCCGGCCAGGTGTAGATGCTGGAGTTGTGGCGGTCGCTGAAGGCCACGCCGATCGCGTAGTTGCCGACGCTCCAGATCCGAGTCGGCGCAACGTCGAGCGGCACGAGCTTCGGATCGACGAGCCGCTTGCCGCTCAACTCGTCCCGGCAGGCTGCGCAATGGCAGGCAAGGCGCAATTCGCGCGGGTCAATGGTCTGCGACTGCCCGTCCGACCAGTGGATCGTGAGCCCGGTCGGGTCGTAATCCAGCGCCATGGGCCGCTCGGCCGCGCCATGGGTGGCCGGGTCGGGCTTTCCCTTGCCGCTGGCAATATCCCAGTCGAAGGGGATGGCGATGCCGCCCGCGTTTTCCACCCCGCCCGACAGCATCTCGGCGATCGAGCGATAGGCCTCGGCGGCGGGGCTGTTTGGTGCGATTTCGATCACCGGCCTGCCGCTGTCGCCGCTGTCCACGATCGCCGGGTCGAGCGGGATCGCCCCGAGAAACGGAACGCCGAGGTTCTCCGCGATCTTCCGCCCGCCGCCGTGGTGAAAGATATGCGTGACCTCGCCGCAGCCCGGGCAGGTAAAGCCGCTCATGTTCTCGATGATGCCGAGAATCGGCACCTTGACCTGTTCCATCATGCGCAGCCCGCGCCGCGCGATCTTGAGGCTGACGTCCTGCGGGGTGCTGACCACCACTGCCCCGGCCAGCGGAAAGGCCTGCGCCAGCGTCAACTGGATGTCGCCCGTTCCCGGCGGCAGGTCCAGCAGCAGCATGTCAAGCTCGCCCCAGTTCACCTGGGTGACGAACATCTGCAGGTATTTCGCGACCATGGGGCCGCGCATGATCGCCGGGCGGTCGTCGGCGGTCAGCATCCCCATGGAGATCACCTTGACGCCATGCGCCTCGGCCGGGATCACCTTGTGATCCGGTGTCATCTCGGGGGGCTGGTTGCCGGGCAGGCCGAGCATTCCCGGAATCGAGGGGCCGTAGAGGTCGGCATCCACGAGCCCGACCTTCAGGCCCTGTCGCGCCAGCATCACGGCGAGGTTCGCGGTGACGGTCGATTTCCCGACGCCGCCCTTGCCGCTGCTGATCGCGATCATGCGCCCGAGTGACGCAAGCGGGCTGGATTGCGTATCGGATTGAGAAGGTTTGCTGGTGGCCAAGCTGGACTCCTGTCAGTCTGGTTCGCGGGTGGCCCTGCGCATATGGCGCCGGGCCTCCTGAATCGCAAGTTTCGCGTCACTCACTCTGCTGCGGCTTCAAGCACGCCGCAGGCGATGGGCAGGGTGACATGTGCGGGCACATCGCCAAGCGATTGCACCGTATCGGGCAGATCGGTGCCTTCGGCAACCCCGTGGAGGAACACGACCCGGCGCCCGAAATCAAGCTCCTGCCCGGGGAAGGCTTCGGCAAAGGCGGCCTCGAGATCGGGAAGCGAGACCTCCTGCTCATAGCTGTAGGCGCCCTCGTCATCGGCGGTCGGGTATCCCTCGGCCTCGATCGCCATGCTGGCCGGGTCGCCGTGGAAGGGCACCATGGTGGTGCCGGCGGCCGGTTCGGTCTCGATCAGGTCGATGATGCCGTCGTCATTGGTGTCGGCATCGAGCCCGGGGCAGGTCGAGCTTTCGTCGCCTTCGGCAAAGCCGTGGAAATGCTGGAGATGCACGATCCCGGGCGTGGTGCCGGTGGCGTCGACGCGGATCGTGAGCGTATCGCCCGCAGCCGTGAGCGTGGCCGTGCCTGCGGCCTCGCTGCCGGCGGTATCGGCATTCATGGGCATGAACTCGACGGTCCAGGTGCCGTCCTCGGCGGATGCCGCGCCGGCGGCGAGAGCGAGCGCCCCGGCGGCGGCAAGGGTGGTCAGCATGCGGGTCATGGGTCTTTCTCCTTGTTGATTTCCTTGTTGATTGACGTGGTGAATCCTGCTGCGGCTGCTCTGCCCCGGTTGCTGTCAGCCCTTGTGGTCAGCCCTTGTTCGCGGCCTTTTCGATCTCGTCCAGCGCCAGCGCTGAATGGGCATAGGCGCCGCCCGCGCGCATCTCGGCAGCGACCCAGATCGCCTCCATGATCTGGGCATCCGTGGCGCCGTGGCGCAGCGCCGATCTGGTGTGGCCGCGAATGCAATAGGGGCACTGGGTCACATGGGCCACGGCGACGGCGATCAGTTGCTTGGTGGTCGCGTCAAGCGCGCCATCGGCAAAGACGGCCTTGCTGAAATCCGCAAACGCCGCGCTGGCCTGCGGCGTGAGTTCCCGCCGCGTCCTGCCGAGTTCGCCCGTGTTGCCGGGAAAGATCGTATCCGACATGGTCGCTCCTTTCCGAATGACTGCCCGGACCCGCCCTTGATTCTCGGTGCGCCGGGACTGATCACCGCACCATTCCGGCAGGCGCGGGGGCCGCGACGCGGGGCCTGCCGCCGTCGTCCAGTTCCACGCGCGTGTTGCTGTCGGCGGCAAAGAATACGGGAAGGGCGCGGTTGTCCTGATCGCCGTCGCCGCGTTCGAACCAGTGCGAAATCGCCCCGGTATGCAGCCTTGTCTCGAATTCCTCGGCGGTGGTGCCGAATGCTTCGGCAAGTGCTGCGGTGTCGATCACGGTGCGGCCATCGGCCATGAGTGTAAAGGACATCTGCATCCCTCCTGCGCCGCTTCGGGCGACCACGACACGGGTTGAAATATACAGCGCACAAACAGGTATTGCAAATGCCTAAACCGGGTCGCCCCGCCGGTTTGCGGGGGTCGGAACTGCGGCGCGATGCGGCCGCCGCCGGCCCCTGTTGCGGTGCAGTTGTGCATCCCGCGCACTGCCGATAAGCATGGGGCAGGCAATGCGCGAGGGAGCACCATGAGCCTGCTCGGAGATCTCCTGAATACCGTGTTCGAGCGGCGCTACGCGGGCGCCAGCGGCGATGATTCACGTCCCATAGACCGGCTTGCCCGGGATCTGCTCGAGGCCGGGGACGAGATGACCGAACTCGAACTCGCGCGGCGCATTCTCGACCGTTATGGGCGTATGGACGACGGTGAGCGGCTGGCATTCTTCAGCTTTCTGGCCGATGATTGCGGCATCGACACCGGCGAGCTTCGCGAGGCGCTGGATCGTTACGAGGCCGAGCAGGGCATCAGGAACTATCGCGCGCTCATGGCCGCGGCAGAACCCCCCCGGCAGGAACTGTTCCGCCGCCTGAACCGGGTGCCCGGCGCCACGGCCAAGCTCGTGCAGATGCGCGGCGATCTGCTGCGCGTCACCCGCGACCATCCGTCGCTCAAGCGGCTCGATACCGATCTGCGCCATCTGCTGCGGTCGTGGTTCAATCGCGGCTTTCTGGTGCTGCGCCCGATCAGCTGGGAAACGCCGGCCAATGTGCTGGAAAAGATCATCCATTACGAGGCCGTGCACGCCATCCACAGCTGGGAGGATCTGCGCCTGCGGCTCGAGCCGCCGGACCGGCGCTGCTTTGCCTTTTTCCACCCGGCCATGCCTGACGATCCGCTGATCTTTGTCGAGGTGGCGCTGACCCGCGGCGTGCCCGGAGCGATCGACGATCTGCTGACCGGCACGCGCAAGGCGCTTCAGCCGGGCAAGGCCGACACGGCGGTGTTCTATTCGATTTCCAACTGCCAGCGCGGGCTGGCCGGGATCTCCTTCGGCAATTCGCTGATCAAGCAGGTGGTGGCGGAGCTTTCGGCGGAATGTCCGCAGCTTCGCACGTTCGTCACCCTCTCGCCGATTCCCGGGCTTGCCGTCTGGATGGCCGAGCAGGGGGTGACCCTTACACCCGAGGACGATGATGCCGCCGCGCGACTGCCGCGCATCGCCGCACGCTATCTGCTCGGGATGGAGGGGCAGCGCCCGAAGGATCCGGTGGCGCGGTTCCACCTCGGCAACGGGGCCGAGATCCACGACATCCACGTGGCTGCCGATCTGTCCGAATCGGGCCGCCGGCAGTCGCACGGGGTGATGGTGAACTATCTGTACGACCCCGACCGCATCGCCCGCAATCTGGCCGGGCTCGCGGCGGGACGCCCGGCAGCGAGCCGGCGCGTGCAGGGGCTGGCGCGGCAGGCCGAGAAGAAAGAGCCGTCATGAACCCGCTCCACGACATGCTGTTCGCGCAGCATGAGCGCCGCGACAGCCCGTTCCTGCATCTGCCCTCCGGCGAGACGATCAGCCACGGGGCGTTCATGGAGCGCGTGCAGCGGATCGGCGGCGCGTTGCGGGCCATGGGGCTCGAACCCGGGGACCGGCTTGCGGTGCAGGTCGAAAAATCCCCGGATGCCATCGCGCTTTATGGCGCCTGCGCGGCGCAGGGCATCATCTTCCTGCCGCTCAACACCGCCTATACCCCGGCGGAGCTTTCCTATTTCGTGACCGATTCCGGCGCGAAGCTGCTGCTGGCCGATCCCGGCCGCGCGGCCGCGCTGTCCGATATGGCGGCCCGTGCCGGGGCGCGGTTCGAGACGCTCGGGGTCGCGGGCGATGGCAGCCTTGCCGAAGCGGCCCTGACCGCCGATCCCGCCCCGCCCGTGCCGCGACGGGAAGGCGACCTTGCGGCGTTTCTCTATACATCCGGCACCACCGGGCGTTCCAAGGGGGCCATGCTGACGCAGGGCAACCTGCTGTCGAATGCGCGGGCGCTGGTGGATAGCTGGCGCTTCACGGCGGATGACGTTCTGGTTCATGCGCTGCCGATCTTTCATTCGCACGGGCTGTTCGTGGCGATCAACGTGACGCTGCTTGCTGGCGGGTCGATGGTGTTCCTGCCGCGGTTCGACGTGGATGCGGTGCTCGCGGCAATCCCGCGGGCGAGCGCGATGATGGGGGTGCCGACCTTCTATACCCGGCTGCTGGCGGACGAGCGTTTCGACCGCGCGCTCGGCGGGCACATGCGCGTCTGGATCAGCGGCTCCGCCCCGATGCTCGAGGAAACGCACCATCGTTTCGAGGCCCGCATGGGGAGCCGGATTCTCGAACGCTACGGCATGACCGAAACCAACATGAACACCTCCAACCCCTACGCGGGCGAACGCCGCCCCGGCACCGTCGGCCTGCCGCTGCCGGGGGTGGAACTGCGCATCTGCGAACCCGGCACCGAGACCGAAGTCGCCACGGGCGCGACCGGGATGATCGAGGTGCGCGGCCCCAACGTGTTCCGGGGCTACTGGCAGATGCCGGAAAAGACCGCGGCGGAACTGCGCGCGGACGGCTGGTTCATCACCGGGGATCTCGGGCGGCGCGCCGAGGACGGTTACGTGACCATTGTCGGGCGGGAGAAGGATCTGGTGATCTCGGGCGGCTACAACATCTATCCGCGCGAGATCGAGGAACTGATCGACGCCGTGCCGGGGGTGCTCGAATCAGCGGTGATCGGGGTGCCGCATCCCGACATGGGCGAGGGGCTCGTCGCCGTGGTGGTGCCCGAGCCGGGCCGTGTCCCGGACGAGAGCGTCATCCGGGACACGCTCGCGCAGCGGCTGGCCCGCTTCAAGCAGCCGCGCCTTTACGTCATGGCCGGGGAACTGCCGCGCAACACCATGGGCAAGGTGCAGAAGGCCGAATTGCGCCGCCGCCACGGCGCCGCCTTTGCGGAGGGCGCGCGCTAGCGCCAGGTCCGCGCAACGGATCATCAACAGGGAAGGTTCACCATGAAATTGCTGCGTTACGGAGAAACAGGAACCGAGAAGCCGGGGCTGCTCGATCAGGATGGCCGGATCCGCGATCTGTCGGGCGAGGTTGCCGACATCACCGGTGCGACGCTGGACGAGGCGACGCTGGCGCGGCTGCGCGCGCTCGATCCGGCGGACCTGCCGCTGGTCGAGGGCAATCCGCGCCTTGGTCCCTGCGTCGGAAATATCGGCAAGTTCCTGTGCATCGGCCTGAACTATTCCGATCATGCGGCCGAGACGGGGTCCGAGATCCCCGAATATCCAATCCTGTTCCTCAAGGCGAATTCCGCGATCTGCGGGCCGAACGACACCGTGAGCCTGCCGCGCGAATCCCGCCACGCCGACTGGGAGGTCGAACTTGGCGTGGTGATCGGCAAGGCCGGGAAATATCTCTCCGAGGCCGAGGCGCTCGACCACGTGGCGGGCTACTGCATCGTCAACGATGTCAGCGAACGCCGCTTCCAGAGCAAGCTGAACGGCCAGTGGACCAAGGGCAAATCCTGCGACACCTTCGGCCCGGTCGGTCCCTGGCTGGTCACGCGCGACGAGATCGCGGACCCCCAGAAGCTGGGCCTCACCTCGGACGTGAACGGCCGGCGGATGCAGGACGGCAACACCGGGAACATGATCTTCAGCGTTGCGCGGATCATCTCGCACCTGTCGGAACTGATGACGCTGCACCCGGGCGATCTGATCGCGACCGGCACGCCCTCCGGTGTCGGCATGGCGCAGAAACCCAGCCGCGTGTTCCTCCGCGCCGGGGACGAGATGGTGATGCGCATCGAGGGGCTGGGCGAACAGCGCCAGAGCGTCGCCCAGGACGGCTGAGCCATGTGCCTCCGGCAGAACGACCGTCCCGGTCCCGATTCCAGCCACGAGGCCGCGTTGCGGCAGCGCGGCTTTCTGCGCATCGCCGGGGTGGACGAGGTCGGGCGCGGGCCGCTCGCCGGGCCGGTGACGGCGGCGGCGGTGGTGCTCGACCTTGCTGCGGTTCCCGACGGCATCGACGATTCCAAACGGCTGACCGCGCGGCGGCGCGAGGTTCTTGCCGCCGAGATCGCGGCCTGCGCCACCGTTTCCGTCGCCCATGCGGATGTGGCCGAGATCGACACGCTCAATATCCTGCGCGCAAGCCACCTTGCCATGATCCGTGCGCTTGCGGCGCTGGATCCCGCGCCCGATTTCGTGCTGATCGACGGCCGCATGTTGCCCGACGGGTTGGCGCTCCCGGCGCGGGCGGTGGTCGGCGGCGACGGGTGCTGCCTGTCGATCGCCGCCGCCTCGATCATGGCCAAGACCTGCCGCGATCGGCTGATGGCGGATCTGGCGCAACAGTTTCCGGGCTATGGCTGGGAGACCAACATGGGATATGGATCAAAAAGCCACAGAGAAGCGCTTCGAGATCTTGGCGTGACCCCACACCATAGGCGATCTTTCGCTCCCGTCCACAAGATGTTGTATCAAGAAAAATCCATAAGCGCCTGATTCAAAAAGAAATTGACCCGGATTCCGGTTTGACTCATCCTTTGCTCAACCACAGGGCACAAATCGCCCGATAATGAGGCAGTGAATGACGATGACCAGGGTCAAGGGCGCAGAGGCGCTCCCGCTTAACCGTATTCTCGATGGCGATTGCATCGAGGTGATGAATTCCCTGCCGGCCGAGTCGATCGACCTCATTTTCGCGGATCCGCCCTACAACCTGCAGTTGCGCGGCACGCTGCATCGTCCCGACAACAGCCTTGTGGATGCGGTTGACGACGACTGGGACCAGTTTTCTTCCTTCGCGGCTTATGACGCCTTCACCCGCGACTGGCTGAGCGCCGCGCGGCGGCTGCTGAAACCGCAGGGAGCGATCTGGGTGATCGGTTCCTATCACAACATCTTCCGGGTCGGGGCCGCGCTGCAGAATCAGGGGTTCTGGATCCTGAACGATGTGGTCTGGCGCAAGTCGAACCCGATGCCCAATTTCCGCGGCAAGCGCCTGACCAACGCGCATGAGACAATGATCTGGGCCAGCAAGTCCGAGGGCGGGAAATATACCTTCAACTACGAGGCGCTGAAGGCCCTGAACGAAGGGGTCCAGATGCGCAGCGACTGGGTGCTGCCGATCTGTTCGGGGCATGAGCGGCTCAAGGACGAAAAGGGCGACAAGGCGCATCCGACGCAAAAGCCCGAATCGCTTCTCCACCGGGTGCTGGTCGGCACCACCAACCCGGGCGACGTGGTGCTCGACCCGTTTTTCGGCACCGGCACCACGGGTGCCGTCGCCAAGATGCTCGGCCGTGAATATATCGGCATCGAGCGCGAGGAATCCTATCGCCGGGTCGCCGAAAAGCGCCTTGCGAAGGTGCGCAAGTTCGACCGCGAGGCGCTCGAGGTCAGCGCGTCGAAACGGGCCGAACCCCGCGTTCCCTTCGGTCAGTTGATCGAGCGCGGAATGCTGCGCCCGGGCGAAGAGCTTTACTCCGCGAACCGCCGTTTCAAGGCCCGGCTGCGCGCCGACGGCACGCTCGTCGGCGCCGATGTGAAGGGTTCGATCCACCAGGTCGGCGCCCATTACGAGGGCGCGCCAAGCTGCAACGGCTGGACCTACTGGTGTTTCAGGCGTGACGGGCAACTGGTGTCGATCGACGTGCTGCGCCAGCAGATCCGCGCGGAAATGCAGGGATAATCCGCAACCTCACACGACATTGCAGGACAGTCTACCGCCGGGCGCCCGCTGTCTCGGGCTGCCCCACCTTGGCCCCGCCGTTTCCGGCGGGGCCTTTTTCGTCGGCCAGCGCATGGGCCTTGCGCATCAGGGTCGGCAGGTCGGCCGGCCGGAAATCCTCGCCGGCGACGAAGAATCCGCGCGTGGGCCTGGCATCCGCAGGGAGCGTCGCGACCTGAACCGCAAGGATCAGGTGGAAATGTGTGAAGCTGTGGCGCACCTCTTCCGCGAGCAGTTGCCACTCGGCCGCGGCCGGCGGGACATGGCCGGCGGCTTCCGGGTCGTCCCAGTCGGAGCCCGGCCAGCCGAGCATCCCGCCGAGCATTCCGTTCTCGCCCCGCCGCTCGAGCAGCCAGGCCCCGTCCTCGCGCCGGCCGATATAAACGGTGCCGCGCCGCGTCGGTTTCGCGCGTTTCGGCAGGCGCCGCGGCAGGCTCGCGGGATCGCCGGCGCGAAATCCGGCGCAAGGCCCGCGCAGCGGACAGATGCCGCAGGCCGGCGCGCGCGGCGTGCAGATGGTCGCGCCGAGATCCATCATCGCCTGCGCGTGATCGCCCGGACGCTGCTGCGGGGTCAGCGTGGCGGCCCGTTCGCGCAGCAGCGGCTTCACGCCCGGGAGCGGGGCGTGAATGTCGAACAGCCGCGCGATGACGCGCTCGACATTGCCATCGACGACCGTTTCCGGCCGGTCAAAGGCAATCGCGGCGATCGCCGCCGCCGTATAGGGGCCGATGCCCGGCAGGGCGAGGAGGGCGGCATGGTCGTCCGGGAACCGCCCGCCATGGTCGCGCACCACCATGCGCGCGCATTTCAGCAGGTTGCGCGCCCGCGCGTAATACCCGAGCCCCGCCCATTGGGCCATGACCTCGCCCTCCTGTTCCGCCGCCAGCGCATGGATGTCGGGCCAGCGCGCGGTGAACCGCTCGAAATAGCCCCGGACGGCGGCGACAGTGGTCTGCTGCAGCATGATCTCCGACAGCCAGACGCGATAGGGGTCCGGGCGGATGCCCTTGGCCCGCGCCGCGGGGCCGACCCGCCAGGGCAGGGTGCGCGCATGGTCGTCATACCAGGCAAGCAACAAGGCGCTGATCCGGCTGTTACACATTTTCTTTATGCGCTGCTTTCTGCTGGCACTGGTATCCCTCCACCCGATCCCTAGAATGACTGCGAGAAACAGGAAAGGCACGATCAGGACACGATGGCGCAACGGCGGGCGACAACGCGCGGGTTCAAGCGCACCTCGGCGCTTCTGGGCGAACAGATCCGCCGTGTGGGCGAAAGCCGGGGCTTTGCCGTGTCGCGGCTGCTCACCCATTGGGACGAGATCGCCGGCCCCGCAATCGCGCCGGTCGCGCGCCCGGTCAAGGTAACCTATGGACGCGGCGGGCTGGGCGCAACGCTCACGCTGCTGACCACCGGCCCGCAGGCGGTGATGCTGGAGATGCAGAAGGAACGGCTGCGCGAAAAGGTGAACGCGGTCTACGGCTATAACGCGATCAGCCGCGTCCGTATCACCCAGACCGCGCCCACCGCCCTGGCCGAGGACCAGACGCCCTATGCGCCGCCGCCGCCCGCCGATGGCCGCGCGGCGCCGGGAGTTCCCCCCCGGGAGCCCGCACCGGAGCTGTCCGCACGCGCGCGCAACGTAGCAGACAGCGTGCAGAATGAGCCGCTGCGCGCCGCGCTCGAACAGCTTGCCTGCAATATATTGTCCAGAACGAAACCCTGAAAGTGAGGCTGAAATGAAGCGAATGACAGCGGTGATCGTCACCGGCGCCCTGCTGGCGCTGGGCGGCTACCTGGCGTTGAGCCCGAAAGCCGGCGAGGAGCCCGCCCTGATCGGCGCCGCCATGGCCCAGGAGGAGGCGGCAGAGTCCGAAGCCGGCGCAACCGCAGCCGAGGATCCGGCGACGGAAGAGACGGCCGCCGATCAGGCGCAGGAAGAAACCGCTGCCGGGGACAGCTCGGCACAGATTCACGAGATGGTTCTCGGGGCCGAGGATGCGCCGGTCGAGGTCATCGAATATGCCTCCTATACCTGCCCGCATTGCGCCGCCTTCACACAGGGGCCGTTCAAGCAGATCAAGGAGAACTACATCGACACCGGCAAGGTGCGCTGGATTCACCGCGAGGTCTATTTCGACCGTTTCGGTCTCTGGGCCTCGATGGTCGCGCGCTGCGGCGGCGAGGACAAGTTCTTCGGCATCAACGACCTGATCTTTGAAAAGCAGGATGAATGGGTTCCTGCCCCCGGCCCTGACGAAGTCATGAATGCATTCGCTGTTGACCAGTTGCGCAAGATCGGCCGCGTCGCGGGGCTGGACGACGCGCAGCTTGAAGCCTGCCTTCAGGATGGGGACAAGGCGCAGGCGCTGGTGGAATGGTATGATGACAATCGCGACAGGGACGAGATCGAGAGCACCCCGAGCTTTGTCGTCAACGGCACGCTGGTCTCGAACCAGTCCTACGAGGATTTCGCCAGGCTGCTCGACTCCGAGCTTGAAAAAGCCGGCGAATGATCCGGCTTCCCCGTCTCATGCAGGCGGGGGCGCGGCCTTTCGCAGCAGCGCAAGCAGCGGTTCGGGCTCTTCGATCCCGAGCCGCACCGGCAGGGTGATCACCTTCATGCGGAAGGCGGGCGGCAGGCGCACCGCGTCCTTTTCGGTGGTCACCATCTGCGCCCCGAGCAGCATCGCCTCATTTTCGAGCCGGGCCATCAGCGCCGGCGACAGCGGCTGGTGATCGTCGAGCGCCTCGGCCCGCCGCAGATCGGCGCCAAGCCCGCGCAGGGTGGCAAAGAATTTCTCCGGCCGCCCGATGCCGGCAAAGGCGAGCACCGGCGTGCCCTCCCATGTCATGCCGGTCCTGAGCGGCGCGAGCGCCCCGGTCACATGCGGGACGCGGATTTCCGCGCCCCAGCGGGCCGTGAACTGGTCCTGCGCCGGCGCGGGGCCGATCGAAAGCAGGGCATCGGCCCGGGCAAGCCCCGCCGCGACCGGTTCGCGCAGCGGCCCGGCCGGCAGGCAGCGCCCGTTGCCAAAGCCGGTTTCCGCATCCACCACCAGCAGCGCGAACGATTTCCCGAGTGCCGGATCCTGAAAGCCGTCATCCATCACCAGGACGCTGGCTCCGGCTGCGGCCGCGGCACGGGCGCCTGCCGGGCGGTCCCGGGCCACCCAGGTGCGGGCAAAGGCCGACAGCAGAAGCGGCTCGTCCCCGACCTCGGCCGCGCTGTGGCGCCGCGGATCGACCTCGAGCGGGCCGGTCGCGCTGCCGCCATAGCCGCGCGAGAGCACATGCGGCGCATGGCCCATCCGGGCGAGTGCCTCGCAAAGCCAGATCACCGTCGGCGTCTTGCCGCTGCCGCCCGCGTTCAGATTGCCCGCGCAGATGACCGGGATGCCGGGGTCAAAGGGCGCGCCCCCCGCGATCCGGCGTGCGGTCGCCTTGGCATAGACTGCGCCGAGCGGCGCCAGCGCCCGCGCCTGCCAGCCGGGCGCATCCGGTGGATTGTTCCAGAAGTCAGGCGCGCGCATGGGGCACGCTCCCGGTATCCAGCGTCTCCTGAACCAGGTCCAGCAGCCGGTCGGTCGCCTCCGCGCTTTCGGTGATCACCCGCCAGCCGGCAAGGGCGAGTTCCGACGCCTGATCGGGTGGCGTGAGCTGAATGATCGCTGAGCCGAGCGACAGGCCGTCATTGACGATCCGGGCGGCGCCGGCGGCGGCGAAACGTGCATAGCTTTCCTGGTGGTCGCGCACGTTCGGCCCGTGCAGGATGGCCGTGCCGAGCGCGGCGGCCTCGAGCGGGCAGATGCCGCGCATCCCGGGCGCGAGCGATCCGGCGAGAAAGGCAACCGGCGCCGCGCGATACCAGAGCCCGGTGCCCGCACCGCCATCGGCGATCAAAACCTGCTTGTGATCCTCGATCGCGGGGCCGTCGCTCCAGGCGGCAAAGCGCAGATTGGCCGCGGCCAGCATCGGCCGAAGCGTTTCGATATCCGTTTCGCGTTCCGGGAGGATCACCAGCAGCAGCCGGTGAACAAGCCGCAGCGCGATCAGGTGCGCCTCGATCACGGCGGAGAATTCCTCGGCCTTCACATGGGCGGCCAGCCAGACCGGGCGGCTCGACAGGGCCTGGGTGAATGCGGTGAGATCGGTCTCGGGGCAGGGGGGCGGCAGCACCGAGGGGCGCAGCCGGCTCATGATCGTGATCCGCTCGTCCGTCACGCCAAGGCGGCGCATGGCCGCGGCCGCGCCGGCGCTTGTGGTCAGCACCCGGTCGAAGGTGGCGAGCTTGCGCCGCGTATGGTCGATGAACCAGCGCCGCCGCCGCTCGGGCAGGTCGGCCTCGCCCACATCCAGCAGCACGAGCGGCGCCCGTGTCGCCGCCACCGCCGCGATCACGTTCGGCATGAGGTGCCCGCCGAGCCAGAGGCACAGGTCGGGCGGCCAGCGCCCCGCCGCCCGTTCCAGCGGCGCCAGGCGGTCCCCGTCGAGGATCACCAGCCGGGCGACATCGCTGTCGCGCAGCGCGGCCAGGCCGGGGATGCGCCCCTGTTCGACCGTGATCAGAAGGTCGACGTCGCCGCGCTGGGTCTGCAGGCGCTGGCCGAGTTCATGCAGCACGGCAAGCCGGGCGCTGCTGGTGGCATGGGCCCAGACCAGTTCGCGGCCATCCTTGCGGCGGTCGGCCGCACCGGGGCGGCCCCCCGGGAGCGCATCCGGCGGCATCCGCGGTGGCTGCCGCCATCCCGCCGTGAAGCCATGCCGCACGGCCATGGGTTCAGCCGAGCTCCTCGGTCGGCGAGGCCTCGGTCGCTTCGTCGCGCAGCCGGTGGATATGGGCGATGAAGTAGCGCATGTGTGCATTGTCCACGGTGCGCTGGGCCTCGGCCTTCCAGGCCGCATGGGCGCTTTCGTAATCGGGAAACATGCCGACGATATGAATGTCGTTCACATCGCGGAACCGCGTCTGCGAAGGGTCGATCAGTTCGCCGCCAAAGACGAGATGCAGTCGTTTGGTCATGGGTGCTCCTTCAGGGTCGCAGATATGCCCGCAACCTACGCCAAGCGGGTCACGCGTCAAGCGGCGTCAGGGTTCGCGCAGGGCGGTGCGGATCTGGCCGTGCAGCGCCGCCGCCCCGGCCACCACCCCGTCGGTCTGCGGCACGGGATTGTTGAACCGCAGGCCATGCCCGCGCCGGTCGGTGCAGAGCGCGCCCGCCTCGCGCAGGATCAGATCGCCGGCGGCGATGTCCCATTCCCACGCCGGGTGCAGGGTCAGCATGGCATCGAAACGCCCCTCGGCCACCAGCGCCATGCGCCAGGCCAGCGACGGCCGGTGCGCGCGGCGGAAATGCGGCACATGGCCGCCGCGCCAGTTTCCGGGCTCCATCACCCGCCGCGCCGCGAGGATCTCGGCATGTTCCAGGTCGCTCTGCGGAGAGGGGGAAATCGGCCGGCCGTTCAGAAAGGCGCCGCCGCCCCGGCTGGCGTGGTAAAGCAGGTCGAGGCGGGGAAGGTAGATCACCGCCGTCTCGACCTCGCCGCCGCGGGTGATGGCCAGGGCATGGGCCCAGGACTTGTTGCCGTCGATATAGCAGCGCGTCCCGTCGATCGGATCGACGATGAAGGCACGCTCCTGCCCGAGCCGCGCCGGATCGTCGGGCGATTCCTCGGACAGCCAGCCGTAATCCGGGCGCGCCCCGCGCAGGCGGTCCTCGAGCAGGTCGTTCACCGCCAGATCGCCGGCGCTGACCGGTCCGGCGCCGCCCGGCTTGTCCCAGTGGCGCAGCGACGGCCCCGCCATGCCGAGCGCGACCTCACCCGCGGCACGGGCGGCTTCGGTCAGCAGGGCAAGGTCGTTTTCAGCTTCCGGCAATGGTCATTCCCTCGACAAGGAGCGAAGGCACCACGCGCGACAGCCAGGGGCGCGCATCATCGGCGGGTTGCAGGCCAAGCAGCATCTCGCGCAGATTGCCGGCGATGGTGCATTCGTTCACCGGGCCGGTGATCTCTCCGTCCTCGACCCAGAACCCCGAAGCGCCCCGTGAATAATCGCCGGTGTTGGGGTTGATGGTCGCGCCGATCAGCGACGTGACCAGAAGCCCCGTGCCCATGTCGCGGATCAGATCCCCGCGCGTGCGCTGTCCCTGGGTGAGCGCAATGTTCCAGTTGCCGGGCGACGGCGGCGAGGAGATGCCGCGCACGGCGTTGCCGGTCGGCTCCATGCCGAGCTTGCGCGCGCTTGCAAGGTCGAGCGTCCAGCCGGTCAGCCGGCCCGCATCGACGATGGCGCGCCGCCGTGTCGCAAGCCCCTCGCCGTCGAACGGACGCGAGCCGCTCACACGGGGACGGTGCGGGTCCTCGATCAGCGACAGCCCCTCGGGCAGCACCGGCTTGTCGAGCGCATCCGCAAGCCAGGACGCACCCCGCGCCACCGCAAGGCCGTTCGCGGCCCCGAGAAGATGACCGATCAGCGACCCGGCGACCCGCTCGTCAAACAGGACCGGATAGGCTCCGGTGCGGGGCCGGCGCGCCCCAAGCCGCGCCACGGCCCGCTCGCCCGCGCAGGTGCCGATTTCTTCGGGGCTGCGCAGGTCGTTCTGCCAGATGCGCATGTCGCCGTCGTGGTCGCGCTCCATGCCGGTTCCGCTCCCGGCGATGGCGACGCAGGCGGTGGTGCGCGCGGTGCGGCGATAACCGCCGGAAAATCCGCTGCTCGCGGCCAGAAAGACCTCGCTCGACGAATAGGCGGCACTGGCCACATCGACCTGGCTGACCCCGGACACGGCCTGCGCCGCCGCCTCCGCGCGCCGCGCGTCCTGTTCCAGCTGCGCCGGGGTGGGTTCCGGTGCCGGATCGGCGAGCTCAAGCGGCGCGGCGTCACGTTCCGCCGCAAGTTGTCCGCGCTCCGCAAGGCCGGCATAGGGGTCTTCGGGCGCCTCGCGCGCCATGGCGATCGCACGCAGGGCCATGGCGTCGAGCGTGTTCTCGCGGGTGTCCGAGGCGGAAACGATCGCCTGCCGCCTGCCGACAAAGACCCGCAGCCCGATATCCACCGATTCCGAACGCTCCGCCTGTTCGAGCGCACCCGAACGGATGTCGATCGAAACCGACCTGCCCGCGATCAGGATCACGTCCGCATCCTCGGCGCCGGCGGTCCGGGCACGGGTCAGGGCCGCCCCGGCGATATCTTCGAGCCTTCGGGTCATGGGAACCTTTCAAACAGAATCGCTGCGCCTTGCAGGTAGCTATCGCCCGCCCCTCCTGCAAGGCGTGGGCCGTGCAATCCGGCGCGGCGGGTCTTGCGCGGACGAAAAAGGGGCGGCACCACGGCCGCCCCCACGATCAAACCCGCGATCATCAGGGCGCGGGCATGTTCAGCGCAGACGCTGCCCGTTCGCCAGGACATGGCCTTTGTCGTTCACCTCGATGGCGGATGTCACCGTATCCTCGCCCTCGCCGGGGACCGAGAACATGCTCAGCATCATGCGGAAGCCCATGGCGCTGTCCTTGTCGAGGAAACCGCCTTCGATCAGCCGGTCCAGCAGCCCGTTCGCCCCGGTGATTTCGATCTCGGCTGTGCCTTCAGGGCGGGGAAAGCCGTCGAAGGTCTGGGTGTCCTCGTTATGGAACGTGAAGGCACCCTTGCCGGTCAGCCTTGCGCCCAGCATCGACACCAGCAGGTTGTCGATGTTGATTTCCTCGATCTCGCCCGGCGCTTCGCCCGATTCCTCGAGTTCGGCGGCCACTTCGGGATTCAGATAGTCGAACAGCAGCTTCGCCCGGCCGCTCAGGTCGAGCGCGATATTCGCCGGATCGCGGGGCAGCGTCTTCTTTTCGTCGAACAGCGCCCAGACGGATTCGGCCATGATGAAATCCTTGAGCCGGGCCGAGAGCGAGAAATCCTGCGCTTCCTCGGCCTTGGTGAATGGCATGTCGAGCCGCAGCGCCGCCTCTTCGATCTCGATCGTGACAGGCATCGGCAGGCTGCTGGACGAGGCATCGACCGTCAGCCCCTCCTGCGCCAGTTCATATCGCAGGTGGCCGTCCTTCATGGCGAAGGACAGCGCGCCGTCGCGGGACGAGGTCTTGAGGTTGAAATATTCGTCCTCGTCCTTGCCGCTTG
This sequence comes from Pontibaca methylaminivorans, assembly GCF_900156525.1. Lineage (NCBI taxonomy): Bacteria > Pseudomonadati > Pseudomonadota > Alphaproteobacteria > Rhodobacterales > Roseobacteraceae > Pontibaca > Pontibaca methylaminivorans. The sequence continues at coordinate 1,650,001 of NZ_FTPS01000001.1, forward strand.
CTTCGTTCGATGCCGACAGGAAGGAAAGCGTGCCCTCGAAATCCGCATCGCGGTTCATCAGGCCGGCCAGATCGGCAGCATTGACCCCGGCCGGGAAGCCGCCCGCCCCCGTGAAGCGGACGCCACGCATTTCGCCCTTGAGCGCGACGTCTTCACCGGAATCGGGGGCCGTATAGGCGACATCATACGTCAGCCGGTCGGCTTCGGTGGATTGTTCATAGTCGCGTTTGTCGCCCTGCTTCATGGTGGTGTGGCTGGTCACGGTATCGAGCGCCAGCTTGCCGCTCGCGGCATCGGCAGGCAGCGCCTCACCGTCGATTTTCGCCTCGACGAGTTCGAGCGTTATGCCCGTGGCGCGAAAGACATAGCGCGTGTCGCCGGGATCGCCCGAAGCGAACATGCTGCTCGCGTCCAGCCGGTATTCGACCGAGAGCGCGAAATCCTTGTCGTCCTCGGTGCGGCCCTCGAACTGCATGGGAAAGGACTCGGGCAGGCCGATCTCGACACTGCCGTCGCCCTGCTCGGAAAATTCGAGCGTGGGCATGGTGATCTCCACGCCGCCGGAGGAGTCCGGCAGCTCGAGCGACATGCGGACATCCGTGACCGTCAGCTTCCCGCCCGAGGCGGATTCCTCGCCCGTGACCTCATAGCCCGAATCTTCCATATAGGTGCGCCAGTCGTCCCAGACCTGCTGAGCGCTCAGATCGGCGTGGGCGGCCGTGGCGAACGCGGAAAGCGCAACGGCGGTCGTGATCCCACGCCAGGGCGAGAATGCAATTGTCATGAATGCAACCTTTCGTACAACGACGCGCCGCATGCTGTTCGCTCGCCGCCCCCGCGTCAAGGGCGCGGGGACTGGACCTGAACGATTTGCGGCACTACGACAGGAGGCACGGGCGCGAACCGACACGAACGGGCGGAGAGGACAGGCGATGCCGGCAGGACAAACCGTGCTGATTACCGGCGCCAGCCGGGGCATCGGTGCCGCTGCCGCGCGGGTTTTCGCCGCCGCGGGCGCGAATGTGGCGCTGCTTGCGCGCAGCCGCGACGACATCGAGGCGCTGGCGCGTGAAATCGACGCGATGAAAGACGCGGGCGAGGCGCTCGCGCTGGCCTGCGACGTGGCGGATCATAAGGCCGTGACGCAGGCGGTGGAGTCGGTGCTCGCGCGATTCGGCAGGCTCGACATATTGATTGCCAACGCGGGCGTGATCGGCCCGATCGCATCGCTGGCGGAGGCCGACGCGGATGCCTGGGGCCGGGGCATCGACATCAACCTGAAGGGCGTCTTTCACGCGATCCGCGCCGCGCTGCCGCCCATGCTCGCGGCCGGGCGCGGCACGGTGCTGACGATCAGTTCGGGCGCGGCCCATGCGCCGCTCGAGGGCTGGAGCCAGTATTGCGCCGCGAAGGCCGGGGCTTTGATGCTGACCGCGAGCGTTGATGCCGAGCTGCGCGAACGTGGCATCCGCGCGATGGCGCTGAGCCCCGGGACGGTCGCGACCGACATGCAGCGCGAGATTCGCGCCTCGGGCGTCAACCGGGTGAGCCGGCTCGACTGGTCCGACCATGTCCCGCCCGAATGGCCGGCGCGGGCGTTGCTCTGGATGTGTTCCGCAGCTTCTGATCCGTATATCGGGCAGGAAATCTCGCTGCGCGACCCCGAAATCCGCCGCCGCGCGGGGCTCGCATGATCCGGCTTGAGAAAGAAGGCGGGCTCTGGATCGTCACGCTGGACCGCCCCGACAAGGCGAATGCGCTGACACCCGCGATGCTGGCGCGCCTGGCCGACATTGCCGAAAGCGCAACGCAGGCACGGGCGCTGATCCTGACCGGAGAGGGACGCGTGTTCAGCGCCGGCGCCGACCTGGACGCGGCGCGCGCGGGCATGACGCTTTCGCCCGACTGGGAGCGGCTGTCGAATGCGCTTGCGGCGCTTCCCGCGCTCAAGGTCGCGGCGCTCAACGGCACGCTTGCGGGCGGGGGGGTGGGCATGGCGCTTGCCTGCGACCTGCGCATCGCCGTGCCGGGGGCGCGGTTCTTCTATCCGGTGATGCGCCTCGGCTTTCTGCCGCAGCCGTCGGATTGCCGCCGCCTTGTCGCGCTGGTCGGTCCGGCGCGGGCGCGGCTGATCCTGATGGCGGGGGCAAGGCTTGATGCTGACGAGGCGTTGGCGATCGGGCTGATCGACCGCATCGTGCCGGCGCAGGATCTGATGGCCACCGCGCGCGAACTGGTCGCGGATGTGCTGGCGGCGGATCCCGACATCGCGCAGGGCATCGCGCGGCTCTGCTCCTGAACGGCGCGGCGGGCATGGGGCCGGACGGCGGGCATCCCCCCGCGCTGGTGATCGGGGGCGGGCCGGCGGGGCTCATGGCGGCCGAGGTCCTGGCCGGGGCAGGACTTTCCGTCATCCTGGCCGAGGCCATGCCGACGCCGGCGCGCAAGCTGCTCATGGCCGGGAAGTCGGGGCTGAACATCACCCGGGACCAGCCGCTGGAGGACATGCTTGGCGCTTATGACGAGGCGGCGGAGTGGCTGCGCCCGATCATCACGGCGTTTGATGCGCAAATGGTGCAGACCTGGGCGCGGGGGCTTGGGCAGGATCTGTTCACCGGCAGCACCGGGCGGGTGTTCCCGCGGGCGATGAAGGCGTCGCCGCTGCTGCGGGCCTGGCTTGGCCGGCTCGACCAACTGGGTGTCCGGCGCCGCATGCGCTGGCGCTGGCGCGGCTGGGACGGCGCACAGGCGGTTTTCGACACGCCGGATGGCCGGCGGGCCGTGACGGCCTGGGTCACGGTGCTGGCGCTGGGCGGGGCGAGCTGGGCGCGGCTCGGGTCGGATGGAGACTGGGCGGCGATCCTGCGCGCGGCAGGGGTCGGGGTTGCGCCCTTCGCGCCCGCGAACGCGGGTCTTGCAATCGACTGGTCACCCCATATGCGCCCGCTGTTCGGCCAGCCGCTCAAGAACGTGGCCTGGCGCGCCGGCGATTGGCACAGCCGGGGCGAGGCGGTGATTTCGGCCCGCGGGCTCGAGGGCGGGGGGATCTATGCGATCTCGAAGGGGGTGCGGCTCGGCCATGTGCCGGTGGTCGATCTGATACCCGACCGAGACCCGTGCGATGTGACGGCAAGGCTCGCGCAGCCGCGGGGCAAGGCAAGCCTGTCCAATCATCTGCGCAAGGCGCTGCACCTTGATCGCACGCGCCTGGCGCTGCTGAACGAATTCGGCCGCCCGCTGCCGCAGGAGCCCGGACCGCTTGCCGCGCTGCTGAAGGCGCTGCCGCTGCGGGGCGCGGGCTTGCGCCCGCTGAACGAGGCGATCTCGGTCGCGGGCGGGGTGACGCGGGACAGTCTTGATTCGGGGCTCATGCTGCATGCGCGCCCCGGCGTGTTCTGCGCGGGCGAAATGCTCGATTGGGAGGCGCCGACCGGGGGTTATCTTCTGACGGCCTGTCTTGCGACCGGGGCATGGGCCGGACATGCGGCGGCGCGCCATGCGCTCAGCGCCGTGCGCGCGCCATCGTCGCCAGACGGATCAGGGTGCGGCTGACGACCGCCATCGCCGGCGCGGTCTGCCCGGCGGACCGCAGTGCCAGATCTGTATCGGTCAGTTCGCAAAGCGCCACCTCCAGACGCTCGGCGGACCAGAGCCGCAACTGACGCTCGAAATTCTCGCGCCGCGCGCCGAACACCGGGGAACGCATCCGTTGCAGTGCGGTGCCGATGCCGCCCGGGGCGCTTGCCAGCGTGTAAAGCTGGCGGAAATGCCGCGCCGCACCGATGCAGAGCGTGGTCGCATTGGTCCCCTGCGCTTCCATGCGCGCAAGCAGCGGTCCGATCCGCCCGCTGTCGCCACCGGCAACCGCGTTCAAGAGGTCATCCATGGCGACATCGCTGCCGAGGGGGGCCGAGAGCGCGATTTCCTCTGGGGTGAGCGGGGCATCGTCGCCAAGCTTGTAAAGCGCGATCTTTTCCAGCGTCTGCGCGAAATCGCCGGGGCCGAGCATGGCCGCAAGCCCCGCCAGTGCTTCGAAGGCGTCGGGTGCGAGACTGGTCAGCCCGGCGGCGGCAATGGCGCGTTCCAGTTCGGCGCGCGAGGGCGGATCGTCGTAAAGGCCGATCGCAAGCGCATTGCGGTGCCCCTCGAACAGCTTGCGCAGTTTCGAGCCGGCCTTCAGCGCACCGGCGCTCACGACCAGCAGCGCATCGCCTTCGCGCCATTCCCCGAGCGCGGCTTCGAGCGCGGCGGCGGTTCCCTCGCCCGCGCCCTCGACATGGATCACGCGCAGTCCCGGAAAAAAGCCGATCGCCTGCATCGCTTCGAGCAGCAGCGCCGGTTCGCTGCGCAACTCGGCCGCCGAAAGACGGGTCAGGCGCATTTCCTCTTCGCCATCGGGGCCGATCAGCGCCGCGATCACCTGCTGGCGGCGCAGCGCGACCCGCATCCCGTCCGGCCCGTAAAGCAGCACGCCGGCGCGCCCGGGGTCGGGGCGCGCGAAATAGGCCTCGGCCTCGCGCTTGCCGGCCTTCATTGCCCGAGGTCGGCCGTCGCCAGCAGCCGCGCCATGATCTGATCGGCCAGCATCACCATGAGGCGTTCATGCGCGTCGCGCTCGGCCGCGAGGGTCTGCACCGTGGTGGCGTTCAACTGCCCGAGAAGCTGGCCGCTGTCGTCCCGCACGTCGCGTTCGAGCCCGGTGGCCGAGTAGCTGGCGAAATTGGTCACGCTGCCCGAGGCGACAAGCGCATTATCGGACAGCCGCCGCAGCGCGTAATCGACATCGCCGACCACGGAATAGCGGGTGATGTCGCCGCTGCGCTTGATCGCCTGTCCTTCCTCGCGGCTCTCGACCTCGAGCGACAGTTCATATTCGGGCGAGATGGCGCGGCCGAGCCGGTCCTCGAGGTTCTCGACCAGCCGATAGCCGTCCTCGGTTGCCGGGGCGTCGATCGCGACCCGCCCCCGCAGCGCGGAACCGCTGCCGCCGGGGCCGTAGACCGGGGTAAAGCCGCAGGCGGCCAGCGCGAGCGCCAGCGGCATCAGCAGGACGGTCCGGCGCTCAAACCACGACATTGACGATCCGACCCGGCACCACGATCACCTTTTTCGGGACTGCTCCGTTCAGGGCTTTCTGCACCGTTTCGACGCCAAGCGCCAGCGCCTCGATTTCGGCCTGCGCCATGTCGCGCGGCACGCTGATCTCGCCCCGGCGCTTGCCGTTGACCTGGATCGGCATGGTGATCGCCTCTTCCGCGAGCATGGCCTCGTCCGCCACGGGCCAGGGTGCGGTGGTGACGAGACCCTCGCCGCCCTGCGCCTCCCAGATGGCTTCGGCGATATGCGGGGTCACGGGCGCCATGAGCTGCGCCAGCACGAGCATCGCCTCGCGCTGGGCCACCCTGCCGGCACCGGATTTCCCGAGCACCGCGGCAAAGGCATAAAGCCGCGCGATGGCGGCGTTGAACCCGAAGCTTTCGATTCCCTGCGTCACATCGTGAATCGCGTGGTGCATGGCGCGGCGCAGGGCCGCGTCGGCATCGCCGCTGCCGGTGCCATCGGGCATGGCGGCGATCTTTTCACTGAGGTTCCAGACCCGGGCCAGGTGGCGATGCGCGGCCTCGGCCCCGGCGGCGGTCCATTCCACGTCCCGTTCCGGCGGGCTGTCGGAAAGCACGAACCAGCGCGCCGTATCGGCCCCCCAGGCCGAGATGATCGTGACCGGATCGACCACGTTCTTCTTCGATTTCGACATCTTGGCCGAGGAAATCACCTCGACCCGGGTGCCGTCGGCAAGCTTTCCGTCCTGCACATCCTCGGGCAGATGATAGACCGGGCGTCCGCGCGCGTCGCGGGTCTGGTAGATCTCGTGCGTGACCATGCCCTGGGTGAACAGGGCGTTGAACGGCTCGATCGCGGAGTCCGGCAGGTGGCCGGTGCGGTGCATGGCGCGGGCGAAGAAGCGCGAATAGAGCAGATGCAGGATCGCATGCTCGATCCCGCCGATATACTGATCGACGTTCATCCAGCAGGCGGCGGCCTCGGGGTCGGTCGGTGTCTGTGCATGCGGGGCGGTGAAGCGCGCGTAATACCAGCTCGAATCGACGAAGGTATCCATTGTGTCGGTTTCGCGCCGCGCCGCGCCGCCGCAGGCCGGGCAGGTCGTGTCGGCCCAGGTCGGGTGCCGGTCGAGCGGATTGCCCGGCTGGTCAAAGCTCACGTCGTCGGGCAGGCGGACCGGCAGGTTTTCCTTTTTCTCGGGCACGATGCCGCAGGCCGCGCAGTGCACCACCGGGATCGGACAGCCCCAGTAGCGCTGCCGCGACAGCCCCCAGTCACGCAGGCGGTAATTGATCGTCCCGCGCCCGAGCCCGCGGGCCTCGGCCCAGTCGATGGTGGCGTCGATGGCAGCCTCGCCCGTGGCCTCGGTCACGCCGGCGGGCTGGTCGATCCAGCGCACCTTTTCCGTCTTGGCGGGCACGAAGGCCGTGTCCTGCACCCGCGCGTCGCCCTCGAGCGGCACGAAGGCGTCGATCACCGGCAGCGCGTATTTGCGTGCGAAATCAAGGTCGCGCTGGTCATGGGCCGGCACACCGAAGATTGCACCGGTGCCGTAATCCATCAGCACGAAATTCGCGATCCAGACCGGCAGGGTCCGGTCCGCGTAAAGCGGATGGTGCGCCTTCAGCCCGGTGTCGAGCCCCAGCTTTTCGCCGGTCTCCATCTCTGCCTCTGATGTTCCGTGCTTGCGGCAGGCGGTGTTGAACGCCCGCACATCGGGGTTTTCCGCCTCGAGCGCGCGGGCAAGCGGATGATCGGGCGACAGCGCGACGAAGCTTGCCCCCGCGAGCGTGTCGGGACGGGTCGTGAAAACGGTGATCGCATCCGTGCCGGCCGCCGGTGCGGTCAGCGCGAAATCCATCTCGAGCCCGCGGGATTTGCCGATCCAGTTCGCCTGCATCAGCTTGACCTTGGCCGGCCAGTCGTCGAGCCCGTCAAGCGCGGAAAGCAGTTCCTCCGCCATGTCCGAAATGCGGAAGAACCACTGCGTCAGCTCGCGCCGCTCGACCTCGGCGCCCGAGCGCCAGCCCTTGCCGTCGATCACCTGTTCGTTGGCCAGCACGGTCATGTCCACCGGATCCCAGTTCACCACCGCGTTCTTGCGATAGATGAGCCCGGCCTCGAGCATGTCGAGGAACAGCGCCTGCTGCTGGCCGTAGTATTCCGGGTCGCAGGTCGCGAATTCGCGGCTCCAGTCGATCGACAGGCCAAGCGGCTTCATCTGCGCGCGCATGTCGCTGATGTTGGAATAGGTCCAGTCCTTCGGATGCCCGCCGCTGGCCATGGCGGCGTTTTCGGCCGGCATTCCGAAAGCGTCCCAGCCCATCGGGTGCAGCACGTCATGGCCGGTCGCGATCTTGTAGCGCGCGATCACGTCGCCCATGGTATAGTTGCGCACATGGCCCATGTGGATGCGCCCTGAAGGATAGGGAAACATCTCCAGCACGTAATACTTGGGCCGCCCCGCACGGCGCGTGGCGCGGAAGATGCCGGCCTCGTCCCATGCCTGTTGCCATTTCGCTTCGATCAGGTCGGCCGCGTATTGCGACATGCCGGCGCCTCCTCAGGTGAAACGCTCAAGTGGAAACGCCGGGCGGGGCCCGGCGCGGAAACCTGGCTGCTGCCCGGCGGCTTCAGAGCTTGCCGTCACCGACCCGCAGCTGCCTTGCGCGGGCAAGGATCGCATCTTCGACCGCGCGCGCGGTGGCGGCGCTCGCCGGGCCGCTTTGGGTCTGCAGCGCCACGTTCAGCGACCGCGCCTCGAGCGCCGGATCCTTGATATGCACCGTGGCGCGATAGGCCGGCCCGCCACCCGGCGGGGTGCCATAGCCGGTCACGATCACACCGGTGAAGGGATCGACCGACTGCACCGGCAGGAAATCCAGCACGTCGAGCGATGCGGCCCAGAGATAGCGGTTCACCTTGACCGTCTGTTCGGTCGTGTTGGGGCCGAACACGTCCCAGATCGAGGATTTCGCCTGCACCGCGGCCGAGGTGTCGGGGTTGCTGTGCGGTCGTGCGCTGGATGGCGTATCCCCGCCGCCGCAGGCCGCGAACCCGAGGCAGAGCAGAAATGCGGATGCCGGCTTCAGCATTTGTCGAAACATCATGTCGCAATCCCGAACCTGTTTGACGAATGTCCTAACCAAGCCGGCCCCTCCGGGCAAGCAGTTATCTGGATTCGGGCCCTGGTGCGGCCCCATCCGCACCCGCATCGTCCCCGTTCCGGCACATGGGCGGCGTGGGGGCGCTGAGGTATTATCATGTGCGCGGCGCGCAAGGCCGGTTGCGGCCAATTCGCGCGATTCACCCCGTCCGATCCCGATTCGCCGGGGGTTTCCTATGTTCAGCGCATACAGGCGGCGGCGGTGCTGTGCGGGAACGGGGCCGCAGCGCCACGCGGTTTCGCGCAATCAGCGGGCGAGCGGCGGTGGCGGATGCGCGGACTGTGGCAATGCTGCACCAACGCTCACGACTTTGGGAATGGAGATCGGCAGAAGCTTGCCAAGTTCCACCCCGGCAGGCGAAACCCTTTCACATACCCAATCCGGAATTCCCCGGTTTGGGGGGGAAGCACTGGAAACCGAGGGATACAGTCATGAAAAAGGTTCTCTTCGCCACCACGGCGCTGATTGCCACCGCGGGGGTGGCCGCGGCAGACGTCACGATCAGCGGCTATGGCCGCTTTGGTCTGGACTACAACAACGCGAACGCGAACACTGGCGTCAACAAGTGGGGCTATGCGGCGACCGGCGCCAGCAAGACCAACCTGACCAGCCGCCTGCGCCTGAACTTCGACATGTCCACCGAAACCGACGCGGGCGTGACGCTGGGTGCGCAGTTCCGCGTTCAGGCCGACAGCGACAACGGCGAAGCCGGCACCGGCGGCTGGAACGGTGCGCGCTTTTACGCCTCTTACGGCGGGTTCGAACTGGGCGTCGGCAACATCTACGGCGCGATCGAATGGGCGCCGCTGGTTTACCTCGACACCCGCTCGTCGGGCGTTGGCATCACCGGCATGAACGATGCTCATGCCGTGATCAACGTGAACGCAGAAAATGGTGCCGGTGGTGGTGAATACTACAACTGGGATTACTACTCCTCGACCGGCAGCGGCGCGAATGGCGTCGAAGTGATGTATTCGGCGGGCGGCTTCTCCGGTCACCTGTCCTATTCCGAGCAGAACGATGAAGTCATCGGCGATCCGGCAGTGCTGGTCGAAGAAGGCACCCGCCGCACGGCAGCCTTCGTCTCCTACAACTGGAGCAACTGGATCGTCACCCTCGCGGCGCAGGATTCGAACCAGGAATGGGAAGACAAGCTGTTCTTCGCCATCCAGGGTGACTTTGGCCAATACTGGGCCAAGGCCGCGATCGCCGACAACGACGGCATCAAGAAATACGGCCTTTATGGTGGTATGGACTTCGGCGCCGCCAGCAGCTTGGTGCTCTGGGTGAACCACGAGGACAAAGTCAGCTCGAGCGACGTCGCAAACGGCCGTTACAACAACGACCGTGCCGTGAACGCGGACGGCACCGCCGGCACCGCCTACGGCGTGAACTACTCCTACGATCTGGGCGGCGGCGCCTCCTTCGAGGCCGGCGCACAGCGTCTGCCGAACAAGCAGACCCAGGTTCAGGCCGGCGTCTACTTCAGCTTCTGAGGCTGAAACACCGGCACAGACCGGATCGGGCGGGCCTGTCATGGCCCGCCCTTTTCTTTTGCGCCGCCCCGTGCTTCCTTGCCCGGACAAACGGGTGCAGATGGAAAGACGAAGGGGCGCTCATGTCGCTTGAGGACATCACCACGCGGATCGCGAAAGCCGAACAGGGCGCCGGGCGGGCCGCGGGATCGGTCACGCTGATCGCCGTTTCCAAGATGCAGCCCGATGAACGGGTCGAGGCCGCGCTGGCCGCCGGTCATCGTCATTTCGGCGAGAACCGCGTGCAGGAGGCCGCCGGCAAATGGCCCGGTTTCCGCGACCGTTTCGACGGCATCACCCTGCATCTGATCGGCCCGCTTCAGACCAACAAGGCGCGGGAGGCGATGGAGCTTGCCGATACGATCCATTCGGTGGACCGCCCGCGTCTTGCCAATACGCTGGCTCGGCTGGCGCAGGAACTGGGCCGCTGTCCCGACCTTTTCGTGCAGGTGAACACCGGCGAGGAACCGCAGAAGGCCGGCATCCTGCCCGCCGATGCGGACGGTTTCATCGCCGAATGTGTGCGGCTCGACCTGCCGCTGCGCGGGCTCATGTGCATCCCGCCCGTGGACGAGGAGCCGAGCCTTCATTTCGCGTTGCTGGCAAAGATAGCCGCGCGCAACGGGCTTTCCGGCCTGTCCATGGGCATGAGCGGCGATTTCGAGCGCGCGATTGCGCTCGGCGCGACCCATGTGCGGGTCGGTTCGGCGATATTCGGCGACCGCGCCGACGCTTGACCTAGCCGCAAAGACCGTGAGGCACGATCAGCCGCGTTCCGGGCGGGGCAAGGCGCGCGATTGCCCGCGCGTCACGGCGCGAAAACGCGATGCAGCCCTCGGTCGGCCGGCCGGGGCCGCGCCATTCATGCAGGAAGATCGCCGAGCCGCGCCCCGGAACCGCGGCAAGATTCCAGTCGGTGAGCAGGATCACGTCATAAAGCGGATCCGTGCGGTGCAGGCATTCGTGGCTGAACCCGTGCGGCGCGCTGACCCTGCGGTTATAGGCCGGATCATTCGGGTCATCCGACCAGAGGTCGCCTTCCGCGATCGGGCGCGCCCAGGGGGCGGGGCGGGGGATACGGTCGGCGCGGTACAGCAGCCCGGTGATGCGGTGGCGCCCCGCGGGCGTTGCGCCATCGCCCTCGCGCTTCTGCGCCGACACGCCGCCGCGCCCGATGGTGCAGGGATAGAGGTGGCCGCGAAACCGCAGCCCGTGCCCCGATCCGCGCCCCGATCCGAAGCCGGTCAGCACCATGGTGCCGCTCACGGCAGATGGCCGGATTTCGCGATCTTGGTGGCAAGATAGGCGCGGTTGAATTCGCCTTCGCCCACATGCAGCGGCACGCGTTCCGTCACGGTGATGCCGGTCTGTTCCATCATCGCGATCTTGGCCGGGTTGTTGGTCAGCAGCCGCACCGAGCGAAAGCCGAGCGCCTTGAGAATATCCGCGCCGATGCGGAAATCGCGCTCGTCGTCCTCGAACCCGAGGCGGTGATTGGCCTCGACCGTGTCGAAACCCTGGTCCTGCAGGCTGTAGGCGCGCATCTTGTTGGCAAGCCCGATACCGCGCCCTTCCTGATTGAGGTAAAGCAGCACCCCTGCACCCTCGGTCCCCATCTGCGCCATGGCCGCGCGCAACTGCGGGCCGCAGTCGCATTTCAGGCTGCCGAGCAGATCGCCGGTGAAACAGGCCGAATGCAGCCGCGCCAGCACCGGGGCGTTGCGGTCCGGGCGGCCGATCTCGACCGCGTAATGTTCCTCGCCGCCGTCGTCGGGACGAAAGATATGCAGCCGCGTGTTCAGCGCCGCCTCGGTCGGCAGGTGCGCGCTCACCACCTCTTCCATGGCGCGCCGTTCCGACAGGTGCGGCCAGGCGCTGGCGGCCTCGATCAGCGTGAGCCGGTTTTCCGCGGCGAATCCCCGCGGATCGGCCAGCCCCTGCACCAGCGCGGCGGGCAGCAGGCGGGCCGATTTCGCCAGCGTGATCGCCAGCCGGTGCAGCCCGGCCGACCCCTCGCGGGCGCTGACGAGCGGCCCCTTCATCGGCGCGCGCAGATCGTCGGCCGGATCGGCCACGGCGCGCACCCAGTCGCTGTCGGCATCAGCGGGCAGCAGGATGCGGGCCAGATCGCCGTCATAGGGCCGCGCCTTGAGCGTTTCGGCCCGCCGGGCCGTGATGGCCAGCGCGGGCGTGCCGTCCAGCGCGCGCAGATCGGCAAGCCGGCCGGAGCGCAGCGTCTCGGCCGCGAGCATCAGCGCACCGCCCTCCGCGCCCTCGCCGGACAGCACCACCGGCACCCCCATGCGCAGGTCGGCGCGGGCGCGTGCAAGCAGTTCGGCGATGTCGGGCTCAAGGCTCATGGGCCGGCTCTTTCCAGCGGATTTGACCCGGGCGCGGGCCGGGGTTCGCGTCTTTCCTACGCGCTATCGGAAGGAATGTGAAACATTTCCCGTCTTCCGGACACGAGGCCGTGAACACCATGCGGCAACCCTTGCCGCAACCCGGGGTTCGGCGCATCTCAGATACAGGAACGATGGAGGTATCACCATGGCACAGCTAAAGAAAATTCTGCTGGTCGACGATGATGACGATCTCCGCGACGCTCTGGGCGAGCAGCTCGCGATGACCGAGGAATTCGACGTGACCGAGGCCGCCGACGGGCGTGCCGCGCTCGATCGCGTGACAGAGGCGCAGTTCGACCTGGTGATCCTCGACGTCGGGCTGCCGGACACCGACGGGCGCGAGCTGTGCCGGGTGATGCGCAAGCAGGGGGTCAAGGTGCCGATCCTGATGCTGACCGGACAGGACAGCGACGCCGATACGATTCTCGGGCTTGATGCCGGAGCGAACGATTATATCACCAAGCCGTTCAAGCTGGCGGTGCTGCTGGCCCGGATGCGCGCGCAACTGCGCCAGCACGAACAATCCGAAGACGCGGTGTTCCAGATCGGCCCCTACAGCTTCCAGCCGTCGCGCAAGATGCTGATCGGCGAGGGCGACCGCAAGATCCGCCTGACCGAGAAGGAAACCAACATCCTCAAGTTCCTCTATCGCTCGGGGAAAACCACGGTCGCGCGCGAGGTGCTGCTGCACGAGGTCTGGGGCTACAACGCCGGCGTGACCACCCATACGCTTGAAACCCACATCTACCGCCTGCGCCAGAAGATCGAGCCCGATCCCTCGAACGCGCAGATTCTCGTGACCGAAAGCGGCGGATACCGGCTTGCGGCCTGAGGCGCGAGTGACGGCTTGACCGAGGTCAAGGAGCGGGCGACCGGCACGGACTAGTTTGGTCCTGCGCGTGTCGCGCGCACCTTCCTGTTGGAACTGGCCGGGCCTTGTGCCCGGTTTTTTCCGTCGCGCCGTTTCTGTCCCGCCCGGTCCTGCATCGCGACACGCGCCCGCTTTGTGGTGTCCGCGCGCCGGGCGGGTTAGGTTGCGCGAAACGGGGAAACCGACACGCAAACAGACAGGAGCATGCGGACATGGCCTTTACCCTCGCCACCTGGAACATCAATTCGGTGCGGCTGCGTGCCGGGCTGGTCGGCCGCCTGCTGCAGGAAGAGGCGCCCGACATCCTTTGCCTGCAGGAATGCAAGTCGCCGGTCGACAAGATCCCGCTCGATGCCTTCGCGGCGCTGGGCTATCCGCATATGATCGCGCGCGGACAAAAGGGCTATAACGGTGTCGCGATCCTGTCGCGCCTGCCGATCCGCGAGGTCGGGGCGCAGGATTTCGCCACGCTCGGCCATGCGCGTCATGTGGCCGGCGAACTCGAAAACGGGGTGGTGATCCACAACTTCTACGTGCCGGCCGGCGGCGATGTGCCCGATCCCGAAGCGAACGAGAAATTCGCCCAGAAGCTGACCTATCTGACCGAGATGCGCGACTGGTTCCATGCCGACCGCCCCGGGCGGGCGATCCTGGTCGGCGATCTGAACATCGCCCCGCGCGAGGATGACGTCTGGTCGCACAAGACCATGCAACGGATCGTCAGTCACACCCCGGTCGAGGTCGAACATCTTGCACAGGCGCAGGATGCCGGGGCCTGGGTCGATATCACCCGTCAGGACATCCCCGAGGGGCAGCTTTACAGCTGGTGGTCCTATCGCGCCCGCGACTGGGACGCAGCCGACAAGGGGCGGCGCCTCGATCATGTCTGGGCCACGCCCGACATCGCCAACGCCGGCCATTCGAGCCGCATCCTGCGCACCGCCCGCGGTTGGGAAAAGCCAAGCGACCACGCCCCGGTCTTTGCCAGCTTCGACCTTTGAAACTGCGCCCCCGATTCCGCTGCTGCGGGGTTGGTTTTCGGGCCCCTGGCTGCATATAAGAGAACAGACTCGCAGGAGATTGAACATGTTCGAACTATCGCCACAGGGCGGTGCCGCGGCCGGGGATCCGGTGATGGACGGGACCGAGGCCGGTTTCATGGCCGACGTGATCGAGGCCAGCAACGAAACCCCGGTGATCGTTGATTTCTGGGCCCCTTGGTGCGGGCCCTGCAAGACGCTGGGCCCCATGCTGGAAGAGGCGGTGCGCGCCGCAAAAGGCGCGGTGCGGATGGTCAAGATCAACGTGGACGAGGCGCAGATGCTGGCCGGGCAACTGCAGATCCAGTCGATCCCGACCGTCTATGCCTTTCACAAGGGCCGCCCCATCGACGCGTTTCAGGGGGCGCTGCCGCAATCCGAAATCAAGGCCTTCATCGACCGGGTGATCGCCGCGGGGGGCGGCGGCAGTGCGCCGGCCGATCCGCTCACGGAGGCGATCGCGGCGGCCGAGGAGATGCTGGAAGAGGGCGCGGCGAGCGATGCGGCGCAGACGTTTTCCGCCATCCTGGCCGAAGACCCGAACCACGCGGCCGCCTATGCCGGGCTCGTGCGGGCCTATCTTGCCATGAACGAGATCGAGCAGGCCGAGGCGATCCTGAACGGTGCCCCGGCGGACATTTCCGCGGCGCCCGAACTCGAAGCGGCACATGCCCAGCTTGAACTCGCACAGCAGGCCGCGCAGGCCGGGCCGCTTGCCGATCATCTGGCCCGGGTCGAGGCCGACCCCAACGATCATCAGGCGCGGTTCGACCTTGCGCTGGCGCTTCATGCGAACGGCCGCACCGGAGAGGCGGTCGATCAGCTTCTGACGCTGTTCGCAAGGGACCGCCAGTGGAACGACGAGGCGGCCAAGACCCAGCTTTTCAAGATTTTCGATGCGCTCAAACCCAATGACCCCGTGGTACTGGAGGGGCGCCGGCGGCTGAGTTCCCTGATCTTTACCTGACATGGGACAGGGCAAGCGACATTGGGAACGGATCCCGGCAGCCGACCTGCCGGACAGGATCCCGGTGTTTCCGCTGGCGGGGGCGCTGCTCCTGCCGCGGTCGCGCCTGCCGCTCCATGTGTTCGAGCCGCGCTATATCCAGTTGGTCGATGATGTGCTGAAGACCTCGCAGCGGCTGGTCGGCATGGTGCAGCCCAATCCGCGCCCGGGCGGCGAGGACACGGGCGAACCGGCCCTGCATGCAATCGGCTGCGCCGGGCGCATTACCCAGTTTTCCGAGACCGAGGACGGGCGCTATCTGGTCACGCTGGCGGGACTGTCGCGCTTTCGCATCCGCCACGAGATCGAGGGGTTCACCCCCTATCGCCGCTGCGCGGTGGACTGGGAGGATTTCTCGGTCGACCGGGCCGGCGGCGAGACCGATCCCGGGTTCGACCGCCGCGCGTTTCTGGATCTGCTCGAGCGGTATTTCAATGCGCGCGGGCTTTCGACCGACTGGCAGACGCTCAGGGCGGCCGAGGATGAATTGCTCATCAACGCGTTGTCGATGATTCTCGAATTCGCCCCCGAGGACAAGCAGGCGCTGCTCGAGGCGCCCTCGCTGACCACGCGGCGCGAGACGCTGGTGACCTTGATCGAATATTCGCTGCTCGGCGGCGACGACGGAGACGAGAGGGTGCAATGACCGAAGCTGCGACCAATCAGCCCCATTCGGGAGAATTCGACCGCCACATGCTCGAGGTGCTGGTCTGCCCGGAAACTCACGGCCGGCTGGAATATGACGCCGCGCGGCAGGAGCTGATCTCGCGCGCGGCCGGGCTGGCCTTTCCGATCCGCGACGGGATCCCGATCATGCTGGTCGACGAGGCGCGCCGGCTCGACTGAGGTTCGCGACCGGAATAGGCGCGGCTAAAGTGGCTGTCCCCGCATCAGGCGCGGCAGATCGCCGGTCAGCCCTGCCGCCTCGCGGATGAAGCCGCGCCGCAGGCCAGGGGTTGCGTTTACCAGCCCGAGCCCGAGATGACGCACCGTGCGCAGCACCGGATTGTCATTCGAGAACAGCTTGTTGAACATGTCGGTCGCAAGGGCGAGCGCGTTCGAATCGAACCGCCGCCACTGCGCGTAACGCTCGAGAACCTGCGCAGCGCCGATGTCCTCGCCGCGCCTTGCTGCCAGAACCAGCGTTTCGGCCAACGCGGCCACATCGCGCAGCCCGGCGTTCAGCCCCTGGCCCGCGATCGGATGCACCCCATGCGCCGCATCGCCGATCAGGGCCACCCGCGCGGCGATCATGGATTCGGCCATGGTCAGGTTCAGCGGATAGGTGAACCGCTTGCCTTCCAGCTCGATCCGGCCGAGGAAATCCCCGAACCGGGGGCGCAGCGCCTCAAGGTATCCGGCATCATCCAGCGCGTTGATCTCATGGGCGCGCGCATGGCTTTCGGCCCAGACGATCGAGGATCGGTTGCCCGGTTGCAGCGGCAGGATCGCCAGCGGACCGGCGGGCATGAAGAACTGGTGAGCCGTGCCCGCATGGGGCTTTTCATGGCGGATCGCGCTGACGAGCGCGGTCTGCCCGTAGTCGTGACCGGTGCGCCGGATGCCGGCGCGCAGGGCGGTGCCGCTTTTGCGCCCGTCGGCCCCGACCAGAAGGTCGCCGTCCAGCGTCGTGCCGTCGTCAAGCCGCACCAGAACCCCGCCCGCGCTGACCTCCTGCGCGATCACGCGCCGCCCGCTCAGCATGGTGAGCCGATGCGTCTGGCTGTCCATGGCGTCGAGCAGGGCGCGGCGCAGGTAGCGGTCCTCGACCATGAAGCCCATGGGGCCTTCTTCAAGCTCGGCATGGTCGAAATGCATGTGGAACGGCGAGGCGCCGCGCCCGGCGTGGCCGTCGCTCACCTTGATGTCGAGGATCGGCTGCGCCTGCTCGCGGATCTGCGGCCATAGTCCGATTGCCGCCAGCAGGCGTTGCGAGGCCAGCGCCAGCGCATAGGCGCGCCCGTCGAAGGATTCCGCCCGCAGCAGATCGGGGGTCATGGCGTCAATCACCGTCACGCGCAGCCCCGCGTGCGCCAGCGCCAGCGCAAGCGCCGGCCCGTTCAGTCCGCCGCCGGTGATGATGACATGTGCTCGCGGCCCGTTCATGGGGTTCACTATGACGGCGCGCGCCAGTTTGTCCATGGGAACCGGTTGCGGGCCTCTGTCCTGCGGGGATTCTCAAGGCGCGCACAACTCAAGCGTGTTTGTTGCACCTGTCGCGCCCGGCGTGTTTGCAGGCAAAGCTGTGGCTTTACAGACTCTCCTTGACCCGAAAGCCACAATTGCAGCGTGTTGCGGCGGCTGCACTGGACGGGGCGCGGGCGCCTCTGTAACGTGGCGGACAACGGGGCGTTCATGATCCCGGACTTGAGGCAATTCGATGATGTTTTCCGACCGGTTCCCGGATCAGCCGACTCATGCGTTTCCGCCTCGGCGGACAGGATTCGGCCGCCATCGGCCGCAGGTGGCGATGCCATATGCGATGATCGACAGGGAATTCCGCCCGGGCGTCGGCCCGGATGCACCGGTCGCGCAGCCTGCCCGAGGGCCGGTGCGCAGGTATCTGCCGCAATCCGATCATGCGACCCCGCGAAGGAATCATATCCGGGCCGCCCTTGTGGCCCCAAGAAACGGGATGCAGCGCGCGGCCAGGCAAGGCCGCCCCTGCCCGCAGGACTGAGGACGGTTTTTCATGGCATATCATTCACGCAGCCGCGACCCATTCCTTGATGCCGGCATGCAGGAGGCGATCGAGAAACGGGGCCGGGAACTGCTCGGCCTTCTGCTGCTTGGCCTCGGGCTTGCCGTGGCCGCGATGATCGGCTCCTATACGCCCGAAGATCCGAACTGGCTGGTCTCGACCGATGCGCCGGTGCAGAACTGGCTGGGCCGCACCGGGGCCTCGATCGCGGCGCCGCTGATCATGGTGGTCGGGCGCGGTGCCTGGATGATCGCGCTGGTTCTGGTCATATGGGGCGGGCGGCTTGCGCTCCATCGCGGGGCCGAGGGCGCGTTCGGCCGCGTGGTCTTTGCCCCGATCGTCATCGCGCTTGCCTCGATCTATTGCGCCTCCTTGGTCCCGGGATCCGCGTGGCAGGCCAGCCACAGTTACGGGCTGGGCGGGCTGTTCGGGGATACGGTTACCGGCGCGCTGCTTACCTTCCTGCCGCTCAACGCGCATGTGGCGATCAAGCTTCTTTCGCTTGCGAGCGCGCTTGCGACCTTCGGGGTCGGCGCCTTCGTGCTTGGCTTTGACCGGAATGCGCTGCTGCGGGCAGGCCGGATCGCGCTGTTCGGCATCATCATGTGTTACGGGGCGCTGATGACGCTGCTTGAGCGCGGCGCGGCAAGCGGCATGGGCAATCTGCGCGAACGCCGCGAACGGATGGCGCAGCGGCGCGAGCAAAGCCGCGCGGCGCAGGCCGAGGCGCAGCTTGACGACGAAATCCATTTTGAACCCGACGTTGCGGATGACGCGCTTACCGAGCCGGACTGGCCCGAGCCCGAGCCGCATCACGCAACCGAGCGCGGCGGCCTTTTGGCCCGCGTTCCGGCCCTGATCCGCCGCAGCGAGCCGCAGGAGGACGCTGCCATCACCGGGATCGACGACACCTCCGACCCCTATGCGCAGGACATGGAGGCGGTTGAGACCGCGGAGGAAACGCCGCCCTCGATCAGCGCCCGTATCGCCGCCCGGATCAGCGATGTGATCCATGCCCGCCGCCAGGCCGACCTCCCG
Organism: Pontibaca methylaminivorans; assembly: GCF_900156525.1. Classification (NCBI taxonomy): domain Bacteria; kingdom Pseudomonadati; phylum Pseudomonadota; class Alphaproteobacteria; order Rhodobacterales; family Roseobacteraceae; genus Pontibaca; species Pontibaca methylaminivorans. The sequence continues at coordinate 1,668,822 of NZ_FTPS01000001.1, forward strand.
CCCGAGCCGGACCCGACGCGGCCGCTGACCAAGGGACGCGGGCGCGGGCCGGATCCCCTCATTCTCGATACGCGGCCGCTGATCCGCCCGGAACCGCCGCTGGTCGGCCAGCCGATGCCGGACGAGCAGCCGGAGACGGCGGCGTTTGCTCCGACCACGGCCCCGGCCGAGGACATCGCGCGCGACGAATATGACGAACCTCATGTCGAGGACGCGCCCCTGTCGCATCACGACGCACCCCCGGCGCAGATGCCCGCGGCGCCGCCGGCGGCCCCCGCCGCGGCACCCCGCGCGGCAGCCCCCGCACCGGCCCCGCGCCGGATGCCCGTTGCTGCCGCCGAGACCGAGGCATTCGACCTCCCGCCGCTCGACCTGCTGACCAGCCCCGGGACCATCACCCGCCATCGCCTGAGCGACGAGGCGCTTTCCGCCAATGCGCGGCAGCTTGAAACCGTGCTCGACGATTACGGCGTCAAGGGCGAGATCGTGAGCGTGCGCCCGGGGCCGGTGGTCACCATGTACGAGCTTGAACCCGCGCCGGGCCTGAAGGCGAGCCGCGTGATCGGGCTGGCCGACGACATTGCGCGCTCCATGTCGGCGCTTTCGGCGCGGGTCTCGACGGTGCCGGGACGTTCGGTCATCGGGATCGAACTGCCCAACGACAACCGCGAGATGGTGGTCCTGCGCGAGATCCTTTCGGGGCGCGAATTCACCGACAGCCCGCTCGGCCTTCCGCTGGCGCTGGGCAAGGACATCGCCGGCGATCTGGTGGTGACGAACCTTGCCAAGATGCCGCACCTGCTGATTGCGGGCACCACCGGTTCGGGGAAATCGGTGGCGATCAACACCATGATCCTCAGCCTGCTTTACAAGCTCACGCCCGAGGAGTGCCGCCTCATCATGATCGACCCGAAGATGCTGGAGCTTTCCGTCTATGACGGCATCCCGCACCTTCTTTCGCCGGTGGTGACCGACCCGAAGAAAGCCGTGGTCGCCCTGAAATGGGTCGTGGGCGAGATGGAGGACCGCTATCGCAAGATGTCCAAGATGGGCGTGCGCAATATCGAGGGCTACAACAGCCGCGTGCGCGAGGCGCTTGCCAAGGGCGAAACCTTCAGCCGCACGGTGCAGACCGGGTTCGACGACGAAACCGGCGATCCGGTGTTCGAAACCGAGGAATTCGCGCCCGAGACCATGCCCTTCATCGTCGTCATCGTGGACGAGATGGCCGACCTGATGATGGTCGCCGGCAAGGAAATCGAAGCCTGCATCCAGCGCCTTGCGCAGATGGCGCGGGCATCCGGCATCCACATGATCATGGCGACCCAGCGTCCCTCGGTCGATGTCATCACCGGCACGATCAAGGCGAACTTCCCGACCCGGATCAGTTTCCAGGTCACGTCCAAGATCGACAGCCGCACGATCCTGGGCGAGATGGGGGCCGAACAGCTTCTGGGGCAGGGCGACATGCTCTACATGTCCGGGGGCGGGCGCATCATCCGCTGCCACGGGCCCTTCGTTTCCGACGAGGAAGTCGAGGAAGTGGTGAACCACCTCAAGGCCTTCGGCCCGCCGGAATATGTGAACACCGTGCTTGAAGGGCCGGCTGACGATCGCGAAAGCGACATCGACCTTGTGCTCGGGCTTGGTGGAAACACCGACAGCGAGGACGCGCTTTACGACACGGCGGTGCAGATCGTCATCAAGGACCGCAAATGCTCGACCTCCTATATCCAGCGCAAGCTTTCGATCGGCTACAACAAGGCCGCGCGGCTGGTGGAGCAGATGGAGGACGAAGGCATCGTGTCGGCCGCGAACCATGTCGGCAAGCGGGAAATCCTTGTGCCCGAACAGGGTTGAGCGGAAAGGGGCAGGGCCACGCTTAGTTGATCGCAAGGCTATTCCCCTGCGCGCGGCCTGCCCCTATCTTCTGGCGCATGAAACGGATTGCACTGGCCACAGCGGCCCTGATTCTCGCTGCTTCGACCGCCATGGCCGAAGGAAAGCTCACGCTGGACGAGATTTCGTCCTATCTGAACGGAATCAATACGGCGCAGGCGCCCTTTACCCAGGTGAATGATGACGGCAGTCTCGTCACCGGAAAGCTTTACCTGCACCGGCCGGGGCGGATGCGCTTTCAATATGACCCGCCCGACAATGCGGTGGTGATGGCCGGCGGCGGCACGGTGGTGGTGCAGGATCCGAAATCCAACCAGCCGCCCGAAAGCTATCCGCTGAGCCGCACGCCGCTGTCGATCATCCTCGCGCGCAATGTGAACCTCGGGCAGGCCAACATGGTGGTCGGCCACAGTTATGACGGGACCAGCACCGTCGTCACGGCGCAGGATCCCGAACATCCAGATTACGGAAACATCGTGCTGAGCTTTACCGGCAATCCGGTGGAACTGCGCAAATGGGTGGTGAATGACAGCTCGGGGAGCGCGACGACCGTGATCCTGGGTGGTCTGGAAACCGGAATGACGCTCAGCCCGAACCTGTTCTCGGCTCCGACCGTGACCCGGGGCAGCCGCGGCCGCTGAGGCCGCGGACCCAGGCGGATTCGTCAGCGCGCGTATCACCAGCCGGCGGCGCCGCGCCCTGCACCGGCAGGGCGGGCGGGGATCAGCGCGAGCAGCTTGCCAGTTGGCGGGCATACATGGCGGATCGGCTTTCGACATTGCCCGACGTGCGCAGGAGCCAGCTCTTGGCATTGTGGCTGCCGCGGGCATAGCCGGAATGCCCCTCGTGATAGGCCAGATACTGGTTGCGCGCATCGGTCAGCGCAATGCCGTTGCGGTCGCGCGACTTGGTCATGTACCAGCCGATGAAATCCGCCGCATCGTCCATGCGGTCGCGCCGGGCCCGGCGTTTGCCCGTCGCTGCGCGGTAATCGTCCCATGTGCCGTCAAGCGCCTGACTGTATCCATAGGCGCTGCTCTGGCGGCCGACGGGAAGAATGCCGAGCACATAACGGAACGGTGTGCGCGCGTTTCCGCGGAAGCTGCTTTCATGATAGATGGTCGCCATCTGCACATGCACCGGAACGCCCCATTTGCGCTCGGCCGCCTTGAAGGCCCGCATGTATTTGGGTCGCTCGGTCGCGATGCTGCAGGCATCATCCATGTTGTGGGGTGGCTGGTACCGCGCCCCGCAGGACGCGAGCAGAACAGCCAAGGCTGTCGCCCATATAAATCTGCTCATCTGCCTCGTGCCTTTTTTGGTCAACCATACACGATCTTCGGCATTGGGGAAATCAAAATGCTGCGACCCTCCGGCGCAACCCCGCCGGGCGCGGACAAATTTTACGATAATGCTGCAACATCCATTCAAGAAGCACCGGGCGCTGCTTGAAACCCTGCTGCGGCGCAGCTAATAGCAGAAATGACATGTTGGAAAAACAAGCGAAATATCGCCTCGGCCAGGTGGTGCGGCATCGCAAGCATCCGTTTCGGGGTGTGATTTTCGATGTCGATCCGGAGTTCGCCAATACCGAGGAATGGTATGAGGCAATCCCCGAAGACATCCGCCCCGACAAGCAGCAGCCCTATTATCATCTTCTCGCCGAAAACGAGCAGAGCTTTTACGTGGCCTATGTGTCGGAACAGAACCTGATCGAGGACTATTCGGGAGAACCCGTGGACCACCCCGACATCCCCGAGATCTTCGGCCCGTTCCAGGACGGCACCTACAGGATCCAGTTCCAGATGAACTGATGCGCCGCCGGGCTGCGGCGTGGTTCCGATGTGCCGGTCACTCGCCGGCATTGTCCTGTTCCCGCGTCACGGCGCCGCCTTTCGTCGGGGGAGGTCCGGTCCGTCGCCAGCCATATTTCGCCGGGCGTTCTGCTGGAAAATCCGTGCAGGCTCGCCTTTGCGCCTGCCGGTTGCCCGGAACTGCGGCGTTCCTCCGAAACGGGGCCCCGCTCATGTCAAAAGGCCCGCGGTCATCCGCGGGCCTTTCGCTGTCTCGTGTCGGGCACGGGCCGGATCAGCAATCCAGCGTGTTCGCGCGCTCCCAATCGCTCAGTTCGGCACAATACTGCAGCCACTCCGCCCGCTTCTTGTTGCAGAAGGCAGAGGTGAACTCTTCGCTCATCTGCGCGACCAGATCCGTGTCGGCCTCGTAGGCACGCAGCGCGTCCAGAAGGTTCTCGGGCAGTTTGGGCGCGTCGGTGATCTTGTGGCCTTCGTGATGCATGTCGATGTCATCAAGCGGCTTGCCCGGATCGGCCTTGGAGCGGACGCCGAGGATTCCGGCCGCCATGTTGATCGCCGGCAGGAGATAGGGGTTGACCGAACCGTCGGGCAGACGGTTCTCCATCCGGCCGCCACCGGGGACCCGCATCAGATGGGTGCGGTTGTCGCCCGACCATGTCACCTTGGACGGTGCCCAGCTTGCCCCCGAAGCCGTGGCGACACTGCCGACGCGCTTGTAGCTGTTGACCGTGGGGCAACTGATCACTGTCGTCCCGCTGCCGTGCCTGATGATGCCGCCGAGGAAGTTCAGCCCCAGAGGCGAGAGCCCGTGGCTGTGGCTGTCGTCGCGGAACAGGTTGGTCTTGGCATCCTTGCCCTCGCCGTCCCAGGCGGAGATATGGATGTGCAGACCATTCCCCGTAAGCGGGCCGAGCGGCTTGGGCATGAAGGTGACGCGCATGCCGTGCTTTTCGGCGATGGTGCGGATCATGAACTTGAAGAAGCTGAGCTGGTCGGACATCTTCAGGACGTCGTCGAAGTCCCAGTTCATCTCCCACTGGCCGTTGCCGTCCTCGTGGTCGTTCTGGTAGCCGCCCCAGCCCATCTCGTGCATGTAGGCGCTGGCTTCGCGGATGACGTGCATGTTGCGCATCATCGACTGCTGATCGTAGCAGGGCTTGGAAAGCGTGTCGTAGCTGTCCGCCAGCGCCCGGCCGTCCGGGGTCAGGAACTGGAACTCGGGCTCCACGCCGATCTTGAAGTAGAGGCCAAGTTCGGCCGCGTCCTTCATCTGCTTGCGCAGCACGTTGCGCGGGGCCTGCATCGTGTATTCGCCGCGGATGACCGGGTTGCCGGGCACCCATGCCACGTCGCGCTGCCACGGAATCTGGATCACCTGATCGGCGTCGGGCATCACCATCATGTCCGGCTCGGCCGGCAGATAGTCGAAGTCCGCGGCGAATGCGGCGAAACCGGCACCGTTTTCCTGCACCCGGTCAATGGCGCGGATCGGCACCAGCTTGGTGCGCTGGACGCCCTTGATGTCGGTGAAGTTGACCATGAAATACTTGATACCGCGATCCTTCCCCCACTCCATGAGGTCGATCTGCGATTCCTGGGCAAGATTATCGTTTGCCATGACCTGATTTTAGCTCCCTGTGTGGTCCAACCTTGAGCGGTTGGCCGTTGTGTAGCATCAAGAAGAAGGCGCGGCATCCCGAAAGATACCGCGCCTCGATGTCGGATCAGAAGTTGCCGTAGCCCTTGCCGGGCCACCAGTCGGTGCCCGCGATCGGGACCTGGGCCATTGCAGCGGCCTCCATGGTCAGCGCCACCAGATCCTCGGGCTCGAGGTTGTGGAGGTGGTTCTTGCCGCAGGCGCGCGCCACGGTCTGGGCCTCGAGGGTCAGAACGTTCAGGTAGTTGCGCAGACGGCGCCCACCTTCAACCGGGTCGAACCGCTCGAAGAGCTCGGGCGTCTGGGTGGTGATCCCGGCCGGATCCTTCCCTTCCTGCCAGTCGTCATAGGCACCGGCGGTCACGCCGAGCTTGCGATACTCTTCTTCCCACTTGGGGTCGTTATCGCCGAGCGCGACCAGCGCCGCGGTTCCGATCGCGACGGCGTCGGCACCCATGGCCATCGCCTTGGCCACGTCCGCGCCGTTGCGGATGCCGCCCGAGACGATCAGCTGCACCTTGCGGTGCATGTCCATCTCCTGCAGCGCGCGCACCGCCTGGCGGATACAGCCAAGCAGCGGGAGCCCCACATGTTCGATGAACACGTCCTGGGTGGCGGCGGTGCCGCCCTGCATCCCGTCCAGCACGATCGCGTCGGCGCCGGCCTTGACGGCAAGCTTGACGTCGAAATAGGGGCGGGTGCCGGCGATCTTGACGTAGATCGGCACTTTCCAGTCGGTGATCTCGCGCACTTCGAGGATCTTGATTTCAAGATCATCCGGCCCGGTCCAGTCGGGGTGACGGCAGGACGAACGCTGGTCGATCCCCTTGGGCAGGTTGCGCATCTTGGCCACACGGTCCGAAATCTTCTGGCCGAGCAGCATGCCGCCGCCGCCGGGCTTGGCGCCCTGGCCGACCACGATCTCGATGGCGTCCGCCTTGCGCAGGTCGTCGGGGTTCACCCCGTAGCGCGAGGGCAGGATCTGGACCACGAGCTTGTTGGAGGATTCACGCTCTTCCGGCGTCATGCCGCCGTCGCCGGTGGTGGTCGAGGTGCCGGCGGCGTTGGCGCCGCGGCCCAGGGCTTCCTTGGCCCGGCCCGAGAGCGAACCGAAGCTCATCCCCGCGATGGTGATCGGGATGTCGAGATGCAGCGGGTTCTTGGCAAACCGGGTGCCGATGACGACATCGGTGCCGCATTTCTCGCGGTAGCCTTCCAGCGGATAGCGCGAGATCGACGCGCCCAGCAGAAGCAGGTCGTCGAAGTTGGGCACGTAACGGTTCGCGCCGCGACCACGGATGTCGTAAATCCCGGTTTGTGCCGCACGGCGGATCTCGTCCAGCGCATGCGGATGGTAGGTGGCAGAGAAAATCGGCTGCGTATGCGGATTTCCGTGCTGCTTGGAGTCTTTGTCCAGCATGTCAGCTATCCCTTAGTAAGCGTTGTCGATGTCGAAGTTGTAGAGCTGGCGGGCAGAGCCGTAGCGCTTGAACTCTTCGGGCTTCGCATCGGCGCCGGAGCGCTCAAGGATCTCCTTGAGGAATTCGATATGCTCCGGGCGCATCTCCTTCTCGATGCAGTCGGCACCAAGCCCTGCAACCTTGCCGCGCACGAAGAAACGCGCCTCGTAGCAGCTGTCGCCGAGTGCGTCGCCGGCATCGCCGAGAACGACGACGTTGCCGCTCTGGGCCATGAAACCGGACATGTGCCCGATATCGCCATGAACGACGATATCGACGCCTTTCATCGAAATGCCGACGCGGGCGCTTGCGTTGCCCTTGATCACCAGCAGCCCGCCATGAGCGGTGGCGCCAGCGTTCTGGCTGGCGTCACCCTCGACGATCACCGTGCCCGACATCATGTTCTGCGCGAGGCCGGGGCCGGCCGAACCTTCGATCCGGACGGTGGCCTCCTTGTTCATGCTGGCGGTGTAATACCCGGTCGATCCCTTGATGGTCACATCCAACGGCCCGTCGATACCGCAAGCGATCGCGTGCTGACCGCGGGGGTTGAGAATTTCCCACTGGGTCTGGTTGGTCTGCCCGATCTGATCGTGCAGTTTCTGATTCAAGTCGCGAATGCTTTCGGTCTGAAGGTCGATTGTCTGCATCTTAATGGCTCCAGAAGTAGGCAGTGGCGGGTTCGGGCTCCCAGATCTTGGCATTTTCGATGCCCGGGAGGTCGGCGAAGGCGCGGTACTCACTGGCGAAGGCGACATACTGGTCGGTTTCTGCCATGATCGCCGGCTTGGTGGCGATGTGGTCACGCACGACGCCAAAGCCGTCCTTGGTGCCGACCACGAAGTTGAAGAAGCCGTCGATGTCCTCGACCGAGCTTTCCAGCGCTTCCTTGAGGGAGGCACCATTCTGCAGCTTCCACGAGATGTAGGCCGCGCCGACTTCGGTGTCGTTCTGCGAGACGGTCTGGATACCTTCGCGGGCAAGGCGACGGCGCCACATGTTGTGGTTGGAGAGCGAACCGTTGTGCACGAGGCACTGATCGGTCCCGGTCGAGTAGGGGTGAGCACCGTTGGTGGTCACGTTCGATTCGGTCGCCATGCGGGTGTGCCCGATGCCGTGGCTGCCGCTCATCTGGGAAATGTGGAAGCTCTCGGCCACGTCCTTGGGCAGGCCGACTTCCTTGTAGATTTCCATGCTTTCACCGGTGCCCATGACGGTTGCGTCGGGGCGGATGCGGGCGAGAGCCTCGCGCGCTTCGTCCAGCTTGGCGGTCGGCAGCGTCAGCAGCGCATGAGTGTAGTTGCGCTCCATCTTGACCTCTGCGCCGATCTCCTTGCCGAGGTCGGTGTCGAGGTTGGCGAAATCCGCCTCCGCATTCGGGGACTGAACGGTCACTTTGGCAGTATCGCTCTGCCCGCTGCGGTAGATGGCGAGGCCGGCGCTGTCAGGCCCCCGCTCCGTCATCGTGATCAGCATTTCAGTCAGAAGCTCGCCCAAGCGTGGCTCGAGCGATTTGTCTTTCAGGAATAGTCCAACGATCCCACACATCGCTTTGATCCTTTCTGAGAACGGTCGAATCTATAGCTAGCAATTCCTATTTTTCAGTTCAACTGACAAGAATAAAATTTTCATCAGAGGATTATGCGCCTGCAGCAATATCACTGGCTGAGCGCCGGGCGCGCCGCACAACCGAAGGGAGATATGCGGGAGGGTGATACCGGGATACGGGTTTTCGGGGCGGGTCAGCCCGCCTGCGCATAGGCGATGATCGAGAGATAGCGCGTCGGCAGTTCGATCAGTTGCTCGGGCCCGTGCGGGGCATCGGCATCAAAGAACAGCGTGTCGCCGGGTTCCAGCACATAGATGTCGTTGCCGTGACGGTAACCGACCTTGCCTTCCAGAACGTAGATGGTTTCGATCCCGTCATGCTGGAACGTGGGGAAGGTGTCCGAGATCTCGGTCAGGGTGATGAGATAGGGTTCGACCACCACCCCGCTCGAATTGGAGCCGATATGGCCAAGCAGATTGTACTGATGCCCGGCGCGGGCGCCGCGCCGCTCGGTCTGCACGCCTTCACCGGCCTTTGTCAGAACCGCGGTGCGGGTTTCCTCGTATCCGCGCAGAAAGGCGGTCATGGGCACGCTCAGCGCATGGGACAGGGCCTGAAGCGTGCTGAGCGAGGGCGAGGTGTTGCCGTTCTCGATCTTGGACAGCATCCCGATCGAAAGCCCGGTGGCTTCGGCCAGGGCAAAGACCGTCATCTTCTGCTGGCGGCGGTGAGCGCGGACCTCCTTGCCGATGGCGACCTCAAGCACGTTTTCCCGAATGCTCGCGACCTTGTGCGGATCCTGCTGCAACCCCTTGCGACCGGCACGGGGGCTGCGTTTCTCAGGTTTCGCCATGCGATATTGCTCCGACGCTGAATTATATCCGATAAGAACGACAACAAAAGGAAAACACCCTGCCGGAGGCAGCAGGCATCCCCCCATGAAAATTTCACGTGAGGAATAATCCATGACCGGGCCTGAGAAATCAACAACATTGGGATTCCTCATCTTTCCGGGGTTTCCCATGGCCTGCCTGACCTCGGCGATCGAGCCGCTGCGCGCCGCGAACGAGATCGCCGGGCGCCCGGCCTTCGGCTGGCATCTGATTTCCGAGCGGGGCGACCGGGTGCGGTCGAGCGCCGAAGTCGGGTTCGATCCCGACCTTGCGCTGGCCGAGGCGGAGGGGCTCGATTACCTGTTCCTGCTCAGCAGTCCGCGGTCGCGTTTCGACGATCCGAAGGCGTCCGACGGGCTCCTGCGGCGATTTGCCCGCCACGGGGTGCGCATGGGCGGCATCAGCGGCGGCGTGTTCCCGCTGGCGCGTTCGGGCCTGCTGGCCGGGCATGAATGCAGCGTGCACTGGTGCTACGAGGCCGCATTCGCCGCCGAATTTCCCGATCACCGCACCACCGACGATGTGATTCGCATCGACCGGCAGCGTTACACCGTGTCCGGTGCGGCGGCGGCCTTTGACCTCATGCTGCACCTGATCGAGGAAAAGCTCGGCAACGACGTGACCACAGAGGTTGCCTGCTGGTTCCAGCATCCGCTGGTGCGCGGGCTGGGCGTGCGCCAGAAGATCCCGACCGCCCATGGCCCGAGCACCGCCGACATGCTCCCGACCGTGGTGGCGCGCGCGGCCGAGATCTTTGCCGACCACATCGAGGATCCGCTTGCCGTCAGCGATGTGGCCGACCTGATCGGGGTCTCTTCGCGCCAGCTTGAACGCAGCTTCAAGCAGGCCACCGGGCAAAGCCCGTCGCATTATTACCGCTCGCTGCGGATGAACGCCGCGCGGCAGCTCGTGCTTTATTCACGGGACAGCATGACCGAGATCGCCAATGCGGTCGGCTATGCGACGGCGGCGCCGATGCTGCGGCATTACCATGACGCCTTTGGCCTCAGTCCGAAGGAAGACCGCGAAACGATCAACATGTTCCGGGTGCGCAACAACCGCTCGATCCCCTCGACATGAGCGGAGAACGCGCCGCGGGTGCCGGCTGGCGGAAAAGATGACGGAGCGCGACCCGGGGGGCCGCGCTCCGAACGATCGCTCGCGCCGAGGGGGAGAAGACCCGTCAGATTACACTTCGGGCCGCGGCAACGAGCGAATCATGCAGTGATCCTGCCGAAGATCGTGGAGCAATTATACTAAAATGCGTGTCCGTGCCGCGGCAGACGAGAAAAGTTCCCAGCGCCGCAAGCTGGGTGCGGGTCACCTGGTCCTGTTCCATCATCCTTGTATCGGCATTGCAGAGCCGCTCCAGCACGTCGTGGCAGCGCGGTCCTTCAAGGTCGAAACGCACCCAGCCGTCGGTCTGTTCGGTGACCGATGCGCTTTCCCCGACCGCCGCGAGCAGTTGCGCCGCCAGATCCTCGTGGCTGTCGTGCGGGGCCTCGATCATCCATTGCTGCGGACCGGTCCAGAAGGCGGTGAGCCGCCCCTGGGTCACGCTTTTCGCGACATCGGGAAGGTCGGCGCCAAGGAAACCGGCCGCGCCTGACACGCAGGCGTCTTCCTGTCCGTGGCGCGCGGCCAGCGAGGCAAGCGCCCAGTCGGGACATTCCGAAATGGTCAGTCCCTGGAATTCCTCGACCCGGGGGGCTGTGCCCCAGAGGGCCGTAATCGGTTCAAGATCATGCACGGAGACGTTCTCCCTCTGGGTCGATGAATACCGGATTGACGACCTCGGCCTCGATGCTGAGGTTGGTCAGCGGGCTTACCACGCGGACGATCTCGCCCATGCGGTTGGCGCCATCCTTGAGGAACCCGAGCCCGATCGAGCTGTTCAGGATCGGCGAATAGCAGGCCGACGTGACGTAACCCTGATCGTTGGCGGCATCGACCGACCCGCTGCGGTTCATCAGATGCGCGCCTGCGGTCACCTTCTGGCTGCTGTCCACCGGCTTGAAGCCGACCAGCCGCAGCGCATCGGGCAGGTTCATGCCTTCGCGTTCGGACATGGTCGAGCCGATGCTGTCCTTCTTCTTGGAGACCATCCGCCCCATGCCGAGGTTCAGCGCCGTGGTGGTGCCGTTCAGTTCGTTCCCGGCGGCGTGGCCCTTTTCGATACGCATGACGCCCAGCGCCTCGGTGCCGTAGGGAACGACGCCGAATTCCTCGCCCGCGGCCATGAGGCGCTGCCACATGGCATCGCCATAGCGCGTCGGCACGGCGATCTCGAACGCCAGCTCACCCGAGAAGGAGATCCGGAACAGCCGGGCCCGCAGACCTCCGCAGACGGTGATCTCGCTGCAGGCCATGAAGGGGAAGCCCTCGTTCGAGATGTCGAATTCGGGATCGACCACCTTCTCCAGCAGCTTGCGGCTGTTCGGCCCGGCCACGGCATATTGCGCCCAGGCCTCGGTGGTCGAGATCAGCTGCACGTCCATGTCGGGGAACAGGCACTGCCGCACGAACTCCATATGGCGATAGACCGGCACCGCGTTGGCGGTGGTGGTGGTCATCACGAAATGGTTTTCGGACAGGCGCGCGGTGGTGCCGTCGTCCTTGGCGATGCCGTCCTCGCGCAGCATGAGCCCGTAGCGGACCTTGCCGACGCCGAGCTTGGCGAAGCCGTTCGCATAGATCAGGTTGAGGAACGCAGCGGCATCGGTGCCCTGGATGTCCACCTTGCCGAGCGTGGTCACATCGCAAAGCCCGACCGAATCGCGCACCGCGCGCACTTCGCGGTCCACGCTTTCGCGCCAGTGGGTTTCACCCGGCTGGGCGAACCACTGGGTACGCAGCCAGTTGCCGGTCTCGACGAAGACGCCACCGTTTTCTTCGGCCCATTTGTGGCTCGGGGTCTTGCGGATCGGGTGGAAATCCTTGCCACGCGCGCGCCCGCCGAAGGTGCCCATGGGCACCGGGCTGTAGGGCGGGCGGAACATGGTGGTGCCGGTCTCGGAGATCGACTGGCCGGTCAGTTCGGCCATGATCGCGACCGCGCTCACGTTGGCGGTCTTGCCCTGATCGGTCGCCATGCCGAGCGTCGTGTAGCGCTTGAGATGCTCGACCGGGCGGAAATTTTCCTGATGGGCGAGCTTCACGTCCTTGACGGTCACGTCGTTCTGCTGGTCGAGCCAGGCCCGGCCCTTGCCGTGTTTCACGTACCAGAGCGGCGTGATGTCGAGCGGCGCATCCTCGGCCTCGGGCAGATCGAAGGCGGGTGCCGTGATCCCGAGGTCGTCGAGCGCCGCCCGCGCCCCCTCGCTGCCGGTCCTGAGAGCGGCGGCGGTCGAGAAATCGCCATTGGCGGCGCCGGTCACCGTGAGCCCGGGAATCGCATCCGGCGCCGGGACGAAGGCCGCGATCTCGTCGCTCCAGACCGGGCGTCCGCGCTGGTGGCAGGTCAGGTGAACGTTCGGATTCCACCCCCCCGCCACGCCGAGCGCGCCGCATTCGATGGTGCGGGTGCCGCCATCGGCAAGCTGGACCTTGACGAAGGAAAGCCCGTGGCGCCCCGATGTGTCGATCACCTGCGCCCCGGTCAGCAGTTCGCAATCGGCGACCCGCTGCGCGCCGGGGCGGCTGTCGATCACCGCGGCGACCTTCACGCCCTTGGCCATGAGGTCGGCGGCGGTGCGGTGGCCGTCGTCGTTGTTGGTGAACACCGCCACCTTGGGCGCGGCGGTCACGGCCCAGCGGTTGGCGAAATCGCGCATGGCGCTGGCCAGCATGATGCCGGGGCGATCGTTGTTTTCAAAGGCGATCGGCCGCTCGATGGCGCCGGCGCAGAGCAGGGCGCGTTTCGAATAGATGCGCCACAGGATCTGGCGCGGCTTGCCGGCCTCGGGCACCAGCACATGGTCCGAGACCCGCTCGACCGCGCTGTAGACGCCCTGGTCATAGGCGCCATTCACCGAGGTGCGGCGCATGCAGCGCACGTTGGGCAGCGATTCGAGCTCCGCCACCGCTTCGGCTGCCCAGTCGGCCCCGGATTTGCCACCGACGCTGAAGGTTTCGCCGTTGAGCCGCCCGCCGAAGATGAAATCCTCGTCGGCGACGATCACCCGCGCCCCGGTCCGCCCCGCGGTGAGCGCGGCGGCAAGCCCCGAGGGGCCCGCACCGATCACCAGCAGGTCACAGTGCAGGAAGCCCTTGTCGTAGACGTCCGGGTCTTCCTCGAAGGAGATGGCGCCAAGCCCGGCCGCCCGGCGGATCATGGGCTCATAGACCTTTTCCCAGAAGCTCTTGGGCCACATGAAGGTCTTGTAATAGAACCCGGCGCCGAAAAAGCTGGAAAAGACGTCGTTGATCCCGAGCAGGTCGAACCGCAGCGACGGAGACCGGTTCTGGCTTTTCGCGACCAGCCCGTCGAACAGTTCGGCCGTGGTGGCGCGGGTGTTCGGCTCCTGCCGCGCGCCGGTGCGCAGTTCCACGAGCGCGTTCGGCTCGGCACTGCCCGATGTCAGCAGCCCGCGCGGGCGGTGGTATTTGAACGAACGCCCCATGAGCCGCACGTTGTTGGCAAGCAGCGCCGAGGCCAGCGTATCGCCCGGGTGCCCCTCGTAGCGGGCGCCGTCGAAGGTGAAGGCCAGCTTGCGCGACCGCTCGACCTGGCCGCCGGAAAGACGGTTCGGCTGTGGCTTGCCCGGGCTCGCGGTTGTCTGGATCTCATTCGTCATTTGCTGCGTCCCCGTGCGCGCGCCACGTCACTGGCCAGTTCGACTTTGTATATTTCATGGGTCACCGTGTCGCGGGTGACCACGAGCCACGAGCGGTCGCCGGCCTCGTGGAACCAGAGCTCCCGGTGCTCGCCGGCCGGGTTGTCGCGCAGGTAGCAGTATTCATAGAACTGCTCCTGTGCGTCATCGGCCTGCCAGTCGGGCCGGTCGATCAGGGATGCCGAGCCGAGGCAGGTGAATTCCTGCGCGTCACGCGGCCCAAGCAGCGGGTGATTGATGATCATCGCCGTGACTCCTCAGTGCAGGTTCGGGAAAGGGCCCTGGCCCTTTTCGTCGATCATGTATCCGCGGCGGAAACGATCGAAACGATAGGCCCGGGCCAGTTTGTGCGGGGTGTCGGTGGCCAGCAGATGCGCAAGGCAGACGCCCGCGGCCGGGGTCGCCTTGAAGCCGCCGTAGCACCAGCCGCCGTTGAAATAGAGCCCATCGACATCGGTCTTGTCGATGATCGGAGAGCCGTCCATGCTCATGTCCACGAGGCCGCCCCAGTTGCGCAGGACGCGCACGCGCCCGAGCGCGGGAATCAGCGCCATGCCGCTTTCGATCACGTCCTCGACCACCGGCAGACCGCCGCGCTGGGCATAGGTGTTGTAACCGTCCGGGTCGCCGCCGAACACGAGACCGCCCTTGTCGGACTGGCTGCAGTAGAAATGCCCGGCGCCGAAGGTGATGACCCCCGGCAGCACCGGCTTCAGCCCCTCGGTGACGAAGGCCTGCAGCACGCAGCTTTCGATCGGCAGGCGCATCCCCGCCGCCGCCATCACGCGCGAGGACGAGCCGGCGACGCTGCTTGCAACCTTGGTCGCGCCGATGAAGCCACGCGTGGTCTCGACCCCCTTGCAGGTGCCGTTCTCGATGCGGAAGCCCGTGACCTCGCAGTTCTGGATGATGTCCACGCCAAGCAGGTCCGCCGCCCGCGCATAGCCCCAGGCCACAGCGTCATGTCGCACCGTGCCGCCCCTCGGCTGCATCAGGCCACCCTTGATCGGAAAGCGTGCGTCGTTGAAATTGAGGAACGGATACATCTCCCGCACTTCGGCGGTGCTCAGCAGCCGCGCATCGGCCCCGTTCAGGATCATGGCGTTGCCGCGGCGGGTGAAGGCGTCGCGCTGGGGATCGCTGTGGATCAGGTTGACGATCCCCCGCTGGCTGACCATGGCGTTGTAATTCAGCTCCTGCTCGAGGTTCTCCCAGAGCTGCATGGAATATTCATAGAAGGGCTCGTTGCCGTCCAGCAGGTAGTTCGAGCGGATGATGGTGGTGTTGCGCCCGACGTTGCCGCTGCCGATCCAGCTTTTTTCCAGCACGGCGATGCGCTTCTTGCCGTATTCCTTGGCAAGGTAATAGGCCGCGGCCAGCCCGTGACCGCCGCCACCGATGATGATGTAGTCATAGCTCGCCTGCGGTTCGGGGTTTCGCCATGCGGGGCCCCAGCCCTTGTGACCCGTCAGCGCTTCCTTGATGACCCGAAGACCGGAATATCTCATGGGAGACCTCATTTCGTTTGCGACACGAAGATGCGCGGATTCAATGAACTGTTAATCTTCGGATCGGACAAACCTATCATCGAATCCGACATGAATGCATTTTTGTCGTGTTTCAGCGGGGCGGCGCCGCCAGTCCGGCCAGCCAGTCCCGCACCACGCGCCGTTCGTCGAAATCCTCGGAAGCGGTTGCGCAGAGCAGATGATAGCCCTGTTCCGTGCACACTTCACGCTCTCCCAGCGGGCGCAGAAGCGCGCCGCTGTCAATGTAGGGATCGACCAGATGCGCCCAGCCGAGCGCGACGCCGAGCCCGTCCACAGCCGCTTGGATCGCCAGTGGATAGGTGTTGAACGCGGCCGCATGTGCGGGGTCGGCGCCCGGCGCCCCGACCGCCTGGAGCCAGGTGCTCCAGGTCATCCATTCTGAATGGGCCGAGGTGACGCCGATCAGATCCTGCCGCGCCAGCCCCTCGACGCATTCTGCCTCCGGGTGAGCGGCCAGATAGACAGGGGAGCAGACGGGGAACACCGTTTCACCGAAAAGCTGACGGCTGGCAAAGCCCGGCCACTCGCCGCTTCCGCGCAGGATCGCGAGATCGACCGAATCGGAGAGGCATTCCTCGTCGTTGTCGGATGCGACCAGCAGGATCCGGATCTGCGGATTGATGCGCCGGAAGGCCTGCAGGCGCGGCATGAGCCAGAGCACCGCGACCGAATTGGTGGCCGCCAGCGTGACCGGGCGCGGGCGCCCTTCCGAGGCGATCCGGCGCGACGCTTCGCGCAGGCGGCGCAGCGCCGGCTTGATGTCGGCAAGGAAACGCTGCCCCTGCGGGGTCAGCCGCACCGAGCGCGATCCACGCAGGAACAGGGCCGTGCCGTGGTGCTGTTCGAGCAGGCGGACCTTGCGGCTGATGGCGGTTTCGCTGAGGTGGAGCCGCTCGGACGCGCGGGCAAAGCTTTCCTCCTCGGCCGCGGCCTCGAAGGCGAGCAGGTAATCGAGCGGCGGCAAGGACGGCCTGCCCCCGCTCTTCCGTTTCGCGTCCTGCCGGTCGGTCATGCCAGTCCTCTGATCGTTGCTGCGAGCCATCCCGAATGACCTCGGAAAGCGCAGGCTCAGCCTATCAAAAAAATATTCGGAAGAAAGCGCAACCGGTGGCAGGATGGGATGAGGGTCGGGGTTTGCAGGACTTCCTGCAGCACCGGCCATGAAACGCAAGCCATGTCACGAAGGGGGCATCATGGGTATGGAAGCAATCCTTCCGCGCGCAACCGAACGGGGCGGGGTGGTAACGCCCGGCCTGCCGGTTCTGCCGCCGGGTGTCGAACGCCACCCCGTGCCGGGGGGCGGCAGCCGGGCCGTGCAGATCACGGCGGGCGACGTGCTCACGCTGCAGGATCGCGAGGGGCTGCAACCGGTCGAACTCGTGTTCTTCGCCCCGGACGGGCGGTCCGATGCGGCGATGATCGGTGCCGCGGGCGGGCATGACCCGGTCGGGCTGAAACGGGCGCTGACCGCGGATGCCTCGGGCGCGCGGGTGCGCCATGCGCTCGATGTGGCGGGGTTCGACCTCGGGCGGGCCGACGGGATCCTGCTGTTCGGCGAGGGATCGCGCGCGGGCGAACACGCGAGCCTGACCGCGGCCAGCGACGGGCTTTTGCTGGTCTGCGCCCCCGGCGGCCCGATGGAGCCGCAGGAGCACTGGGCCCCGACCGAGATCGTGCTTTACATCCGCCGCAGCCGTCCCGCCAACGAGACGACCCTGCTGGAGCCGCCGCCGCCGCTGGCCGATCCGCTGCACGACATCAACGTCCAGCCGGGCGAGGCCCACAGCTACGAGGTGCGCAAGGGCCAGTATATCCAGGTGCTTGATGTGCAGGGGCGCGAATGTTCGGATTTCCAGGCGTTTTCGGCGCGCGCGCTGGAGAAGGGGCTGGAACGCGACATCGACCCGACCACGACGCGCACGCTGATGGGGCAGGCCTATCCGATGCCGGGGATGCGGTCGAAATACTATACCGTCGATCAGGAACCGCTGGTCGAGGTGGTGCGCGATACGGTCGGGCGCCACGACACGTTCGGGCTGGCCTGTACCGCGCGTTACTATGCCGACATGGGTTATCCGGGGCATGTGAACTGTTCGGACAACATCAACCTGCGGATGGCGCAATACGGCGTGCGTCCGCGCGCGGGCTGGCCGGCGGTCAATCTGTTCTTCAACACCATGCTGGACGATCACAACGCGATCACCAGCGACGAGCCCTGGTCGCGGCCGGGCGATTATGTATTGATGCGCGCCCTGACCGATCTGGTCTGCGTGACCACCGCCTGCCCGAGCGATATCGACCCGGCGAACGGCTGGAATCCGACCGATATCCAGGTGCGCACCTACAGCGATGACAACAGGTTCAGCCACTGGACGGGCTGGCGCAAGACCCCCGAGGGAGACATGGAAGAAACGAAAAAGACCGGGTTCCACGACTGTTTCGCGCGCCATACGCGGGATTTCGTCGAATATCAGGGCTATTGGCTCCCCAACGAGATGACCGCCCACGGCGCCATCGCCGAATATTGGGCGGCGCGGGAAAAGGCGGTGATCATGGATCTGTCGCCGCTGCGCAAATACGAGGTGACGGGCCCGGATGCCGAGGCGCTTTTGCAGCATTGCGTGACCCGCGACATGAGCAAGCTGCCGGCCGGTGCCGTGGCCTATACGGCGATGTGTTACGAACATGGCGGCATGATCGACGACGGCACGGTGTTCCGGCTGGACGAGAACAATTTCCGCTGGATCGGCGGCAGCGACCAGTCGGGGCTCTGGCTGCGCCGTCAGGCGGAGGAACGCGGGCTGAACGCCTGGGTGCGTTCCTCGACCGATCATCACTGCAACGTGGCGGTGCAGGGGCGGCTGTCGCGTGACATTCTCGCGCCGCTGATCTGGACCCCGCCCGCGCGCCCCACGGTCGAGGAACTCGGCTGTTTCCGCCTCACGGTCGGGCGCATCGGCGATCAATACGGCGCACCGGTGGTGGTGAGCCGCACCGGATATTCGGGCGAACTCGGCTACGAGGTGTTCTGCCATCCCCGCGATGCCGAGGCCGTGTTCGACGCGATCTGGGCGGCCGGCGAGCCCAGGGGGATGATCCCGTTCGGGCTCAAGGCGCTCGACATGCTGCGGATCGAGGCGGGGCTGGTCTTTGCCGGATCGGAATTCGACGACCAGACCGATCCGCTGGAGGCGGGGATCGGCTTTACCGTGCCGCTCAAGTCGAAGACCGACGACTTCATCGGTCGTGCGGCGCTCGAGCGGCGCAAGGCCCATCCGCAGAAAAAGCTGGTCGGCCTCGATATCGAGGGCGGCGTGGTGCCGGGCCATGGCGATTGCGTCCATGTCGGCAAGCCGCAGATCGGTGTCATCACTTCGGCGATGAAGTCCCCGTTCCTCGGCAAGGTGATCGCGCTCGCGCGGCTCGACGTGGCCCATGCGGATATCGGCACCGAGGTCGAGGTGGGGCTGCTCGACGGTGACCAGAAGCGCCTGAAGGCGCGCGTCGTGCCGTTCCCGCATTTCGACCCGAAGCGCGAGCGGGTGAACGGGAACTATGCCTGAACCGGAACCGCGGGACGGGCCATCCTGACAGGAAAGCCCCGGGACATTCCCGGGGCTTTGCTATTTCGGAGATCGCGTTTCAGGCCGGGGTCAACCGGTGCGGGATTCGCCGCGCAGATCGGGCGGGGTGGCCTCCTGCGCAAGCATCTTTACCACCTCGTCCAGCGGCAGCACCTGGCTTTGCTTTTCGCCGAGACGGCGCAGCGAGACGCTGCGTGCCTCGACCTCGCGGTGCCCGACGGCAAGGATCGCCGGCACCTTGGCCAGGGAATGTTCGCGCACCTTGTAATTGATCTTTTCGTTGCGCGCGTCAGCCTCGGCGCGGATCCCGGCCCGGCGCAGCGCGGTCACGGCCTCCTGCACGTATTCGTCCGAATCCGACGTGATCGAGGCCACCACCACCTGCCGCGGCGCCAGCCAGAACGGCAGTTTCCCGGCGCTGTTCTCGATCAATATGCCGAGGAAACGCTCGAAACTGCCAAGAATCGCGCGGTGCAGCATGACCGGGCGGTGCTTGGCGCCGTCGGCGCCGATATAGGTCGCGTCGAGCCGCTCGGGCAGCACGAAATCGGCCTGGAACGTGCCGAGCTGCCATTCGCGCCCGATCGCATCGGTCAGCTTGAAATCGAGCTTGGGTCCGTAGAATGCGCCTTCGCCGGGGTCGAGTTCGAAATCGTCCGTCACCGTGCGGATCGCGGCCTCAAGCGCCGCCTCGGCCCGGTCCCATGTCTCGTCCGAGCCGGCGCGCACATCGGGACGGGTGGAGAACCGGATGTCGAACCGCTCGAAGCCGAGATCGCGATAGACTTCGGACAGCATGGCGATGAAACCCGCGGTTTCGTCCCGGATCTGATCCTCGGTACAGAAGATATGCGCATCGTCCTGGGTAAAGCCCCGCACCCGCATGAGGCCATGCAGCGAGCCCGAGGGCTCGTACCGGTTGCAGGCGCCGAATTCGGCCATGCGCAGCGGCAGGTCGCGATAGGATTTGATCCCCTGATTGTAGATCTGCACATGGCAGGGGCAGTTCATGGGCTTGAGCGCATTGATCGCCTTTTCGCGGGCATGTTCTTCGTCCACCTCGACGATGAACATGTTTTCCTGGTATTTCTCCCAGTGGCCCGATGCCTCCCAGAGCCGGCGGGCCACCACCTGGGGCGTGTTCACCTCGACGTAGCCGTGGGCGCGCTGCTTGCGGCGCATGTAATCCTGCAGCGTGGTGTAGATGGTCCAGCCGTCCGGGTGCCAGAATACCTGTCCCGGCGCCTCGTCCTGAAGGTGGAACAGGTCCATCTCGCGCCCGAGCTTGCGGTGATCGCGTTTTGCGGCCTCTTCAAGCATGTGAAGATGGGCCTTCAGCCGCTCGCGGTTGAGGAAGCCGACGCCATAGATGCGCTGCAGCATGGGGCGGGCCGAGTCACCGCGCCAGTAGGCGCCGGCGATGCTCATCAGCTTGAAGGCATCGCCCGGCACCTGCCCGGTGTGCTGGAGATGCGGGCCGCGGCAGAGATCCTGCCAGTCGCCGTGCCAGTACATGCGGATCGGCTGCCCCTCGGGGATCGCCTCGACCAGTTCGACCTTGTAGGGCTCGCCGCTCTCGCGATAGTGGGAAAGCGCGCGGTCGCGGTCCCAGACCTCGGTGCGCACCGGATCGCTCTTGGCGATGATCTCGCGCATCCGCGCCTCGATCCGGCCCAGATCTTCGGGGGTGAAGGGCTCGGCACGGTCGAAATCGTAATACCAGCCGTTCTCGATCACCGGCCCGATGGTGACTTTCGTCTCGGGCCAGAGTTCCTGCACCGCCCGGGCCATGATATGCGCAAGATCGTGGCGCACGAGCTCATTCGCGGCGGCCTCGTCCTTCATCGTGTTGATGGTGATGGCCCCGCTTTCGGTGATCGGCCATTGCAGATCCCAGTGCTGCCCGTCGAGGGTGGCGCTGATCGCCTTTTTCGCCAGCGATTTCGACAGGTCGGCAGCGATTGCCGCCGCGGTCACGCCGCTGTCATATGCGCGTGAATTGCCATCGGGAAAGGTAAGGGAGATCTGGCTCATGGCAGGATCCTCGTCGGTCTGGCGCCCACGGAACGCCCGGTTGCGGGTTGTCGGGGCATCTCTGAACGCGCCGTCCATGGCTGTCAAGGCGCGGTTGTGCCGGCTGCACGCCCCGTGCATGATCGCGCCAACCGGAAGCAGGCGGCAGGAGGGGCCGGAGTGAGCGAACCATCCCACATCACCACGCGGCAGGGGCGGCGCATCGCCTATCACGCGACCCCCGGGCAGGGGCCCATGGTCGTGTTCCTTGGCGGGCTCAAATCCGACATGGAGGGGACCAAGGCGCTGCATCTCGAATCCTGGGCGCGTGAGCGGGGCCGGGCGTTCCTGCGGTTCGACTATTCGGGCCACGGCCAGAGCGGCGGGCGGTTCGAGGACGGCTGCATCGGCGACTGGGCCGAAGACACGCGCGAGGTGGTGGAGCGGCTGACAAGCGGGCCGCTGGTGGTGGTCGGATCGTCCATGGGGGGCTGGCAGGCGCTGCTGCTTGCCCGTGCATGCCCCGGCCGCATCGCCGGCATGGTCACCATCGCGGCCGCGCCCGATTTCACTGAAGACGGCTGGTGGGCCGGGCTCGACGAGGCCGGGCGGGCGGTGCTCATGCAGCGCGGACAGGTCGAACTCCCCTCCGACTACATGGAGCCCTACATCGTCACCCGCCGCATGATCGAGGACGGGCGCGAAAATCTGGTGTTGCGCAGCCCGCTCGCGCTGCCCTTTCCGGTGCGCTGCCTGCAGGGCACGGCCGACGAGGCGGTGAGCCGCGATACCGCGCTGCGCCTGCTCGACCATGCCGATTGCCCGGATATGCGGCTTGCTCTGGTCAAGGGGACCGATCACCGTTTTTCCGATCCGGCCTGCCTGCGCATGATCGAAACCGCCATCGAGGAGGTCTCGGCACCCGGTGCCTGACACCGGCATGGCTGAATCGCGCTGAACCCGGCCGGGCCGGCGTTGACAGTCCGGCGCGAGACGCCATGTTGCGCTCATAGGCAAGAGGCAGGCCCGAACATGAGAGAATCCGTGGTGTTCATCCCGGGCATGATGTGCGATGCGCGGCTGTTTGGGCCGCAGATCGAAGTGTTGTCGCGCGAACGCGTGGTGGCGGTGGCGCCGGCCACCCAGGGCGAGCGGATCGAGGAAATCGCCAGCCAGATGCTCGACCAGTTGCCGGCGCGGTTTGCGCTTGTGGGGCACGGGCTGGGCGGAATGGTGGCGATGGAGCTGCTGCGCCGCTCTCCGGCGCGGATCACGCGGCTTTGCCTCATGGCGACCGACGCGCAGGCCGAAACGCCGGAAAAGGCCGCCGCGCGCGAGCCGCTGATGGTTGGAATCCGGGCCGGGCGGCTCGAGGATGTGCTGAAGGACATGATGCCGCCGGAGCGGTTCGCGCCCGGCCCCGAACGTCTGCTGGTGCGCGATCGCCTGCTGAGCATGGCGCGCGACCAGGGCACCGAGGTCTTTCTGCGCCAGAGCCGTGCCCTGCAGCGGCGCCGCGATCAGCAGGTCGCGCTGGGGAAGGCGACGGTTCCGACGCTGATCCTCTGCGGCGAGCATGACGAGACGATGCCGCGCAGGCACCACGAGTTTCTGGCGGAACTCATGCCGAGCGCGACCCTGCGCATCATCGCGGGGGCCGGCCATTATCCGACGCTGGAACAGCCGGGCCCGACCAATGAGGCCCTTCGGGAGTGGCTGGCCCGCCGTCACCCGGCGCGCTGACCGGTCCCGGCGCCGGGGACCGCATCCCGGGGCGGCGGCGGAACCCGCGCCGGGTTTCAGGCCACGGCGATCTTGTGCACGGGAGCCTTGCGGCTTGCGCTGCGCGGCGAACCGCTGCCGTTGCGGTCGATGAAATCGAGCACCAGGGGGCGGATGTTGTCGCGCCACGAGCGGCCGGCGAAAATGCCGTAATGGCCGGCGCCGGGTTCGACATGGCTGGCCTTCATGTTGTCCGGCAGTCCGGTGCAGAGATCGAGCGCGGCAATGCACTGGCCGGGTGCCGAGATGTCGTCATTGGCCCCCTCGACCGACTTGACCGCGACGCTGGTGATCTGGCCGATGTCCACCTGCTCGCCGTTCACGGTAAACACGTTGCGCGCCACTTCGCGGTTCTTGAACAGCCGCTCGACCGTGGAAAGGTAGAATTCGGCCGGCATGTCCATGACGGCGAGATATTCGTCGTAGAAGCGGTTGTGCGCGTCGTGATCGGATGCCTCGTGGCGGGCCACCCGGGTGATCTGATCGACAAAGGCCTGGCTGTGCCGGTCCACGTTCATCGAGATGAACGAGCTTAGCTGCAACAGCCCCGGGTAAACCGGCCGGCCGACTCCGGCGTATTTGAACCCGACCCGCTGCACCATCATCGCCTCGAGCTGCCCCATGGTGACGCGGCGGCCGAAATCGGTGACCTCGGTCGGGGTTGCGTCCGGATCGACCGGCCCGCCGATCAGGGTGAGCGTGCGCGGCTGGGCCTCGGGCTCGCGTTCGGCCAGATAGGCGGTCGCGGCAAGGGTGAGCGGGGCAGGCTGGCAGATCGCGATCACATGGCTGTCGGGCCCCATCTCGCGGATGAAATCCACGAGGTAGAGGGTATAATCCTCGACGTCGAACTTGCCGGCCGAAACCGGGATGTCGCGGGCATTGTGCCAGTCGGTGACATAGACTTCGCAATCGACCAGCAGCGATTTCACCGTGCTGCGCAGCAGCGTCGCGTAATGCCCCGACATGGGTGCGACCAGCAGCACCTTGCGCGGACGCTCCGCCCGGCCGGAGATATTGAAATGGATGAGATTGCCGAAGGGTTTCTCCAGCACCGTCTCGATCTTGACCAGATGATCGCGGCCGCGTTCGGTAAAGGTGCGGATGCCCCAGTCGGGCTTGGTGATCATGCGTTCGAAACTGCGTTCGGTGACTTCGCCCCAGGCCGCCATCCAGCTGAGCGCGGGGTTCGGTATCATCGAAAAGATCGGATATGACGCGAGCGCCTGCGCCGAAGCACCCATCCATTGATTGGTGTTGCGGGCTGCCTCCATCATGTCGTAGGCTACCATATAGCGCAAATTCGGGTCTCCTTCATGTGTCCGAGCGGGTCGGACCCTCGTTGCCTTAGCTCGCGCAGCGGGTGGCGATCGTTCCGCGACCACACGAGATTAGGGAGGAAAGTGCATAATGACAACTGCCGAGGATGGCGCCGCCCCCCTTGACGAAGCGCAAATGCAACGCTTGACCGAGAATCTCTCGCGTGTCGAAGGACTGTCGCGCCGCCTGGTCGAGGTGATGAGCGCAAAGACCCATCATCATCCGGGCCTGGACGCGCCCGACCAGCAGTTGTTCACCCGCGCCGCCACCGCCTGGTGGTCGGAAATGATGCAGAATCCGGCCCAGATCTGGGAAAAGCAGATCGAATACTGGAGCGAGTCGGTCAGGCATTTCGCCGAGCTTCAGCGCGCCCTTGTCAGCGGGCAGTTGGCCATGCCCGACGAGGCGGCCGCAGGGGACAACGACGACCCCTCCGACCGGCGGTTTTCCAATCCGCTCTGGGATACGCATCCCTATTTCAACATGATCAAGCGGCAGTATCTGACCAATGCGCGGGCGATTCAGGAGGCGGTCGAACAGATCGAGGAACTGGACCCGACCGACCGGCGCCGGCTTGGCTATTTCGCAGATCAGATCATCGACATGATGGCGCCGACCAATTTTCTGGCCACCAACCCGGATGCGCTGGAACGCGCGGTGGCGACGGACGGCGAGTCGCTGATCAGCGGGCTCGAGAATCTCGTGGCCGACCTCGAGGCCAATGACGGGGAACTGGTGGTGCGGCTCGCCGATGAAAGCGCCTTCGAGCTTGGCGGCAACGTGGCGACGAGCCCCGGCGACGTGGTGTTCCGCAATCACATGATGGAACTGATCCAGTACAAGCCCGCCACCGAAACGGTGCACGAGACGCCGCTGCTGATCTTTCCGCCCTGGATCAACAAGTTCTACATTCTCGATCTCAAGGCCCAGAACAGCCTGATCCGGTGGATCACCGAACAGGGGCATACGCTGTTCGTGGTGAGCTGGATCAACCCCGATGCGAGCTATGGCGATGTCGGGCTCGAGAATTACATCGAGGACGGTTACCTGACGGCGCTGCGCGAGGTGAAGGCGATCTGCGACGTCGATCGTGTCAACGTGATCGGCTATTGCATCGGCGGCACCACGCTTGCGCTTACGCTGTCCCTGCTCAAGCAGCGTGGCGACACCTCGATCCGGTCGGCGACCTTCTTTACCACGCTGACGGATTTCACCGAGCATGGCGAATTCACGCCGTTCCTTACCAATGATTTCGTCGATGCGATCGAGGCGGAATCCGAGAAACGCGGGATCCTGCGCTCCTATATCCTGTCGCGCACCTTCAGCTTCCTGCGCTCGCGCGACCTGATCTATACGCCGGCGGTGCGCAGTTACATGCTGGGCGAGACGCCGCCCGCCTTTGACCTGCTTTACTGGAACGGGGACGGCACCAACCTGCCGGGCCGGATGGCGGTGCAGTATCTGCGCGCGCTCTGCCAGCGCAACGAATTCGCAAGGGACGGCTACGATCTTCTCGGGCACCGGCTGCATGTGAGCGACGTGGATGTGCCGCTTTGTGCCGTCGCCTGCGAAAGCGACCACATCGCCGCCTGGAAGGACAGCTACCGGGGCGTGCAGATGATGGGGGCGAAGGACAAGACCTTCATCGTATCGCAGTCGGGCCATATCGCCGGCATCGTCAACCCGCCGACCAAGAAGAAATACGGCCACTACACCAAGGCCGACCTTACGCCCGCGGCGGATGACTGGTTCAAGGCGGCGCGGTTCTACAACGGATCCTGGTGGCCGCGCTGGGGAAAGTGGCTGGCGAAACACGCCGGCCGGCAGATTCCGGCGCGGGAAACGGGTGATTCGAAGCACCCGAGACTGGCGCCGGCACCGGGAACCTATGTGCGCGTCCGCGCAAGCAGCTGAAATTCCTGACATTTCGAAAAATTTCTGCATTGCAGCAAAAAATCCTTGAATTGCTGCGATGCAGCGTGCATATTGTCGGCAGAAGGCAAGACCCCGCTAACCAGAGCCGCAACCAGAGGATTATGACAATGAGCAAGACCCAGGATTTCACCGCCGTCATGAAAGACATGATGGGTGCGTTCCCCGTCGACACCAGCGCCATGGACGACGTGTTCAAGTCGACCGCCAGCCTGAACGAAAAGCTTTCGAACGTGGCGATCGAGGCCGCCGGCAAGTCGGCTGAAATCTCGAACAAGTGGACCAAGGACACGCTGGCCAAGCTCGGCGAGATGTCCCGGGCCAAGACCGAGCCGGCCGACTACGCCAAGGCCATGACCGATTTCGCCTCCGCATCGGCCGAAGTCGCCGCCGAGAACCTCGCCGCCTTTGCCGAAGTCGCCAAGAAAGTTCAGATGGACACCATCGAACTGGTGATGTCCGCCGGCAAGGAAATGAGCGCCGACGCGACCGCCGCCATGAAGAAGGCCGCGACCGACGCGACCACCGCAGCCAAGAAAGCGGTTCCCGCGAAATAAGGAACAGCAGCCGAAATCCTATTCCTCCCCCCATGGATTTCCGGCGCTGGGATGGGCAGGCTTGAACGAGCCTGCCCTTTTCTTTTGCGAAACGCTCGCCTAGAGTTTTCGGGATGCACCATGCGGGGGGAGGAATACCCTATGGCGGAGACGGACAAGCCGTTGCTGATCAAGCGCTACGCGAGCCGCCGACTTTATAACACCGAGACCAGCGATTACGTGACGCTCGACGACATCGCCGGTTTCATACGCGCCGGGCGCGAGGTGCAGATCGTCGATCTGAAATCGGGCGATGATCTTACCCGGCAATATCTGCTGCAGATCATTGCCGAACACGAGAGTCGCGGCGAAAATGTCCTGCCGATCAACGTCCTGAACGATCTGGTGCGCAGCTATATGCTCCCCGGCGGGGGCATGATGCCCCAGTTCCTGCAAAGCTCTTTCGAGATGCTGCGCGAGAACCAGGCCAAGATGGTCGAGAGCATGAACGCCATGAACCCGATGACCAAGATGCCCGGTTTCGAGGCGGTGAAGGCGCAGCAGGAGGCGTTCCTGAAGGCCATGACCGGCGGATTCGTTTCCGGCAACTGGAATCAGGACCGGGACGAAGAGGACTCCGAGAGCGACGACAGCCTGGCCGAGATCCGCCGCCAGTTGGCCGAGCTTCAGAAAAAGCTTTCGCGCCTGGACTAGACACCGGCTGCCGCAGGGCGGGGCGCAGGATCAGCCCTGCACTGTGCCGGATTCTCGGGTGGCCTCATCCATGGCGGCAAGCAGGGCGCCGGCGATCGCGTCGATTTCGGCCGTGCTGCGCCAGACCGGCAGGCGCAGGTCGCAGGCGCGCATCAGCATCGCCCGCGTGCGGGGCAGCTCCGGCAGTTCGGACAGGAACTTCCAGTTCCAGAAAACCCGCGCATTATCGGTGCCGGCGCCGAAAATTCCGACCTCGATCCCCCGGGACCGCGCCGCGGCGACAAAGCCCGATGCCGTGGCGTCATCCAGGCCGACAAGGTTGAACTGGATCGAATCGGGGGCGCGCCGTTCGGGGCCAAGCGCGGCCGGAATGCTGAAATGCCGGTTCGTCCGCAGCCGCGCGGCCAGCCGGTCGTGGTTGGCCAGGCCCATGCGCACGCGATGCGGCACTTCGGCAAGCTGGGGCCGGATCACCGCCGCGGAAAGATTGCTCATGCGGACGTTGGAAAGCGGCAGGCGATTCTGCCAGCGCAGAAAGGCCCGCTCCAGATCCTGGCTGTTGTCGTCGCGCGGACTGCGGTGCTGTTCCCAGTTACGCTCATAGGCACCCGACATGATGACCGCCCGGGCCAGAAGATCGGCATCATCGGTGACCAGCATCCCGCCCTCGCCGGCGTTCACCATCTTGTAGGACTGGAACGAAAAGCAGCCGATCCGGCCGATCGTGCCGATATTGCGCTGTCCCCACCGTGTGCCCAGAGAGTGCGCGGCATCCTCGACCACCGGGAGGGCGCGGGCGTCGCAAAGCGCCATGATCGCATCCATATCGCTGGTGTGGCCCCGCATATGGCTGACGATGACCGCCTGCACACCGTCGAGCCGCGCCTCGAAATCCGCCAGGTCGATGCGGTAATCCTCGCCCGTTTCGCAAAGCACCGGCACGCAGCCGGCATTCACCACCGCCGAGGGAACGGCGGAAAAGGTAAATCCCGGGATCAGAACCCGCGCTCCCGGCGGCAGGTCGAGCGCCCGCAGCGAAAGGAACAGCGCCGCCGAGCATGACGACAGGGCGAGCGCATGGCGGCTGCCGATCAGGTCCGCGAATTCGCGTTCGAGCAAGGCCACCGGCGCGTCGCGGCTGTCCCGGTAACGGAACAGGTCGCCCGTCCGCAGCAGCTCGTCGATCGCATCGCGAGCGCCCGGAGGGATCGGCTCCGCATCATGGGTCTGGGAGGGTGATGACATGTCGCGTGCCCGTTGGTGCAAGCTTTTGCAACTGATAGAACAATGCCTTCCAGGTTCCAAGAACAACCGCCTGTGGGTGGCGGCATCGCGGACCGCCCTCAGACCCCGATCCGGTCGCGCAGGCGATACCAGCTCATCGCCAGCGCAAGCAGCGGCACCCGCAGCCGCCCGCGGCCCGGAAAGGCAGGGGCGGGCAGGGCGGCCATGGTGTCGAACCCTTCGGCCTGCCCCCGGATCGCATGCGCCATGAGCAGCCCCGCATGGGTGGCCATGCCGACGCCGTGCCCCGAATAGCCCGATGCCGACATCAGGTTCGGCGCAAGCCGCGCAAGCCAGGGCATCCGCCGCATGGTGATCGCCAGCGTTCCGCCCCAGGCATAGTCGATGCGCACGTCGCGCAGATGCGGAAAGATCCGCAGCAGGCGCCGGCGCACGAGCCCCGCGATGTCCTGCGGAAAACGGTAGCCATAGGTTTCGCCGCCCCCGAAAAGCAGCCGCCCGTCGCGGCTCAGGCGGAAATAATTCACCACGAAACGGCTGTCGCTCACGGCGATGTTGCGGGTCAGCACCTGTTTCGCACCGGACCCGAGCGGCTCGGTCGCGACGATGAAATTGTTGATCGGCATGACCCGCGCCGCGACCCGGGGCGAAAGCCGGTCGAGATAGCCGTTGCAGGCCAGGATCGCATGATCGGCGCGGACCTCGCCATATTCGCTCCGCACCAGCACCTGCCGGCCCGGTTCGATGTCCCGCACATGGGTCATCTCGCAGATTCGGACCCCCGCCGCCGCGGCGGCGCGCGCCAGCCCGCGCGCATAGTTCAGCGGATGCAGATGGCCCGCCCCCCGGTCCAGAAGGCCGCCGCGGTAGGATGGCGAGGGGCAGAGCGCCCGGCTGCGCCCGGCGTCGAGAAACTCGATGTCCTCGTATCCGTAGCGGTGGCGCAGATGCGCGCCATATTCGCACAATCGCTCCAGCTCGGCCCGGCGCGTCCCGGCATGGAGGATCCCCGGCGCAAGGTCGCAGTCGATCCGGTGGCGCGCGATCAGGGCCCGGACAAGCGCCTTGGCGGCCTCCGCATGGTCCCAGAGGCGCCGCGCATCCGCGTCGCCGACCAGCCGCTCGAGCTCGTCCTGGTCCATGCCATGCCCGCTGCCGAGCTGTCCGCCGTTGCGCCCCGACGCGCCGAAGCCGACACGATGCGCCTCGAGCAGAACGACACGAAAGCCGGCCTCGGCCAGATGCAGCGCCGCCGAAAGCCCGGTGTAGCCCGCACCGATGATGCAGACATCGGCGCGCAGGTCGCCCTCCAGCGGCGCAAAGGCCGGGAGCGGCACGGCACTCGCCGCATACCAGCTTTCGGGCAGCCTGCCGCGCCTGTCATTGGCAAAAAGCAGCTTCATCCGCAAACTCCGCCCGGCGGCCTTGGTGCGCGCCCCCCGGGTCTTCTTCTGGCTGTAAATATCCATATCCTGCCGCCTGCCGTCCCTCGGTGAGGCCGGGAACGGGCCGCGGTCAGACGTTCAGAAGCAGGTGCTCACGCTCCCACGGAGAGATGACCTGCAGGAACTCGTCGTATTCCGCCCGCTTGAGGACCGAATAGACGCGCGAGAATTCCGGCCCCAGAATCTCGTGCAGGTCGCGGGCCTCCTCGAAAAGGTCGAGTGCCTCGCCCAGAACCCTGGGAATGTCGCCTTCTCCCGCATAGGCATCGCCGCGGAATTGCGGGCGCGGGCGCCGCTCCTCGATCAGCCCCATATAACCGCAGGCGAGGCTCGCCGCGATCCCGAGATAGGGGTTGCAGTCCATCCCGGCAAGCCGGTTCTCGATCCGGCGCGCCTCGACCGTGGAAAGCGGAATGCGGATGCCGGTCGTGCGGTTGTCGCGGCCCCATTCGAGATTGATCGGCGCCGACTGGTCCCGCACGTAGCGCCGGTAGGAATTCACATAGGGCGCCAGCACCGCAACCACTTTCGGCAGGTGGCTCTGCAATCCGGCGATGAAGTGGAAGAACGCGTCGGTCTCCCCGCCATGGGGGCCCGCGAACAGGTTGCGCCCGCTTTCCATGTCGAGGATCGAGTGATGGATATGCATGGCGCTGCCGGGTTCGTCGGCGATCGGCTTGGCCATGAAGGTCGCGAAACACCTGTGCCGCAGCGCGGCCTCCCGGATCAGCCGCTTGAAATAGAACACCTCGTCGGCAAGCTTTACCGGATCGCCGTGGCGCAGGTTGATCTCGAGCTGGCCGGCGCCGCCTTCCTGGGTGATGCCGTCGATCTCGAAACCCTGCGCCTCGGCGAAATCATAGATGTCGTCGATAATCGGGCCGAACTCGTCCACAGCCGACATGGAATAGGCCTGCCGCGCGGCGGCCGGCCGCCCGGAGCGCCCGATCATCGGCTCGATGCTTTTCGCCGGATCCAGGTTCGGCGCGACCAGGAAGAATTCCATCTCCGGCGCCACCACGGGTTTCCAGCCCTGCGCATGATACAGCGCCACCACCCGCTTCAGCACGTTGCGCGGCGCATATTCGATGGGGCGGCCCTTGCGGTCATAGGCATCGTGGATGATCTGGAGCGTGGCATCCGCGGTCCAGGGGGCGGCGGTCGCGGTGCCGAGGTCGGGCTTCAGGATCATGTCGCGTTCGATGAATCCCTCCTCCCCCGCCGCCTCGCCCCAGTCGCCGGTGATGGTCTGGAAGAACAGGCTGTCGGGCAGGTGGAAATACTCCTGCCGCATGAATTTTCCGGCAGGCATCGCCTTGCCCCGCGCGATGCCGGGCATGTCGGCGATGATGCATTCCACCTCGTCCAGGTGCCGCCCCTCGATATAGGCCCGCGCCGCCTCGGGCAGGGCCTCGGGCCATTGATCGCCTGCGGACATCAGCCTTCCTTGCGCCGCAGGAAGTCGGCCATCATCCGCGCAATGGCCGCGCTGTCGTTGGGCTTGCCGAATTCGGCGCGGGCGGCGGCAAGCTGCGGTTCGGGCACCACCCCGGTGCGCGCCCGGATCAGCCCTTCGATATAGGCATCATCGAATTCGGGATGCGGCTGGATCGTCAGCATCGAATCGCCGTAGCGCAGCATCGCATGGGGGCAGAAGGCGCTGCTCCCGATCACTTCGGCCCCTTCGGGAAGCCGGGTGACCTGATCCTGATGCCAGGCATTCAGGAACACGGGCTTGCCGTTCAGGACATATTCGGAGCGCCCGACCGCATAGCCGCCCGGGTATTTCTCGACCTTGCCGCCAAGCGCCTGGGCGATGATCTGATGGCCGAAACAGACCCCGACCAGCGGGCGGCCGCTGTCATGGATGGCGCGGATCAGGGCCTCGAGAGGCGCGATCCAGGGCAGGTCGTCATAGGCGCCGTGGACCGAGCCCGTGATCAGCCAGCCGTCGGCGTCTTCGGGCCCGGCGGGGAACTCCATGTCGAGCACCGCCCAACTGCGGAATTCGAACCCATATCCGGCGAGCAGATGGCGGAACATGTCGTCGTAATCGCCAAGCTTTGCGGCAAGTTCGGGCGCGGCGCGGCCCGCCTGCAGGATACCTATCTTCATCGTCATGCTTCTTTGTTCAGACATGGGCGCAGGGCACTGATTCGCAGCGCTCCGCCCGGATGACATATGCCATGGATCCGGCCGGCAGGTCAGGCCGAATCATCGCCTTCCCGCGGCAGTCGGGCATTCGCGGCGCGCTGGCGGGCCAGCGCGCTGTCCACGTCGCCGATGCCGAGCAGCCGCACCACGAGCCGCACCAGCGCATCTTCATCCGCCGTATGCGTGCCGTCGGCCAGCGCCACCTGCCAGAGCGCCTCGACGATCTGCAGGCGCTCGTCATGGGGGATGGCGTCCTTGATCGCGCGGGTGAACCGGACCGTGTCGGGGGCTTCGGTCTCGAGCGTTTCGGCCTTGCCGCGCAGGGCGATGGCCTCGAACGGGGACAGCCCGTAGCGCATGGCGAGGATATGGCCGATGCGACTCCGCTCGGCCTCGGAATATTCACCGTCGGCCCGCGCACAGCGCACCAGCAGCGCGGCCAGCGCAAGCCGGGCGTCGCTTTCCGGCAGAGGCGCGGGGGTGCCGGTCAGACGGTTGAGGAAATCGGAAAACATGGGACGATGCGGATGCTCTCTGCGGCAGGGGCGCTATTGGTGACCGGTCCGGCCGGCTCCGGTCTCAGCGCCCGCCTCGGTTGCGTCGGTTACGGAGCCGGCCTGGTTTTCGGCGCGCTCGCGGGCACGGGCGCTGTCCAGCCGGCTCAGCCCCATGGCCTTGCGGGCCTTTTCCACCATGCGCAATTCTTCTTCGCGGATAGTGTCGCCGGCCAGCAGAACCTCCCACAGCGCATCCAGCGTCGCCAGCCGCGTGTCGAGTTCGGTGGTCTCGCGGATCAGCCGCGCAAAAGTGTCGGTTTCGGGGGCGACGGCATGAAGCTTTTCGCAGGTTTCGCGCAACCGCGCCGCTTCGGCCGGGCCCAGCCGGAACCGCTGCGCGAGGATACGCTCCACCAGCGCCATCTCGGCGGCCGAGCCCTCGCCATCGGCGCGCGCGACGCGCACCAGAAGCGCACCGATCGCCATGCCGGTGTCGGAGGCGGGGAGGTCATCCTCCGGGTGGTCGGCGCGAAAGGCCGCGAACAGCTTGTTCAACATGAGCGCCATGCTATCCGCGCCGCACGCCCCCGCCAAGCGCGAAGCCATCACATTCCGGTTTGCGCTCGTGCCGGGCCGGTTGCGCTTCAGGCGCTGCAGCGGAGCACGCATCACGTATCACACAAGGCGCGAGGCGGCGATGGCCGCGCGCACGAAATCGGCGAACAGCGGATGCGGAGCAAAGGGCTTGGATTTCAGTTCGGGATGGAACTGCACGCCGATGAACCAGGGATGATCGGCCCATTCCACCGCCACGGGCAGTTGATCGTCGGCGGACATGCCGGAAAACCGCAGCCCCGCCTGTTCCAGCCGCTCACGATAGGCGGTGTTGACCTCGTAACGGTGGCGATGGCGTTCGCTGATGTGCTCCGTCCCGTAAATCTCCGCCACTTTCGAGCCGGCGGCAAGCACCGCCTCGGATTCGCCAAGGCGGATCGCTTCGGCAAATTCGCCCGAACCCTCCGCCGCGTCACCGCAGGGGCCGTCGGCCGGGCCATGGGCCGAGCGGTGAATCACCGCCTCGATCCGGGTGTTGCCGCTTTCGCGGATGAATTCTTCCGACCCGGCCGTCGGCAGCCCGGCAACATTCCGCGCCGCCTCGAGCACCGCCATCTGCATGCCGAGCGAGATGCCGAGATAGGGCAGCTTGCGTTCGCGGGCGAACTGCGCGGCCTTGATCTTTCCCTCGGTGCCGCGCTCGCCAAAGCCCCCCGGCACCAGAATGGCATGAAAGCCCGACAGATGCGCCGCCGGATCCTCGCGCTCGAAAAGCTCGGCCTCGACCCATTCGATCTGCACCCGCACGCGGTTCGCCATGCCGCCGTGAATGAGCGCCTCGGCGATGGATTTATAGGCATCCTCAAGCTGGACATATTTGCCGACGATGGCGACCCGGACCGTGCCTTCGGGATGTTCGACCCGCTCGGCCACGTCGCGCCAGCGGTCGAGCTGCGGGCGCGGGGCCGGGGTGATGCGGAACGCATCCAGCACCGCCTGGTCCAGCCCTTCGCGGTGATAGGCCAGCGGCGCCTCGTAGATGGATTTCAGATCATGGGCGGCAATCACGGCATCGGGACGCACGTTGCAGAACAGGGCCAGCTTTTCGCGCTCCTTGGCCGGGATCGTCTGTTCCGAACGGCAGACGAGGATATCGGGCGCAAGGCCGATGCTGCGCAGTTCCTTGACGCTGTGCTGGGTCGGCTTGGTTTTCAACTCGCCGCTGGCCTTGATGTAGGGCAGCAGGGTCAGGTGCATGAACGTGCACTGGCCGCGTGGCTGTTCCTGCGAAAACTGGCGGATGGCCTCGAGAAAGGGCAGGCCCTCGATGTCGCCGACCGTGCCGCCGATTTCGCAAAGCATGAAATCCACCTCGTCGGCGCCGATGCGGATGAATTCCTTTATCTCGTCGGTGACATGGGGAATCACCTGGATCGTCTTGCCGAGATAGGCGCCGCGCC
Organism: Pontibaca methylaminivorans; assembly: GCF_900156525.1. NCBI lineage: Bacteria > Pseudomonadati > Pseudomonadota > Alphaproteobacteria > Rhodobacterales > Roseobacteraceae > Pontibaca > Pontibaca methylaminivorans. The sequence goes on from NZ_FTPS01000001.1 coordinate 1,703,659, forward strand.
GCTCTTTCTCCAGCACGTTGGAATAGATGCGCCCGGCGCTGATCGAATCGCTGCGCCGCGCCGCGACGCCGGTGAAGCGTTCGTAATGGCCAAGGTCGAGATCGGTCTCGGCCCCGTCGTCGGTGACGAAGACCTCGCCGTGCTCGAAGGGGCTCATGGTGCCCGGATTGACGTTCAGGTAAGGGTCGAGTTTGCGCAGGCGCACCGAATAGCCGCGGGCCTGCAGAAGTGCCCCGAGCGCCGCCGAGGCGAGCCCCTTGCCAAGCGACGAGACGACACCGCCGGTGATGAATATGAAACGCGCCATTGCTGTCGGCTGCCCCCGTGACGTGTGGATTCTTGTGGCCCTGACCGGTCGGGAAAACCGCGGCATCACGGGATTTCACCAGTAAGGGATTTGCTTGGGGCGCGCAAGGCGAGGCGGAAAAAAGCAGCCGCAAAGGCCGCGGCCGGAGCCGCCCCGAAATGCGCGGAAATGTTGGCGGGTTCCCGCGCGGCCGTCAGTCGTCGGCGCGCGGGGTGAGCGGTTCGTCCGTATCGGGCGGGCTGCCGTCAGTGGCGCTGCCGGAATCGGGGGCGGTCGCTGTCGGCGGCGGCAGCAGGTCGTCGCCCAGCGGCGCTGTCGGCGCCGTCGCATCCGGCTGCGCGCCCGATGTGCCAAGCCGGTCGACCACCGATCCGCCGGTGACACCATCGGCCGCGAGGACCGTCAGATAGATCGAGGTGCCGAGAAAGGCGATCGCCAGCACCCATGTCACTTTTGCAAGCGCGGTTGCCGCGCCGCGGCTCGTCATGGCGCCGCCGCCACCGCCGATGCCAAGCCCCCCGCCCTCGGAACGCTGCATGAGGACCACGCCGATAAGGCCGAGGGCCAGAAGAAGATGGATGGTGAGAACGATATTTTCCATGAAGACCTGCGGCGGCTCGATGTCGAGGCGCTGTCTAGGCAAGAATGCGGCCCGGGGCAAGAGACGACTGCGGCGCCGTCGCTGCGGAGCACGGAGAGTCCCGCGAAAGATTGCGGTTTTCCCGGTCGGCGGGCAAGGTTATAGGGAGAGGGCGGTTTGAGGGAACAGATAAGATATGGCCAATGTCGTCGTTGTCGGCGCCCAGTGGGGCGACGAGGGCAAGGGAAAGATCGTTGACTGGCTGAGCGAGCGCGCCGATGTCATCGTCCGGTTTCAGGGCGGGCACAACGCCGGGCATACGCTGGTCGTCGACGGCACGGTTTACAAGCTGAACGCGCTGCCCTCCGGGGTGGTGCGCGGCGGCAAGCTGAGCGTGATCGGCAACGGGGTGGTGCTCGATCCCTGGCATCTCGTGCGCGAGATCGAGGCGATCCGCGCCCAGGGCGTGACCATCGACCCCGAAACCCTGATGATCGCGGAAAACACGCCGCTGATCCTGCCGATTCACGGTGAACTCGACCGCGCGCGAGAGGCGGCGGCGAGCAAGGGCACCAAGATCGGCACCACCGGGCGCGGCATCGGGCCGGCCTATGAGGACAAGGTGGGGCGCCGTTCGGTGCGGGTTGCGGATCTCGCCGATCCGGCCACGCTCGAGGCGCGGATCGATCGTGCGCTCCAGCATCACGACCCGCTGCGCCGGGGGCTCGGGATCGAGCCGGTGGACCGCGATGCACTGCTGGCCGAGCTTCGCGCGATCGCGCCCGAGATCCTGCAATATGCGGGGCCGGTCTGGCGGGTTCTGAATGAAAAGCGCCGTACCGGAAAGCGGATCCTCTTCGAGGGGGCGCAGGGGGCGCTGCTCGACATCGACTTCGGCACCTATCCGTTCGTCACCTCATCGAATGTCGTCGCCGGGCAGGCGGCGACCGGGGCCGGAATCGGGCCCGGTGCGATCGACTTCGTGCTTGGTATCGTCAAGGCCTATACCACGCGCGTGGGCGAAGGGCCGTTCCCGACCGAACTGTCCGACCCGGACGGGCAGCGGCTGGGCGAGCGCGGGCGCGAATTCGGCACCGTCACCGGACGCCAGCGCCGCTGCGGCTGGTTCGATGCGGTTCTCGTGCGCCAGACCTGCGCGGCCAGCGGCGTGAACGGCATCGCCCTGACCAAGCTCGACGTTCTGGACGGGTTCGAGACGCTGCGGATCTGCACCGGCTATGACCTTGACGGCGAGCGGCTCGATTACCTCCCGACCGCCGCCGACCGGCAGGCGCGTTGCCGGCCTGTCTATGAAGAGATGCCGGGCTGGAGCGAAAGCACCGAAGGCGCGCGATCCTGGGCGGAACTGCCGGCCAATGCGATCAAATACGTGCGCCGCGTCGAGGAACTGATCGATTGTCCCGTTGCGCTCCTGTCCACATCGCCCGAGCGCGAGGACACGATCCGGGTCACCGATCCCTTCGCCGACTGATGGCGCTCGGTTACAAGGCCCGTCGCCGCTGGTCGCTGGTGATCCTGGTGATCGGGCTTCCGGTTTATATCATCGTCGCGGTCACCATCATGAGCCGTCTGGACCGCCTGCCGGTCCTGGCGGAGCTTGCGGTTTATGTCGCGCTGGGCGTGCTCTGGGCGCTGCCGTTCCGCTTCGTCTTCCGCGGGATCGGACAGGCGGATCCGGAGGCAGAAAAAGACCCCGGCCAGCCGGACCGCTGATCCCGGGCCGCGCGACCGGGCGGCTCCGGCGGCTCTCCCGGTGCGGGGTGAAGACAGGGCAGTTCGCGCCGATGCCAGCCTGGGCGCTGTTGCCCCGCGCGGAATGAAGGATTCAGGAAAAGCGTCGGTCGATGGCGGCGATCGTGGCGTGTCAGGCGGTTCCGGCGCGGTCCTCCCTGCCCGGGGGCGTGCGGCCCGCTCCGGAGCGTGGTGTCGCCTGCCCGTTCAGCGCCGCCGGTGCCACACGGCGGGGGCGGACCGGGCGGGGCTCCGGCCGCGCCGGATCGACGCGCTGTTCCGCCACGAGCCGGAGCGGCGGAAGCTGGGCATCCATGTCCGGCCGGGCGCTTTGCACATGCGTCCCGTCGAGCACCGGACGGCGCGGGCGGATGACCTCGGCCAGGTCGGCGCGATAGGCGGTGCTGCCGTCCGTTTCCGGCCCCGCGTCGGGTTCGATGCGCTTGTGCGCCACGGCGGCGCGCATCTGTTCATAGGCTGCATGGTTCGACGCGGTGCGCTGCTCGCCCATGCGCGAATCGGCGGCCTCGGCCAGCCGCGCAAGCTCGGTCTCCCGCGGCGGCGCGGCGGAACCGGTTTTCGCACCCCCGTCCTCCTCCATCCCGTTGCCGCAGGACGGCGTCGCGCGCAGGGGCATGGTGGCCTCGGATTCGGTGGTTCCGGTCCCGATGGAGTCGGGCAGGCTGGCGGTGACGACCGGGAGGAGCCTGTGGCGCTGCACGGTCTCGACGATTTCGGCCTCGAAACAGGGCAGGTCCGCAGGAGTCGCCATGTCGCTGCCCGCAGCCGCCGCGGGATCGGGAAGGTCATCGACCCGCGTCCCTTCGGCCTCGTTCCGGGCGGGATCGTCGGTTTGCGCGCTCTCCTCGCCGTGGCGAGGGGCCGCCTGCGGGGCTGTCATGTCCGGGTGCGCCGGTGCTGGCGGAATACGAATGCCATCGCCAGGCGGGGGTGGCGCACTGCCGGTTGCCCCGTCGCTGTCCTCGTCGTTCCCCGGCAGGGCCGGCGGCGTGACCGGGAGCGAAGCCGTTTCCGGCGATGCCGGCATGTCGGGATCGGCCGCGATTCCGGGCGTCGGAATCTGGTCCGCCATATCCAGCCGCGCGAAAATCCCGGCCAGTTCCTCGTCGGCCCGTTCGTCCGGGGCCTCGACACCGGCTTCGTCCTCGTGTTGCAGGGCGGTGCCGATGTCCTGGGCGACGGTGCTCACGAAGATGTCTTCGGGCTCGTCCTCGCAAAGGGCGTCGTCGGGCGTGTCGCTCCGGGCGACCACCGCGCGGATGCGGCGCAGCCGTTCGGCGATGCTGTCGATCCCGCGCACGCCGCCGGGTCCCGTGGGATTGTCCTCCATCGCGCCTGGGGCAGAGGGCCGGTGCATCGAAAAGGCTGCTAATCCGGCGGCCTGCGCCTCGGGCGTCATCATTGGCGCGCCGAATCGGGGCTCTTCCCCGGCGATCCTGCGGAAATGGTCGGCGACCTCTTTCATTGCCCCGACGGAATCGTCGAATCCCTCGAGCGTGCAGGAAAATGTGCCGTAGGAGACCGTGAGGATCCTGTTGCTCTGCGCCATGGGATGGCCCATCCTTCGTTCGACCGCGATTCCGCGCGCTCACCCGTGTGAAAGTAGAATGCTTTCAGGGCGATAATGTGACCCCTTCCCGAACAAATGGTTAATGCGATCCCGATGAACGAGCCGAGTCAAGCCGCGCAGCCGGTAATCGTCACGAGTGCGCAGCCTGTCACGCTGATCGGGGGCGGGCCGCTCGGGCATGAGGATCTGCGCCTAGCGCTTGCCCATGCGCCGCTCCTGGTCGCCGCCGACGGCGGTGCCCATGCGGCGCTTGCGGCCGGCCATGTGCCCGAGGCGGTGATCGGGGATCTCGATTCGGTCGGCACCGGCCTGCCGCGCGGCATCACCCCGGAGCGGATGCACCGGATCGCCGAGCAGGACAGCACCGATTTCGACAAGGCGCTGCGCAACATCGACGCGCCGCTGGTGATCGGGGTCGGGTTCTGCGGCGGGCGGCTCGATCACCAGTTCGCGGCCTTCAGCACGCTGCTGGAACAGGCGGCGCGCCCCTGCATCCTTCTGGGAAGCACCGATATCGTGTTCCATGCGCCGCCAGCGCTGCAGCTTGATCTCGTGCCGGATACGCGGGTGTCGCTGATGCCGCTCGTGCCGCTTGGCGGGCGGTCGCGAGGGCTGCGCTGGCCGATCGACGGGCTCCGCCTCGCGCCGGGCGGGCGGCTCGGCACCTCGAACCGCGCCACGGGCCCGGTCACGCTCGATATCGACGGCGAGGGGATGCTGGTCGTGCTGCCGCGCGCGGAGCTCGGCGCCGCGGTGGCCGGGCTTGCTGCCGCCCGGGATGCGGGGCGGCAGCGTTGAGCGGAAGGCTCAGCAGTTCGGCACGTTGACCGCAAGGCCGCCGAGCGCGGTTTCCTTGTATTTCTCGCTCATGTCCTCGCCGGTCTGGCGCATGGTCTCGATACAGGCATCCAGCGACACGAGATGCTGCCCGTCCCCGCGCAGGCTGAGCGAAGCGGCGGTGACGGCCTTGACCGCGCCGAGGCCGTTGCGCTCGATGCAGGGCACCTGCACGAGCCCGCGGATGGGATCGCAGGTCATGCCAAGATGGTGTTCCAGCGCGATCTCGGCCGCGTTCTCGACCTGTTCGGGGGTACCGCCCATCACCGCGCAGAGTCCGGCGGCGGCCATGGCCGATGCGCTGCCGACCTCGGCCTGGCAACCGGCCTCGGCCCCGCTGATCGAGGCGTTGTACTTGACCAGCCCGCCGATCGCCGCCGCCGTCAGCAGGAAATCCTCGACCAGCGCGGCATCGGCATTGGGCACATGGTCGAGATAATAGCGCAGCACCGCGGGCACCACGCCCGCCGCGCCGTTGGTCGGGGCGGTGACGACCTGGCCGCCGGCGGCGTTTTCCTCGTTCACGGCCATGGCATAGGTGCTGATCCAGTCATTCACCACGTGGGGGATGACGACGTTCTTGCCATGCTCGGCCTGCAGCGCCTTGTGGATGTCACCGGCACGCCGGCGCACGTTGAGCCCGCCGGGCAGGATGCCGCCACCGTCGAGGCCGCGGTCGATGCAGTCGTTCATCACCTGCCAGATCCGCGCCGTGCCCTTGTGGACATCCTCGGCGCTGCGGCGGCTGGTCTCGTTCTCGCGCTTCATCTCGGCGATGCTCTTGCCCGACTGGCGCGCCATGTCGAGCATCTGGGCCGCCGAATGGAACGGGTAGGGGACGGGGGGGCCGTCCTCGGTATCCTTGCCGGCGGCAAGTTCGGCCTCGGTCATGACGAAACCGCCGCCGATCGAATAATAGGTCTCTTCGAGGATGACCTTTCCATCCTTGTCGGTCGCCATCAGGATCATGCCGTTCGCATGGCCGTGCAGCTTGCGCTTGTAGTCGAAGATCAGGTCCTGTTCCGGGTCGAAATGCAGCGTTCCGAGCCCCTCCGGCGTGACCTGGTGGGTGTCGCGGATCTCCTGCAGCGTCCTTTCGGCGGCCTCGGCATCATAGGTCTCGGGGTGGAACCCGGCGAGCCCGAGGATCGTGGCGCGGTCGGTGGCATGGCCGACCCCGGTAAAGGCCAGCGATCCGTGCAGCGAGGCGCGCAGCCCCGCGAATTCGAGCGGTGACGCGCGCATCAGGTCAAGAAACCGCGCGGCGGCGACCATCGGTCCGATCGTGTGCGAAGACGACGGCCCGATGCCGACCTTGAACATGTCGAAAACCGACAGAAACATTGTTAGCCTCTCAATCTTGTGCGCCTGCGGCCCTGGCCTTCGCGGGCGTTCGGTGCAAGCGGCATGTTGCGGGATGACGATCTCCCCCCCGCGCGGGGCGGTCCGGGGCTCCTCCTCTCGTCCTGCGGCGCACTATAGTGCATCGTGCGGGCAATAACAGGGGATTTCGGGGCGCAATTGCGCCTCGCACCCGGCGCACAACTTTCCTATAAGCGGGCGGGATCACGAGCGGAGTTGCCATGAGCGAACAAATGTCGCCGGCTGACCGGGCCAAATACGCAGCCGCGCACCGCGCGGCCGCTTTCGTCGAGGACGGCATGCGCGTCGGGCTCGGGACCGGCAGCACCGCCGCCTGGCTGGTGCGCAGCCTCGGGCAGCGGCAGCGCGACGAGGGGCTGCGCTTTCGGGCCGTGCCCACATCGCAGCGCACGGCCGAACAGGCCCGCGAAGAGGGGATCGCCCTTGTCACGCTGGAAGAGGCGGGCTGGCTCGATCTCACCATCGACGGCGCCGACGAGTTCGACGCCGAATTCAATCTGATCAAGGGCGGCGGCGGGGCGCTGCTGCGGGAAAAGATCGTCGCGGCCGCCAGCGAGCGGATGATCGTGATTGCCGACATCGGCAAGGAGGTCGGCCGGCTCGGCGCCTTTCCGCTGCCGGTCGAGGTGATCCCGTTCGGCTGGCAGGCCACGCAGCGGCTGATCGAGGAAACGCTCGAGGCGGCGGACGTGCTCGGGCGCGAGGTGCGGCCGCGCCTTGCCGGCGGACAGCCCTTCGTTACCGACGAGGGCAATTACATCCTCGACCTGCATCTCGGGCGCATCGGCCAGCCGCGCCGCCTTGCCATGGTGCTGAACCAGATTCCCGGTGTGGTTGAAAACGGGCTGTTCGTTGATATCTGCGACATGGTCATCGCCGGATATGCCGATGGGCGGGTCGAACTCCGCGATCGCGATCGGGGCGCCAGCCAACAGGACAACATAGAGCTGCCCCGGCCGGGCAATCTGTTTTCGGATATTGCGGAATGAGGGTTTCAGCGGATGAGTTTTGATTTTGATCTTTTTGTCATCGGCGGCGGCTCCGGCGGGGTGCGGGCTGCCCGGGTTGCGGCCGGCGAACACGGGGCAAAGGTCGGGCTGGCCGAGATGGACCGCTACGGCGGCACCTGCGTGATCCGGGGTTGTGTCCCCAAGAAGCTGATGGTCTTTGCCTCGGGCTTCGGCGATGTCGTCGAGCGCGCGAATGCCTATGGCTGGGATTACGGCGGCGGGCCGTTCGACTGGTCCCGCTTCCGCACCCGGCTCGAGGGAGAGCTGGAGCGGCTCGAGGGCGTCTATCGCCGGCTGCTGAAGGAATCCGGGGTCGAGACCTTCGATGCGCGGGCGCGGCTGCGCGATCCGCATACGGTCGAACTTTCCACCGGCGAGACCTTCACCGCGAAACATGTCCTGATCGCAAGCGGCGGCCGCGCGGTTCGCCCGGCGCTCGACAATGCGGGCCTTGGCATCGTTTCGGACGACATCTTTCATCTGGACCGGCTGCCGGAGACGATCCTGATTCTCGGCGGCGGCTATATCGCCTGCGAATTCGCCTGCATCCTGCACGGGTTGGGGGTCGGGGTGACGCTCTATTGCCGGGGGGACCAGATCCTGCGCGGATTCGACGACGAGGCGCGCGGCCTCATCGCCGAACAGATGCGCGCGCGCGGCATCGAGATCCAGACCGCCACGAATATCGCGGCGCTTGCGCCGGCGGATGGCGGCGACGGCGGCAGGGGGGCGCTGCGCGTCACCGCGACCACCGGCGGGGAGCGCACCTTCGATAGGGTGCTTTTCGCCACCGGCCGGGCGCCCAATACGCCCGATATGGGGCTTGAGGATGTCGGGGTCGAGCTTGGCGCGCGTGGCGAGATCCTCGTGGACGAATACAGCCAGACCGCCGTGCCCTCGGTTTATGCGATCGGCGACGTTACCGACCGGATCAATCTTACCCCGGTGGCGATTCGCGAGGGCATGGCCTTTGTGCGCACGGTCTTCGGCGGCACCCCGACCCCGGTCGATCACGAACTTGTGCCCTCTGCCGTCTTCACGCAGCCCGAGATGGGCACTATCGGGTTGAGCGAGGAAGAGGCCCGCGCGCAGGGTCCGGTCGAGATCTACGCGACGAGCTTTCGTCCGATGCAGACGTCCTTCATCGACCGCCCTGAAAAGGTGCTGATGAAACTGGTGGTCTGCAGCGAAACCCGCCGCGTGCTCGGCTGCCACATCGTGGCGCCGGATGCGGGCGAGATGATCCAGCTTGCGGGGATCGCGGTCAAGATGGGAGCGACCAAGGAGGATTTCGACCGCGTTGTCGCCGTGCATCCGACCATGTCCGAAGAAATCGTGACCTTGCGGGCTCCGGTGCGGAGTTGAACGCGCGGCGCGGATGCAGGATTAGGAACACAATGGCGCGCTGATCTGCGGCCGAGAGACAAGAGGATGACCACATGGCGGGTAATGGTGATGGTCCCTGGGGTGGTGGCGGCGGATCGTCTGGCGACGGTTCGGGGCATCGCGGCAAGGACGAGGGCGGCGGACGCGACCGTCCCGACGGGGCGCGCCCCGGCGGCGGGCGGCCGCATCCGCCCGAGATCGAGGAACTGATGCGCCGCGGCCAGGACCGGCTGCGGGTGCTGATGGGCGGGCGCGGCGGCAACGGCGGCCTGCCCGGCGGCGGCAGCGGCGGGGGCGGCTTTGTCCCCCATTTCAGCCGCGGCACCATTGCCATCGCGGCGCTCGTGGCGGCGGGCATCTGGGCCTTTGCGAGCTTCTACACCGTGAAACCCGAAGAACAGTCGGTCGAGCTTTTCCTCGGGCGCTATTCCGGGATCGGGGAGCCGGGGCTGAACTTCGCGCCCTGGCCGGTCACCACCTACGAGGTGGTCAATGTCACTTCCGAGCGCACCGAGAACATCGGTTCGGAACGCACCAGCGACACCAGCGGGCTGATGCTGACCACCGACGCCAATATCGTCGATATCGACTTTCAGGTGGTCTGGAACATCAGCGATCCGGCCAAGCTCCTGTTCAACATCGCCGATCCGCAACTGACCGTTCAGGCGGTGTCGGAATCGGTCATGCGCGAGATCATCGCCGCGTCGCGCCTCGCGCCGATCCTGAACCGCGACCGCGGCATCATCGCCGATACGGCCATGAGCAACATCCAGGCGACGCTTGACGATTACGACAGCGGCATTCGCGTGGTGCGGGTGAACCTCGACAAGGCCGACCCGCCGGCCGAAGTGATCGACTCCTTCCGCGAGGTGCAGGCGGCCGAGCAGGAACGCGACCGGCTCCAGCGGCAGGCCGACGCCTATGCGAACCGGGTTCTTGCCGAGGCGCGCGGGAAGGCGGCGCAGGTTCTGGAACAGGCCGAGGGTTATCGGGCCAGCGTCGTCAACGAGGCCATCGGTGAGGCGAGCCGGTTCCTGTCGGTCGCGGCCGTGTTCAACCAGGCGCCCGAAGTCACCCAGCGCCGCCTCTATCTTGAGACCATCGAGCGGACGCTGGGCAAGGTCGACAAGATCCTGCTCGACGATGCGATCGGTGGCGGCGGCGGGCAGGGGGTTCTGCCCTATCTGCCGCTCAATGAACTGCGCCGCTCGACCGGCAGCACGAGCGGAAGCGCCGCCAGCAGTACCCAGTCCAGCGGCAGTTCCGCAAGCCAGGAGGCCAACTGATGCGCAAGTCCCTGTTTGTCATTCCGGTGCTGTTCGTCGCGCTGCTGGTCGGGTTCGCCTCGCTTTTCATCGTCGACGAGCGGGAAAAGGCGCTGGTGCTGCAGTTCGGCCAGATCCGCCAGGTGGTGGAAAAGCCCGGCATCGGCTTCAAGCTGCCGTTCATCCAGCAGGTGGTGAAATACGACGGGCGGATCCTGTCGCTCGATACCGAGACGATCGAGGTGACGCCGTCGGATGACCGCCGCCTCGTGGTCGATGCCTTTGCCCGCTATCGCATTTCCGATGTGGTGCGGTTCCGTCAGGCGGTCGGTGCCGGTGGCATCCGCATTGCCGAGGACCGGCTGTCCTCGATCCTGAATGCCCAGATCCGCGAGGTGCTTGGTGCCGATCAGGTGACGTCGGACACGATCCTTTCGCCGGAGCGCCGTGACCTGGCGCTGCGCATCCGCTCGCAGGCCCGCGCCAGCGCCGAGGGGCTCGGCATTGACATCGTCGATGTGCGGCTCAAGCAGACCAACCTGCCGCAGCAGAACCTGGATGCGACCTTTGCCCGGATGCGGGCAGAACGGGCGCGCGAGGCCGCCGACGAGGTGGCCCGCGGTAACGAAGCCGCGCAGCGCGTGCGCGCGGCCGCCGACCGCACCGTGGTCGAGACCGTATCGAACGCCGAGCGCGAAGCGCAGATCACCCGCGGTGAGGCTGATGCCGAACGCAACCGGGTCTATGCCGAGGCGTTTGGTGACAATCCCGAATTCTTCTCCTTCTATCGTTCGCTCAGCGCCTTCGAGCGCAGCCTGAAGCCTGAGAATTCGACCCTCGTGGTTTCGCCTTCGAGCGAATTCGCCGGACCGCTGTTCGAGGCGATCCGCGCCGAGGGGCTGAGCGAGGTGTCGCTCGACAACGTCGATCTCGACAAGCTGCGCGACCTTGCGCCCGAGGCCGAGATCTCTCCCGAGCTTCCGGTCGAGGAGCGCCAGCGCCTCCTGGAGGATGCGGATGCCTTGAAATCCGGGCTGGACGAGCTGGAATCCGAGATCGACGAGACCGAACCCCAGGCCGCGCCGGAAGCCGATGGCGAAGGGTCCGATGCCGGCGACCCAGGCGCCGCAGCGCCCGCGCCGGCAGAGCCGGATGCACCGGATGCGGGTGAAACCTCGACCGAGGCGCCGGGCGTCGAGGCGCCCGAGCCGGATGACACCGGCCAGTGATCGGGGCACTTGCGCTCGCCATCGGGCTTATCCTGGTGGTCGAGGGGCTGGTCTGGGCGCTTGCGCCCGGACTGGTCGAGCGCATGCTGATCGCGCTCCGGGCGCTGCCCATGGGCGCGAGGCGCCAGTTCGGCGCGCTTGCGGTGGTGCTCGGGTTGCTTCTGCTCTGGCTCGCGGATCGGCTGGGCGCGCTGCCCTAGGGCCGGAAGGGCGGCGATCCGGCCCGTCGTGCCGCGCCGCCTTGTGCGCGACCTCATACGCAGCCGGTGGCGCGCGATGCGCGGTTGCCGGCACGCGGAATCACAACCGCTTGATGATGTGCAATATTCCTTTCGGGCCAGATCGCCGCGTCTAGATTATGCTTGCAAATGAACAGACGGCCGAACCGCGCGAGTGGCGAGCCGCCGCTTTCATCCAGAGGAGGAGGCTCCAAAGTGCATTCACAGTCAGAGACATCGAGGATAACGCCGGGACGGGCCGCATTGCTGCGGTCATGGATGGTCTGGCTTGCCGCGCTGACGTTCCTGGTTGTTCTCGCGCAGGCCGCGGTCGCGCAGGCGAGGCCCGAGAGCCTTGCCCCTCTCGCGGAAAAGATCAGCCCCGCCGTGGTCAACATCACCACCACCACCATGGTCGAGGGCCGCAGCCTGCCCGAGGGGATCGTTCCCAAGGGCTCGCCCTTCGAGGATTTCTTCCGCGAGTTCCAGGAACGGCACGGCCCGCAGGATCGCCCGCGCCGCTCCAACGCGCTGGGCTCGGGCTTCGTGGTGTCCGAGGACGGTTACGTCGTGACCAACAACCACGTGATCGAGGGCGCCGACGAGATCCGGGTCGAATTCTTCAATGGCAAGGAGCTTGCCGCCGAAGTGATCGGGACCGATCCGAACACCGACATCGCCCTGCTCAAGGTGGAGGGCGACGAGGCGCTCCCCTTCGTCAGCTTTGCCGACAGCGACACCGCAAGGGTGGGGGACTGGGTTCTGGCCATGGGCAACCCGCTTGGCCAGGGATTTTCCGCCTCGGTCGGGATCGTTTCCGCCCGCAACCGGGCGCTGACCGGGTCCTATGACGATTACATCCAGACCGATGCGGCGATCAACCGCGGCAATTCGGGCGGGCCGCTTTTCAACATGGATGGCGGCGTGGTCGGGGTGAACACCGCGATCCTCTCGCCCAGCGGGGGCTCGATCGGCATCGGATTTTCCATGGCCTCGAATGTGGTGTCGCGGGTGGTGGATCAGCTCAAGGAATTCGGCGAGACCCGCCGCGGCTGGCTTGGCGTGCGGATCCAGGACGTGACCGAGGACGTGGCCGAGGCGATGGGGCTCGACAAGGCGGCCGGCGCACTGATCACCGATGTTCTTGAAGGCCCCGCCGAAGAGGCCGGGCTCAAGTCGGGCGATGTGATCGTCAACTTCGACGGCGTCGATGTCAGCGACACGCGCGCGCTGGTCCGCCAGGTCGGCGACAGCGAGGTCGGCAAGTCGGTGCGCGTGGTGGTCCAGCGCGACGGCAAGACCAGAAGCTTCAAGATCAAGCTCGCGCGCCGCGAGGACAGCGAAGACGCCGTGCCGGCCGCATCGCGGGACCAGCAGGCGCCGTCGCAGGAACAGGGCGAGGTTCTGGGCATGACGCTCCGCGCTCTCACCGACGACATGCGCGGTGAACTGGGCATCGGCGCCAATGTCGAGGGGCTCGTGGTGTTCGAGGTCGACGGAGCAAGCGAAGCCTCGGAAAAGGGCATCAGCTCGGGTGACGTCATCACCGAGGCCGGGCAGCAGAATGTGACGAGCGTTGCCGATCTGGAAGCGGGAATCGAAGCCGCGAAGGAAGCCGGGCGCAAGTCGATCCTGTTGCTCGTGCGGCGCGGTGGCGATCCGCGTTTCGTCGCCCTTTCGGTCGAGGACGGCCCCGGCGCGGATTGATGAGGCGCGACCCCGAAAACGAAAGGCCAGCACCCGGTGCTGGCCTTTTTTTCATCAGCGCCCGCAATGGGCCCCGTCAGAAATCGAGATCGGCGTAATGGGGCGGCGGGCGGAAGCCCGGAATCTGGTCGGCGAGGATCGAGCGGAAGGCGGGGCGCGACTTGATCTTGGCATACCAGTCCTTGACGGTTGCCGAGCGGTCCCAGTCCACATCCGAGATATAGTCGAGCGATGACAGATGCGCGGCCGCGGCGAAATCCGCAAGCGTCATGGTGTCACCGGCAAGCCAGCGCCGGTGATCGAGCAGCCAGGCCATGTAATCCAGGTGATACTTGATCGCCCGCGCGCCGGCCTTGACGTTGCGGCTGTCCGGGTAGCCCTCGCCGGTCACCTTCTTGTTGACCCGCTCATAAAGGAGCTTGGACGTCACCTCGTTGTGGAACTTGTCGTCGAACCAGCCGACCAGCCGGCGCATTTCATAACGCGCCTTGGGCTCGCGCGGTATCAGCGGCGGATCCGGGCGCGTTTCGTCGATATATTCGCAGATCGCCGTGCTTTCGGCCATCATCAGCCCGTCGAATTTCAGCACCGGAACCTTGCCGGCCGGATTGCGGCGAAGGAAATCGGGATCCTGCTCCCAGTAATGTTCCTCGACAAGCTCGACCTCGATCTTCTTTTCCGCGAGGCAAAGCCGCACCTTGCGGCAGAAGGGCGAGAGCGGCACATGAAACAGTCGGGTCATCGGGGTCCGTAAACTGGCTGATCCAGCCCCATCCATGCCCTGCCGCGCCGCATTTTTCAATCCTCGAAACAATTTGCCCGGCCATCCGCGGCGATCGTGGCCGCGCCGATGACGATCGCGGCCGCCCGGCGCTGCATCCAGCCGCTCGGACGCCCGGGCCTGCGGTTGCGCGGATCGGGCAGGGCGGTGGCGATAAGCGCCGCCTGCTGCGCGTTCAGGTCGCGGGCGCTGACGCCGAAATTCTTTCGCGCCGCGGCCTCGACACCGAACACGCCTTCGCCCATCTCGGCCACGTTCAGATAGACCTCGAGAATGCGGCGCTTGGACCATGTCAGTTCGACCAGCGGCGTCAGCAGCGCCTCGAGCGCCTTGCGGGGCCAGCTTCGCCCCTGCCAGAGGAACACGTTCTTGACCACCTGCTGGCTGATGGTCGATCCTCCGCGGCGCCCGCCCGAATTCATGGCGGCCCGGATCGCGGCGACATCGAATCCCCAGTGACGGCAGAAATTCGCGTCTTCCGCCGCCACCACCGCGCGGACCATGGAAGGCGCGATGTCGGAAAGCGCAACCCAGTCGCGCTCGACACTGCCCAGCCGGCGCTGTTCGGAGAGAATGGTATGGGTGGTCGGCGGCCGCAGCACCGAAAACAGCAGGACAAGCGCAACGACAAAGGCGACCGCTCCGATGACGGCACGCCACAGAAGACGGCGGAGCCGGATTCCGGGGCGCGCCCGGCTCTTGCGCCCGGATTTTTTCTTCCGGGGCGAATTTGCGCGTGTTGCCATGGGATCAGCTATAGACGCTGCCCGCCAGACGGGGAAGGGCGGCCATGAACCGGGTCGCGATCAGGGCGAACAGGCCCAGACCCGCACCGCGCAGCCCCGGCCGTTGCGCGAGCAATGGGCAAGCGCCTGGTCCTGCGCCGCCTCCCGCGTCGCGCCGCTGGCCCAGCCCCAGGCATCCGATGCGCCCATCGCGATGGCGCCGCAAGCGTTGTAGAAGGTGCGCACCTGCGTGCATTTCCCCTCGCCGCAGGTGGAGCGGGCGACGTCATGCGCATTCCTTTCGCTCACATGGCTGAAGGAATAGCCGCTCGCCCCGTTCGGCCCGGTTGCAACCGCGCCCCAGCAGTAGTCATAGCCGCACTTCCCCGCCGCCGCTGCTCCCGCAAGGGTGATCCAGCCGACAAGGGCCAGAAGCCCCAGCCCCGCCGGCATCCACCGGCCCAGCCTCGTTCCCGCCATTTTCCCGCCTCCTGCCCGATCTTTTGCAGGCATTTTGCCATGTGACCGGGCGGCACGGCAAGGCATTTGCCCGAATGGTGGAGAAGGCGCCCTTCGTCACAGCGCCCCGGACATCGCCCCCGGGGCCCGCGCCCGGCACTCCGCAACGCCCGGGCCCGGCCATCGAGTGCCGCTCCCCACCCGGCCCCCGCCGCGCCGGGGAGCGCGCGCCCGGAGCGTGGCACATGATTTCGGTCTTGCAATAAACGCTGCGATCCATCAGACCCCCGCTGACGGAGCGGTGGCCGAGTGGTCGAAGGCGCACGCCTGGAAAGTGTGTAGGCGGGCAACCGTCTCGAGGGTTCGAATCCCTCCCGCTCCGCCACCTTGGTATAAAACCGGGAACGCCGATTCCCGCCGATTTCCCTCCCTTAGTGGCTATCAGCGTCCTCAACAGCGTGTTTTTGTTGCCATTGATGTAGATCGCATCATCCGCGACCTCGACATGGCTCGGGCGAACGCCCGGACGTGCTCCCGCCGATAGCCGCCCTTTTCGAGCCGAAGCCCGGTGCGCGCCTCGCTCGCCAGTTCCCGCACGGCCGCCCCCGTGACAGGAACGTCATCGGGCCAATCGTCGGGAAGTGTCTCGGGGATCGACTGTCGCGGTCGCCCTTTGCGGGCGCGGCGGCGCTCTGCACACATGGAATCCACCGAACCAAGGAGGGCAGTCGGCGGCCTGTAGCGTGCCGAATTTGTGGCTATGCGCTGGCGGCACCCCTAACGGCAGGTAATCAAATCTTGACTTCTTTGTCTCTTTCGGAACATTGTATGAACATCAGGGGGGATTCTAGATGACGGACCTTAACCGTTATAAAGCTAGATCAGGTGAATTCGTTCCCGTCTGGACAATCGAGATACAGACGCTGCCAGAGGATACCGACAAGATTCTGGACGCTGTGATGCAGGTTCACACTCTTAGTTTTGGGCGTTATCAACGGAACGCCAGTATTTCTGCTGTCGGAAAAGAAACCGCGCAACCCGAGGCTGGTTCGACTACGACCACCCATGTCGAAGGCTTCGTAGCCGGAAATACCGAAACCTATCCGATGGTTGAGCTGAAAATTTCGATAGAGCGGGATATGGCCGTTCTTGAGAAGGTCATGGATGCGGTTAATCTACGCCCATCATTACGAAGAACCTGTGATCTTTCTTCGTGAAGACTGGGCAAGCCGGGCTGCATATGATCCACGCAGCGATAATCCCAACCGATGGTGGAACAACGGTCGCGGCTTGCCTGATCGCATGGATTGACCTGATAAGCGTTGGCCCCGTTTCCCTGACGCTTCCCGGCTCGCTATAGCCGCACCGGGCATCGCAGCCGCCAAGCCGGCGCCAGATTCCGCTCCGAAGGGCAATGTCGATTGCAGGCCTTGGGCTCGCGATCTCTCAAAAGCTCAGCACCGTGGTTCCGGGGGCGACGATTTCGGCCCCTATGGCATCGGGGGCGGCGGCGCTTACCCCGTCAAGCAGGATGCTGGCGTCCGCGCCCTTGCCGGGCAGGTAGATTGCGCAGACCTGCACCTTGAGCCCGTTCGCCTCCATCATCGACGTCATCATGCCTTGCGGGCTTGCGTCCCTGGGCGGCTGGCCGCTGGCGGCGGTGTCGGGGGCATCTTTCAGGGCGATGTCTCCGGCCGGACCGCAAAGCAGCATTTGCGCTTCGGCGCCGGCGGCGATCGCGTTCATCGTCAGCACCATGGCCATCAGCTGCGTCTGCGGCTCGGCTGCGGTCAGGATGGTGAGCAGCCTGTTCGGCGTTTCGGCCTGCACGGCGCCGGTCAGACCCAGGCCGGCGATGGCGGCGGCGGTGGCGAGTTTACGCATGGAGTTCTCCTGTCGTGGCTGAAACTGAAAAGACCGGATTGCCCGTGAATTGCGGAATCGGACACCCGGTGCTTGTCATGGGTCGCCCCCGTTCCGGCCATCCTGTCCGCAATCATACTTGCATCCTTTGTCACAGCCGGAACGCCTGGCGGGGCGGGTCGGGCGCGGTATGTCGGACCGGGGCATATCCATAGTTTCGAATATACGATGTTAAGCGATTGCCGGGTTTTCCGTTCTGCGGCAAAAGCCCGCATCCGGGGAATCCGGCAGGTTGCGCGTCTGTGACTGTTCGGGCGTCGTCCGGCGCCCGGCGGATAACGCGCGCGGTCAATGCGGTCGCGATCTTCAAGGTGACGGGTGCCGGCGATCCGGCCGGGCAACCGGGCCTGTACCGGGCCTGTGCGGGTGGTCCCGTTCCTATCTGCGGTCGTCGTGGTAGGACATGAGCAGGGCGGTCTGGCGGGCGGTTTCGCGCAGCCGGCAGGTCGGCTCGGCCAGGATTCCGCCGGTGCCATGTCCGTTCGTGACCTTGTCATAAGCGCAGCGGCTGTCGCGAAAGGCGATCCAGGCGCGCTCCATCGTGATCAGCGCGGTCGCGCGTTCATTCCCCCGCTCGGCCTCGGTGCTTTTCAGCGCGTCATAGGTCGATTGCAGCTTTGCGTCCCATGCCTGCTGTTCCGCGTCCAGGCAGCCAAGCTGGCGGTCGATCACGGAAAGGTCGGGGTGCCGGGCCGCAACGAAAGCGAGGCAGCTTTCCTGCCCCGCGCCGGCGCAATCGGAGCGCTCCCCCTCGCTGCTGGCCGATGCCAGGCACTGGTCAATGATCGCGGGGTCGAGCCCCGACGCGTCACCACCTGCAACAGACACCGGGACAAGCGCCGACAGCGCCACGATGACAGTGCGACCTATCGCGCGAAATCCGGGCATCTATGCCTCCTTCTCCTGTGCATGGGCACAACGCGAAGGTGCGGGGCAGGCTCCCCGATCTCACGAAATCATGAAAACGACCTCGCCGGGGGGCAGGGCCCCGCGAAAGGTCAGCCGGAAGGCTGGTCCCGGGTCGAGGCATGCAGGTCGGCATATTGCCCGCCCCTGCGGAACCGCCACAGATATTCGGGCAGCACCGCCTGCATCGGCGTCGGCCGGATGCCGAGTGTCCGGAGGCTGTTCGACCCTTCCCCGACCACGTTGTCGCGGGCGAGATTGCGCAACTGATCGAAGGTCAGCGTATCGTTGCGGAACAGGCCGAAGCTCACCCATTGCAGGACGGAAAACCCGGCCGCGATCACCCGCCCGAGCCAGAACGGCAGGTTCACGATCATCCGGCGGCGGCGGATGATGGTCAGCATCCGCTCCATGAGTTCGCGGAAGGTCGCCACTTCCGGCCCCCCGAGTTCATAGATGCCGGCGCCGGCGTCGCCGATCACGCCCTTTTCGGCGGCGGCGGCCACGTCATCGACATAGACCGGCTGGAAGCGGCTCTTGCCGCCGGCGATCGGCAGCACCGGGCTCAGCCGGCTCATCGCGGCGAAACGGTTGAACAGCCGGTCCTCCGGGCCGAAGACGAGCGAAGGGCGCAGGATCACCGCATCCGGCATGTGCCGCAGCACGGCCTCTTCGCCCATGGCCTTGGTGCGGGCGTAATCGCTGCGGCTTTCGGGATCGGCCCCGATCGCCGAGACATGCACCATGCGCGGGATGCCCTGTTCGGCGGCGATCCGCGCGATGCGCCCGGCGCCTTCGGCCTGGATCGCGTCGAAGCGGTTGCTGCGCCATTCGGACAGTATCCCGACGCAGTTCACCACCGCGTCCGAATCATGCATGGCCGCAGCCACCGATGTATCGTCGAGGATGTTGCAGAAGACCGGCACCACCTGTCCGACCACGCCATAGGTGCGCACGAAGCCCGCGTCGTTCGTGTTGCGCACGGCAACCCGCACCCGCCATCCCCGCCGCGACATGCGGCGCGCGATATAACGTCCGATGAAACCGGACCCGCCGTAGATCGTGACCAGTCTGGACATCCCGAGGCCCCCGTTGCTTCTGGCTCATTGAGTGATCTATCGCCCTGACGATGAGAGAACAAGGCGCAAGAGCGGGCGCCCCCCGATCGGGGCGAAAATCGTTGCCTTTTGCACGCGAAAACCGCTGCGGGTGATTGACAGCACGCGTCGCCCGGCTTACACGCTCGCCACGACACCTGCCCAGGTGGCGGAACTGGTAGACGCGCTGGCTTCAGGTGCCAGTGGCCGCAAGGCCGTGGAGGTTCGATTCCTCTCCTGGGCACCACACTCCCCGCAGATTTCCTTGATATGACTGCTTCCGGCGTCACGCGGCAGGGCGGATTTCATCCGCCGCCCCACGATGCCGCCATACGCAAGACCGGAGCGCGCGGCGCGCTCCGGTGATTGTCTCGTGCGGGTGGCCTGGCGCCTAGCGCGGGTCGATGATCAGCAGGCAGGCCGAGAGGATCTTGCGCGAGTCGTCATGAACCCCCGGCCGCTCGCCGAGCCAGCGCCCGTGGTGACGGTGGGGCAGGGGAGGGGGTGCGGTCAGGCTGCGCAGGGTTTCCCCGGTTTCGGTGGCAAAGCGCGAAAAGCGGATGCGCATGTTGTCGTGATAGGTCTCGCGGTGCTTCACCTCCATCCGCAGATGATAGAGCGAGCTGCGCGTCCGCGGTGCGATCTTCATCGCGGCGATCTGTTCGGGCGCATGTTTCCAGATATCGAGCGCCCGGCGCTGAAAGCGCCGGGCGCGGCCCTGCTGCCCTTCCCCCACGGCAAGCAAGGCTAGGTTGGCCGCGGCAGTGGCGCGGCGCAGATCGGAACCGGCAAAGGCGACCCGCGACAGAAGGTCAGCCCGCCGGAACAGGGCCCGGGCGCCGGCGGTATTCCCGTCCAGATAGGCGCTGTTGCCCCGTTCCATCAGGCGCTCCCACAGGATGTCGGCGCGCGACCAGCCGGCGGCACGGGCGGCCTGGTCCTCGCGGGTCTTCCGGTCCTCGATGGTGCGGTTCATGCCGGTTTCCATTTGCATGGTCTGTCTCCGAAATCAGAGCCCGAGATAGGCCTTGCGGACGGTTTCGTCGTCGCGCAGATCCACGGCCGGTCCCTCGAGCACCATGTTGCCGGACTCCAGCACATAGGCGTAGCTCGCAAGTTCGAGGGCCATGACCGCGTTCTGCTCGACCAGCACCACGGACAGGCCGCGGGCGTTGATTTCCTCGATGATGACGGCGATTTCCTCGACGATCACCGGGGCGAGCCCCATCGAGGGTTCGTCCATCAGCAGGATGCGCGGATTGGACATGAGCGCGCGCCCGATGGCGAGCATCTGCTGCTCGCCGCCGGACATGGTCTGCGCCCGCTGCCGGCGCCGCTCCAGAAGGCGCGGAAAGCGGTTGTAGACATCGCGCAGGTCATGTTCGACCGCGGCCTTGTCCTTGCGCAGGAAAGCCCCGGTGCGAAGGTTTTCCTCGACCGTCATATCGGGAAAGATCCGCCTCCCCTCGGGCACATGGGCGATCCCGTTGGCGACGATCTTGTGCGGCGCCATGCCGTCCACCCGCTTGCCTTCGAAATGGATCTCGCCGCTTTTTACCGGCAGCATGCCCGACATGGCCCGCAGCGTCGTGGTCTTGCCCGCGCCGTTGCTGCCGATGATGGTGACGATCTGACCTTCCTCGACCTTGACCGAGAGGTTCTTGAGCGCCGCGACGGGGCCGTAGTTCACGCTGACATCGCGCAGTTCAAGCAACATGGCGGGCCCCTCCCAGATAGGCTTCGATCACGGCGGGATGGTTGCGGATCTCGCTCGGGTTGCCCTCGGCCAGGAGCTTGCCGAAGCTCATGCAGGTGATCCGGTCGCAAAGGCCCATGATCGCCTGCATATCGTGTTCGACGATCAGGATCGTGGTGCCGCCGCTCTTGAGCCGGCGCATGAGCTCCATCATGTGCCGGGTTTCCTCGGGGTTCATGCCGGTGAAGGGTTCGTCCAGCAGGATCACTGTCGGCTTGCTGGCATAGGCCACCGCCATGCCGAGCGCCCGCTGGTGCCCGTGCGAGAGATCCCCCGCGCGTTCGTGCAGATGCGGGGCAAGGCCGAAGAATTCGAGCACCTCGACCGCCCGTTCGCGCGCCGCCTTGCGGGCCGCGCCGTCGAAACCGAAGATCGCGGCAAAGATGTTCGGCTTGTAGACCATATGCGTGCCGACAAGCGCGTTCTCGAGCACGCTGAGTTCGGCAAACAGCGTCGAGTGCTGGAACGTGCGCACCAGCCCCTTGCGGGCGACCAGGTGCATCGGCATGCCTGAAATCCGCTCGCCCTTGAGCAGCACCTCGCCCGATGTCGGCGTGTAGAAGCCCGAAACCATGTTGAAGGTTGTGGTCTTTCCGGCCCCGTTGGGGCCGATCAGCCCGTGGATTGTGCCTTCCTCGACGCTGAAGTTCAGATGATCCACCGCCGTCAGGCCACCGAAACGGATCGTCAGATCCTTGATTTCCAGAATTGTGGTCATTTTGCCTCCTTCCGGGGCGTGAATTTCTGGACGATGCCTTCCAGCCCGTTCGGCATGAACAGGATCGAAAGGATCAGGATCAGCCCGTAGAACAGCGGGCGGGCCTGATCGAACCCGAGTTGCCGCAGCACGACCTCGTTGAGGGCGGTCAGGACCACACAGCCGAGAATCGGCCCGTAGAAGGTCGTGGTGCCGCCGACGATCGCCCAGGTGAGCACGAAGACCATCACGTCGAGATCAAAACTGTTGGGGTTGATGGTGCCGATGTAATGCGCCAGCAGCGCGCCGGCGATCCCGGCAAAGCCCGAGGCGATGACGAAGGCGAGCGTCTTGTAGGCGCGGATATTCACTCCCGACGCCTGCGCCAGCGTGTCCTGCCAGTGCACCGCGTGGAAGGTAAGCCCGACCGGGGATTTCTCGATCCGCCACAGGATCAGCAGGCAGACCGCCACCACGACGACGGAGAGATAGAAATAGCTGGTCGGCTCGAAAAAGTCGAAACTGTAGAACCCGACCGAGAAATCCGGCATGGCCGGGATGCCCTTGATGCCCTTGGTGCCGCCGAAGACGTTGCGGAACCCGCTCCACTTCCACAGCAGGCGGATGATCTCGCCGGCGGCAAAGCTGCCGATGAGAAAGTAAAAGCCCTTCATGCGGAACAGCGGATAGCTGAGCACGAGCGCGACCAGCGCCGCGACCAGGCCGCCGGCGATCACGCTGAACGGCACCCAGAGCCCGAAATCCTTGGACAGCAGCGCCGAGGTATAGGCCCCGACCCCCATGAGCACCACATGCCCGAGCGACCATTCCCCGGTCAGCGTCATGACCCGGTAAGTGGCCACGACGAGCACGTTGAAGGTCAGGAAGACAAGGATCTCGCGCTGGGAAAAGCTGAGCAGGTTCGGCAGGAAGACGAGGGCGACAGCCAGGATGGCTAGGAATATCAGGTTACGCACGGTTTGCACTCCCGAACAGGCCGGTGGGCTTGACGATCAGGACGATCAGCATGAGCGAAAGGCCGGCGATATCGGCAAGGACTCCGTCGTAGAACGTCGTCACGACGGTCTGGACCACGGCATAGATGACAGCGGCCACCACCGCCCCCTCGAGCGAACCGACGCCGCCGACGATGATCACCACGAAGGCCGTCACGATGACCGAATGCCCCATGTGCGGCGTGACCGAGACCAGCGGCGCGGTGAGCGCCCCGGCAAGCCCGGCATAGGCCGCGCCGATGAACATGGCGATCTTCGCGGTCAGGTTGACCGAAATCCCCTGCAGCGCGGCGGCCTGCGGATCCTGCGCCGAAGCGCGCAGCGCCCAGCCGAACTTGGTCCGCTTGAGAAAGAACCACAGCAGCGTGAGCATCACCACCGCAGCGACGATCACGTAAAGCCGCGCCACCGGCAGCCGCACGTAATCGGTAAAGGAAATGACCTTGTGCGACACCACCGGGATGTTTTCCATCCGCACGCCGAAACCCATGGCGGCGATCGCCTGCAGGATCATCAGGAAACCGATCGAGGCGACCAGCCCGGCCAGCGGGTTGTCCCTCAATGGCCTGAACAGGGCCCTTTCCATCAGCAGGCCGAGACAGCCGACGAAGATCAGGCCCGCGACGACGGCGACGAAGAAGGGAACGAAGCTTTTTGCATAAAGCGCCACGATGACATAGCAGCCCGCCATGTACAGTTCGCCGTGGGCGAAGTTGAGCACCCCCATCACGCCGAAGATCAGGACGAGCCCGACCGCGATCAGCGCGATGTAACTGGCGGCATAGATAGAGTTCAGGCCGGTCTGGGCCAGGAATTCAAGCATCTCGCATTCTCATCATTCAGGATTCGGGAATCCGGGCGGCGCGACCGGGTGGAACGCGCCGCCTGCACGAAGGATCGGGTCAGCTGCGCTGATCCCACATCTGGCGATATTCCTTCATGTGCTTGATGAGCAGATCGCCGTGTTGGTCGTACCAGTCCGGGATCGAGCCGAACTCCTGGATGACGGCCTTGCCGTCCTCGATCATGACCACCGGCCAGTTGCCGACCAGGGCATGATTGATGCCGAACAGTTCTTCGCCCCACCAGGTCGCATCGCCGAAGGCATGCTTGCCCGTGCCGCCGTCGAGCATCGCCTCGAGAACATCCGCGGGTTCGGCGCTGCCGGCCTTTTCCGCCGCGTCCTTCCAGAGATCCATGATCGCGGCATATTCCCAGCTCACGGCACCCCACTGGTTGGGGAAGCGCTTGGCGTATTCCTCGTAGAAGCCGTTCGCGTCCTTGAAGTTGACCGTATCGCTGTTCATCGCCGGGTCGTCGAAGTCGGGGAACTGGAAGATCACGCCTTCCATGAATTCCTTGGAGGTCTTCTGGACGATCTGGTCGTAGAAATCGAGCGTGGCCGAGATGATCTGCCCCTGGTAGCCCTGCTGGTAAAGCTGCTGGCAGATCGGGTGCACGTAATCCGAATAGGACGTGTCGAGGCAGATGATGTCGGGGTTGCCGGACATCAGCCGCGTGACGATGGGGGCGAAATCGGTGGTCGAGGCATCGAACAGGAGCGGCCTGCGCAGTTGTTCGATTCCAGCGGCCTCGAAGGCGGCGAGATAGGTCGCGATCGAGGGCAGGCCGAGCGAATCATCCTGCGCGCAGATCACCGCGGTCTTGAGTTCGGGACGGTTGCGCGCAAGCCAGTCCACGCCGGTGACGATATAGGCCGGGTGCACCTCGCAGGGGGCGACGAGCGTCGTGGTATCCGGCGACAGGTCCGACGGCAGCAGGGTCGAGAACAGCATTCCCGTCCTGTCCGCAACCGGTTCCACGCCGGGCCAGGGGTCGCCGCCCAGCATCATGATGAACTTGACCTCATCTTCGCGGATCAGCTTGGTCGCGCCGGTGCGGGCCTTGGCGGGGTCGTATTCCTCGTCATAGGCGACGAACTCGACCGGGTGATTGCCATCGGCCAGCTTGACGCCACCCTCCGCGTTGATGCGCTCGGCCCAGATCCGGCACCCGTCGAGCCCCGGCTTGCCCCAGGCCGCGGTGGCGCCGGTCAGCGGCGCGAGAAAGCCGATCTTGATCGGCTCTTCGGCGGCCAGGGCGACGTTCGGCAAGGCGGCACCGACGGCGGTGACCGCACTCGATTTCAAAAACAGGCGACGTGACAAGCCGCCCTTCAGCATCTTGGAAAACATTAATTCCTCCCATGTGTGTCCCGCATTTTTATGCGTGGATTTTTTGGGGAACCAGTTTCGGACCGGTTTCTTTCGTCGCGGATGCTGCCGGCATTCGCCAGCAGGCCGGAAATGCTTCTGGTTCCACTCTTGACGCTAGCAGCATACCAATTTTGTGACAAGAAATTTAATTAGCATCTTGCGATCAAGTGTTTACACTTCTTGTCGGCGTCAGGGCCAAGTGGGTGGAATCACCGGGAAAACGGGAAATCCGAAGCGCGGAATCAGCCCCGGAAGGGGTGTGATTCACCCGCCGCTCCGGCCTTTGCCGCAGGACCGGTCATGCGTTTTCCGGGTGGCGGCTTCCCGGGATGGTTCGCGCGCTGGACCAGATTCGATAATTGCGGCAGACTTGGCCCTGATGCGGTCCTGCGGGATTCGCATGTCGCCGGGCCCGGCACCTTCCGAACATGCAGCTCCGATAGGCAGAGATGACCACAGAAAGCCCCGAAATGACGTCGCCGATCATCACCACGCATTCGGTTGGCGCCACCGTGCAACTGGTGCTCGACCGGCTGTTCGCGCAGATCAAGAGCGAGGAATACCCGCTGGATTCACGGCTTCCGTCGGAACGGGCGCTGGCCTCGGAAATGGGGGTGTCCCGCAACACCGTGCGCGAGGCGCTCGATGTGCTCGAAGCGCGCAACGTGATCCGCCGGCGCCCCGGCAGCGGCAGCTTCGTGACCTGGCGTTCGCCCGAGGCCGAATCGGGCCAGGGAACCGGGGCAGGGGTCACCGGGGCCTCGGTCGCCTTCGAGACCAGCCCGCTTGATCACCTGGTGGTGCGCGGGATCATCGAACCCGAAATGGTGCGGCTTGCCGTCATCAACATGACCCCGCGCGAAATTCAGGAACTGGAACGGCTCATGGCCGAGCTTGAAAACGTGCACACGGATGTCGAAGCCTTCGTCGCAGGCGAGGAAAACCTGTATCGCAAGATCGCCGCCGGCACCCGCAATCCGCTGCTGGCCTCCTGTTACGGGCTTGCGATCGAATCCTGCCGGGTAAGCTTTCGCGCGGCGCTGCTGCGCCGCCATCTGACGCCGCGGCGGATCCGGGAATGTCAGCAGCGTTACAAGTCGCTGCTCCAGGCCATCGCCGCGCGCGATGTGGAACGCGCGGTCGAACTGATCAAGCTGCACCTGCTCGAGGAACAGAAGCTCCTGCTGCAGGATCTGTGACCACCTGAACGCCGTTGGGGCGCGTGGTCAGGACACCGCCTGATCGCTGTCGGGAAGCAGGCCGGCGCTGCTCGAAACCCGCTGGTCCCACAACTGCCCGAGCGCCATCATCTCGCGCTTGAGCAGATCGCCGTGCTGCTCCAGCCAGTCGGGAATCGAGCCGAAATCGACGATCTGCGCCTTGCCGCCCCGGATTTCGACCACCGGCCAGTCGCCGATCAGCGCGTTGTCGATGCCGAACATGTCCTGCCCCCACCAGCGCGCCGGGCCGAAGGCATGGGTGACATGGCCAAGCTGCTTCATCGCCGCCAGCACCGACCCCGGCGCGGTGCTGTTGGATTTCTCCACGGCCCCGTGCCAGATGTCCAGAATGGCGGCATATTCCCAGCTGACCGCGCTCCAGCTTCCGGGAAAGCGGCGGTTGTATTCCTCGAAAAACGCATGTGGCTGATTGAAGAAGAACGCCTTTTCCCGCAGCAGCGGGTCGTCGAAATCGGGGAACTGGAACACCGTCTGCTCCATGAACCCGACCGAGGTGCGGGCCACCAGCCGCTCGTACTGATCGAGCGTGCAGGACAGGATCTGCCCGGTGAAGCCCTGCGCATGGGCATATTCGGTCATCGCATGGACCATCGGCGTGCGGCTCGTGCACCAGCAGAGAATATCCGGCCCGGCGTCGAGCATGGGCTGGACCACCGCCGCGACATCGCAGTTGTCGGCCCGGTAGCGGATCTGCTTGACGATCTCGATGCCGGTGGCGGCAAAGGCGGCGCGATAGCTTGCGAGCGACGGCAGGCCAAGCGCATCCTCCTGCGTGCAGAGCGCGACGCGGCGCAATTCCGGGCGGTTGCGCGCCAGCCACTCGACGCCGGTGACGTTGTAGACCGGGTGCAGTTCGCTCGGCGCGATAAGATAGGGGCTGTCCGGCGACAGGTCGCTCGGCAGCAGGGTCGAGGTCAGGATCCGCCGCTGGTTCAGATAGTCGCGCGACAGCGTCAGCGTATCGCCGCCGAGCATCAGCAGAAGCTTTACGTCATGTTCGCCGACCAGGTGATGCGCACCCGCAAGCGCCCGCTTGCCGTCGTAGCGGCAGTCGAAGGGGATGATCTCGATCGGGTAGCGATGCCCGCCCAGCATCAGCCCGCCGTTGCGGTTCAGCCAGTCGGCCCAAATCCGGCAGCCGTTCAGCCCCGGCAGTCCCCAGCTTTCGACCTGTCCGCTCAGCGGCGCCAGAAAGCCGATGTTGATCGCTTCGCGCATTCCCACGGTGAGCCGGGGGAATGCAGTCGAAATCGCCAATTTATGTGCAAAACTGGGTGGAGACATGTGGAAACGCTAGCACCGCCTTGCGCAGCTTTCACCGATTCTCTGACCGGTCAGCGCAATATTCGGCAATTTGGTGCCTGTTTCCGCGCCAATCATCAGCCCAAAGCGGAACCGGTTGTGAGGGCCGGTCCATACCGCATTCGCGGGGCGGCGGAATTCGGCATTGCGGGAGACCGCGGGCGACAAAAGAAAAGGCCGGCAGCGCATGGCTGCCGGCCTTGATCCTTGCGCTGCCGGCCTTGATCCTTGCGGTGTCGGACGCATCCGAAACTCCGGCTCGCCCGTCCCGATCAGAGGTCGGGGTAGAGCGGGAACTTCTTGCAGAGCGCCAGCACCTGTTCGCGCACGCGGCTCTCGACCTCGCCGTTGCCTTCCGGGCCATTGGCGGCAAGCCCGTCCACCACCTCGATGATCCAGTCGGCGATCTGGCGGAACTCCGCCTCGCCAAAGCCGCGGGTGGTGCCCGCCGGGCTGCCGAGACGGATGCCGCTGGTCACGGTCGGCGATTCCGGATCGAAGGGCACGCCATTCTTGTTGCAGGTGATATGCGCGCGCTCGAGCGCTTTCTCGGTGTCGTTCCCCTTGACCCCCTTGGGACGCAGATCGACCAGCATCACATGGGTGTCGGTGCCGCCGGTCACGGTCTTGAGCCCGCCCTTCACAAGCTGGTCCGACAGCGCGCTCGCGTTCTTGACCACGTTCTGGATGTAGGTCTTGTATTCGGGGCGCAGCGCCTCGCCGAAGGCAACCGCCTTGGCGGCGATCACATGCATGAGCGGCCCGCCCTGGATCCCGGGGAAGATCGCCGAGTTGAATTTCTTCGCAAGGCCCGCATCATTGGTCAGGATCATGCCGCCGCGCGGCCCGCGAAGGGTCTTGTGCGTGGTGGTGGTGGCGATATGCGCATGCGGGAAGGGGTTCGGATGCTCGCCCGCGGCCACCAGCCCGGCGAAATGCGCCATATCGACCAGGAAATAGGCCCCGACCTCATCGGCGATCGCGCGCATGCGGGCAAAGTCGATGACCCGCGGAATCGCGCTGCCGCCGGCAATGAGCAGCTTGGGCTTGTGCTCGCGGGCCAGGCTTTCGACCTGTTCGTAATCCAGCAGGTCATCCTGCCGGCGCACGCCGTAATGCACCGCGTTGAACCATTTCCCCGACTGGTTCGGAGCCGCCCCGTGGGTCAGGTGGCCGCCGGCGTCGAGGCTCATGCCGAGAATGGTGTCGCCGGGCTTCAGCAGGGCCATGAACACGCCCTGGTTGGCCTGGCTGCCCGAATGCGGCTGCACGTTGGCGAATTCGCAGCCGAACAGCTGCTTGGCGCGCTCGATGGCCAGGTTCTCGGCGACATCCGCGAATTCGCAGCCCCCGTAATAGCGGCGGCCGGGATAGCCCTCGGCATATTTGTTGGTCAGAATCGATCCCTGAGCTTCCAGGACCGCGCGGGACACGATGTTCTCGCTCGCGATCAGTTCGATCTCGTCGCGCTGGCGGCCCAGTTCGCCGGTGACCGCGGCAAACAGTTCGGGGTCGGATTCGGATAGTTTGGACGTGAAGAAACCGGGGGTCGTCGCAGATGCGCTCATGGCTGGCTCCAATCAGTTGCAGACATTGGGTTTGCAGGCCTTCCTAGATGATTATCACACGGGGGTGAAGCCTGGAATGCTAATGCTGGCATCCGCGCGGGAGGTATGCTTCTCTCGCGCCAGGAACCAGCGAGCGGAAAGTCCCTGCCAATGTCCCTCAAGATCGCCTTCCTGGCCAGCGAGACCGAGGTCGCGCAGACCGCGCGCCGCACGCTCGTCGGGCGTTACGGCGATGTCGCCCCCGAACGCGCGGATGTGATCGTGGCGCTCGGCGGGGATGGTTTCATGCTGCGCACGCTTCATGCGACCCAGGACCATTCGGTCCCGGTCTATGGCATGAACCGCGGCACGGTCGGTTTCCTGATGAACGACTACAGCGAGGACAACCTGATCGAACGCCTGCGCATGGCCGAGGAAGAGGTGATCAACCCGCTCTCGGTTCGCGCCACCGACCGCTCGGGCAAGACCCATCACGCGCTTGCGATCAACGAGGTCTCGCTGCTGCGCGCGGGCCCCCAGGCGGCGAAGCTGCGCATCACGGTGGACGGGCGGCTGCGCATGGCCGAACTCGCCTGCGACGGCGCCCTTCTGGCCACGCCGGCCGGATCCACGGCCTATAACTACTCGGCGCACGGGCCGATCCTGCCGATCGGCTCCGATGTGCTGGCGCTGACCGCGATCGCGGCCTTCCGCCCCCGCCGCTGGCGCGGGGCGCTGCTGCCCAAGACCGCGCTCGTGCGCTTCGACGTGCTCGAGGCCGACAAGCGCCCGGTGGTCTCGGATGCCGATGCGCTGCATGTGGCCGACGTGATCCGGGTCGAGGCCTGGTCCGAACCCTCGATCCGCCACCGCCTCCTGTTCGATCCGGGCCACGGGCTGGAAGAGCGCCTCATCTCCGAACAGTTCGCCTGAGCGCCCGGCCCGAACTCCCGGGTGGTCCGGCGCGGCACCGCCGCCCTGCCTTCTTCTGGCAGAAATATCCCACGGGGGTGCGGGGGTGTGAAACCCCCGCCGGTCATGCGGGTGCGGGGGTGTGAAACCCCCGCCGGTCATGCGGGTGCGGGGGTGTGAAACCCCCGCAGGTCATGCGGGTGCGGGGGTGTGCCCCCCTCCCCCCGCCGGCGCCATGTCAGCTTTGGGCCGCGATGCTGCTGCGCGCATAGCCGATGGTGCCGAGCGCGGCGCGGATCTCGTCGAGGATTTCAGGATCGTCGATGGTCGCCGGCATCCTGTATTCGGCCCCGTCGGCAA
This sequence comes from Pontibaca methylaminivorans, assembly GCF_900156525.1. NCBI lineage: Bacteria > Pseudomonadati > Pseudomonadota > Alphaproteobacteria > Rhodobacterales > Roseobacteraceae > Pontibaca > Pontibaca methylaminivorans. The sequence continues at coordinate 1,733,862 of NZ_FTPS01000001.1, forward strand.
TCCTGGCCATGGTCGCGCGCAGGATCTTGCCGGATCGCGTCTTCGGCAGCCGCTCGACCACCACGGCCAGGCGGAAGGCCGCCACCGGGCCGATGCGCTCGCGCACAAGCGCGACACATTCCGCGACGATTTCGGTATGCGGGCGCTCCACCCCGGAGGCGAGGCACAGGAACCCGACCGGCACGCTTCCCTTCAATTCGTCCGCGACCCCGATCACGGCGGTCTCCGCCACATCCGGATGGCTCGCCAGCACCTCTTCCATGGCGCCGGTCGAAAGCCGGTGGCCGGCAACATTGATCACGTCGTCGGTGCGCGCCATGATCCAGAGATACCCGTCGTCGTCCTTCATCCCCGCGTCGCCGCTTTCGTAATAGCCCGGGAACCGGTCGAGATAGGAGGCGCGGAACCGGTCCTGCGCGTTCCACAGCGTCGAAAGCGTGCCCGGCGGCAGCGGCAGGCGGATCGCGATGGCGCCAAGCTCGCCCTGCGGAACCGGCTCGCCGCCCTCGTCCAGGACCTCCACGTCGTAACCGGGCATCGGCACGGTCGGAGAGCCGACCTTGACCGGGAGCGCCTCGATCCCGGCCGGATTGCCGGCGATGGTCCAGCCGGTCTCGGTCTGCCACCAGTGGTCATAGACCGGCACCCGCAGCACCTCCTGCGCCCATTCGATCGTGTCCGGGTCGGCGCGCTCGCCCGCAAGGTAAAGCGCCTGCAGGCAGGACAGGTCGTATCTGCCGATCAGCTCGCCCTTCGGGTCGGCGCGCCGGATCGCGCGAAAGGCGGTCGGCGCGGTGAAGAAGCTGCGCACGCGGTGGTCCGAAATCACCCGCCAGAAGGTTCCGGCATCAGGGGTGCCGACCGGCTTGCCCTCGAAGACGATGGTGGTGTTGCCATGGATCAGCGGCCCGTAGCAGATATAGGAATGTCCGACCACCCAGCCCACGTCCGAGGCGGCCCAGAACACGTCCCCCGGATCGACGTTGTAGATGTTCTTCATCGACCAGTTCAGCGCCACGAGATGCCCGCCCGTCGGGCGCACGACCCCCTTGGGCGCCCCCGTGGTGCCGCTCGTGTAAAGGATATAGGCGGGGTGATCGCCCTCGACCGGGACGCATTCGGCCGGCTCGACCCCGTATTGAAAGCCGTGCCAGTTCACGTCGCGCCCTTCCTCGAGATGCGCGACCTCCTGTTCGCGCTGGAAGATCACGCAGAAATCGGGCTGGTGCTCCGACTGTTCGAGCGCCCCGTCCAGCAGCGGCTTGTAATGCACGACCCGCCCCGGTTCGAGCCCGCAGGAGGCGGCGATGATCGCCTTCGGCCGGCAGTCGTCGATCCGGACCGCGAGCTCGCGGCTTGCAAAGCCGCCGAACACCACCGAATGAATCGCTCCGAGCCGCGCGCAGGCCAGCATCGCGATCAGCGCCTCGGGGATCATCGGCATGTAGATGATGACCCGATCGCCCTTTTCCACGCCCTTGGCCCGCAACGCCCCGGCAAGCTGCGCCACGCGGTTGCGCAGGTCGACATAGGTGATGCGCCGGATCACGCCGCTGGCCGGGCTGTCGTGGATGATCGCGACCCGGTCGCCGTGCCCCCGCTCGACATGGCGGTCGACCGCGTTCCAGCAGGTGTTCACCAGCCCGTCGCTGAACCAGCCGTAGAACGGCGCCCTGTCGTCGAACAGCGCCTTGGTCGGCGGGCGCAGCCAGTCGATCGCCTCGGCCGCGGCCATCCAGAAACCCTCGGGATCCCGTTTCCAGCGTTCGTAGACTTCGCTGTAGCGCATGCTCCGCTCCCTCTGCCTGTCGTTGCCCGCCTGTCGTGGCGCGCCCGTCCCGGCGGGGCGCCCTTCCGCCCCTTGCCGGGCACTCGTCAGTTCCGAGCGTAGGCGGAGATTTCCGAGAACGCCATTGCAAATTCCGCCGCCGCCGGACAGGCTGTGCCCTGCCGGAACCCGACTGTCCCGCGCGCCGCCGCCGTGGGGGATCCGGCAGACTGGCCCCCAGATCGGCCCCAACCCGGCCCCCGTACTGGCCCCCGACCGCCCGGAGTGTCCGCGCCCTATGTCCCAAGGCTCTTCCGCGTTGCCCCCGTGCCCTGCGACCGATGTGCCCGGTGCGGCGGGGGTACAGGTGATCGACCATCCGCTCGTGCAGCACAAGCTCACGCTCATGCGCGAGCGCAGCACGCCGACCGGCCCGTTCCGGCGGCTCCTGCGCGAGATCACCCAGCTTCTCGCCTATGAGGTCACGCGGGATCTTGCGTTGGCCCGGCGACGCATCGACACGCCCATGGAGCCGATGGAGGCGCCGGTGCTCGACGGCAAGAAGCTCGCGCTGGTTTCGATCCTGCGGGCGGGGAACGGGATGCTCGACGGTGCGCTTGAACTGATCCCGTCGGCGCGGGTCGGCTTTGTCGGTCTTTACCGCGATCCGCAGACGCTGCAGCCGGTGCAGTATTATTCCAAGCTGCCCGAGGATCTGTCCGAGCGGGTGGTGATACTGCTCGATCCCATGCTCGCCACCGGAAATTCCACCGCGGCCGCGGTGGACCTGCTGAAACAGGCCGGAGCGCGCCGGATTCGCTTTCTCCGCCTGCTTGCGACCCCCGAGGGGCTGGCGCGGCTGCAGGGAGCGCACCCCGATGTTCCGATCACGACGGCGTCGGTCGATCGCGGGCTGGACGCCAAGGGCTATATCCTGCCCGGCCTCGGCGATGCCGGGGATCGGATGTTCGGCACCAGATAGGCCCTAAACCCGCGCTAGCGTCCGCAGATCGTCTGCAGCAGCACCCAGTCGCGATCCGCAAGCACCGGAGTGCCGCTGCGGCCGTTCATCGGATCCCGTGCCTCGAGTGCCTCCATCACGGTGCCTTGCATCGCGTCGGTGCGGGCAAAGGGGGTCGCCGGGATTTCGGCGCTGGCAAAGCCCGCAAGAAGCGCCTCGGCCGGGAGCGGAGCCGGGGTTTCATCCAGCAGCCGCCGGGCATGGCGCTCCAGCGCGCGGCGCGACATCTCGCCCGTGGTCACGAGCCGCAGCGTCGCGATGGGGCCTGCATCGCGCAGCAGATGCGCGAGCGGGTCGTCGCCGTCCGCGCGCGCATGTTCCGCGACCACATGACCGGCGACCACCGCCGGATCCTCGTGATCCTCGATCAGGGAACGGTCGACCAGCACGATGTCGCCGGGCAGATAGAGCGCGGGGCGCGGCAGGTCGCGCAGCACCACGAGCCGGCGGATACCGCTGCGCCGGGCCAGCGCGGCGAGCGGGATGTTCGCCTCGACGTCCTGACAGGCCGGGCCGGCGAGCGTTTCGATCCGGGCGGTAAGCGCGCGCCCGATCTCCTGCCGCTTGATCGGCGGTACGACCATCACCGCATAGTCCCGCATCGCCCCGGGCAGCCAGAACACGCTCCCCCAGAGCGCAAAGGCCAGCACGATCAGCAGCACGAGGCGCCGCAGCCCCCGGCGCCGGCGCGGACGCGCACGTTCGACCGCGCGACGCAGCCGCTCGATCGCGTCGGTCATGGTGGATTCGCCCTCGGCCAGTTCCAGTGTCTCGCCGGGATCGCCGTCGGGGTGATAGATCGCGGGTTCCTGCCCGGGATTGGCGCGGGCGAGCGCCGCGAGCGACCAGTGCGCGAGCGCGAGGTCGTCGAGATCGGAAATCGTGAGCGTGGCCTTCCCGAGCGACACCACCACTTCGCGCGGTTCGGCGCGCGGGCCGGCGCGCCAGAGGCCGCTGGCCTCGAGCCGCTGGTATTTCTTCAACGCTGTCATTGCGCGATAGGTCTGCCCCGTTCCTGTTTTGGGCGAACCTAGCCGGTTTCAATGCGGCGTTGAAATGAAAACTGCGTGGCTGCGCGCTGCCCGGCCGCGCGGACGGCCGTTCACACCGTGCCGATACCCGCCGGGCCGTGCCTTCATGCGCTGCGGGGCTCGGCCGCGAAGCGGTCATAGAACCGCGTGCCGCTCTCGGCCATCTCGCGCAGCAGAGGCGGGCAGGCAAAGCGCGGCCCGTGCTGCGCCGCCAGCCGGTCGGCGCGGCGGGCAACCTCGCGCGGGCCGGTGATGTCGATCCAGCTGAACGGCCCGCCCGACCACGGCGCGAAGCCCCAGCCGAGCACCGCGCCCACGTCGCCTTCGCGGATGTCCTCGAGCACGCCCGCCTCCAGAGCCCGCACCGCCTCCAGCACCTGCGCAAGGATCAGCCGGTCCTGCACCTCGGCCAGCGCGGGCTGTGTTTCGGCCGCCGGATGGCGCGCGGCCAGCCCGCCCCAGTAGCCCTGCCGCTTGCCCTTGTCGTCATAGTCGAAGAACCCGACCCCCGCCTTGCGCCCGAGCCGCCCCTGTTCCTCCATCCAGAAGATCAGGTCATCCGCCGGGTTCTCGGGATCGGCTCCGCCCGCCGCAGCCCGCGTGGCACGGGCAATCTGGGCGGCGAGCGCGATGCTGGTCTCGTCGGTCAGGCGGATCGGGCCGACCGGAAAGCCGAGCTGTTCCGCCGCGTGGTCGATCAGCGGCAGCACGGTGCCCTCGCACACCATGCGCAGCCCCTCGTTGATATAGGGGATGATGCAGCGGTTCGCGTAGAAGAACCGCGCATCGTTCACCGTGATCGGGGTCTTGCGGATCTGGCGCACGAAATCGAGCGCGGACGCGAGCGCCGCCGCACCGGTTTCCCGGCCCTTGATGATCTCGACCAGCGCCATCCTTTCGACCGGGCTGAAGAAATGGATGCCGATGAACCGCTCGGGCGCGGCGCTCGCCTGCGCCAGGTCGCCGATGGGCAGGGTCGAGGTGTTGGTGGCAAGGATGCAGTTCTCGCCGATATGCGCGCTGATTTCGCGCAGGATGCCGGTCTTGACCGCCATGTCCTCGAACACCGCCTCGATGACGAGGTCGCAGTCGCGCAGATGCGCAAGATCGGTGGCCGGGGTGATGCGCGCAAGCGTCTCGTCGCGCTGGGCCGGCGTGGTCTTGCCGCGTTTCACGCCCTCGGAAAGATAGTTCTCGGCATGGGCGCGGCCGCGTTCGGCGGCGGCCTGATCCCGGTCGATCAGCACCACGTCGATGCCGGCGCGGGCCCCGACCAGCGCGATGCCGGCCCCCATCATGCCGGCGCCGACCACGCCAAGGCGGCTGACGCGGCGGTCGGGAATTTCCTCGGGGCGCATGACCCCTTTTTCCAGCGCCTCCTTGTTGACGAAAAGCGAGCGGATCATGGCGCCCGAACTCGGATTCAGGAGGATATTGGTGAACCAGCGCGCCTCGACCCGAAGCGCGGTGTCGAAATCGACGAGCGCCCCCTCATAGGCGGCGCTGAGCAGGGCCTTCGGTGCGGGCAGCGCGCCTTTGGTGCGCCCGTTCACCATGGCGCTTGCGCCAACGAAGGTCATGTAGCCCGCCGGGTGATAGGGCGCGCCGCCCGGCATCCGGTATCCCTTCCGGTCCCAGGGTTTCACCAGATCGCCATCCGTCGCGGCAAGCACCCAGTCCCGCGCGGCGGTGAGCGGGTCGTCGCAGATCTCGTCGATCAGCCCGGCCGATTGCGCGCGCTCGGGCGCGACGAGCTTGCCTTCGAGCAGGAAGGGCGCGGCCGCCATGGCGCCGAGCTTGCGCATGAGCCGCGTGGTGCCGCCGGCGCCCGGGAAGATACCGACGAGGATCTCGGGAAAGCCGATCCGCGCGCGCGGATTTGCGGCGGCAAAGATGCGATGCGTCGCCAGCGGCAGTTCGAGCCCGATCCCGAGTGCCGTGCCGGGCAGCACCGCCGCGACCGGCTTGCCGCCTTTCTGCGTCTTCGGGTCCATGCCGGCGCGCTCGATCTTGCGCAGCAGGGTGTGGATCTGCATCACGCTCTCGAAAAGGCTCCGTGCCGGGTCGTCGCCGGCTGTGTCCTTCATCCGGCCAAGCAGGTTCAGATCCATGCCGCCGGCAAAGCTGTCGGCCTTGCCGCTGGTGATGACGATGCCTTTGACCGCGGGGTCGGCCAGCGCCGCGTCGATCAGGCCGTCCAGTTCGCGCAGCCCGTCGAAGGACATCACGTTCATCGACCGTCCGGCCACGTCCCAGGTGATGGTGGCGACGCCTTCCGTGTCTTTCTCCATGGTGAAGTCGGTCATGGCGGTGCTCCTTCAGAGGCGCTCGATGATGGTGGCCGCGCCCATGCCCGAGGCGACGCAGAGGGTGACGAGCCCGGTTTCCCGGTCGCTGCGCTCGAGTTCGTCAAGCAGCGTGCCGACCAGCATCGCACCGGTCGCGCCGAGCGGGTGGCCCATGGCGATGGCGCCTCCGTTCACGTTGACGCGCGCGGGATCGACCCCGAAGGCCTGCATGAAGCGCAGCACCACCGCCGAGAAGGCCTCGTTCACCTCGAACAGGTCGATGTCGCGGATGGTCATCCCCGCCGCTTCCAGAACCCGTTCGGTCGCCGGAACCGGGCCGGTCAGCATGATGGTCGGATCGGTGCCGATGCGCGAGGTGGCGCGGATGCGGGCGCGCGGGCGCAGCCCCCATGTCTCGCCGAAACTGCGGTCGCCGATCAGCACGGCCGCCGCGCCATCGACGATCCCCGAGGAATTGCCGGCGTGATGCACGTGGCGGATGCGTTCGAGATGAGGGTATTTCAGCAGGGCCACCTGATCGAAGCCCGGCATCTGTTCGCCCATGGCCTGAAAGCTCGGGGTGAGGGCGCCCAGTGCGTTCAGGTCGGTATCGGGGCGCATGTGCTCGTCACGGTCGAGGAGCACGAGACCGTTCTGGTCGCGCACCGGCAGGATCGAGGCGGCAAAGCGCCCCTCTGCCCAGGCATGGGCGGCGCGGCGCTGGGATTCGACGGCGTAAGAGTCGACATCCTCGCGGGTAAGGCCGTATTCGGTGGCGATGAGATCGGCCGAGATGCCCTGCGGCACGAAGCCGCTGCCGAGCGCAACCACGGGATCGACCGCGATCGCCGCCCCGTCGCTGCCCATGGGAACGCGGCTCATCATCTCGACGCCGCCGGCGATATAGCCCGCGCCGGCACCGCCCCGGACCTGGTTCGCGGCAAGGTTCACCGCCTCGAGCCCGCTTGCGCAGAAGCGGTTGATGGCCAGCCCGGGAATGCGCTCGTCAAGGCCGGAGGCGAGCACGGCGCTGCGTGCAAGGCAGCCGCCCTGTTCGCCGACCTGGGTCACGTTGCCCCAGATCACGTCATCGACCGCGTGCCCCTCGAGCCCGTTGCGCATTTTCACCGCGTCCAGAACGAGGGCGCTGAGGTGCAGGCTCGTGACTTCGTGCAGGGCGCCGCCGTTGCGGCCCCGGCCGCGGGGCGTGCGCAGCGCGTCATAGATGAAGGCGTCGGTCATGGGGCGGATTTCCTTCTCAGGCGCGAGATGGGCGGTCGGGTGGGGGTTTCACACCCCCACACCCCCGTGGGATATTTCCGGCCAGAAGAAGACCGGGGCCGGTGCGGCGGGAGGATCGGGGCACGGCTCATGTCAGAACTGCCCGGGAGCGAGCGCCATCACCGGCGCGGCGCCGCTGCGGATGCGGACGAGATGGAGCGCTGTCGCCGGGAGGCGGCGGGCCATGTAATAGCGGGCAGTTGCGAGGCGGGCCTCCTGCGTCTGTGCATCGGGGGCGCCGTTTTCGAGCGCGGCCTGCGCGGCCCGGGCCATTCGCGCCCACATGAAGCCGAGACAGAGATGGCCGAAGAGGTGCAGGAAATCGGTCGAGCCGGCCAGGGCATTGTCCGGGTCCTTGACGCCTTCCTTCATGAAATAAAGGCCCGCGGCCTGAAGGTCGTCGGCGGCCGCGAGGAGGGGAGCGATGATGGTGCGGGTGAAGGTTTCGTCGTCCCCGTCGTTCTGCGCGGCCCAGTCGCGGACATGGTCGAGGAAGCCGATCATCTGCTGCCCGCCGTCGCGGGCCAGCTTGCGCCCCACGAGGTCGAGCGCCTGGATGCCGTTCGCGCCCTCGTAGATCATGGTGATGCGGGCATCGCGGACGAACTGGGCCATGGGGTTGTCCTCGATATAGCCATGCCCGCCGAACACCTGCTGGGCCTGCACCGCCATGGTGAAGCCCTCGTCGGTGAGAAAGCCCTTGATCACCGGGGTCAGCAGGGAAATCAGCGCCTCGGCCCCGGCGTCCCCGTTGCGGTGGGCGCGGTCGATGAGGCTTGCGCCCCAGAGCAGCAGGGCACGGCCGCCCTCGACGAAGGCGCGCTGGTCCATCAGGCTGCGGCGGATGTCGGGGTGGACGATGATCGGATCGGCGGGACCGTCCGGGTTTTCCGCCCCGCCGGCGGCGCGCCCCTGGAGACGTTCGCGCGCATAGGCCGCCGCGTGCTGGTAGGCGATCGCGGCCTGGGCATGACCCTGCAGGCCGACGCCGAGGCGGGCCTCGTTCATCATGGTGAACATGGCCTGCATCCCCCGGTGCTCCTGTCCGAGCAGCCAGCCCCTTGCGCCGTCGTAGCGCATCGCGCAGGTGGCATTGCCGTGGATACCCATCTTGTCTTCGAGGTGGGTGCAGGTCACGGCGTTGCGCGCACCAAGGCTGCCGTCCTCGTTCACGAGGTATTTCGGTACGATGAAGAGCGAGATGCCCCGGATGCCGTCGGGGCCGCCCGGGATCCGTGCCAGCACGAGGTGGATGATGTTGTCGGCAAGGTCGTGTTCGCCGGCGGAAATGAAAATCTTTTCGCCGCTGATCGCATAGCTGCCGTCGCCCGAGGGTTCGGCCTTCGTGCGCAGCAGGCCGAGGTCGGTGCCGCATTGCGGTTCGGTCAGGTTCATGGTGCCGGTCCACTCGCCGGCGACGAGGCGGGGCAGGAACAGCGCCTTCTGCGTATCGCTCCCATGTGCGAAGATCGCCGAGATCGCCCCGTGCGTGAGCCCTTGATACATGGTGAAGGCCTGGTTCGCGGCGCTGAACATCTCGGTCACGGCGCTGTTCAGCAGGTAGGGCAGGCCCTGACCGCCGAATTCTTCGGGCGCATCGAGCCCGATCCAGCCGCCCTCGCGCAATGTCCGGAAGGCGGCGGGGAACCCGTCGGGCGTGCGCACCGCCCCCTCGGTCAGGCGGCAGCCCTCGCGGTCGCCGGTCCTGTTCAGCGGCTCGAGCAGTTCGGTGCCGAGCCGGCCGGCCTCGTCCAGGATCGCGCCGGTGAAATCGCGGTCGAGTTCGGCATAGCCCGGAATGTCGGCATTCTGCACGTCGAGCACGTCATGCAGGAGAAACTGGAAATCCGCGATCGGGGGGGTATAGCCTGGCATTTCCGCTCTCCTTGCAAAACCGGTGGCCGTCAACTGCCGCCGTCATTTCCTCCGCCGGGGGAGGCGCCGGTCGCCGAGGCCAGCGCCCGTTCGCCCCATTCGAGCTGCGTCCGCAGATCGGTGATCACCTCGTCCAGTTCGACGCGCTGACGTTCCAGATCGGCGAGACGTTCGCGCGCCAGCCGATAGGTCTGCGAAAGCTGGGTGAACTGATGGTCGCCCACGTCGTAGAGGTCGAGCAGCTGGCGAATCTCCTCGAGGCTGAAGCCGAACCGTTTGCCGCGCAGGATCAGCTTGAGCCGGGCGCGATCCCGTTTGGTGAAAAGGCGTTTCTGCCCGTCGCGGATCGGCGCGAGAAGCTCTTTCGATTCATAGAACCTGAGCGTTCGTGGGGTGACATCGAATGCGTCGCACATGGCCCGGATCGTCATCAGCTCGTCAGTCATGGTGTGGTCATGTCCTCGTCATGAGGTAATCTGTTCTGTGCCGGCGCGATTGCAACCGCTTGCGGGCGCCCCGGGACGGGCTTTGGCGGGGGACGTTACGTCATCGCCTAGTTTGCCCTGTTCGGCCGTTACGTCAACCGTCAAGGATCCCGGCAACGGGTTGCCCTTTCGGCCGGCCGCCCCATAAACATCGCGAGCGGGATATGCGATGCGGAAGGGCGGAGCCGATGGAAAGGAAGAGGGCGGCACAGCAGTTCGTGGAGGTGATCCCCCATGCGCGCGAGCTTGGCATGCAGGTCGTCGAGGTCGGCGAGGGGCGGGCGGCGATCGCCATGCCCTATGATCCGAAGCTGATCGGCGATCCCGAAACCGGGGTGATCAGCGGCGGTGCGGTCTCGGCGCTCATGGATACCTGCTGCGGGGCAGCGGTGCTGACCCATCCCGGTGCACGCGGGGCGACGGCGACCATCGACCTGCGCATCGACTACATGCGCCCGGCCCGGCCCGGCCAGACCATCATCGCCCGTGCCGTCTGCCATCACATGACCCGTTCGGTTGCCTTCGTGCGCGCCACGGCCGAGGATGACTCCGCCGATCCGCCGGTCGCGACGGCGACCGGGGCATTCACCGTGGGGGAGGGATGATGGCGCCCAGGGCCCCTTCGTCGGGTGCCGGCCTTCGTGCCGAGCCCGCCAGTCTGCTTGAACGGCGCCGCGACGACATTCTGGCGGCGGTGGTGGCCGGGGTGCCCTATGCGCGGTTTCTCGGCATCGGCTTCGAGCGGCGGGGCGACGAACTGACCGCGCGGCTTGCCTTTGACGACAAGCTGATCGGCAATCCCATGGTGCCGGCGATCCACGGCGGCGTGACGGCGGCCTTTCTCGAGGTGACCGCCATTCTGGCGCTCGGCTGGCGGTTGCTGCTGCCGGCCATTGACGCCCGCGATATCGACCCCGGGGAGGTCGCGGCGGGACGGCTTCCGCGGCTGCCGCGCACCATTGACTTCAGCGTGAACTATCTGCGCCCGGGCCTGCCGCGCGATGCCTTTGCCCGGGCCGTCATCTGCCGCATGGGCCGGCGCTTTTCCACCGTGCGGGTCGAGGCCTGGCAGGATCAGCGCGACCGCCCCTTTGCCCAGGCGGCCGGGCATTTCCGGATGCCGAAGGCGGATGTGCCGGACATGCCGGGCGGAGCCGACGGCAAACAGCCTGCGCCGGCGCCCCGGGCGGGAGATGGCTGAGCCTGCACGCCCCATCACCCACCGGCGCGTGCTGTCGATCGCGATTCCGATCGTGCTGGCGAATGCCACGGTTCCCATACTGGGGCTCGTCGATACCGGCGTCGTGGGGCAACTCGGGCTGGCCGCGCCGATCGGTGCGGTCGGCATCGGCGCGGTGATCCTCACGGCCATCTACTGGGTGTTCGGCTTCCTGCGCATGGGCACGACCGGGCTGACCGGGCAGGCACGGGGGGCGGCGCGCGAGGGCGAAGTGACCGCGCTGCTGGTGCGCGCGATGCTGGTCGGGTTCGTCGGGGGGTGCGGCATCATCGCCCTGCAATGGCCGCTGTTCCGGGGCGCGTTCCTGCTCTCGCCGGCCAGCGCCGAGGTCGAGGCGCTGGCGCGCAGCTACATGGCGATCCGGGTCTGGTCGGCGCCGGCGGCGATCGCGATGTTCGGCGTCACCGGATGGCTCATCGCGCTCGAGCGCACGCGGGCGGTGCTGCTGCTGCAGCTCTGGATGAACGGGCTCAACATCGTGCTTGACCTGTGGTTCGTGCTCGGGCTCGGCTGGGGCGTGCAGGGGGTCGCCGTCGCCACGGCGCTGTCCGAGTGGTCGGGATTCGCGCTCGCGCTCTGGCTTTGTCGCGATGCCTTTGCCAACCCGGCGTGGCGCGACTGGCCGCGCGTCTTCGACGGTGCCCGCCTGCGCCGCATGGCGGTGGTGAATACCGATATCCTGCTGCGGTCGCTGCTGCTCATGGGAGTGATGGTGTCGTTCCTGTTCCTCGCGTCGGGCTTTGGCGACGTGACGCTTGCCGCCAATCAGATCCTGCTTCAGTTCGTCGAGGTGACGGCCTTCGTGCTTGACGGATTTGCCTTCGCGGCCGAGGCGCTGGTCGGACAGGCGGTCGGCGCGGCGAGCGTTGCGCGGCTGCGCCGGGCGATCCGCGTCAGCAGCATCTGGGCGCTGGTCGGCGTCATGGGGTTGTCGCTCGGATTCGGACTGTTCGGCGGAATGCTGGTCGATCTGATGGCGAAGGCGGAAGCGGTGCAGGCCGAGGCGCGCCTTTACCTGCCCTGGATGCTGCTCGTCCCGCTTGCGGGGCTCGGGGCCTGGATGCTGGACGGGGTCTTTATCGGCGCGACGCGCACCGGCGACATGCGCAACATGGCCGCGCTTTCGGTGGCGGGTTATGCGCTTTTGGTCGCGCTGCTGATGCCCGCCTTCGGCAATCACGGGCTCTGGATCGCGCTGTTGCTGTCCTATCTGCTGCGCGCGCTCACGCTGGCGGTGCGTTATCCCGCGCTCGAGCGGCAGGCGGCGCTGGGCGCGCTATAACAGGTCGAGCACGCGCTCGGGCGGGCGGCCGATCACCGCGCGCCCCCCGCGCAGGGCAAGCGGGCGCTCGATCAGGCGCGGGTGGGTGGCCATCGCCTCGACAAGATGCGCCTCATCCGCCCCGTCGAGGCCGAGTTCGGCAAACAGCGCCTCGCCCCGGCGGATCAGCGACAGCGCGGGCGCATTGCCAAGCGCGACAAGCGCCGCCTCGATCTCGGCGCGGGTCGGGCCGTCCTCGAGGTAGCGGCGCAGGCGGACCGGAGCGCCGCGTTCCTCTAGCAGCGCAAGCGCCGCGCGCGATTTGGAACAGCGCGGGTTGTGCCAGAATTCGATGGCGTCACCCGGGGTCATGCCCAGTCCTCCCGCCGGCTGGCGACGGCTTCGGCGACATTTGCGAAACCATCCCGCTCCAGCAGGTGGTCGAGCCCGCGGGCAATATCGGCCGCCAGCGACAGCCCCCTGTAGATCAGGGCGCTGTAAAGCTGCACCGCCGAGGCGCCGGCGCAGATCTTGGTATAGGCATCCTCGGGCGATGAAATCCCGCCGACACCGATCAGCGGCAGGCGCCCTTCGGTCAGTTGCGAAAGCCGGGCCAGAATCCGGGTCGAGCGCCGGAACAGCGGCGCGCCGGACAGGCCGCCGGATTCGTCCCGGTGACCGCTTTGCAGGCCCTTGCGCGACAGTGTCGTGTTGGTGGCGATGATGCCGTCGATCCCGCTTTCGATCGCAACGCCGGCAATGTCGGTGAGGTCGGAGTCGTCAAGATCTGGCGCGATCTTCAGGAAGACCGGCAATGGATGGGACAGCCCGTCGCGGGCCTCGAACACGCCATTGAGCAGATGCGCGAGCGCCTCCTTGCCCTGCAGGTCGCGCAGGCGCTCGGTATTGGGCGAGGAAACGTTGACGGTCGCGAAATCGAGCGACTCCCCGCAGTGGCGCAGCACCTGCGCGAAATCGTCCATCCGGTCGGCGCTGTCCTTGTTGGCCCCGAGGTTGAGCCCGATCACGGCCTCGCGCGGGCGGCGCGCCAGCCGCGCACCGATCGTCTGCATCCCGTCGTTGTTGAAACCAAAACGATTGATGATGGCGCGGTCTTCGCTCAGGCGGAACAGCCGGGGGCGCGGGTTGCCGTCCTGCGGCAGCGGGGTCACGGCACCCGCCTCGATGAAACCGAAACCGGCGCGCGACAGCGGCGCGAGCGCGCGGGCGTTCTTGTCGAACCCGGCGGCGAGCCCGACCGGGTTGGGCAGGTCGAGCCCGGCGAGGCGGGTGCGCAGCCGCGCCGAGGTGACCGGCCCCGGCAGCGGCACGAGCCCCGCGCGCAGCAACCGGAAGGCCAGATCGTGCGCGCGTTCGGGGTCGAGCCGGTGCAGGAGCGCAAGCCCGGCCTGTTCGACGCCGCTCATGTCAGGTCATCCGGGAACTGATGCGCCCCGCCGACCAGCGGCAGCGGCCGCGCCCGGAGCACGTCACGCAGGCGCAACGGGCCGTAGAGATGTGGAAACAGCGCGTCATTGCGGGATTTTTCCCAGCGCAGGGCCGGACCGAGCGTCTCGGCCGCGACCGCGAGCAGCACGAGCCCGTCAGTGCCGGCGAAATGCTTCGCGGCGGTTTCCGCGACCTGCGCGGCGGTCGAGAAATGCACGAATCCGTCCGCCTGGTCGATCGGCGCGCCGGCGCTCTCGCCCTCGGTGCGAAGCCGGTCCCATTCCTCCGGCCGCAATATCTTGTAGATCCGCATGGAACCCTGATGCCCCGGGCCCCCGGCGGGGTCAAGCTGGCGATGGAAGCGGACGGTGGACATGACCACCGCGCCGCAATAGGGAAACGCCATGCCGCTTGAATATTCCTCGCCCGCGATGCTGCTGGATCATGGCTTCGACAGCCTGATCGACGTGCGCAGCCCGGGCGAATATGCCGAAGACCACATTCCCGGTGCCATCAACCTGCCGGTGCTCAATGATGCCGAGCGCGCCCGTGTCGGCACCCTTTATCGCCAGAATCCGTTCGAGGCGCGCAAGATCGGCGCCGCGCTCGTCTTTCGCAACGCGGCGGATCATGTGGAGAACAGCCTCCTGCAGCGCGACGGCGGCTGGCGCCCGCTGGTCTATTGCTGGCGCGGCGGGCAGCGTTCGGGCACGCTCGCCTGGATGCTGCGCGAGATCGGCTGGCGCTCGGACACGATCACCGGCGGCTACCGCAGCTGGCGCCGGCTGGTGAAGGCCGCGCTTTACGACCGGCCGCTGCCGCACCGGCTGGTCCTGCTCGACGGGGACACCGGCACGGCCAAGACGGCCCTTCTGCATCGGCTCGCGGCACGGGGTGTGCAGGTGGTCGATCTCGAGGGGCTTGCCAATCATCGCGGGTCGCTGCTTGGCGCCCGCCCCGGCGGGCAACCGACCCAGAAGGGATTCGAGACCGCGCTTGCGGCCCGGCTTGCGCGGCTCGACCCCGCGCGTCCGGTGCTGGTCGAGGCGGAATCGAACAAGATCGGCGAGCGCAACCTGCCGCCCGCGCTCTGGGCGGCCATGCGGGTCGCGCCGCGCATCCGCGTGAGCGCGCCCGTCGAGGCCCGCGCGCGGTTCCTGAACGAGGCTTACGACGATGTGCTGTCGGACGCGGCCCGCCTCAAGGATCTGCTTGGCTGGCTGCGCCCGCACCGGGGACATGCGGTGGTCGATGGCTGGTTTTCCCTGATCGACGCGGGCGAGCGCCTTGCGCTGACGCGGGCGCTGATCGAGCAGCATTACGACCTTGCCTATCGCCGCTCCCGCAAGGGGGCCGGAGCGGCCTGTGCGGAGGTCGAGGCCCTTTCGCTCGACGCACCCGGGGTCGAGGCGGCCGCGGCGCGGATCGAGGCCGCGCTGGGCGAAATCATGCCGCAAGAGGGCTGACGGCCGCCGATTCGCCAACGGGCGCGGGGCGTTGCGCCCCTGCATCGGTTGCGCTGTTTCGTGGCATAAAATCTGCGTCAGCGGTCGGCTCCGGTCTGGACTATCGGGCGAAATCCCTTACCCAAGAAGCCAGCCAGGCGCCGCCGAAGACGAGGAGATGCCCCGTTGTCCGTTTTCCTGATTGCCGTGCTGCCGTTTCTCGGGGCGGTGTTTCCCGCGCTCATGATCCGCGCCGGCCGCAACGCGGCGGCCATGGCGGCGGGGGCCGTGACACTTGCCGCGCTGGCCGGGCTGATCGGTCATCTGCCCGAGGTGATGGCGGGCCATGTCATCACCACACGGATCGACTGGATGCCGGGCCTCGGGCTCAACGCGAATTTCCGCCTTGACGGGCTCGGCCTGCTGTTCGCGGGGCTGATCCTCGGCATCGGGCTCCTGATCATCATCTATGCGCGCTTCTACCTGTCCGAGCGCGACCCGATGGGGCGGTTCTATGTCTATCTGCTGCTCTTCCAGGGGGCGATGACGGGCATCGTCCTGTCCGACAACGTGCTGCTGCTGCTGGTGTTCTGGGAGCTCACCTCGCTGTCGTCCTTCCTGCTGATCGGCTACTGGCGCCATCTGCCCGAGGGGCGGCAGGGCGCGCGCATGTCGCTTGCGGTGACGGCCGGGGGCGGGCTGGCCATGCTCGGGGGGCTCCTGATCCTCGGCGATATCGCCGGGAGCTACGACCTGTCCGTGATCCTGACCCAGCGCGAGGCGATCCAGGGCAGCCCGCTCTACCTGCCGGCGCTGATCCTGATCCTGCTCGGCTGTTTCACCAAATCGGCGCAGTTCCCGTTCCATTTCTGGCTGCCCCATGCCATGGCCGCGCCGACGCCGGTTTCGGCCTATCTGCACAGCGCCACCATGGTGAAGGCCGGGCTGTTCCTGATGGCGCGGCTCTGGCCGGTGATGGCGGGGACCGATGCCTGGTTCTATATCGTCGCGACCACGGGGCTTGTCACCATGGTCGTCGGGGCGGTGATCGCGCTGTTCAAGGACGATCTGAAAAGCCTGCTCGCCTTTTCCACCGTGAGCCACCTTGGCCTGATTACCATGCTGCTGGGTTTCGGCAGCCCGCTCGCGGCGGTGGCGGCGGTGTTCCACATCATCAACCACGCGACCTTCAAGGCGGCGCTGTTCATGACCGCCGGAATCATCGACCACGCCGCCCATACCCGCGACATCCGCCGCCTTGGCGGGCTGGCGGGGCTGATGCCGGTGACATTCACCCTGGTCGCGATCGCGGGGCTGTCGATGGCCGGGATTCCGCCCTTCAACGGGTTCATCAGCAAGGAGATGATGCTGGAGGAGGTGACGCAGACCAACTGGATCGCCGGGCCCTGGCTGCTTGCCGCGATCGTCACCGCCGGCACGGTGTTCTCGGTGGCCTATTCGCTGCGCTATGTCGCGCATGTGTTCCTCGGCCGCCGGCGCCACGACTATCCGGCATGGCCGCGCGATCCCTCTTTCGGCCTGTGGCTCCCGCCGGCGGTGCTGGTGGCGTTCGTGGTGGCGATCGGGCTGTTTCCGGCGGCGGTCGCGGGCGATCTGGTGGCGGTCGCTGCCGGGGCGGTGACGCAGACCGTGCTGCCGGCCTATTCGCTGTCGCTCTGGCACGGGGTCAGCCCGGCGCTGCTGCTGTCGATCATTGCCATTGCGGGTGGCGTGGCCCTGCTGCTGTTCTATGCGCAGGCGAACGAGGTCTGGCTCGGCCTGCGCCGCCCCGAGGCGAAGCAGATCTACGACCGCTGCATGGCTGCTTTCCAGCGCCTCTGCCGCTGGATCACGCAGCGTTTCGACGACGGGGCGCTGAGCCGCTACAACGCCATCCTGATCGGGTTCACCCTTCTGATCGGCGTCTGGGCCTGGAACACCGGCGGCGTCGGTCCGCAGACGCGCGCGAGCCTCGCGCCGACCTTCATCACCGTGATCGGCTGGATCGCACTCATGGGCTCGGCGGTCGGGGTGGCGGTCTTTCACCGCAACCGGCTGCTCATGCTGGTGATGATGGGCGTGTCGGGGCTGATGGTGGCGCTGACCTTCAACTATTTCTCGGCGCCCGACCTTGCGCTGACGCAGATCTCGGTCGAGGTGGTCTCGGTCGTGCTGCTGCTGCTTGCGCTGAACTTCATGCCGCCCGAAACCCCGCGCGAAAGCACGCCGGCCCGGCGCAGCCGCGACATCGTGCTCTCGCTCGGCGCGGGGCTCGGCATGGCGGGGCTGATCTACGCGATCCTGACCCGCGATTTCGTGGAGCCGTCGATCTCGGGCTATCACCTGGCCCATTCCGCGAGCGGGGGCGGAGGCACCAATGTGGTGAACGTGACGCTGGTGGATTTCCGCGGCTTCGACACATTTGGCGAAATCACCGTTCTGGGGATCGCGGCGGTGATCATCTTTGCCATTACCGAAACGATCCTTCAGTCGCCGGCGCGCGAGCGGCTTCTGGCGCGGCAGCCGTCGCGCCCGCTGGCGGGAGACCGGTATCCGCTGATCATGGTCGCGATCACGCGGATCCTGCTGCCGCTCGTGCTGATGGTGGCGGTCTATATCTTCCTGCGCGGGCACAATCAGCCGGGGGGCGGATTCGTCGCCGGGCTGCTCGGCGCCAGCGCCATCGTGATCCAGTACATGGCAAGCGGGTTCGGCTGGGTCGCGACGCGCCAGCGGATGCCCTATCACGTGCTGATCGGGGCCGGGGTGATGATCGCGGCGCTGACCGGCATCGGCGCATGGTTCAACGACATGCCCTTCCTCACCAGCGCGTTTACCGAGCTGCATCCGCCGGGGTTCGAGGGCATCGAGCTGGCCACGGCGGCGCTGTTCGATCTCGGCGTGTTCCTGACGGTGCTCGGGGCGGTGCTGCTGGCGCTCGAAAGCCTCGCCTGTTTCGCATGGCAGCCGCATCTGCCGGGGACGCGGACGCAGATCGCCGCCGCGCCGGCAACGGAACCGGCCGCCCGGGCCGGCGGGGGAGGGGACTGAGATGGAATTCATGCTTGCCACCGCAGTCGGCGTCTTTACCGCCGCCGGGGTGTATCTCGTGCTGCGCCAGCGCAGCTTTCCGGTGATCGTCGGCATGACGCTGCTGTCCTATGCGGTGAACGTGTTCCTGTTCGCGACCGGGCGCCTTGTGCTGAACAGGCCGCCGATCCTTGATGCGGCGGCCGCCGGCTATACCGATCCGCTGCCGCAGGCACTGGTGCTGACGGCGATCGTGATTTCATTCGGCATGACGGCGCTGATCGTGATGCTGGCGGTCAGCGCCTATCTCGCGGCGCGCACCGACCGCGTGGACATGACCGGCGAGTCCGGGGAGGACGCCTGATGTCGCACTGGATCATCCTGCCGATCATCCTGCCGGCGATGATCGCCGCCTTCATCCTGCTGGTGCTGCGCGGCGAGGTGATGCTGCAGCGCGTGTTCTCCACCGCCGGAACCGTGGCGCTGGTCGGCATCGCCGGAGTGCTCCTGGCGCAGGCCATGGACGGCACGATCACGGTTTACGAACTCAGCGCCTGGCCCGCCCCCTTCGGGATCGTGCTGGTGCTCGACCGGTTGTCGGCGCTCATGGTGATGCTGACCGCGCTCCTGTCGCTGGTGGTGGTGATCTATTCGATCGGCACGGCCTGGGACCGGCGCGGGCGCAATTTCCATGCCCTGTTCCACTTCCAGCTGATGGGGATCATGGGGGCGTTCCTCACGGGAGATGCGTTCAACCTGTTCGTGTTCTTCGAAGTGTTGCTGATCGCGTCCTACGGGCTCATGGTTCACGGCGGGGGTGCAGTGCGGCTGCGGGCCGGGGTTCAATATGTGATCTACAACCTGCTTGCCTCGGCCCTGTTCCTGGTCGCGCTCGGCACGCTCTATGCGGTGACGGGGACGCTCAACATGGCGGACATGGCCGCGCGCGTGTCGCAGGTGCCGCTGTCGGAGGCGGCGCTGCTGCGGGTCGGCGCGATCCTGCTGCTCGCGGTATTCGCGGTCAAGGCGGCGCTGCTGCCGCTGCATTTCTGGCTGCCGGCCAGTTACGGCAACGCGCCGGGCCCGGTCGGGGCGCTGTTCGCCATCATGACCAAGGTCGGTGCCTATTGCATCCTGCGCATGTTCACGCTGGTGTTCGGACCCGACCAGATCGCGACCGTGGATGTGCAGGGCTGGCTGCTTCCCGGAGCGCTGCTGACGCTGGCGATCGGCATGATCGGGCTGCTGGGCACGCGGCTGTTGAGCCGGCTTGCGTCCTTCGCGGTGATCGCCTCGATGGGGACGCTGCTCATCGCGGTCTCGCTCTTTACCCAGCAGTCGAGCGCGGCGGCGCTTTATTACATCGCGCATTCCACCTTTGCGACCGGGCTCATGTTCCTGATCGTCGATCTTGCCGCCATGCGGCGGGGCGACGCGATCGGGGTCAGCGCGCCCATGCCGCAGGGCGGGCTGATCGCGGCCCTGTTCTTCGGCGGCGCCATCACCCTGGTCGGGATGCCGCCGTTTTCGGGGTTCCTCGGCAAGATGCTGGTGCTCGATGCCGCGCGGCATGTGGAATGGGCGGGGCTGATCTGGGCGGTGATCCTGTCCACTTCGCTGATCGGGATCGTCGGCTTTACCCGCGCGGGCAGTCTCGTGTTCTGGAAAGGGCATGATCCGGGCATCCGCACCGAGCCGCCGGACGAGGCCGATCTTCCTGCGCCGCTCGAGGCTGCGGCCGCAGGGCCCGCGCCCCGGGCCTCGTCCGCCATGGCCTTCGGTGCCGTCTGGGGGCTGTTCGGCCTCGTGATCCTGCTCACGCTTTTCGCCGGGCCGATGCAGGATTACGCCGAGGCCACGGCGGCGCAGCTCCATGCGCCCGGGGATTACATCGGGGCGGTTCTGGGGGAGGGCACGAAATGAGAATGCTGCGCGCGATCTTTCCCCATCCGGTGCTGACGGTGCTGCTGACGCTGGTCTGGCTGCTGCTGGTCAACCGGTTCTCGCTGAATTCGCTGCTGTTCGGGCTGATCCTCGGGACCGTGCTGCCCTGGCTGACCAGCACCTACTGGCCCGACGCGCCGCGCCTGCGCCATCCGCTTCGGGTTGCGGAATATGTCGTCGTCGTGCTCTGGGACATCGTGATGGCCAATATCGCCGTGGCGCGGCTCATATTGCTGCGGCCCGACCATTCCCGCAGCCCCGGCTGGGTGAGCGTTCCGGTCGACCTGACCGACACGACCGCGATTGCCGTGCTCGCGAACACCATCACCATGACGCCGGGGACGGTGTCCGCCGACCTGACCCGCGATCACAGCGCCATACTGGTGCATTTCCTCGATGCGCCCGACCCCGAAAGCGTGCGCGACGAGATCAAGCAGCGTTACGAACGCCGGCTGAAGGAGATTTTCGAATGATCCTCACCCTTGCGATCTGGTTCAACCTGCTCTGCTTCGGCGCGGCGCTTCTCATCACGCTGTTCCGGGTGCTGACGGCGCCGGGCCTCAGCGACCGGATTCTCGCGCTCGACACCATGGTGATCAACGTGATCGCGCTGCTTCTGCTGTATGGCATGCTGGTCGGGTCGGCGATCTATTTCGAATCGGCGCTGATCTTTGCCATGCTCGGATTCGTCTCGACCGTGGCCTATGCCCGCTACGTCCTGCGCGGCAATATCATCGAGTGAGCCTGCCATGTCCCTGATATTCGAAATCGTGATCGCGTTCCTGCTCGTCATCGGGGGAATCTTCGGCTTTGCGGGCTCTTTCGGCCTGATCAAGTTCCGCGATCCGATGTCGCGGCTGCACACGCCCACCCTCGCCACGACGCTCGGGGTCGGGGGGGTGCTGCTTGGTTCGATGCTCCATGCCTGGGTGTTCCAGGGGCGGTTTTCGCTGCATGAAATCCTGATCATCATGTTCCTGCTGATCGCGCCGCCGCTTTCGGCGCATTTCATCGCCAAGCTGCATATCCACCTGAACGAGCGCCGCGAGTCCCTGCCGCCGCCCGATGTCGGGGGGGATGTGACCGACTGGGCGGTTCTCGACCCCGAGGCCGGGGCGACGGGAAAAGAGCCGGGCCTGTGATCCGCCGCGCATCCCGACGCCCCTTGCAGCGCCGATGCGGCGCTAATAAGACTCTGGCAACTTATCGCGGGGTATCGTCCCCGCGGCTCCAAACCACAGGCAGGCTCCATGTTCGATCCGATTGACACCTACATGAACACGCTCGTCCCCATGGTGGTCGAACAGACCAGCCGGGGCGAGCGCGCCTATGACATCTTTTCGCGGCTGCTGAAGGAGCGGATCGTTTTCGTCAACGGGCCGATTCATGACGGCATGTGCCACCTGATCGTGGCGCAGCTCCTGCATCTCGAGGCCGAGAACCCGAGCAAGGAAATCAGCCTTTACATCAACTCTCCGGGCGGTGTCGTGACGGCGGGGCTGTCGATCTACGACACCATGCAGTACATCAAGCCCAAGGTCAGCACGCTCTGCCTCGGGCAGGCGGCCTCCATGGGGTCGCTGCTGCTGGCCGGTGGCGCGGCGGGGATGCGCTTTGCCCTGCCGAACAGCCGCATCATGGTCCACCAGCCCTCGGGCGGCTTCCAGGGGCAGGCCAGCGACATCATGATTCATGCGACCGAGACCCAGAAGCTGAAGGACCGGCTGTATGACATCTACGTGAAGCACACCGGCCAGACCAAGGAGGCGGTTGAAAAGGCGCTCGACCGCGACAATTTCATGTCGCCCGAAGAGGCAAAGGCATGGGGCCATATCGACGAGGTGGTCGAGAGCCGTGGCAAGCACGACGAATCCACAAGCGACGGATGACCGGCGGCGCCCGGCCGGCAGGGGGCAGCGCCCGCAGGGCGGGGACGAGTTTGCAATTGTTCTGCCCCAGTGCCTGCCCTAGACTGCCGAAGATGCCGAAACGTTCCGCACGGCGGAGCGAGCTTGAATAACGAAGCCCGAAAGGTTGATCATGGCAACGAACTCAGGTGGCGACAGCAAGAATACGCTTTACTGCAGTTTCTGTGGCAAGAGCCAGCATGAGGTGCGCAAGCTCATCGCCGGACCGACCGTCTTCATCTGTGACGAATGTGTCGAACTCTGCATGGACATCATCCGGGAGGAGACCAAGGCGACCGGGCTCAAGGCCACGGACGGCGTGCCCTCTCCCAAGGACATCTGCAACGTTCTTGACGATTACGTCATCGGCCAGACCATGGCAAAGCGTGTGCTGTCAGTGGCGGTGCACAACCATTACAAGCGCCTGAACCACGCCCAGAAGCCGGGCAACGACATCGAACTGGCCAAGTCGAACATCCTGCTGATCGGCCCGACCGGCTGCGGCAAGACGCTGCTCGCGCAGACGCTGGCGCGGATCCTCGACGTGCCCTTCACCATGGCCGATGCGACCACTCTGACCGAGGCCGGCTATGTCGGGGAGGATGTGGAAAACATCATCCTCAAGCTGCTGCAGGCCAGCGAATACAACGTCGAACGCGCCCAGCGCGGCATCGTCTATATCGACGAGGTCGACAAGATCACCCGCAAGTCCGAAAACCCGAGCATCACCCGCGACGTCTCGGGCGAGGGGGTGCAGCAGGCGCTGCTGAAGCTGATGGAAGGCACCGTCGCGAGCGTGCCGCCGCAGGGCGGGCGCAAGCATCCGCAGCAGGAATTCCTGCAGGTGGACACGACCAACATCCTGTTCATCTGCGGCGGCGCCTTTGCCGGGCTCGACAAGATCATTTCGCAGCGCGGCAAGGGCAGCGCCATGGGCTTTGGTGCCGATGTGCGCGAGAACGACAACCGCAACGTGGGCGAGGTCTTCAAGGATCTGGAGCCCGAGGACCTGCTGAAATTCGGCCTGATCCCCGAATTCGTTGGCCGTCTGCCGGTGGTGGCGACGCTTGACGACCTTGACGAGGATGCGCTGGTCACGATCCTGACCCAGCCCAAGAACGCGCTGGTCAAGCAGTATCAGCGCCTGTTCGAGCTCGAGGACACCGACCTGCAGTTCACCGATGACGCGCTGCGGGCAATCGCGCGGCGGGCGATCGCCCGCAAGACCGGGGCGCGGGGTCTGCGCTCGATCCTCGAGGACATCCTGCTCGACACGATGTTCGAGCTTCCGGGGCTCGACAGCGTGACCAAGGTCGTGGTGAACGAAGAGGCGGTGACCTCGGACGCCGCGCCGCTGATGATCCATGCTGAAGAGCACAAGGGCTCGATCTCGGCCGGCTGACCATTGCCGGCCCGCCGGCGCGGGCCGGGAAGGCGCCGGAGATGTGCGGATATGCTGGACCCCGGCGCCGGGATCGGCCATATCGGACGGGCAATCCGGGGATTGACGGCTAAGGATTCAACGGGCGGAGATTCACATGGGCATCGGCAATCTTCTTCTGCGCACGGTTGGCTGGTGGGACCGGCAAACGATCAACACCCAGCTTTTCACCTGGCGCAAGGGGATCAAGGTCGGCGAGGATGAACAGGGCAACGTGTTCTACCGCAACGCCGATGACAGCAAGCGCTGGGTGATCTTCAACGGCGAGATCGAGGCGACCCGGGTCGGGCCGGGCTGGCAAGGCTGGCTGCACCGCACCTGGGACGAGCCGCCCAGTGAAAAGCCGCTGCCGCAGAAGACCTGGGAAAAGCCGCATCTCGAGAACCTGAGCGGCACCATGCTGGCCTATGCGCCGGCCGGGTCGATCCGCCGCGTCGCGCCGGTGGAACGGCGCGATTACGAAGCCTGGACCCCGGAATGACCGCAAGCCGGAGACTGCTTCATGTCCTATAAGCCGACCGAGGTTCTCGTTGGTGCGCTGGTGCTGGTCGCGGCCGTCGGGTTCGTGCTTTTTGCCGGCCAGAAGACCGGATTCGCCTCGCGCGGCAGCGACAGCTATCCGCTGCATGCAAGCTTTCGTTCGCTCGACGGGGTGAGCGTCGGCACCGAGGTTCGCCTGGCCGGGGTGCGTGTGGGCAGCGTGACCGACATGCGTCTGAACCCTGAAACGTACCGCGCGGACGCGACCCTGTCGCTGCGCAAATCGGTGCGCATTCCCGATGACAGCGCCGCCGCGGTCGCCTCCGAAGGGCTGCTTGGCGGGAATTTCGTCGAGCTTTCTCCCGGTGCCTCGTTCGATTACCTCGAGCCGGGCGGGGAAATCGTCGATACCCAAGGCTCGGTCAGCCTGATTTCGCTGCTGCTCAAGTTCGTCTCGGCAAGTGGCGGGGATGACAGATGATCCGCGCCGTGCTGGCCGTTCTGGTCCTGCTGTCAGGTCCGGCTGCGGTGCTGGCGCAAAGCACACAGCAGACGCGGGCGCAATCCGGCCTTGGCGTGCTGCTTCGCGGTCTCGACAAGGTGAACGGCGAAACCGTCGACGTGGAGATTCCCTGGGGCGGAACGCTTGACGTTTTCGGGCTGAGCGTGACCGCCGAGGATTGCCGCTATCCGGCCGAAAACCCGACCGGCGACGCCTTTGCCCTGCTCGGCATCAAGGATCGGGTGAGCGGCGAGGACGTGTTCCACGGCTGGATGGTGGCATCGTCGCCGGCGCTGAATGCGCTTGACCACAACCGCTATGATGTCTGGGTGTTGCGCTGTATGATTTCCTGAGCGGTGCCGATCGGCGGGCCGAGGAAATCCGCTTCCCGCGCCGTGGCCTCGTCGAGGCGGCGGAAATATTCGTCGCGCGGGATTTCAACCGCCCCCAGGCTTTCCAGATGGGACGTGGTGAACTGCGTATCGAACAGGGTGAACCCCCCGAGCCGGAGCCGGTCCACCAGCCAGGCCAGCGCCAGCTTTGATCCGTCGCGGCGGTGTGAAAACATGCTTTCGCCACAAAACGCGGCGCCGATGCAGACCCCGAACACGCCACCGGCCAGCTCGCCCTGTTCGCGGATTTCCACCGAATGGGCATGGCCCGCGGCAAACAGCGCAAGGTAAAGCGCCCGCAGTTCGGCGTTGATCCAGGTCTCCTCGCGTTCGGCGCAGGCATTGACCACGGCGGCGAAATCCTGGTCGATCGTGACCTCGAAACCGCCGCGCCGCATCCGCCGCGCGAGGCTGCGGGAGATGTGGAACCCGTCAAGCGGGATGATCCCCCGCTCCATGGGGTTGACCCAGAACACCCGCTGGCTGTCCCGGGCGCGCGCCATCGGAAATACGCCCTCGCGATAGGCGTAGAGCAGCACATCCGGGGTGAGTTTCATCCTGCCCCGCCGTCAGCCTTCGCCGAGATGGGTTTCCAGCCACTGTTCCAGCCAGTGGATGTTGTATTGCCCGCTGTGGATGTCGGGTTCGGCGAGCAGTGCGTGAAAAAGCGGCACGGTGGTGTCCACCCCATCCACGATCAGTTCCCCGAGCGCCCGGTGCAGCCGCGCCAGCGCCTCCGAACGGTCGCGCCCGTGCACGATCAGCTTGCCGATCAGGCTGTCGTAATAGGGCGGGATCACATAGCCGTCGTAAAGCGCCGAATCGACCCGCACCCCGAGCCCGCCCGGCGCGTGGTATTGCGTGATCCGCCCCGGACTCGGCGTGAAGTTCGGCAACCGCTCGGCGTTGATGCGGACCTCGATCGAATGGCCGTTGATGGTCAGATCGCCCTGATGAAACGACATCGGCAGTCCGGCGGCGACGCGGATCTGCTCGCGCACGAGGTCAACCCCGAAGATCGCCTCGGTGACCGGGTGCTCGACCTGCAGCCGCGTGTTCATCTCGATGAAATAGAAATCGCCGTTTTCATAAAGAAACTCGATCGTGCCCGCCCCCGCATAGCCGAGTTCGGCCACCGCATTGGCGCAGAGCCGGCCGATCCGTGCGCGTTCCTGTTCCGAGATGACCGGGCCGGGCGCTTCCTCAAGCACCTTCTGGTGCCGGCGCTGCAGCGAGCAGTCGCGCTCGCCAAGATGCACCGCCCCGCCCCGGCCGTCGCCGAAGATCTGCACCTCGATATGTCGCGGCGTGGCGAGGTATTTTTCGAGATAGACGGCATCGTTGCCGAAATTTGCCTTGGCCTCGGCCCGGGCGGTGCGGAAGGCGCGCTCCATCTCTTCTGGATCGTTCGCAACCTTCATGCCCTTGCCGCCACCGCCGGCGGTGGCCTTGATGATCACCGGATAGCCGATCTCGCCGGCGACCTGCAGCGCGTCTTCGAGCGAGGCGACGCCGCCCTCGCTGCCCGGAACACAAGGCACCCCGAGCCGGCGCATGGTTTCCTTGGCGGTGATCTTGTCACCCATGACGCGGATATGTTCGGCGCGGGGGCCGATGAAGGTCAGCCCGTGGTCCTCGACGATCTGGACGAAATTCGCGTTCTCCGAGAGGAACCCGTACCCCGGGTGGATCGCCTGGGCGCCGCTGATCTCGCAGGCGGCGATGATCGCCGGCACCGAAAGATAGCTCGCAGTGGCCGAGGGCGGGCCGATGCAGATCGATTCGTCGGCCATGCGCACATGCATCGCATCCGCATCGGCGGTGGAGTGGACGGCGACCGAGGCAATGCCCATCTCGCGGCACGCCCGCACCACCCGGAGGGCGATTTCTCCGCGATTGGCGATCAGGATCTTTTCGAACATCTGCGGCTGTCCTACTCGATGATGACGAGCGGGGTGCCGAATTCGACCGCTGCCCCGTCTTCGACGAGGATCCGCCGCACCGTGCCCGCCCGCGGTGCCGGGATGTGGTTCATGGTCTTCATCGCCTCGACGATCAGCAGCGTGTCGCCCTCGGCGACGGTGCCCCCCACGCTCACGAAGGGCGCGGCACCGGGTTCGGGCTGCATGTAGACCGTGCCGACCATGGGCGATGTGACGGCGCCCGGATGGTCCGCCGGATCTTCGGAAGCGGCGGCGGGCGCCGGAGCATCCGCCACGGGCGTTGCGCCATGAAAGGGAAGCGACGGCGCCGGCAGCAGCCCGGGCTGCGCCGCGGCCGGTGCTGCCGGAGCGGGTGAAAAGCGGCTGATGCGGACATTCAGGGTATTGTCGTCGCCATAATCGCGCTTCACCTGCAGTTCGGCGAGTTCATTCTCGCGCAGAAGCTCCGCCAATGCGCGGATGAAGCTCACATCGTTGTCGTGGTCGGGGTTGGTCATGAATGTCCTCGGCGGGTTCGGAGCTGCGCCCGGGCAGCGGAAGCGAAGATTTCAACGTGGTTATAGGGTAAGGCGGGCGCAGTGGAAAGCGCCGTTACGCGCTGTTTCCGGCCCGCGGAGAGGGCCGGGGCGGCACAGGCGCATGGTTTGCGATGGATTTTGACAGTGTGGCGATGGGGGCGCTAGTCTTGACGGCAGTCCAGGTGCCGGGCGGATGATGTGCATGGCGGAGGAGGGCTGCGGATGATCCGCCACAAGGTTCCCGGCCACAGGGGTCGCGGGCCCGGCATGGCCGGTACGGGCCGCCTGGTTCAACCCGTGCGGCAAGGATCCGGACCCACAGGCTTCCGCGGCCGGACGCTCCGGCGGGAACACCCCGCGGTGGCCGGATCGCGGGGCGCGCCATGAGCCCCGAGGCGCGGCGCCGCCGCCGCCGGGAGAGCGTGTTCCACGAGCGCCGGATCTACCGCCGCCGCCGGGGGCGCGATGCGGCGCGGCTTCTGTCGGTGCTCGGCGCGGTCCTCTTTGCCCTGCCGCTGCTCTGGGAACGGGCCGGAACGGACGGGGCCGTCGCCATGTCCTCGGCCGTCATCTACCTGTTCACCGCCTGGGTCGGGCTCCTGCTCGCGAGCTTCTGGGTCGGGTTCAGCGCCCGGCACTGGGAACAGGACGGCGATACCGCCCCCGAGGACGGGGAGGACGGACCGTGACGTCGTTCAACCTCCTGGTCGGGGTCTGCCTCGGCTATGTCGCGCTGCTTTTCCTGGTCGCCTTCCTGGCCGATCGTGTCGCCGCGCAGGGCCGGGGGCGCTGGCTGCGCACGCCGCTGATCTATACCCTGTCGCTGTCGATCTACTGCACCGCCTGGACCTTTTACGGCGCGGTCGGTTATGCGGTGCGCTCGGGCCTTGAGTATGTGACGATCTATCTTGGCCCGACCATCGTCATGATCGGCTGGTGGTGGGGCCTGCGCAAGCTCGTGCGCGTCGCCCGCAGCCAGCGGGTGACCTCGATCGCGGACCTTCTGTCGTCGCGCTATGGCAAGTCGAACACGCTGGCGGTCGGGGTCACGATCCTCGCCGTGATCGGCATCACCCCCTATATCGCGCTGCAACTGCAGTCGATCACCCTGTCCTTCGCGACCTTTGCCGAGGCCGACAGCGCCAGCGACTGGCCCGAAATCTCGAGCGGGATCTGGGTCGCGATCGGGCTTGCCCTGTTCGCGATCCTGTTCGGAACCCGCAACCTTGACGCCAATGAACGCCACCACGGCATCATCACGGCGGTTGCGCTCGAAGCCGTGGTCAAGCTGGTGGCGCTGCTTGCGGTCGGCATCTTCGTGGTCTGGGGAATCGCGGGCGGCGTGGGCGATACCATGGCGCGCATCGACGCCTCGCCGCTCGGCGAATGGAGCGTCGAGCCCGGGCGCTGGAGCGCGATCATGTTCCTTGCCGCCGCCGCCTTCGTCTGCCTGCCGCGGATGTTCCAGGTGCTCGTGGTCGAGATCGACAACGAACGCCACCTGCGCACCGCCGGCTGGGCCTTTCCGCTTTACGTGCTGCTGATGAGCCTGTTCGTGGTGCCGATCGCGGCGATCGGGCTCGACCTGCTGCCCGAGGGCACGGACCCCGATCTTTTCGTGCTGACCCTGCCGCTGTCGCAGGGGCAGGAGAACCTCGCCATGCTGTCGTTCCTCGGGGGGTTTTCATCGGCCACCTCGATGGTGATCGTGGCCAGCATGGCGCTGGCCACGATGCTGTCCAATCATATCGTCATGCCGCTGTGGCTGTCCCGCCGCGGCGGGGCGGCGGCGGGGAGCGGCGATCTGCGCCATATCGTGCTGCGCGCGCGCCGCCTGGCCATCATCGCGGTGCTGGCGCTCGGCTATGCCTATTATCGCCTGTCCGGGGGCGGCGCGGGACTGGCGGCGATCGGGCTGGTTTCCTTTGCCGGCGTGGCGCAGATGGTGCCGCCGCTCGTCGGCGGGCTCTACTGGCGGGGGGCGACGCGCATCGGCGCGCTTGCGGGGCTGCTGGTCGGGTCGCTGTTGTGGCTTTATACCCTGTTCCTGCCGCAGTTCGTCGGTTTCATGCCCGAATCGATCGTGGCCGCGGGACCATTCGGCATCGCCTGGCTGCGCCCTCACGCGCTGTTCGGGATCACCGGGCTCGATCCCATGACCCATGCGGTGGTCTGGAGCATGGCGCTCAATACGCTGGTCTTCGTGGGAGTTTCGCTGTTGACCGTGCCGGCGCCGCTCGAACGGCTGCAGGGCGCGCAATTCGTCAACGTGTTCGAACATTCGAGCGGCCTGCGCGGCTGGACCGGCTACGTCGCGCAGAGCGAGGATCTGCTGGTGATGGCGCAGCGTATTCTCGGGGCCGAAGATGCGCGTGCCCTGTTCCGGCGCGAGGCCGAGGCGCAGGGGGTGCGCGGCCAGTTGCCCGAGCCGACGCCCGATTTCCTCGAACGGCTCGAACGCCATCTCGCGGGGCTCGTGGGGGCCGCCGCGGCCCATGCGATGATCGGGCAGATCGTCGGCGGCACGTCGGTTTCGGTCGAGGACTTGCTGGCGGTGGCCGACGAAAGCGCCCAGATCCTCGAATATTCGAGCCAGCTCGAGGCAAAATCGGCCGAACTGAGCCGCACCGCGCGCCAGTTGCGCCAGGCCAATGCCATGCTGACCCGGCTTTCCGAACAGAAGGATGCCTTCCTCGGCCAGGTGAGCCACGAATTGCGCACGCCCATGACCTCGATCCGGGCCTTTTCCGAGATCCTGCGCGACACCGACGACCTGACCCCCGAGGAAAATACCCGCTATGCGGCGATCATCCACGACGAGGCGCTTCGCCTGACCAGGCTGCTTGACGATCTGCTGGATCTGAACGTGCTGGAAAGCGGCAAGGTGAGCCTGAACCTCAAGGACGGCAACCTTGCGCAGGTGCTGGACCGGGCGCTGTCATCCGCATTGGCCGGGGCCGACCGCGAACTTGTCGTGCGCCGCGATCCGGGGGCGGAGGATGTTGCGCTGCACACCGATCTTGACCGGCTGGCGCAGGTTTTCATCAATCTGGTGACGAATGCGCTCAAATACTGCAACGCCGAGGCGCCGGAGCTGCGAATTCGGGTGTCGCGCAACGGCCCGGATCTGGCGGTCGATTTCATCGACAACGGACGCGGGCTCGGCCCCGAGGCGCAGGCGATGGTGTTCGAGAAATTCTATCGCGTCAGCGGCGAAAAGGCCGGCGGCGCGGGGCTTGGCCTCGCGATCTGCCGCGAGATCATGCAGCGTCTGGGCGGCGATATCACCTATCTGGCCGACGAGGGCGGCGGCGCCTTCCGCGTGAGCCTGCCACTGGCGCCGGGGCTGGCTGACGAGGCCGGATCAACGGTTTCGTAACCCGGCCGTGATTAGCCTTGTCCCTGCGGCAGAAGCGCGGGAACAGATGAAGATCGCGATGACAGAGACGGATGGTTCGGGGTCGGTATTGCGGCGCATGGTTGCCGGGGACGGGGACAATGCGAATCCGCCCGCCCGCCCGGTGCTGCGGGCCCTGCGAATGGGGTTTGCCCGTGCCGCGAATGATGCGCTCGACCTTGCGCTGTCGGTGATCGGGATCACGGCAGGGGCCTGCCGGTACGAGGATCTCGGGGCGCGGCTGCCGGCGGAGCGGCTGATGATTCTCATGGATGGTCCGGGTTGCGCGACCGCGGCGCTGCTCATGGACGGCCCGGCGCTGGCCGCGCTTGTGCAGCGGCAGACCATGGGGCGTGTCGCCGCCGCCCCGGCCCCGGCCGCGCCGCGCGCCTTTACCGATACCGATGCCGCGCTGGCCGCGCCGCTGATCGACGCCGCGCTGGCGCAGGTCAGCGCGTTGTGCGAAAGCGCCGAGGATCGCGCCCTGTTTGACGGGGTCCGCTTCGGCGCCCGCGCCCATGATCGTCATGGCCTGCTGGTCGCGCTCGAATCGGGGCCTTATCGCCTGTTCGACCTCACGCTGGATTTCGCGGGCGGGGCGCGGCAGGGGGCTGTCCTGCTCGTCCTGCCGGCGCCCGAACCGGAACCGGACGCCACCCGGGGAGAGGGGGCCGAGCCGGGCCTTGCGGCCATGTTCGGCGTGGTGCGGGCCGAGCTTCTGGCCTCGGTCGGGCGCATCCGCCTGCCGCTTTGCGATCTCGCGGCGATGAAGGCCGGCGATCTCCTGCCGCTGCGGGGCAAGACGCTGCGCGAGGTCGAATTGCGCGCGATCGACGGCAACGCGCGGGCGGCCGGGCGGCTTGGGCAGGTGCGGGGGATGCGCGCCGTGCGGCTCGAGACCCTTGCACCGGCCGGCGCCGAGAACGAGCCCTTCGCCGAACGCCTGTTGGAGCGGGCGCCGCAGGGCACGGGCGACAGGCCGGTGGCGGAAGCGATGGCGGCCGCAGCGACGGGGCAGGCGATGGCGGGCGGTGCAGGCGGGGCAGGAATGGCGGGGCATTTGCCGGATGCCGATCTCGACCCGGCGGAGATCACCGCGCTGGCCGGGCTCGAGGAGGAGGGCGAAGCTGACGAGCCCGTGACGGCCGGGCACCGTAGTGCGGGCTGAGGGCGGCTGTGCCGGCAGGACGGTGGACTTACCGCGCGAGCTGCTCCAGGACCGGGCGCAGAAAACCCAGGTCATATCCCCCGCGCAGCGCGGTCGCGAGGATCTCGTCCACCGGCATATGCCCGGCCTGTCCGAGCGCCCAGATCATCGTGCAGCGCGTGCCGGTCGCGCAATAGGCAAGCACCGGCCCGGGGGCCGCCTCGATGATCCGGTTTTGCCGGGCGATGTTGTCCGGGGTCATGGTGTCACGCGTGAGTTCGAGCCGCTCGAAGGCGAGCCCCGCCTTTTCGGCCGCGGCCTGTATGTCGGCGGCCCGAATCTCGGGCGGAACCTCGCTGTCGGGGCGGTTGCAGATCACCGTGCCGAACCCGGCGGCGGCGATCCCGGGCAGGTCATCGGGGGTGATCTGGGGTGCGACATGATAGCGCGGGGTGATCTGACGAATGTCCATGCCGTTTGCCTTACGTTCGCAAACCCGGCCTGTCCAGAGGCTGAATCGGCCTGTTTTTGCCGGGTCCGGCGCACCAGGCCTCGGGGCGCGAACAATCCATCGGTGAATTTCCGCCGACTGCTGCTCTCAACGCGTGATTTTTCGGGCATCACGTGGTATGTTAGCGCTATAAGTCGAGGTTGACTGACAGGAGCGGACACATATGTCCTCAGTGAGGGCGGTAAGGCCGCTCAGCAGTCAACGCAGGGGAAATTCACGGAAATATTCGCTGCGACCGATCAGGGGGATTGTCATGCCGATTCGCGAGCTGAAGCAACGTGCCGAACATCTGGAAAACCGGATTTCCCGATCTGATTACCTTGAACGGCTCAGACTGCAGCCCGAATTCAGCCGGGTGATCGACCGGCTGCGGGCCGAAGGCGTCCGGGTTCCGACACATCTGTCCAACCTCGAATACAGCCTCGCCGAAGAGGCGATCGAGGCGCAGTTCGACAACATGCCCGTCTGAACCCTTTGCCCGTCTGAACCCTTTGCCCGTCTGAACCGTTTTCGTCTGACGCGGAAAACATGACTGCGGCCGGCGCGCCGGCTGCAGTTGCGCCGGTCACGGGGGTGCGTCGATCACGGCGGCACTGGTCGCAAAGGCCGGTTCTTCAGGGCAGGTGCTCAGCCGAGCATCACGCCGATCACCACCAGCATGAGGCCGAGCACCGACAGGAACAGCGCCCCGAGATTGATCGGCAGGGCCGATTTCAGCACGGCGCGCAGATCCTCGTCCGAAAGCCGCGCCCGGCGGGCCCGGGCGACGCGCAGGATACTCCAGACCAGACCCGCGAGCCCGAGCAGGGACAGGGCCGCGCCGACCAGCACCATGGCTTCGAACATGAGACTCCGTGCTCCCTTTTTCGTGCCGCGTCCGATCTGCGCTGATCCCGCGCAGCATCCGCATGGCGCGCGCCTAGCGCAGGGCAGGGCACCATGCAAGCCGCTTGCCGGGACAGGCCCGCCTCAGGGCATTTGCTGATGCCTGCCTGCCGCCTCCATCCAGGCCAGCGTGGCGGCCCGCACGGCATCATGCGTCGCCCGCCCGAGCGCTTCGCCGGCGGCCGTATGCAGCCCCACATGCCGGCCGGTGCCCGCCGGGGCGGCGATGGCGATACAGTCGGTGCCGGTGCCGGTGGCCTGCCCGGTCGCGAGCATGGGCCCGGTTTCCATGATGGCGGCGGTGCGGGCCTCGGCACTGATCGAGACGGCCTCGATCAGCGCCGCATCATTCAGCCCGCAGGACAGGCGCAGCCCGATGTTGATCGTGCCCCATCCCGCGCCGCTTTCCGCATCCGCCGGCGGGAGCCGCGTGCCGATGCGCTCGGCGTTGGAAAGCCCGGCGGTGACCACGCAATCGGCGCGAATCCCGTCCACCGTGACGCTCGCGGTCCGGTAGGCGGCAAGGCTGCGCGATGTCAGCATCGCTACCGCGTCGCTTTCGCCGCGTACCGCCAGTTCGCGTGCGAGCCAGGCGTCAGCATCGAAGCCTTCGGGCAGGTCGGCATTGCGGACCTCGCGCCAGAGGATCCGACTGGCATCCGTGAGCCCGGGGTTCGCCACCGCCCAGCTGATGATGCGGTGCGGTGCGCCCAGGTCGAACATGAGCCAGGGCGCCTTGAGCGTGACGTTCATCCGGTCAGCTCCATCGGCTGGAACACGACGCCCTGCGGCGTCTCGCGATAGAACGCCGTGATGCCGAAGACCTGCGCCACGTTTTCGGCGGTCAGCACCTCGTTCGGGGGGCCGTCGGCGACCAGGCGGCCGCGATCCAGCATCAGCAGCCGCGTGCAGTGGCGCGCCGCCAGCCCGAGATCATGCAGCGAGACGATGATCGAGCGCCCGCCCCAGGCGAGATCGGCAAACAGCTCCATGGTGGCGATCTGATGCGCGGGGTCGAGCCCGGCGATCGGTTCATCCGCAAGCACGAGCGGCGTCTCCTGCGCGAGCGCGCGCGCGATCAGCACCCGCGCCTGTTCGCCCCCTGAAAGCCGGGTCGCCGTGCGGCCGCGCATCGCCTCGAGCCCCATATGCGTGATGGCGCGCTCCACCGCCGCCCGGTCGGCATCGCGCAGCCGTGCGCCGCGCGGCAGATGCGGCAGGCGGCCGAGCGCGATCACCGTCTCGACGCTGACCGGCCAGGCGATTTCGCGCGCCTGCGGCATCCATGCGACCCGGCGTGCGCGCTCCGCCGCGCCAAGCAGGGCGAGCGAGGACATGCCCTGTGCCCCGATCAGCCCGAGCGCCGCACGCAGGAGGGTGGTCTTGCCGGACCCGTTCGGGCCGACGAGGCCGATGCATTCGCCGCGCCCCACGCTCGCGCTTACGTCATCGACCACCGCGCGGGTGCCGCGGAAAACACTGAGGCCGGAGAGGGTGAGCAGGCTCATGGCAGTTCCTTGCGGGTCTTGTAGATCAGATGCAGGAACAGCGGCGCGCCGACCAGTGCCATCAGCACCCCGAGCTTGAGATCGCGCTCGGGCAGGAACACGCGCACGGCGATGTCCGCCGCCAGCACCATCCCCGCCCCGCCGAGCATTGACGCCCAGAGCAGCGCGGAGGGCCGCCCGCCGACGAACGGGCGCAGCAGATGCGGCGCGACCAGCCCGACAAAGCCGATCGCCCCGGCGACCGCGGTCGCCGCGCCGACGCTGGCCGCGACGCCGAGGATCAGCGCAAGGCGCAGCCGGTCGAGCCGCATCCCCATCGCCTGCGCCGCATCCTCGCCCAGCGTCAGCGCATCGAGCCCGCGCCCGAGCCCGAGCAGCAGCACCCAGCCCGCCGCCATGAACGGCAGCGCGAGCCAGACATGGGTGAACGAGCGGTCCGCGAGCGACCCCATCATCCAGAACACGATATCGGCGGTGGCGAACGGGTTGGGCGACAGATTGAGCACGAGCGACGTGAGCGCCCCGGCCAGCGCCGAAATGGCGATGCCGGCAAGGATCAGCGTGATCGACCCGCCGCGCGGCCCGGCCAGCAGCAGGATCACGAGCACCGCGATCACCGCCGCCCCGAGCGCCGAAAGCGGCAACGCCAGCGCGAAAAGGGTGGCGAACCCGCTCTGCAGCGCCAGCACCGCACCGAGCGCCGCCGCGCCGGTGACGCCGATCAGCCCGGGTTCGGCCAGCGGGTTGCGCAGATATCCCTGCAGCGCTGCGCCCGAAAGCCCGAGCGAGCCGCCGACCATGAGCCCGAGCAGGGCGCGCGGCAGGCGGATTTCCTGCATCACCACCGCAAGCGGCGTGTCCTCGGCGCCCAAAAGCGCCCCGAGCGCGCGCAGCGGCGTGACCGGCAGCGGTCCGGCCAGAAGCGACCCCGCAAACAGCACGGCACAGATCGCGGCCATCACCAGGGCGACACGGGTCATTGTCCGGCCTCGATCCGCTGGCGCAGCGCGCGCATGTCCTGCAGCGCCTCGATCACCGCCGGGGTGCCGCAGATCCAGTGCCTGTCATCCATGTGCCCGGCCAGCAGGCTGTCCGGCAGGGCGCGCAGCGCGGGGTGTTTCAGCACTTCGTTCGCGCGGGAATAGCCCGGGTATTCGTGCCCGCGCAGGATCACGTCCGGGGCCAGCATGACCAGCCGTTCGAGCGGCAGGTTGCCGCCATCCGGGATGCCGGCCTCGTCGGCCACGTTGGCGAAGCCGGCCTTGCGCAGGATGTCCCCGGCAAGGGTCTTGCCGCCGGTGGTATAGCCGTTCGCGTAGTAAAGCGCGGCGCGGGGGCGCCTTTCGGGCGCGCCGGAGGCCGCGGCCATACCCGCATCGAACCGCGCGAGCATCCCCGCCGCGGCCTCTTCGCGTCCGAGAAGGTCGCCCATGCGGCTGATGTTGTCGCGCACCTCGGCAAGCGAATCGGCCGGCTTGAACTGTTCGACCCGGATGCCGAGGCTGCGCAGCATCTGCACCGTGGCCGGGTCCGCATAGGTTCCGGTCAGCACGAGGTCGGGGGCGAAAAGAAAGATCGACTCGGCGCGGGTGTCGTTGACCGGCAGCGCCCGGGCCGCCTCGACCATGAGCGAGCTTTGCGGATCGCGCGAGAGCCGCGAGACCGAGACAAGCTGCCCTGGCGCGGCCAGCAGCAGCGCAAGCTGGTCGGTGCAGAGATTGGCGGACACCACCCGCTCCGGTGCCTTTTGCGGCGTGCCGGCGAGCGTCGCCGTGGCGGAAAGGACCACCACGGCGACAGCGCAGAGAGCCTCAGAAATCCGCACGGATACCCGCATAGAATGCCCGGTCGGAGGTGCCATAGCCCCGCGCCGTCTGATACTGCCGGTCGGTCAGGTTATCGACGCGCAGGTAGATCTGCGAGGCTGGCGTGAGGTCAAAGGACAGCCCCGCGTTCACCACCGTGTAATCGGGCATGGGGCCGGTATCCACGCGGTCGGCGACATGGTTGACAAAGACCTGTCCGTCGAGCCGGTTGGTCAGGCTGGCACGCAGCCCGAGCAGCAGGTCATGTTCGGGGACGCGGCTCAACTGGTCGCCCGCCGCGGTCCTGGCGCGGGTATAGGTGTAGTTGCCGAGAAAGGTCACGCGCTCCCCGAGCGGAAATTCGCTGGA
Source organism: Pontibaca methylaminivorans (assembly GCF_900156525.1). Classification (NCBI taxonomy): domain Bacteria; kingdom Pseudomonadati; phylum Pseudomonadota; class Alphaproteobacteria; order Rhodobacterales; family Roseobacteraceae; genus Pontibaca; species Pontibaca methylaminivorans. The sequence goes on from NZ_FTPS01000001.1 coordinate 1,770,785, forward strand.
AAACTCGATCCCGCGCGTCGTGGTGGTTCCGGGCACCTGTATGTAACGTCCGCTGTCCCAGTCGATGAGATCGTTGATCCTGGTGTAGAACAGCGTTGCCGCAATCAAACCGCCATTGGAAAACTCGCGCTCGGCGCCGAGTTCGAAACTGCGGCTTTTCTCGGGTTTCAGAGTATCATTGCCATAGGTCGGGTCAAAAAGCTCATAGAGCGATGGCGCGCGAAAGCCCGTGGCAATCGCGGACCTGATGGTCCATGCCTGATCAGGCCGCCACGCAAGCGCGATCCGCCCGGTTGGTTCGGTGCCAAATTCGGAATGGCGGTCAACACGCAGGGAAGTGGTCAGGTCAAGGTTGTCCGACAGGCCGAATTGCGCCTCGCCAAAGACCGAGGCCGTATCGCTGCGCGATTTGTCGCTGTCCAGCCGCGCCTTTTCCTCGGCGTACTCGGCGCCGAAAACGAGCGTGCCGAAGGACGGGCGGACCGTGCCCGTATAGCGCGCACCTTTCCGCATACCCTCAAACCGCTGGGTGTAACCGTTCGGATCATAGCGTGTTGTCTTGAAATACGACGCTTCGAGTTCATGCGATACGTTATCGCCGTCGAAAGTCGCAAATATCCGTCCACCCTTTCTGTCGGTGAAATTCTTGTCCGGCGTATCTATCAAGCCATAGGGCGGAAACATCGAATAGCCATCTATATCGGCTTCGTGCTCTTCATATATCATGTCGAAGCCGACCCGGACCTGATCGGTCAAGGCATAGCTTCCCGAGAAATAGATGGTCTTTCCGTCGAATCCGTCGCGCTCGGTATTGCCGTCGTTTTCGTCGGCAGCCGAGAATCCGTCCGTATGCAGGCGCGTCATGGTCAGGGCAAGTTCCGCACGATCCGAAAGATACCCGACGCTGCCGGAAACGCTTGCGGTGCCGTAGCTGCCCGCCTCCCCCGAAAAGCGGTAGCTGATGCCCTCGCTTGTCGGTCGCCATGTAAATATGTTCACCACGCCCGCGATGGCCGATGATCCATAAAGCGCGGATTGCGATCCTTTCAGAACCTCGACGCGGCTCAGCCCCGCGGCGGTCAGTCCGCCCCAGTTGTAGGATTGTTTGATCTCGGTCGGATCGGTCACGTCGATGCCGTTGATGCGGGTGCTGACATAGCCGCTACCGAGCCCCCGGATTCTGAGTGTCGTGGCCGTGCCGACGCCGCCATTCGCGCTGGCTGTGATGCCGGGAAGCCGCGTCAGCGTATCGACCAGTTCGGGGCCTGTGCTTCTGCCCAGATCGTATTCATCCAGCACATCGACGGTTGCGCCCACACGGTCCGCTTCGGTCTCTGTCTGGTTGGCCGATACCACGATCGTGCCCAGTTCCAGATATTGCTGCGCCGTGGCCGCTCCTGTGCCCAGCACGAGCGCGGATGCGGTTGCGAGAAGTCGTTTCATGTCAGGCCCTCCCGGCCTTGTCGGTGGTCATGTCTGGGAGAGCCACGCCGGGCCTTCCAGGACGGTGCGCATCACCATCGCGGAACCGGCGCCGCCCATGCGACGCCCCTCGCGCCACATGAAGGTGATCGCTCTGGCAGGTCTCCTGACTTGCGGGTCGTTGCGGCAAACAGTCCTTCCCAGCCCGGTCCGGGCCAGTGGTGTCATTCTGTTTCCGCTCGCCGCCTACAGTTGCGGGGGCAGTCGTGGAATTGGCGGTTTCCCGCCGCACCACATTCCCTATTGACGGCGGGTTTCCCGCCGCACCAGAGCAGCTTCGGCATAGGCGCAAGCCCCGCGCGGATCAAGAGGCATGATCGCTTGCAGAGCGCGGGGGCGGGCGGTAATGGCCCGGTGACGCCCTGCCGGCCGGTCGCGGCAGGACAACAGGGCCGGAACGAGACCGATACGGGAGACAGGCAAGTGAGCGATATCAACACCGACACGAGTTACAGCGTCACCGCCGAGGAACTGCGCCAGTTCGTCGAGCGGATCGAGTCGCTCGAAGCCGAGAAAAAGGATATCGCCGACCAGCAGAAAGAGGTCATGGCCGAGGCCAAGGGGCGCGGCTATGACACCAAGGTGCTGCGCAAGATCATCGCCCTGCGCAAGCGCGACAAGGACGACATCGCCGAGGAAGAGGCGATCCTTGAAATGTACAAGGAAGCGCTTGGCATGGCCTGAGCGCGCCCGGTCAGGCGGTGCGTAGCAGGATCGCACCCTCGCGCGCGCCGGCGGCCACCGCGTCATGGGCCCGCGCCCCGTCGGCAAGGTCGAATACCGCCGCCACCGGACAGTCGAGCGCTCCATGCCGGAGCGCATCGTGCAGACGCCGGATCGCGGCCGCGCGGGCCGCGTCGGGAAGCAGATAGACCAGCATCAACTCGACCGTGACCGCCTTGAACAGCAGCGGATAGAAGGGCAGCCCCGGTTCCGGGGCGAGCGCCGAACCATAGGCGCAGATCGTGCCGTTTTCCGCGATCACCTCCGTATCGGTCGCGATGTTGCGGCCGAATTCGACCTCGATGATGCGATCAACGGGGTGGCCCCCGTTCGCGGCAAGGATCTCCTGCGCCAGATCGGGGGATTCGAAATCGAGCGCGGCATCTGCCCCGGCGCCGCGGACCTGGTCGAGCCCGCGGCCCCGCGCGGTGGCGATGGTGCGTGCCCCGCCCCGGCGGGCAAGCTGCATCGCAAGGTGGCCGACCGTGCCCGCACCGCCCTGGACCAGCACCGTCCTGCCCGAAACATCGCCGCCCCCGAACACCGCGTGGGCGGCCGTCAGCCCCGGAATGCCGAGCACCGCCCCGGTTTCAAGCGGCAAGTTGTCGGGCAGGGGCACCGCCTGCGCGGCGGGCAGGGTAATCTGCGCCGCTGCCGTGCCGAGCGCGCGCCGCCACTGGCCGTTCCAGATCCAGACCCGCTGGCCGAGCCGCTCACCCGCGACCCCCTCACCGATGGCCGAGATCACCCCCGCACCGTCGCTGTGCGGAACGATCAGCGGAAAGGGCATTTCCGCGGCCCCCGCACGGGCCCCCGCGCGCGCCTTCACGTCCGAGGGATTCACCCCGGAAAATGCAAGGTCGACCGTGACTTCGCCGGCTTGCGGCGCGGGGCAGGGGATGTCCTCGATCCGCAGGACGTCGGCCGCGTTTCCGTAGCGGCGATAGGCGAGCGCTTGCAAGGGTGCCTCCTTTTTTCCGAAGCCTGCTGACGACTCTAGCGAAGCGGGGCCGGACTGCCAGCCCGCGATGCATGAGTGGCGCCCTAGTCGCGCAGCTCATCCGGGGCGACGCCCCAGAGCGCCTTTTTCGGCGCCCAGCCGCGATAACCGCCCGAGGAAATGCGGCACCAGCCGGGATTGCATTCGCCCAGCCGGGCGATCACGCTTTGCTCGAACACGGCGACAACCGATGAGGATTCGTCGGGCTGGCTGCGGATCTGGAGCGTTTCCTGCTCGACCAGTACCGTTCGCGTGCCCGACAGCAGTGCATAATGCATCCAGCCGCCGGCGCCGTCTCGGTCCTGCACGCGGCGCCAGTGCCCGTGTTCGGCGGTGATCTGCAGCGGCATGTCGCGGCGCTTGAACACCCAGTCGATGCGATGGCTGAGCGTCGGACCGCGGCGCGCGTTGCCCTCGGCCACCTTGAGCGAGACATAACGCGGCAGCGGCAGATTCGTCGCCTGACCGCGTTTTTCGGCCGCCTGGGCGCGGGTCGGCGCGGGCAAGGCCAGCGCCAGCAGCAGCGCGACGACGGCCAGATGCCATGAGAATCGGAATGTCACTGCGGTTCTCCCGTCCTGCCTCATTTCCGGGCTGCGCCTTGAATTTCCGCCGGAAATCATGCGCGCGGTTCTTGTGCCATGCCCGCTCCTGCGCCACGATGCCATGGCGCCACCTCGATTGAAAAGCGACGGGAGAGGCTGATTGTCAAGAGAACGCCTGACTGTTGTGCTGCCGCGACGCTTGCCGGAGCCGGTCGAAACCGCCATGGCGGCGCTGTGCGACCTGGTGACGCGCGAGGACGACCGGCCCATGTCGCGCGACGAGATGATCGCCGCTGTCCGGCAGGCGGATGTGCTGGTGCCGACCATGGCCGAGCGGATCGACGCGCCCTTCCTGGCGGAGGCCGGTACGCGGCTGCGGCTGATCGCGAATTTCGGCGCGCGGGTCGATCACATCGACCTGTCCGGGGCGCGCCGGCGGGGAATTCTCGTCACCCATGCGCCGGACATCGCGACCGGGGATATCGCCGATATGGCGATGACGCTGATCCTGGCCCTGACCCGGCGCTTTCCCGAAGGGCGCGCCCTGATCCGCACCAATGAGTGGGCCGGGTGGAGCCCGGCCGGGCCGCTTGGCCGGCGTCTCGAGGGGCGCTGTCTCGGGATTCTCGGGATGGGGCGGGTCGGGCAGGCGCTTGCGCGGCGTGCCCGTGCCTTCGGCATGGACATTCATTACCACAACCGCAACCCGGTCCCGGATGCGATCGCCGAGGAACTCGGCGCGACCTGCTGGCCGAGCCTCGACCAGATGGCGGCGCGGGTCGATGTGATGTCGGTCAACTGCCCGGCGACGCCCGGCACGTTCCGCCTGATGAACGCGCGCCGTCTTGCTCTGATGAAACCCGGAGCGGTGATTGTCAGCACCGCCCTTGGCGAGGTGGTGGACGAGGTGGCGCTGACGCGGATGCTGCGCGCGGGGCGGCTTGCCGGCGCGGGGCTCGACATCCGCGACGCCGACACGGGATTCAACCCGCGCCTGCGGGCGCTCGACAACGTGGTGCTGCTGCCGAACATGGGCGCGGCGACGCTCGAGGGGCGGATCGAGACCGGAAAGCGCGTGATCGCCAGCATTGCCGCCTTTGCCGAGGGGCTTGCCGTTCCCGACCGGGCCGATGCGGCCGCGCCCTGATCCGGCCGTCTGATTTCATTCCATGTTGCGAGGCCCCCATGCGTGCATTCATCGCCATATCGCTTCCAGCGCCGGTGCGGCAGCAGCTTGCCGACCTGCGCGAGGCGCTCCCCTTCGGGCGGCCGGTGCCGGAGGAAAACCTGCATCTCACGCTGGCCTTTCTCGACGACCAGCCCGAATCGCTGCTGCGCGACCTGCATGAGCAGTTGTCGCTGATCCGCGCCGAGCCGTTCGAACTGTCCCTCTGCGGCCTCGGTATCTTCGGCGGGCCGAAGCCGCGGGCGCTGTTTGCCGAAGTGGAGGAATCCGAACCGCTCCTGTCGCTCCATCGCGAGGTGAGGCGCGCCGCCCGGCGGGTCGACCTGACGCTCCCGCGCGAGCGGTTCCGCCCGCATGTGACGCTCGCGCGGCTGCCGGGGCAGTTGTCGCCGCTGCGGGCGCGGCAGTTGCAGCTTTACCTTGAAAACCACATCGCTGCGCCCCTGCCCGGGTTCCGGGTCGAGGATTTCACGCTGTTCCATTCGATCCTCGGCCGCGACGGCGCACGCCACGAGGAACTGGCCACCTATCCGCTCTCGCGGGATCCGGCTGAAGGCTGAGCGCGGCCGGGCCCGCCCCGCCCGCCTGTCGGTTTTATCCGCTTTTCGGTCGGAAGGACTTGGCCCCCGCGGGCTGCGCTTGGCATAAGTAAAGGGAACATCCCGAGCGTGGAGGACGCCGATGAAAACCGAAGTCAAGGCCCTGGTTATCGGAGGCGGTGCGGTCGGCACCTCGATTGCCTATCATCTGGCCCGGGCGGGCTGGGACGACGTGATGCTGATCGAGCGGGACGAACTCACCAGCGGCAGCACCTGGCACGCGGCGGGGCTGCTGCCGCTGTTCAACATGTCCTATGCCTCGACCTGGATTCACAAGTATTCGGTCGATTTCTACAAGACGCTCGAGGCCGAGACCGGGCTCGACGCCGGGTTCTTCGTGGTCGGCAACCTGCGCATGGCGCAGAGCGATACGCGCATGGACGAATACATGCTTTATGCGAGCACGGCCGAAACCTGCGGCGTGCCCTACGAGTGGCTGTCGCCCGGGGACATCAAGGACCGCTGGCCGCTGGTGCGCACCGATGACCTGAAAGGCGCGATCTTTCACCCGACCGATGGTTATATCAATCCGGCCGACGTCACCATGGCCATGGCCAAGGGCGCACGCCAGCGCGGGGTGGTGATCGAACGCAAGTGGCAGGCCGATGCCCTCCGCTGGACCGGCGACGCCTGGGAGGTGACGCTCACGAAGATGGTCGAGAAGGGCGGCAACCTCGTGCCGTCGGACGAACAGGTGGTGATCACGGCCGAACACGTGGTGACGGCAAGCGGCAACCACGCCCAGCGCACGGCGCGGATGCTCGGCATCAAGATGCCCGCGATCCCGGTCGAGCACCAGTATGTCGTGACCGAACCCGATCCGGCGCTGGTCGAATGGCGCAAGGACAACCCCCAGCACCCGGTGCTGCGCGACCCCGATGCCAAATGGTACGTGCGCGAGGAGCGCGGCGGCTGGATCCTCGGCCCCTACGAGCGCGGCGCGCCGGCGCGGTTCGAATACGACGTGCCCGAAGGGTTCCGCGCCGATCTCTTCCCGCTCGACCTCGAGCGGATCGAAGAGGAATACATGTCGATGATCCACCGCATTCCGTCGTCGGAACATGTCGGGCTCAAGGACGATTTCAACGGCCCGATCTGTTACACGCCGGATGGCAACCCGCTGCTCGGCCCGGCGCCGGGGCTGCGCAACATGTGGCTGGCCGAGGGGTTCAGCTTCGGCATCACCGCGGCGGGCGGTGCGGGCCATTACCTGGCGCAGATGATGGTCGAGGGCGAGGCCGAGATCGACATGGCGAGCGTCGATCCCCGGCGCTACGGCCCGTGGATGACCACCGAATATGCCGCGCGCAAGAATGAAGAATCCTATGAACACGTCTATCTGCCGCATTTCCCGGATGAAGAGCGCCCGGCCTGCCGCCCGCTGCGCACCTCGCCCGCCTACGACCGCCAGAAGGCGCGCGGCGCGCAGTTCGGGCAGGCGAACGGCTGGGAGCGGCCCAACTATTACGCACCGGAAGGATTCAGCGATTTCGATTCGCGTTCGTTCCGCCGCGGCGGCTGGTGGCAATATGCGGTCGATGAGGCCCGCGCGATCCGCGACGGCGTCGGGCTGATCGACGCCACCGCCTTTGCCAAACATGTGGTGAAGGGGCCGGGCGCAACGCAGTTCCTTGACTGGTTCACCTGCAACCGGCTGCCGAAGACCGGGCGCATCACGCTCACCTATGCGCTGACCTCGGCCGGGACGGTGCGCACCGAATACACCATGGTGCGGCTGGCCGAGAACGAATATTACCTGATCTCGGCGGGCGGCTGGGCGGAATATGACGGCGATTTCCTGCGCAAGGCGGCGCAGGACAAGGCGGGCGAGTTCGGCTATATCGAGGTGCAGGACGTCACCACCCAATGGGGCGTCTTTGCCATCGCCGGGCCGAAATCACGCGATCTTCTGCGCCCGCTCCTGCGCGACGCGGATCCTGACAGCGCCCTTTCCAACAAGCGGTTTCCCTGGCTTTCAGCCCGCAATATCGAACTGGGCATGTGCCCGGTGCGGGCGATCCGCGTCGCCTATACGGGCGAACTCGGCTGGGAGCTGCACCACCCGATCGAGATGCAGAACCATCTCTGGGACAGGCTCATGGAGGCCGGCGAGGCACCGGGTCTGCGGCTGGTCGGCGGGCGCGCGCAGAACTGGCTGCGGCAGGAAAAGAGCTATCGCGCCTTCGGCACCGAACTTGCCCGCGATGTCACTCCGCTCGAGGCCGATCTCGTGCGGTTCGTCGATCAGTCCAAGGACTTCCACGGCAAGGCGGCAATGAACGAGACCGGTATTCGCATGATCGCCGTGAGCCTGCTGATCGACGGGCCGGATGATGCGGACCCCTGGGGGCGCGAGGTGATCTGTGCGGGCGACGACCGTGTCGGGCGGCTCACGTCCGGGGGCTATTCGGTTGCTTTCGGCAAGAGCATCGGCATGGGCTATGTGCGCCCGGACCTTGCCGCGCCGGGCACGCGGCTGCAGGTCAAGATGCTGAACCGGTTCTGGCCGGCCGAGGTCGTGGCGGAAAGCCCCTATGACCCCGGAAACGAGCGGATCCGCCGCGACGGCTGATCCCCGTGAAAGGATCCGGGGCGGTCCGCAGGTGATGCGCGCCGCGCCGGACCGTCAGTGCCGGCGCCGGGCGAGCCAGTTCTCCCAGTCGGCCCGCGACCCGGCGAAGGTGTTCAGATCGACATCGCCGCTGATGCCGGGAACGATGCCGGTGCCGCTGTATTGCCAGAAGGCCCAGGACTGCCCCGGATAGCGCTCGTCCGGGTGATTGGCGGTCGATCGCAGCCAGAACTCCACCCCGCGCAGCCGCCCCATGTCGTTGCGGTGATAGAAATCGGGCGTGGTATAGAGAATCGGGCGCTGCCCGTAGTGGCGCTCCAGCATGTCGAGAAAGATTTTCGCTTCGGCGCGCACGGTTTCGGCGGGCGGACGGTAACGGCAGGTGGGCGAATAGGGGTTCCATTCCATGTCCAGAACGGGCGGCAGCATGCCACGTTCCCGCGATACGTTGCGGATGAACCACTGCGCCTGAACCTCGGCCGGCTTGCAGAAGTAATAGAAATGATAGGCGCCGCGATGGACGCCGGCGCGCCTGGCCCCGCTCCAGTGTTCGCCAAAGCGCGGATCGACCCGGTCGCTGCCCTCGGTCGCCTTGACGAAGGCGAAATTCACGCCGGCGCGGCTGGCGGCGTGCCAGTCCACCTGATCCTGGAACCGGGCCACGTCGATGCCGTGAACCGTGTAATTATGCGGTGCGCGGCCGCTCCAGTCCGCCGGAACGCGATCGGACAACTGCCCGGTCACATGTTCGCCGCCCCCGCCCGGCCCGCGCGCGCAGGCAGCGATCAAGAGGCAACAGGCGATGCTGAGGAAAAGACGAATCATTCGGGACTCCGGCAGGATGGCGCGCTCACTATGGCCGCAGCCGGGGCGACCGAAGACGAGCAGGAGGTTGTCGGCCGGCATCGCGACCGTTTCGAGTGCGACGAGCCCGGCCGCCGCGGCGCTGCGCCGGACCTGTGCCGCATCCTTGTAACCGATGTCGGGATCCCGCGCGGTGAGGTCAGCGTGAAAGCGGCGGTCGGTTTCGTTTGCGAATTCCCCATCGCGCAGGAACGGCCCGTAGATCACCATCCGTCCGCCCGGCTGCAGGGCGCAGGCGGTTTCGGCCAGCAGAATTTCGGCTTCGGGCCCTGACACGAGGTGCAGGAGGTTGACCACGAGGATCAGCGCCTGACCGGCATGAATGTCACCCCAGCCCGCGACCACGGCGTCGAGTTCGAGCGCCGGCGCGACATTGCCAAGCCCCGCATCGGCCACGAGCGCGTCGATGCTTGCGCGGCGTTCGGGCGCGATATCGCTCGGCTGCCAGCGCAGGCCGGGCAGGGCGCGGGCAAAGGCGGCGACGTGCTGGCCGGTGCCGCTCGCGATTTCGAGCGCGGTCCCGTCTGTCGGTGCAACCCGGCGCAGAACGTCAAGGATCGGACCGGCGTTCCGGGCCGCAGAAGGCGCAAACAGGCGCGCGCCCTCGCGCGGGTCGGCGATGCTGGCGCCGGGAGGAACGGGGCGGAGCGGCATGGCGGCATCCCTGGTGAATGACTGGACAACCCGGAGCCGGGGGCTTTCCGCCCCCGGACCCCCGAGGATATTTCCGGCCAGAAGAAGGCCCGGGGCGGATGATGAGAGGTTTGCGTTGCTGCAGCTTATGAAGGTCAATGGGTTAAGTCCAGTTTCATCGGGGCGACGCGAGTCGGCAATCATCCATCACAGCGCCCGCCCCGGGTTCGGAACGTGTGGTGCATTGTGGGCCTCTTTCCGCTGGGGCAGGCCCGCTTGCGATCTGCAAGAGCGGGCAAAGTCAGAAGCTGTAACGCGACAGGTTCTGACCCCTGATTTATGGTAATTTGAAGAGGCAAGAGCGGATATCATAGGGTAACTTCCCTTGAATCCTCTAGGCGGACAGGTGTTTATCCGACCGGAATTCGCGGCGCGAAGGCAGTGTTGATCTTGGAAAGTTCATCGGCCGCCGACAGATCTTCGTTGCGCGAATCGCCCTCGACACATAAGGTTACCGGACAGTTATTGATGGGCGTCTGCCGCAACATGTTTGCGGTATATGCGGGGTTTCGACCGGTTTTGCCGGTCTGGCCCGGCTCCTGTTTCCTGGCGGAAAGGACACTGAGAGGCGACGTCAGAGAGGTCATGCATGCAGGTAAATGAGAGTGACCCGTTATTGTCGACGCTAGCCCAGCGGATGACGAACGTTCAGACCTTTGACGAAGCGTTGGACGTCCTTTCAGATGCCACAAAGGATATGGGATTCGACAGCGTCCTTTATGGTTATATTCCAGTGGCTCCTCGTCTGCCGAACGGGGATTGGCTTCCCCTTCGGCTAAACTTGAGGAACTTTCCCGCGAGCTTTGAGCGTGGCTGGGAAAAATTCATGAAGGTTGACCCCTTTTACCGGGCCTGCTTTGAAACGACGCTTCCTTTCGACTGGCGCAGCGTTCGAAGATCCCGGAATATCACCACTGACCAGAAGTCGGCTATTGGTTATCTTGCGGATTTCGGCCTGAGAAACGGGGTGACCGTTCCCGTGCATCTCCCGCATGGGAAATTCGCCGTCATGAGTGCGATTACCTGCAGGGGGAGCAAGGCTGGTCGCGGGGCCGCCATCAGTCAGCAGACGAATAACACGCTGCTTGGCCTTATGCACAGCTTTACGAAAGCAATACATGACCGGAAACTGGAGACCCAGATACCGACCAGCGTTCCGTCCTTTCTGACCGCGCGTGAGCAGGAATGCCTGAAATGGGCGTCGCAGGGAAAGACATCTGCCGAGATCGCGGTAATCATAGACCGATCCGTTGATACGGTTCGATTGCATATCAAGAATGCAATCAGAAAGCTGGACGCATCCAACCGCTCCCATGCAATTGCCATTGCGCTTCATTTGGGGTTGATCTGAAAGTTCTGCTTCAGCATTTCCGGATCGGGCGCGCCGCTTTTCCGGCGAGCAGGGGGCGCAGTTCTTGCCAGGTCTGGAAAAGCGCCTCGTGGCATTGCCAGGTTTCGGTTGCCATGATCCGGCAGGTCAGAAGCTTGTCTCGCGGGCGGCTGACCCCGCAGGCGACCAGTTGCAAGGCGTTCAGGCGCTCGCGGACCCGATCCTCGCAGTCGCCATCGAAGTCGCCCCAGGCCACGATGCTCATCATGTGATTGGCGCCGTCCCAGAGCGCACGCAGGTCCGAAGTTTCTTCGGGCGTTTCCGCGAACAGCCGATCGAGAACGACCGTTTCGCCGTCCACATCAACGCGGAATTCGGAGGCAAGCCTGTCAAATTCAAAAGCCTCTCCTTCGGAGCCATAATGAATGCGGCCGGCCGAGATCATGTCGCTGCCGAAAAACCTTGAATCATGGGACAGGCTGATCAGCGTGTTCCGCTCGACATTCGATGAGGCAAATGGAATTGCCTCGTCGGGCATGTATTCAAGAAGCGCACCGCTCCCGACCCGGATATTCACATTTTCACGGGAGGGAAGTCCTTTCAGGCATTTGTAGTATTTGCTTGCGGCCGTTGTCGTGATCAGTGCCCGCGTTTCGGGATCGAGCGTGGCGTGGAAATTGGCGCTGTCTCCTTCGACGAATCCGCCGCCGGAGTTGATCAACAGAAGGAACGGCTGGTCGTCATTGTCCTGATAATGCGCCCCTTGCCACTGATAGGGAATGCGCCAGGACAGTGGCTGCATCCTGGAGCATCCGTCGTCCAGGCTGACATGAAGGTTCATCAGGGCGTGTTTGCCGATTTCCCATTTCGGATCGGGCAGGATACGGTCAAAGGCCATTATGCGGTTTCCTCCATCATGACATCCCTTTTGATCCAGGATACTATGTCATCCACACCCGCGCCGCTTTTCATGTTGCCAAGCACAATCGGGAGCGTGCCGCGGAGCTTTTTTGCGTCGCGCTGCATCACTTCGATATCGGCATCGACGTATCGGGCTATATCGACCTTGTTGATCAGAAGCAGCGGAGACCGAGAAATGCCCGGACCGCCCTTTCTGGGAATCTTTTCTCCCTGACCAACATCTATGACGAAAATGAAGCTATCGGCAAGTTCGGGGCTGAAGGTAACAGTCAGGTTATCGCCACCGCTTTCTATGAGGATGATATCGAGATCCGGAAAGCGCCGGGTCAGCTCATCGACAGCAACCAGATTCATCGAAACGTCATCGCGGATGGCGGTATGGGGGCAGCCACCGGTTTCGACAGCAGTAATCCGGTCGGCGTCGATCACACCGCTGCGGGTGATGAATTCCGCATCTTCTTTCGTGTAGATATCATTGGTGATGACGGCAATGGAGTGGGTTTTTCCCAAGTGACGGATAAGCTGGACCAAAAGGTGCGATTTTCCGGAACCGACCGGGCCGCAAATTCCAATTCTGACAGGTTTCCGCATTTTGGCCTCGTTGAAAGTCAGGATATGCAAAGACGGGTCGTCTGCACCTCGTGGCGCATGGCCGCGGCGTCGAGAGCGGAATAACTTGCGCTCATCCGCTCCGGCGGCGTGGTGCGTGCGATTTCGGTGCACTCGCGCACCTGCGGGAGGGCGTCGGCGATCATGCGCTGCAATTCCACCTGGCCGATCGGCAGCAAACGGGCGATGACCGCCGCGAGGTTGGAAAACGATGTCCAGAGATAGGTTTCCACCGCCTGGTCTTCGGAAAAGCCGAGCGCCGCGCAGCCGGTGCCGTAGACCACCGCCTGATGGGGAAGTTGACCATCGGCCGAAAGACTTTCGCGCAGCCGGATGACCGGGGCGAGATCAAAGATGTTCTGAAAGGCCGCCAGCCAGGCCTGCCCGGATTTTTCCGAAGCCTCCCGGCCCTCGCGGGTGAATTTTACCGCGCCGACCAGGCGGTTCAGCGCCACCAGATGCTGTTCCTCGCCATAAAGCGTGTGGCGGAAGGCCTGGGTGACGGCAACCGCATCACCCTTTGCCAGGTTATGGCGCAACCAGAGGCGGAGACGCTCCGCGGCCTCGGTCGCCGTGCGGATCCGGTGTTCGTCCAGCCAGTTTTCGAATCCGTAAGACTGCGTGAAGGATCCGGTCGGGAAGGCCGCATTCGTCACCTGCATCAGGAGGAGCATCGGATCCTGCCCGTTTGCCGGCGGGGGCAGAGCTTTCCCGATCATGTCGCGTCCTCCCCGTGGTCATGGGGGTGATGCTCATGATGTCCGGCATGGGCATGGGTGTGGTCATGGCTGTGACCGGGGGCATGAACGTGATCATGGCCATGACCGTGACCGTGACGATACCCCTGATCGCCCGTCACCCGGTAGCCTGCAAAGGGGCAGACCACCGGTTCATAGGGCTGGCCAATCGAATCCAGAAAGCCGGCCACCATCGGATCGCGCGGCGTCAGAAGGCCGTCATCGGTGAAACGCACCGGGCGGTGCAGATTGCCAAGCTGCCAGCAGGCCGCGGCCCAGCACAGGGCATCTTTTCCCGGGGCATCCTTTCCCGGGCGTAGCCGGAACAGCTCTTCTTCCGCCGCAAGGACCACGATTGCCACACCTTCGGCACGGGCAAGGACGTCGCCGTCCTGTAACTCGGTGCCGCGGGGCAGCGAGATGCGCACGCGCCGCCCGCCTTCGCTCACGGCCACCAGATGACCGCTGGCCCGCTGGTCCGCGGTCAGGTGCAGCGGATCAATGGCTGCTCCTACCTCCAGATCCGTGCGATGGCCGATGGTTGCGGTGACGATATCCATCGGATCAGCGGAAATAGAAGAGTTGCGTCAGGGGCAGTGTCCGCGCCGGCTTGACCGTCGCCCGGCGGCCATCGACGTAGACGTTATATGTCTCCGGGTCGATCTCGACATCCGGCATCGAATTGTTGAGATACATGTCGCGCTTCGAGATGGTCCGGGTGTTCTTGACCGGCATCAGCGTCTGGTGGCTGCGCAGACGGTTGTGCAGTCCGGCATCCAGCGCCGCCTGGGTGACGAAGGAATAGCTGAGGCGGCCCGGGTTCGCGCCAAGCGCGCCATATTGCGGGCGGTATTTCAACGGCTGCCCGGTCATCAGCGAACCGGCCGGGTCGCCCATGGCGCCATGGGTGATGAAGCCGCCCTTCACGGTCAGCTCGGGCTTGGCGATGAAGAACTTGGGCAGCCAGAACACGAGATCGGCCAGCTTCCCGGGCGTGATGGAGCCGACATAGCTGTCGACGCCGAAGGTGATCGCCGGATTGATCGTCACTTTCGAAAGATAGCGGCGGACGCGGAAATTGTCGTTGCCCGGGGCATCCTCGGGCAGTTTGCCGAACCGCTGCTTGCTGACGGCCGCCAGTTGGAACGCGCGTTGTGCCGATTCCGCGGCCCGCCCCACGCCCTGGCTGTCGGAGCCGATCATCGAGATCGCACCCAGATCATGCAGCACGTCCTCGGCGCGCATCGTCTCGGCCCGGGCGCGGCCCTGGATAAACGCCATGTCGGTCGGCACCGCCTTGTTCAGGTTGTGACATGTGATCAGCATGTCGATTTCTTCGTCATAGGTGTTGATCGAGAACGGGTTGGTCGGATTGGTCGAGGACGGCAGGCAGTTGGGCTCCATCACGCAGCGCATGATATCCGGGGCATTGCCGCCCCCCGCGCCTTCAGCATGATAGATGTGCATGACGCGGCCATTGATCGCGGCCATCGTATCTTCGTAATAGCCGGTCTCGTTCAGGGTATCGGCATGGATCTGCACCTGGAAATCGTATTCGTCGGCCAGTTCCATGCAGGCCTCGATCGCGGCGGGCGACGAGGACCAGTCTTCGTGGATCTTGAGCCCGGTCGCACCGCCGAGCACGATCTGTTCCTCGATCGCCCCCTTGGTCGAGGCATTGCCCTTCCCGAAATTTCCGAAGTTCAGCGGAATGTCCGCCATCGCCTCGAGCATACGATGCAGGTTGAAGGCGCCGGGACATTCGATGCCCACCGTCTTGGGCCCCGAACCGCCGCCGATCACCGTCGTGAAACCCGCGTTCTGGTATTCGTAAAGCTGCTGAACGCTGTCGAAATGAGGGTGGATATCGAGGAAACCGGGGGTGACGATCATGCCTTCGACCGAAAGGATGTCGGTTGCCGGCGCCACGATCAGCCCCGGCGTGATGTCCATGGTGTCGGGGTTGCCCGCCTTGCCGACGCCGACGATCTTGCCGTCCTTGATGCCGATGTCGCCCTTCACGACGCCGAGGACCGGGTCGATGATCACGGCATTGGTCACCACCAGGTCCAGCGCTCCGTCGCGGGATTTCCATTTCGATGCCTGGCCCATGCCGTCGCGAATGGTCTTGCCGCCGCCAAAGACCATTTCATCGCCATAGGTGGTGAAATCATGTTCGATCTCGACGACAAGGCCGGTATCCGCAAGGTGGATCTTGTCGCCCTTGGTCGGCCCGTATTGCACCGCATATTCCGGGCGCGAGAGTTTCATGCTCATGGCACTGTTCCACTGTAAGAAGAGAAGGAAAAGAGGCCGCCTGCCGGGCCGTCACGTCTTGCTTTCGGCCTTTTTGCCGAAGGCCTCGTCGGGCCGCTGGCGCGTCTTGTAACGCTCGCCCTCGAAACAATAGCCGTTCTCGCGCAGGCGCCGCACTGCTGCTTCGCGGATCTGTTCCGAACGCACCGACCCGTTGGTCATGTTGTTCATGCCATAGGCAACCTGACGTCCGACATAGGTGGTAAGCTGCACCTTGCGGGACTGGCCGGGTTCGAAACGCACCGCAGATCCAGATGGAATATCCAGCCGGTAGCCGACTGCCGCCGCGCGATCAAAAGCCATGGCGCGGTTGCATTCGGCGATATGGTAATGCGCCCCGATCTGCACCGGGCGGTCCCCGGTATTGATCATCACCAGCTCCAGCGTGGGGCGGCCGGCGTTGATCTCTATCTCGCCATCGGCGAACTCGATCATTCCGCATGTTTTCGGGAAACCGACGTCAAAGGCCTCGTCGGGAGTAATTGATTCCGGCAGCGGGGGCGGAGCCCATTTCCTGGACATTATGGATACCTTTCACGCTCAGTTGCGAATGGGGTTCATGATGGTCACGAGCTTGGTGCCGTCGGGAAACAGCGCCTCGACCTGCAGAATGGTCATCATCTCGGCCACGCCTTCCATGACGTGCTCGCGCTGCAGGATGGTGGCGCCATACTCCATCATATCGGTCAGCATGGGGATCGAGCCCTCGCGCGCCCGCTCCAGGATTTCGTCGGAGATGAGGGCGATCGCCTCGGGATAATTCAGCTTCAACCCCTTTTCGAGCCGGCGCCGAGACATCTCTGCCGCAACCCAGATCTGCATTCGCTCTTCTTCGCGCAACGTCAGATGCATAAGACCAACCTTTCGTCCTGTATGATCTTTCACCGGCGCGAATCTTTGCGGCCCCTAACGCCCGGGCCGCTGAATCCGTCCCTGTCGCCGATGATTTCGGTTCATCAAAACATTCCGGCGGATTCACGGCATCTACCATTCCGGGTAGGTCGATGCCGGTTGACGCTTCCAGGCGCAAATGTATGCATAATATGGAAAAAATGCTTACGATGCCGTATCCCGTGGAAAGTCAGGCACTTATGCGGATCAATACGGAACCATACCCGAAAAGGTAGTTTCAGCGACGCAATCCGGCTGCGTAGCATTCCGGTATGAGCGAGCCCTTCAAGAGGCGCGCCACTCAGAACAGACAGCAGGGAAAATCATGAAACGCACGATGCTTTGCGGAGCGGCGGCTTTACTTATTGCGGGCGGCTCCCTTTCACTGACCGTCACCGGGGCAAAGGCCGCCGGTGACGAGATCGTCCTTTGTACGATTGATGATCTTTCGGGCGACTTCTCGATCATGTCGACGCCGAAGGTCTATGGCTATCAGCTTGCCGTGAAAGAGATCAACGATGCCGGCGGCATCATGGTGGACGGCGAACAGAAGCTGATCCGCCATGTCTCGTATGACGGGCAGTCCGATGTGGCGCGCTACCAGCAACTCGCACAGCGGTGCATCTTCGATAACGAGGCGGATGTGGTCATGGCCGGCTATACCGGCGCCGAGCGCGAGGCGGCACGCCAGGAGGTGATCCGCAACAAGGTCATCTACTGGCACAACAACCAGGGTGAGGGCGGCATCGCCGATCACTATTCCTTCTTCTCCGGGCCCACGCCCGAGCAGCAGGTGATGCCGGCCATCAGATACATGATCGAGAACGTCGGTCCGCGCATGACCTTCATCGGCGCGGATTACAACTTCTGCCGCGCGGTCGGAGACTGGGTGCGGGCGGCGGCCAATCTCAACGGCGGCCAGATCGAGATGGAGGAATATTTCCCCTTCGGGGTCTCGCAATGGCAGGCGACGATCGACAGGATCAAGGGCATAGCGCCCGATTTCCAGGTGCACTGCCTTGTCGGCGCCGAACATGCCCAGTTCTATCCTCAGGCCTCGGCGGCCGGCCTGAAAACCCCGGTCTGGTCGAACGTGACCATCGCCGACGGTTATGAACACCTGCGCTTCTCGCCGCCGTCGCTGGCGAACATGTATGTGTCGCCGGGGTATATCGAGGATATTCCAAGCGAGGAAAGCCGGGCCTTCGCCGAAAAGATCCGCGCCGCGCGCCCGAATATCGCATATGTCAATGAACACGCCGCTTTCGGCTATGTCGCGACCAAAGCCATGGCGATCGCCTGGGAACGTGCGGGCACGACCGAAACCGAGGCGGTGATCGCCGCACTGGAACAGGGAGTCTCGATTCCCGACGCGCCCGGCGGCCCGTGGGAGCTTGACGGCAAGCAACACCATGCGGCCATGCACAGTTGGCTGTTCCGGGTCGCCGATGATCATTCGCTCGAATTCGTGTCCGATCTCGGGCTCACGGCGCCCTCTTTCCTCAGCGATCTTGGCATTGACCTCACGGCCGACAACCCTTCGCGCGCCTATCTGCCGCGGGATTTTGCCGACTGGGCCGATTTCTACAAGTAAACTCCCCCTCCCGGCCGTATTGGCCGGGAGGCCCTTTTTGCGGAGGACGCGCATGGATATCCTGGGCCAGATCACGAGCTACGGTTATCAGTATTTCGACAACGCCGCTTTCCTGGCACTGGCAACGCTGGGTCTCGTGCTGATCTACGGCATGATGGGCGTCATCAACATGGCGCATGGCGAACTGATGATGATCGGCGCCTATGTGGCGACCTATTCCTTTCACGCCGGGGTGCCGGTGCCGATTGCGGTGCTGATGGCCGGAATTGTCGCGGGCGGGGCCGGCGCACTGATCGAGATCCTGATCGTCCGGCATTTCTACAACCAGTTGCTGTCGTCGCTCGTGGTGACATGGGGGCTCAGCCTGATGGCCAGTCAGGGGATGCTGCTGCTGATGGGCCCGTCCACGCTCAACATGCCGACCCCGCTCGGTTCCTTCACCATCGGCGGTTTCACCTTCGGCACCTACCGCATGGTGATGGTGGCGGTCGCCATCGCCCTGATCCTGGGGATCTGGCTTCTGTTCCGCTATACGGGGTTCGGCAAGCGCGCCCAGGCCACGATGGAGAACGATCGCATGGCGGCGGCGCTCGGCATCAACACGAGGCGCATCTACACATCGACCTTCGCGTTCGGTTCGGCGCTCGGCGGCATCGCGGGGGGCATGTTCGCCATGACCGCGGCCGTCTCTCCCTTCTTCGGGCAGGGCTATACCGCGGTTGCCTTCATCACCGTGGTCCTGGGCGGCAGCGCCAACGCGCTCGGCGGACTTCTGGCCAGTGTCGGCTACCTGTCGACGGCCCAGACGCTGCTGTCCAACATGTTCAACCAGTATATCGGCTATGTCGCCCTGTTCGGCGCCGCATTCATCGCCCTTCTCCTGATGCCTGCCGGCTTCTCCGCCGCCATCGAGCGGCGTCGCCAGCGCAAGATGCAAAGGTAACCCAATGGCGTCCATCCGGTCTCTTCTTCGCCGCCTGAACGGCCCGCAGACGCTGGGAAACAGCGCCTGGTTCTGGGGGTTCACCCTGGTACTGATCATCATCGCGGTAATGTTGCCGAATTTCGTCTCCCGGTATCAGGTCATCACCGCCAGCAGCTTCTTCATATCGGCGATTCTCGCGCTCAGCCTGTGCCTGATCTGGGGCTATTGCGGGATCCTCAGCCTGGGCCAGGCGTCGTTCTACTGCATCGGCGGTTACGCGTTCGGCATCATCGGGATCAATACCATTGACGCCCACGGCAATACCTGGCTGGCGATCCTCGGCGGAATCGCGGTGCCGGCCGGGGCCGCAATGATCCTTGGCCTGATGATGTTCTACCGCCGGCTGCACGGGGTCTATGTGGCGATCCTGACGCTGGTCGTCTCGCTGCTGCTTGGCCTGTTCATGCGGCAGACCGCCGATCCGGCCTGGCATATCGGCAAGGCCGCGCTCGGCGGAATGAACGGGCTGAAACCGCTCGCGCCGGGTGATCCGCAGATTCCGACCATCACGCTGGGCGCCGGGTCCCTCGTCGCTGAATTCGACGGCCGCCAGACCTCGTTCTACTGGCTGTGCCTGGCGGTGCTGGTGCTGGTTTTCCTCGGCCTGCGCCTTCTGGTGAATTCCAGCTTCGGCTACGTGATGCAGGCCTGCCGCGAGGATCTCGAACGGGCCGAGACCTTCGGCTACGACGTGCGCCGCGTGCAACTCGTGGTGTTCTGTCTCTCGGGCGGAATCGCGGGCCTCGCAGGCACGCTCTATACCGCCTGGGGCACTTATATCCACCCCGACGGTTTCAGCGTGGCCCCGAACATCCTCGTGGTGATCTGGGTCGCGGTCGGCGGGCGCAAGGATATGATGTCGGTCATCATCTCGACCATCGCGCTTTGCTGGCTGTCGCTGCAACTGGCCAGCTACGGCGAGATTTCCCTGTTCGTCCTCGGCCTCATCCTCGTGGTCGCCATGCTGGTGGCGCGCGAAGGCGTGGTCATGACCATTGGCGGGTGGCTCGGCCGCTGGCTGGCCGTGCCGCGCCGGCGGGGCATCACCACGGATATCAGGAAGGTAACCGGCGAATGAACATGCCAAGCTCTCCCCCCCTCCTTGAAGTGCGCGACGTGGTCAAGGCCTATGGCGGTGTCCGGGCCCTGAATGGCCTTAACCTTTCGGTCCGGCAGGGCGAGATTCACTGCATTCTCGGCCCGAACGGCGCCGGCAAGAGCACCTTTTTCAAGACCATCATGGGAACGGAACGCCCCACCACCGGCAGGGTGTTCTACAAGGGGCAGGACGTGACCCGCCTGCCGGCCTATGCCCGGGCGCGGCGCGGGCTGTCGGTCAAGTTCCAGAACCTGCGGACATTCGGCGACCTGTCCGTCCTGCAGAATCTCTATCCGGCCCTGCGCCGCCGCTTCAGCCCGCCCGAAATACCCGGCAAGGCCGAGGAACTGCTGGCCCGGGTCCGGCTGGACGTGTCGCCGGACCGCCTTGTGAAGCATATCTCGCACGGGCAGCAGCAATGGCTGGCCATCGCCACCGCCATGGCCTCGGAGCCGGACCTCCTGCTGCTTGACGAGCCGACCGCGGGGCTCGGGCCCGAGGAAACCCACCTGACAGCAGAAATCATCCGCGACCTGAATGCCGCGAAGGTCACCGTGGTGGTGATCGAGCACGACATGGGCTTCATCCGCTCGCTGTGCGGCCGCACCAGCGTCCTGCATTATGGCGCGCTCTTCGCTCAGGGCACCTTCGAGGAGATGGCGGCGGATCCGCGCGTGCAGAAGATCTATCTGGGGACCGAGTGATGACTGACGAAGCTCTCTTGCGCCTGACCAATCTTCATTCCGGCTATGGCAAGGTGAAGATCGTCGAGGACATCAGCTTTGCCGTGAAGCGGGGCGAGATACTGGCGATCATCGGGCGCAACGGCGTCGGAAAGACCACGCTGATGCGCAGCCTGATCGGGCAGATCCCGGTGCATTCGGGCACGATAGAACTGGCGGGACGACCCATCACCAACCTGTCCGTGCCCCGTCGGGCGGCCCTTGGAATGGGCTATGTGCCGCAGGGGCGCGAAATCTTCGGCAAGCTGTCCGTCGCGGCGAACCTGGAGCTGGGTCAGGGGGTCGGGGCCGCGAAAGAGCTGAACCTCAAGGCCGCGTTCGATTATTTCCCGATCCTGGAAAAACGGCTCCAGCAGCCGGCCGGCTCGATGAGCGGGGGCGAACAGCAGCAACTCGCCATCGCGCGGATCATCGTCGGACAGCCGCAGATCATGCTGCTGGACGAGCCGTCCGAGGGGGTTCAGCCCTCGATCGTCCAGGACATCGGCCGCGCCATCATGCGCCTGAGTGCGGAACGCGGGCTGACCATCGTGATCGTGGAGCAGAATCTCAGTCTCATACAGATGGTGGCAGACCGTTGCCTTGTCATGGACAAGGGACAGATCATCGCCGAAATCCCGCCCGCCGCGCTCGCCGACCCCGAGACGGCCAGAACCTATCTGGCGATCTAGGCCGAGGAGCGGTGAGCCGGACATCCCATATGGGACTCGATGAAACCCCACCCCGGTTCCCGCTCCAGCGTCGCAAGATTCAGGATGTCACCGGCGATCCGGCCAAGCAGCGCCCGGTCATGCGAGATTGCCAGGATGCCGATGCCGAATTCCTCGGCAAGGCTGCACAGCAGACGCCAGATTCTGGCCTGTGACAGGGGATCCATGGCGGAACTGATTTCATCGGCAACCAGATAACGGGGCGCCGCGCCAAGACTGCGCAGGATGGCGACCCGCTGCAACTGACCGCCCGAAAGCTCGTGCGGGAACCGGTCATGAAGCTCTTCGGTCACGCCGACGCGGCGGGCGAGCTCGGGCGAGGGCGGGGCTGCCTCGGCGATCACCCGGGCGACGCGCCAGCGCGGGTTCATCGCCATCAGCGGCGCCTGGTGCAGATATTGCACCGGCCGATTGCCCGGCGCTGCAACCGGGCGGCCATCCACCCGGACCGCGCCGCGGAACGGACGGTGCAACCCCGCCAGCACCCGGCCAAGCGTGGTCTTGCCACAGCCCGAAGGCCCGGCCAGTCCCAGAACCTGCCCCGGTGCGATCGTGAGGTCCAGATCCCGGAACAGGACCAGCCCGCCATGACCGGCGCTGACCGCCCGTGCCTCAAGCATGGCCGGCAAATCCGTTCTGCGGCAGCGCCCGCCAGAGCGCCGAGGCGTAATCCGATAACGCCCGTGCCCCCGCGGTCGAGAAACGGGCCGCAGGTTCCTCGCCGCGCATGACCCCGTCCTCCAGAAGCAGCACGCGGTCGGCGAACGGCAGAACCGAGACAAGGTCGTGGCTGATCAGCAGCACCGCGCTCCCGCGGTCGGCCCGGGCGCGCAATCGGGACAGGACGATATCGCGGTTCGCCGGGTCAAGGCCGGCGGTCGGTTCATCCGCGACCAGGATGGAGGCGCTGCCAAGCTCGGCCGCGCAGATCATCACTCGCCGCGCCATCCCGCCGGAAAGCTGATGCGGATACAGGCGCGCGGCCGATTCCTGCAGCCCGACCGCGACAAGCCGTTCCGAAATCCGCGGCACGACCGAGGCCCGGGCTGCAGCCCGGCCGATCTGGGCACCGGTGCGCGCCAGCGGATCGAGATGGCTGACCTGCTGCGGCACCAATCCGATTTCGCGCACGCGCAGACGCGCAAGCCCCGCCGCATCCATGTCGCGGCCACGGAACCGGATTGTCCCGGTCTGCCCCGCATTCGGGGGCAGAAGTCCGAGAAGCGCCAGCGCAAGCAGGCTTTTGCCCGCGCCGGAACTGCCGATCACGGCCATCACCTCTCCGGGTTCCAGCGTAAAGGACAACCCGTCCAGCCGGGTGATCTCGTCCCGTTTGAAAAAAGCGCGATAGCGATAGAAGGCGACCGACAGATCGCGCACCTCGAGCAGTTTCGTCACAGTCTTGCCTCCCTCGGATCGGTCAGGCGGCGCAAGCCGCCGCCCAGCATTTCGAAACAGAGAACCAGCGCCAGCAGCGCGGCGCCGGGAAAGAGCGCAAGCCACCAGCGCCCGGCCACCAGATGCCGCATCGAATCCGACAGCATCACGCCGATCGCCGGGCGCGAGGGCTCCAGCCCGAACCCGAGGAAGGTCAGGCCCGCTTCGTGCAGGATCGCGTGCGGGAACATCAGCAGGAACCCGACCATGACCTGCGGCATCAGATGCGGCAGGACATGGTGCCGCAGGATGAACAGGCGTGAGCGGCCAAGACCCGCCGAGACCTCGATCCAGGGGGCGGCCATGATCTGCATGAGTTCGGCCCGCAGGATCCGCGCAAGCCGCGGCCAATGCGACAGCGCCACCGCGATGATGACCGCCTGGGTTCCGCCGCCAAGCGCGAAACAGATCATGAGCAGCAGGAGCAGATGCGGCATGGCCAGCATCACATCCGTCAGCCCGCCGATCAGCGCATCGCACCAGCGCCCCCATCCGGCAATCACCGCGGCCAGGAGCGCGATCAGCGTCGAGATCGTGGCGGCCAGGAACCCGATCTGCAGGCTGAGGGTCAGGCCATGGAGCGTGCGCGCCAGGTTGTCGCGCCCCATGTGATCGGTGCCGAAGGGATGCGCAGCCTGCGGCGGCAGCAGCCGTGCCGGGAAATCGGCGCGCATCCCGGCGTCTCCGATCAGCCATGCCGCTGTCACGACCCCGAGGACCGCAAGTGCCGCCAGCCCGCCCGCCCCCGCGGTTCTGATCCGGCCGTTGGCGAGGGCGGCCGTCATGGCGCGCTCCGCATCCGGGGATCGACAAAACGGCTCATGAGATCGGCCAGGATATTCGCCGAGGTGACGACCAGCGCGGTCAGGAGCGATATCGCCAGCAACAGCGGCACGTCACCCTGCCGGGCGGCCTCGATGCTGGCGCGCCCCAAGCCGGGCCAGGCAAAGACCTGTTCGGCAAGGATCGAGCCGCCGAAGATTTCCCCGGTCGTGGCGCAAAGCAGGGTCAGCGCCGGCAGCGCCGCGTTGCGGGCGGCGTGGCGCAGGGCGATATCGGCGCGGCCCGCTCCCTGCGCGCGGGCAAAGATGACATGGTCGGATCCGAGCACCTCGATCACCTTGACCCGCGTATGCAGCGCGATCTGGGCCACGCCGAACAGGGTCAGCGCCAGCAGCGGCAACAGCAGATGATGCAGTCTCTGTCCGAGGCCGATGTCTTGCGGGTCGACTCCGACCGGTCCGGCGCAGCAGATCGGGGTCCATCCCAGGTGGACCGAGAACAGCATCAGCATCAGCATCGCCAGCCAGAAGGTCGGTGTCGAAGCCAGCAGGTAACACCAGAGGCGGATGATCCGGTCGGTCCATCCCCCCTGCAGGATCGCCGCGACCAGGCCAAGCGCGAAGCCGAGAACTCCCGACAGCAGCCAGGCAAGACCGCTCAGTGCGAACGATGCGCCGATCCGGTCGGCGAGAACCGTCCCGACCGGCGCATTGTATGTGGTGCTCCAGCCCAGTTCCCCGCGCAGCAGATGGCCGGCCCAGAGCAGGAACTGCTCGGCCAGGGGGCGGTTCAGTCCCCAGGCTTCTGCAATCCGCTCCTTGTGTTCGGGGCCGAGCCGGGCCATCGCCGGGCCGAGATAGGCATCAACCGGGTCGATGGGCGACAGCTTCATCAGCAGGAACACCGCGACCGCGACGCAGAACAGCACCAGACACAACCGCAACACCCCGGAGACGAGCGCAGCACCGGCCGGCACGGACTCGTTCCCGGGGGTCCGCTTCGTCAGGGGCATGTCCATGTCCAGTTGGCCAGCGTCGCGGTGATCGGCCAGCCGTGCCCGTGCGGCTCGATCCGGGCCGGGCCGAGGTCGAGACAGTCGTTCACCAGATAGACGTGGTCGAGGTTCACCAGCCAGAGCCAGGCATTGTCCCCGGCAATGCCGTAATGCTCTGCCGCCGCGGACCAGAAGGGTATCGAGGCATCATAGCTTTCCGCGGACTGGGCCTGTTCGAACAGGGCCTCGACCCGGGGGTTGGCGTAATATGTCGGGTTCATATAGTCGACGCCGCCCAGCCGCTCGGCGTAGATGCTGTAAAGCTGCCACGGTGAATGACTGCCGAACCCGAAGACGACCGGTTCGGAATTCATCACCCGCCGGATCGCATCCCAGCTGCTGCCGCGGGGCGTGGCCTGAATGCCAAGCGGGCGCAGGAGCTCCGCCGTGGTTTCCGCCAGCGCCTGGCGGGTGGCGTCACCGGCCGGGTAGTGGATCGGAAATTCCGCCCTGATCCCGTCCCTTGCCCGCACGCCGTCCGCCCCTTCGTGCCAGCCGGCCTCTTCCAGCAGGGCGATTGCGGCCTCGGGGTCATGGATCCCCTGGTCATGCTCACCGGCCCAGGCCAGGCCATCGGCCGGGCCGAAGGCCGGCGTTCCATGGCCGAGCAGGGCGACCTCGACCACGGCATCGCGGTCGATCCCGAGATTGACCGCCCGCCGGATCGCCGGATCCGATGTGACCGCATGGCCGATTCTCCGCCCGTCCTCTTCGCGCGGTTCGGGGAACGGCAGGCTCAGCCCCCGGTTGTCGACGGTCGGCACCGCCAGGGCGTGAAAGCCCTCCGGCACGGTGTCGGCAAGCGGCGCCGGGACGGCGACCATGTCCACCTTGCCGGAGAACGCCGCCGCCAGTCCCGCATCCGCACCGGTGAACAGGAAGGTGATGCGCCGGAACGCAGCCTGCGGACCGTGATAATATTCGTTCCGTTCGACGATCAACTGTTCGCCCTCGGTCCAGGACAGAAAGCGGTAAGGGCCCGACCCAAGCGGTGCGCGCGCGTAATCCGGCCCGTAGCTGTCTCTGGGGACAATGCCGAGGGTCACGAAGTTCTCGGTAAAGGTGATCCACGGCCGCGACAGGGTGATACGAACGGTCCGGTCATCCAGCGCCTCGGCCCGTTGCATCACGTCGAGGTCCACTTCGCCGGCGGCCTCTTTCGCGGTGTTGAACGTAAAAGCCACGTCATGGGCGGTCAGCGGGGTGCCGTCGGAGAACCGGACATCCTCGCGCAACGTGATGGTCCAGGTTCGGCGGTCTTCGGAAAGCTGCCAGTCGGTGGCCAGGTCGGGCTGGATCTCCAGTTCGCTGTCGCGCTGCAGCAGCGTGGACTGGAACAGCGGATTGCCGTAGCTGCCCCATCCCATGACCGGATCGAAGCCGGTGTCAGGTTCGCCGCCGATGGCAAGCACCAGCGTATCGCGCTCTGCGGCCTCCACGGGCGAGTGAAACGCCGCGAGGGCTAAGGCACCCGCAAGCACAAGCCCCCGGATGCGGCGCACCGACTCCCCTGGATGGTCCACAGCAGTCCCCCCCCTCTCTGTATGCAACCTTCACGGGTTTTGCATATCGCGGCGGGAGAGACGCCGGAATTACCAGAACGGGTAGTTCCCGCCCGGCAGCAGGATGGCCAGAATGGCAAACAGGGAAGGAGGGCATGCGTCATGCAGCGCGTGACCGTGACACTGGACGACGAGCTGATGACGGTCCTCGACGCGGTGATGCGCGAGCGGGGATACCGCACCCGCTCCGAGGCGCTTCGCGATCTGACGCGGATGGGCCTTGCACGGACCCGCGCCGCCGATGCCCCGGATGCGGATTGCGTTGCGGTGGTGATCTACACCTATAACCATCATGCGCGCGAGTTGACGCAGAAAGTCACCTCGGCGCATCACTCGCATCATGCGCTCCAGGTTTCGAGCCTGCATGTGCATCTTGACCCGGCAATGTGCATGGAGGTCTCGATCCTGCGCGGCCCGGTCGGCGAGGTGCGGCATTTCTCCGACCATCTGCTTTCCGAGCGGCATATCCGCAACGGGGACGTCGTGATCGTCCCGCTGCCCGATATCGCGGCGGCAGACGATTAGGTTCTGAACCTGACCGCTGCAGCCCGCGACCGGGCGCAAGCCTGCATCCATGATGCGCGCCGGGTGTTTTCGTTGCTACGGGGGATGGAATGGTGGGTGATGAGAGACTCGAACTCCCGACATCTTCGGTGTAAACGAAGCGCTCTACCAACTGAGCTAATCACCCCATATCGGGCCTGATCTAGCCTGCGGCAGCGCCTGCCGCAAGGGTTCTGCGCCATGGCGCGGCGCAGATTGTCGCTGACAGGACATTGCGGGGCGGATTCGTGTCGTTTCCGGACGGCTTGGCGGTGAGTTGGCGATGTTATGACTGGCATGTCTTTGGTGGAGGGCGTGCCATGCTGGATCGGGAAGCGGGGATTTCCGGCGCGGAGGCGCAGCGCGGGCGGCTTGACGCATTGCTGCGGCCCCGGTCGATCGCGCTGGTCGGCGCCTCGAAGAAGCGCAACAGCGTCGGCAGCAGCATGGTCCGCAACGTCCTGCAGGGCGGTTTTGACGGGGAGATCCATGCGGTCAACCCCTCCTATCGGACGCTTTACGGCTATCCGTGCCATCCCGACCTGGCAAGCCTGCCCGGCCCCGTCGATCTGGCGGTGCTTTCGGTCCCGAACCGGGTTCTGGAACAGGTGGTCGAAGAGGCCATTGCCCATGGGGTGAAGGCGCTCGTGATCTTTGCCAGTGCCGAGGTCGAGGGCGACGAGGGGCTGCGGCAGCGGATCGCGGATCGCGCGCGGGCGGCGGGGGTCGTCATATGCGGTGCGAACTGCATGGGTTTTTTCAATCTCGACCATGGGTTGCACGCGTTTTCGGCCCTTCAGCCCGAGACCATGGAAAAGGGCGGGCTGACCTGCATCGCGCAGTCCGGTTCGCTGCTGCAGGCGCTGGTGTTCAATGACGAGCGCCTGCGCTTCAACCTTGCCGTATCGACGGGACAGGAACTCGGCGCGACCGCGGCCGATTTCATGCATCACGCGCTGGATCAGCCCTCGACCCGCGCGATCGCGCTGGTGCTGGAGGCGATCCGCGACCCGGACCGCTTCGTGAACGCGCTGGAGCGGGCGCGGGAGCGCGACATTCCGGTCATCGTGCTCAAGCTCGGGAAGTCGGCGGCGGGGGCGGCCTTTGCGCTCAGCCACACCGGCGCCATTGCCGGGGATACGGCGGTTTACGAGGCGCTGTTCCGCCGCCACGGGGTGATTTCGGTGCGCGACCTCGATGAACTTGCCGCGACGGCGATGCTTTTGACCGCGGGGCGCCGGGCGGCGCCCGGGGGGCTGTCGGCGATCCTCGACTCGGGGGGCGAGCGCCAGTTGATCGTTGACCGCGCCGAGGACCTTGGCGTTCCGCTGGCCGAGATCGGGGCGCAGACACGCGACACCCTCGCCGCAACGCTCGATTACGGGCTGACGCCGGTCAATCCGGTCGATGCCTGGGGCACCGGGCGCGATTTCGAGGCCGTGTTCGAAACCTGCCTGTCAGCGCTCATGCGCGACCCGGCGACCGGGATCGGCATGTTCGTGGCCGATCTTTGCGACAATCTCGACCTGCATGATGCCTATGCGGGGGTCTGTCTTTCGGTTGCGCGCGACAGCGACAAGCCGCTGGTCCTGATGACCAATTTCGGCGCATGGAGCCATCGCAAGCTGGCCCTGCGGCTGGCACGGGCGGGGGTCGCGGTGTTGGACGGCACGACGCCGTCGCTGCGGGCGGTGCGGCACGCGATGGATTATCGCGACTTCCGCGCCCGCGCCGCCGGGAGCGGACAGCCCCGGCCGGAAAACCCCCGTGCCAGCCACTGGCGGGAGTTGCTGGCCGGGCGCGATGCGCCGCTGACCGAGGACGAAGGCTATGCGCTGCTTGCCGATTACGGGATCGGAACGCCCGCGCATCGCGTCGCCGTGACGCGCGAGGAGGCGATTGCCGCCGCCCGCGACCTCGGCTTTCCGCTCGTGATGAAGACGGCGCAGCCCGGCATCCTGCACAAGAGCGACGTCGGCGGCGTCGTGCTCGGACTGGATTCGGAGGATGCGGTGGCGCGGGCCCATGACGCGCTGGCCGCGCGCCTTGGTCCGCGGGTGCTGCTGAGCGCCATGGTCGACGGGCAGGCCGAGATGGCTTTCGGGCTGCTGCGCGACGCGCAGTTCGGCAGTTTCGTCATGGTGGCCTTCGGCGGCATCTGGATCGAACTGTTGCGCGACAGCCAGCTGGCCATGGCGCCGCTCGGGATCGACGAGGCCCGGGACATGATCGGCCGGC